>NZ_JBFBLU010000005.1:0-82010 GCF_040686795.1 Specibacter sp. NPDC078709
CACAGGGGCGGCAACACACAACCAAATAACCAATTCAATATAAATAAATTGGTATCAATAAAACTTGGCACACTATTGAGTTCTCAAACAACAACCACACCCAGCCAACACACCACAAACCAACAAACAATCCATGACGATCAGTGCCGAGGCAACTTTTCAAGCTTACCCGCATGACTTCCTGGAAGTCAAATCCATGATATCGACTGCATTCAAACTTGCATTTGAACACGCATCATCGGGCCTATTTTCAAGGCCACATGAGTTTGTCTAGTTCCGGATCTGAACCATTCGTTCAGCGGAGTACTAACAATAGCACCTGCCTGCTGTGAACACAAAACAACAGGCAGGTGTCCAGAAGATGTCCGGAAGTTAGCGAGCAGAGGGGCCCTTCGGCACCAGGTAGAGGGCGCCCAGGGGCGGAACTCGCAAGCGCAGCGAGGCTTCCTGACCATCCCACGCGAGATCTTCAGCCGTAAGCTCGCCAATGTTGCGTACATCAGAACCGCCATAGACAGAAAGGTCTGTGTTGAGAGCTTCTTCCCATCCACCGAGCTGCGGCAAGCCCACCCGGTAGCCCTCATAGGCAACACCGGAGAAGTTGATGATGCACACCAGCGGGTTACCGGACTTGTCCCAGCGAACGAAGGAGAGCACATTGTTTTCTGTGTCGCCTCCGTTGAGCCAGGTGAAGCCCTCGGAAACATTGTCCAGCTCGTAGAGTGCCGGGGTGCCGGCATAGCTTTGGTTTAAGTCCCTGACCAATTCCTGAATGCCGCTGTGGGCCGGGTTCTCTGCCAGCCACCAATCCAGCCCGTGCTGTTCACTCCATTCAGCTTCCTGACCGAACTCGGTTCCCATAAAGATCAGCTGCTTACCGGGATGCGCCCACTGGAACGCAAGGTAGGCCCGCAGGTTGGCCAATTGCTGCCATCTGTCCCCTGGCATCTTGCGGAGCAATGAGCCCTTACCGTGCACCACCTCATCATGACTGATGGGCAGCATGAAGTTTTCCGTAAACGCGTAGACCAGGGAGAAGGTGATTTGGTTGTGATGCCAGCCTCGGTTGATGGGATCCTCTGCCATGTAGGTCAGCGAATCGTGCATCCAGCCCATGTTCCACTTGATGCCGAAGCCCAGCCCTCCACCACTGGTGGGCGCAGTAACTCCCGGGAACGCTGTGGATTCTTCGGCGATGGTGACAATTCCAGGGTTGCGCCGATAAGCGGTTGCGTTCATTTCCTGCAGGAAGCTGATGGCTTCCAAGTTCTCCCGACCACCGAAGCGGTTGGGGCTCCATGCGCCATCATCACGCGAATAGTCCAGGTACAGCATGGAGGCTACGGCATCCACACGCAGCCCGTCGATGTGGAACTCCTCAAACCAGTAAAGTGCGTTGGCGACCAGGAAGTTACGCACCTCATTACGGCCAAAATCAAAGATCAACGTGCCCCAGTCCGGGTGTTCTCCCAGTTGGGGGTTGGCGTGTTCATACTGCGCCACTCCATTGAACTTGGCCAGCGCCCATTCATCCTTGGGGAAATGAGCCGGAACCCAATCCATGATCACACCAATACCCGCTTGGTGCAGGGCATCAACAAGGTGCCGGAACTGGTCAGGGTGACCGAAACGCGAGGTTGGCGCGTAGTACGAGGTGACCTGGTATCCCCACGAACCACCAAAAGGGTGCTCCGAAACAGGCATCAGCTCAACATGTGTGAAGCCCAGCCACTGCACGTACTCGACCAATTCCTTGGCCAGTTCGACGTAGCTCAGGCCCGGCCGCCACGATCCCAGATGGACTTCATAAACGCTCATGGGCGCGTTGTGCGGATCGGACTTGGCTCGCTGCGCCATCCAGTCACCATCTTGGAAGGCATACGTTGATTCCACAACGCACGACGCCGTCAAGGGTGGCACTTCGGTGCCATAGGCCATGGGGTCCGCTTTTTGCAGCCACTGCCCGTTCTCAGTGAGAATCTCAAACTTGTAGCATTCGCCAGCAGCAATGTCTGGGATGAAAAGTTCCCAGATGCCACTGCCGCCTAGGCTGCGCATGGCATGGGCGCGCCCATCCCAGCTGTTGAACCCGCCAATGACACGCACAGCCTGGACGCCAGGTACCCAGACGGAAAAACTCACTCCTGATACCTCACCCAGCTGTGAGTGGTAGCGCTGGACATGGGCTCCAAGGACAGTCCACAACGTCTCGTGGCGACCCTCCGCAATCAGGTGCATGTCCAATTCGCCCACCGTGGGCAGGTATCGGTAGGGATCATCGCAGCGGAGCACGCCGTCGGCGTAGCCAACATCCAAGCGATAATCGGGCACCTTCCCGGAGTTTTCAACGGGAACAACGGCAACCCAAATTCCCCCGTGTTCGTGTGTCATTGGGTATTCCCCGGAATCTGTCACCACTTGTACCCCTGTTGCCAGATGTCGCAGAGTACGTATGGTGGCGAAACCCTCACCGCCTAAATGCGCACCCAGCACTGAGTGCGGGGCGTAGTACGTGCCCTCGGAAATTCTTGCCAAGACTTCCGCGTCGACTGCCATCGGGGCCAGCTTATTAAGTCCCACGTCCACACCACTTTCTCTGGTTTCAAACAATTCCCGCACGGCGTTTACCGGCACCCAGACCCAATCGGGCCGGTTTTGCAGTTCATATGCAACCTCATACAGCGCCTTATCCAGCCACAATGCCATGAATAGCGCCGAATCCTTGTCAATTTTCGTATCTGATCCGCTGTCATATCCAGCAATAAATGCCGCAGAACTACTCGCAGCCCACGCTGCCGCAACGGCGCGGGAAGTTGTTCCGGTGTCCGCAGCCTGCGCTCCGGCGTAGTCGAAGGAGCGCAGCATGCCGGCAATATCGCGCAGCACCACATCCACCCGGCTGCGTTCAGCCAGCGGGCGCAGCGGTTCACCTTCGAAGTCCAGAATGTGCCAGCCATCGCCCGGCGCAGCCGTGTCTTGGTGCAGGATCTGGCCCAGGTGCAGATCGCCGTGGATGCGTTGTAGAGGTGGCAATCGCTTTATTTGGTTCAGTCGAGCTAAAACACCCTGGAGTTGCTCACCATACGGCCCGATAGCAGTTCCCACTAGATCCCAGCTGACCTGTAGCCGCGCACTCAGGGATCCTATGAAGTCAGCAACACCAGCCGAATCCTGCCTGTGCTCGCCTAGGCTTTGCGCCAATCCAAGATGAACCTGCGCCAACGCCTCGCCGATGGCGTGAGCCTGCTCCGTAAAGTCCTTCCCAGCGGTGGCCGCTTCCAGGGCAACGACCCAAGCATCTCTCGCCGCTGGCACGAAGTCATGGACAACGAACAAGGTTGTGTTTTCTCGCCGAGTTTTCACCGCCAGTCGCAGCGCTGGCACTTGGGTAACTGCTTTTTTGTCAGCCAAACCCGAAAGAGCCACACCGATTTCCTGCTCGGGATGGTTCCCGGAATGCAACACCCTGAAGATTTTTACAATCACGGGACGGCCACCCAGCTCAAAGATGACAGAGCTGTTGGACTGTTCAGTCCCGACCACCCGAACCTTGGAAACCGCTCCCAATCCGACCCGACTCACATCAGACCATTGCGGATGCACCCAGCTGTGCAACCGAGCAGCGACAATGGCGGAGGCGCTTGAACCCTCATCTTGGAAAGAGTTATCCAGCAAATCCAGCCATGCTTGCAAGAATGCCCGGTCCCCTAGACCGTCGTACACGCTCAAGCCTGCTAGGCGACCCACAAACCCGACGGGGATTCTTTCTGGCACAGATGCGCTTTTAGGCTGCTCAGTCGTATGGAAACTCAAGGGAACTTGAAGTAACTGGCTGGATTCCTCCGGTCCAACCCGGACAAACAGCACGCGGAATCGAACCGTCGGGTCCGCGGACGGCAAGTCCAGCTCGCCTTCAAGGGCCAGCTGAGAATCGCCCGCCAACCCGCCCTTGCGGGGGTACCAGCGCTGGCGCGGCAACCATGAAGCCAAGAGAGCTAAAAGCGCCGAACGATCTGAAGAGTCCTTGAGCGTGTCCGCCATCAGTATCCGAACTCCGATCCGTCAATCACCGGCAGTGCCTGTGTTTGGGTGGACAGGGTGTTAGATGACTGCGAACGCACACGCAACCAAAAGAAATCGTAGGACCCCAGCGTCAAGGTGAGGTGGCCGCCGTCGTCAATTCCGGGGAAAATATCGCCACCAAAAACATCACGCAGCCCGCGGCCGGCCAAACCCGGCAGATTCAGAGTGGCTGCGGAGGGGTGCTGGGACAAGTTGAATACGCACAGGACGGTCTCGGGTGCCTCCCCTTCGGCATTGCCCACGGGCAGCACGCGCAAGAAAGCCAGCACGGATTCGTGTGAGGTGTCCACGTTGTCGTAACGGCCCAGGCCAAAAGCTGGGTGGGCTTTGCGGATCTTGAGGATCTGTTTGTTCCAGTGCAGCAGCGAACTGGTGTGCGCCGTCTGGGCCTCAACGTTGACGTGGTTGTAGTGGTACACCAGCGATTGCACCACCGGCAGGAAGAGCTTGCCCGGGTCGGCATTGGAAAAGCCGGCATTCCGATCCGGGTTCCACTGCATGGGTGTGCGCGAGGCATCCCGGTCATCGAGCCAAATGTTGTCCCCCATGCCGATCTCATCGCCGTAGTACAGGAAGGGACTGCCCGGCAGTGCCAGCAGGAGTGCGTTAATGAGCTCAATCTCGGCGCGAGAGTTATCCAACAAAGGTGCCAGCCGGCGTCGGATACCAATGTTGGCGCGCATGCGAGAATCCGGGGCGTACCAGCCCAGCATGGCCTCGCGCTCGGACGGGGTCACCATTTCTAGGGTCAGCTCGTCATGGTTGCGCAGGAACGTTCCCCACTGAGCGCCCTGTGGAATGGCCGGGGTGTTGGCCATGGTCTCCACGATCGGGGCGGCTTTCTGATCCCGCAACGCGTAGTAGAGCCGGGGCATGATGGGAAAGTGGAACGCCATGTGACATTCGGGCACTTCTTCCGTACCAAAGTAATCCACCACTTCGTGGGGCATCTGGTTCGCCTCGGCGATGATCACCCGGCCGGGGAACTCGGCGTCGACCATGGCTCGCAAGTCCTGCAGGAACTGGTGGGTGGCTGGCAGATTCTCGCAGTTGGTGCCGTCCTCGGCGAACAGATAAGGAATAGCGTCGGCGCGGAAACCGTCAATGCCTTGTTCCATCCAGAAGCGCACCACATCAAAAATGGCGGCCCTGACAGCGGGGTTCTTGAAGTTCAAATCCGGCTGGTGGCTGAAGAAACGGTGCCAGAAGAATTGGCGACGGATGGGATCGAACGTCCAGTTGGATTCCTCCGTGTCCACGAAGATGATTCGGGCGTCCTGATATAGCTCAGTGGTGTCGCTCCACATGTAGAAATCGCCATAGGGGCCCTCCGGGTTTTCCCGCGACGCCTTGAACCACGGGTGCTGGTCAGAGGTGTGGTTGATGGGCAGATCGATGATGATCCGCATGCCACGTTCGTGCGCCTGGGTAACCAAGGATTTGAAATCTCTGATGGTGCCGTAGGCTTCCATGACGGCGGTGAAATCGCGGACGTCGTAGCCGCCGTCGAGCAGGGGCGAATCAAAGAATGGCGGCACCCACAGGCAGTCGATCCCCAACCATTGCAGGTAGTCCAGGCGGGAAATCAGCCCAGAAAAATCCCCGGCCCCGTCCTCGTTGGCATCGGCAAAACTCTGCACCAGCACTTCATAAAAGACGGCCTTCCGGTACCAGTGCGGGTCGTGAGCCAACCCGGGCGCGTTCAAGTTGAACTGCGGCGCACTATTGGCATGTGGGAAGGCCATGTGTCATCTCCTAATGTGCAGGATATGTGCTGGTTCCAGGTGTGCATCGAGGCGGAAGTAGTTCTTCTTGCCCCAGTTCCAGGTGGCACCGGTGACCAGATCATCCACCAGGAACGTGCCATCCGGGGACAGCCCCTCCAGCTCCAGGGTATCCAGGTCAAGAGTCACTTCGCCTTCACGCATGCTGTGCGGGTCCACATTGATCACCACAATGATGGTGTCCTTGCGGGCAGGCTCAGTAGCTGTGGCGGCAATGTTCTTGTGTTTGCTAAACACCAGCACAGCATCATTGGAGCTCTTGTGCAGGCTCAGGTTTTGCAGATCCAGCAGGGCCGGGTGTGCGCGACGGATGGTATTGAGCAGGGTAACAAACGGGGCCAGCGATTTCCCGGCAGCTTCGGCCGCGGCAAAGTTCCGGTCCTTGAACTCATACTTCTCATTGTCAATGTTCTCTTCGGACCCCGGCCGCGCCACGTGCTCGTAGAGCTCATAGCCGGCATACATGCCCCATAGTGGACTGCCCATAGCGGCGAGGATGGCGCGGATCTTGAACGCCGCCGGCCCGCCGTACTGCAGGTATTCGGTGAGAATATCCGGGGTGTTGACGAAGAAGTTGGGACGGAAATACCCTGCCGATTCACGGCTCACATGCACCAGGTACTCTTCGAGTTCTTCCTTGGTGTTGCGCCACGTGAAGTAGCTATACGACTGCTGAAAACCAGCCCGCCCCAGCGCGGCCATCATGGCCGGACGGGTGAAAGCCTCAGCCAGGAACACCACATCCGGGCTCTCGGCATTGATGATGCCAATGAGCCATTCCCAGAACCAGACCGGCTTGGTGTGCGGGTTATCGACACGGAAAATCCGCACCCCGCGCTCAATCCACAGCCGGACAATACGCAGAATCTCGGCGCTGAGCCCGGCAGGATCGTTGTCAAAATTTAGCGGGTAAATGTCTTGGTACTTCTTGGGCGGGTTTTCCGCGTACGCAATGGTGCCATCGACTCGAGTGGTGAACCACTCCGGGTGCGCCGTGGCCCAGGGATGATCCGGAGCGCATTGCAGCGCCAAATCCAGCGCAATCTCTAGCTCCAGCTCATTGGCAGCCGCCACAAACGCCGCAAAATCCTCCAGCGAGCCCAGATCCGGATGAATGGCGTCGTGACCACCAGCCGCCGATCCGATCGCCCACGGCGATCCCGGATCCTGTGGCCCGGCCACCAACGAATTGTTGGGACCCTTGCGGTTGATGGTGCCGATGGGGTGAATGGGCGGCAGATACACCACGTCAAAACCCATGGCCGCGACGGCGGGAAGACGGTTGCGAGCCGTGCGGAAATTGCCGCTGGTCCACTCCCCCGTCTCAGGATTGCGACGTGCGCCTTCCGAGCGTGGGAAGAACTCGTACCAGGCGCCACGTCCGGCGGCATCGCGCTCCACCAGCAGCGGGTATTCGCGGCTTACCGTCACGTGATCGCGCAGCGGGAAACGTTCGACGGCGGCACGCACCTCTTTGCCCGTGCCGCCGGCTAGGCGGTCATTGGTATTCAGGGACGAATCCGCCAAGGTGCCCGACGCCTGCTTGAACACGCTGGCGGCTTCCGGTGCGGTGGCTTTGGCTTCCTTGGCGGCGTTGCCTAGCAGCAGCGCACCTTCGGCCAGCATGACCTCAACATCAACATCGGCGTTGATCTTCACTTGGGCGTTGTGGGCCCAGGTGGCAAACAGATCGGTCCAGCCTTCGACGACGAAGCTCCACGTTCCTTCGAAAACGGGAGTCAGCACGCCTTCCCAAGAATCGGTACCTTTAGCTCCGGGCGTCATCTTGGCGCGCTGGACTTCAGACTTATCCGGCGCCAAGAGCACGGCCGTGGCACCCAACGCGTCGTGGCCTTCACGGAAAATGACGGCACTGACCCGGACATCGGCGCCGCGGATGGCCTTGGCCGCAAATTTGCCGTCTTCAAGAACGGGCTGGACGTTGGTGATGGGAATCCGGCCAAAGCGCAGACCCTGCTGCGGATCCGCGGGCACAGTTGCTGTGGTGGGCACAGTTGCTTCGGCGGGCACAGCGGGGGTGATTAGTGCAGCGGCAGGCGAGGGGACCGGCGTCGTACTCGATTTTTCGACGGCGGCAGGCATGGCTGCGCGTCCGGCGGCGTTGGCGGGCACATTTCGCGAAGGCTTAGAAGTACTCACAAACTGAACGTTAGCGACTCCCGGCCAAGATTGCTAAGGTCGCCCGCCATGTAGACGCGTTGGGCCGTCATACGGGGACGGAATTGCCGGTTCGGGGCCGCCTTCGGGCGTGGCGCGTAACAAGCAGCGAATTTGTCACATTTTTGCTCAGCGCGCGGTCGGAGTGGGCTAGTGTGACCGGCATGAAGGCAATTCGCAGATTCACTGTCCGCACTGTTGTCCCCGCGCAGATCTCCGCGCTGACCCGGTTGGCGACCAACCTCCGCTGGTCCTGGCACGTGCCCACCCGCGCCCTATTTGAGTCCCTCAGCCCGGAGCTGTGGGAAAAATCCCGCCGCGATCCGCTCGCCATGCTCTCCGCCCTCTCGCGCGAACAGCTGCAGACATTGGCCGCTGATCCAGACGTGGTGGCCCGCGTGACCGCAGCGGCCAGCAGCCTGGAAAAGTACCTGTCCCAGCCCCGCTGGTACCAAAGCCTGGGCGCGGATGCTCCGGAATGCATCGCCTACTTCTCCCCCGAATTCGGCATCACCGAGGTGCTGCCGCAGTACTCCGGCGGACTCGGAATTCTGGCCGGCGACCACCTGAAATCTGCTTCCGATCTGGGTGTTCCGCTGATCGGCGTTGGACTTTTGTACCAGGCCGGCTACTTCAAGCAGTCGTTGTCCAAGGACGCCTGGCAGCAAGAAAGCTACCCGCTGCTGGATCCTGACGCCCTGCCGCTGACCTTGCTGCGTGAGGAGGACGGCACACCCGTGCAGATTCACCTTCCGTTGCCTGATAACCGGTTGCTGCGCGCGCATGTTTGGCGTGCCGATGTGGGCCGGGTCCCTCTGCTGTTGCTCGATTCCAATGTTGCCGAGAACGACGACGCCGCCCGCGGGGTCACCGATCGGCTTTACGGCGGCGGTGGCGATCACCGTCTGACGCAGGAACTGCTGCTGGGCATGGGCGGGGTAAAGGCGTTGCGCGTTCACGCCCGTCTCACCGGCACCGCTGCGCCGGAAGTTTTCCATACCAACGAGGGGCACGCAGGCTTCCTCGGCATCGAACGCATCCGCGAACTCATGGACCCGGCCATCACGCCGTCGCCGCTTTCGTGGAGCGAGGCGCTGGCGGCCGGCCGCGCGTCGACAGTTTTCACCACGCACACCCCCGTACCGGCAGGGATTGACCGCTTCCCGCGCAGCATGATCGAGCACTTCTTCGCGGGTTCTCTGGCGCCGGGCGTTCCGGTCCCTGAAATCCTCGCTCTGGGCGCTGAGAATTACGACGGCGGCGACTCCGAGGTGTTCAATATGGCCGTCATGGGACTGCGCCTGGCCCAGCGCGCGAACGGCGTGGCCAAGCTGCACGGCGTGGTCTCGCGCGGCATGTTTTCCGGTCTCTGGCCGGGCTTCGATGTGGCCGATGTGCCCATCACCTCCGTCACCAACGGCGTGCACGTGCCCACCTGGATTGACCCGCAGCTGGCCGCGCTGGCGCGGGACCGCTTTGGCGCCGAGGTAGTGGACGGCCCGGATTGGTCCAAGGTGTACGAGGTCAGCGACGCGGACGTCTGGGCCATGCGCCGGCGCCTGCGCTTTGCCCTGGTCGAGGACGCCCGTGCCCGCCTGCGCTCTTCGTGGAAGAAGCGCGGTGCCGCCGATGCCCAGCTGGCCTGGACCGATTCCGCCCTGGATCCGGACGTGCTGACTATTGGTTTTGCGCGCCGCGTGCCCACCTACAAACGGCTGACACTGATGTTGCGCGACCCCGCCCGGCTCAAGGCACTGCTGCTGCACCCGGAGCACCCGATCCAAATCATCATCGCCGGAAAATCGCACCCCGCGGACGACGCCGGCAAGAAAATGATCCAGGATTTGGTGCAGTTCACCGACGATCCCGAGGTGCGCCACCGCATCATCTTCCTGCCCAACTACGACATCGCCATGGCCCGCACCCTCTTCCCCGGCTGCGATGTGTGGCTCAACAACCCGCTCCGACCGCTCGAGGCCTGCGGCACCTCCGGCATGAAGGCCGCCATCAACGGCTCGCTGAATCTGTCCGTCATGGATGGTTGGTGGGATGAAATGTACGACGGCGAAAACGGCTGGGCGATCCCGACGGCCAATACCGGGGCAGACGAAACGGAACGCGACGATATCGAGGCCGCCGCCCTCTACGAATTGTTGGAAACGCAGGTTGCGCCGCGCTTCTACGGCGAAGTGGTGGCTGCGGCCGCCGGGGCTGCAGGACCCTCTCAAGCACACGACGGCGGACTGCCCGCGCACTGGATTTCCATGATCAAGCACACCATCGCCCACCTGGGGCCGGCCGTTTCAGCGAACCGCATGGTGGCCGAATACGTGCAGCGTTTGTATCAGCCGGCAGCTGTGGCTGGGCGGCTTGCCCGGGCCGAAAACTACGCCTCGGTGCGTGAGCTTGCGGCGTGGATTGATCGGGTCCGGCCCGCTTGGCAGGAAGTCCATGTGGAACATGTGGAATCCTACGGGCTCACAGATGAACCGCAAATTGGTGAAACCCTGCAGGTCCGAGCCCACATCATGTTGGGATCGTTGAACCCCGCGGATGTCCAGGTCAACGTGGTGTACGGCACGGCCGGAGAAAGCGATGATCTGAGTTCAACACAGACCCTGGCGCTGGACTCGGTGCAGGACAACGGTGGTGGCCGGTACCAGTACGCGGCCGATCTGCTGATCGACCGATCCGGCGACTTCGGCTACGGCGTTCAGGTGCTGCCCCGCCATGCGTCACTGGCTAACCCGGCCGAGCTGGGGCTGATCACCACAGCGTAAGATGTGACCCCCGGTGATTGAGCCTGCCGGTGGCTGAGCCTACCAAAAGCCCGGCCCAGCTACCGCCAAGTCCGGCTACCGCCGGGTCCGCCGCTCGCAGAAAGATTTTTTAGGGCTCGTTCCTCGCCGAAAAAATCCGTGCTCACTATCCGGCCCGGCGTTCGCCGGGCCGGATAGTCCGCTCGGCTGTGGTGGGAACCGGTGGGGACTACGTGCCGGAAAGGTCGTTCCGGAAAATCTGGACGGTATTTGCACAGGCGCGCACGGCGTCTCCTGCTTCGATCAGCGGTTCCGAACGGGACAGCGTGAAGGTGGGTTCGCCGTCGTCCGTCCGAATCGGGGCCTCCGTGGTCATCCGCAACATATAGGGCCGCGGCGTGCCGGCGATCTCGCTTTCGGGATCACTGAAGCGCGGGTTCGCGGGGAGCACCACGTCCTCATCCGTGATGCCGGTGTTGAAGACGACCAAGCCGTCCACCGCGCCATCCGGGGATCCCATGAGCATGGTGAGGACACGTTCGTGCGGATTTCCCCAGGCTTCCGGGGTCATCGGCTCGCCATTGGCGCCGAACCAGTGGATGAAGGCTTGTCCGCCACGGGTGGGGTAACTGCTGGGCTGGGCGGCGAGGAAATCCTTACGGATCTTCAAGAGGCGCGTGGTGGCCGCGAGCATGGTCTTGGCCTCGTCGTCCATGGTCCAATCGACCCAGGCGATCTCATTGTCCTGGCAGTAAACGTTGTTATTTCCACCTTGGCTGCGGCCAATCTCATCGCCCGCGGTGATCATGGGGACGCCCAAAGCTAGCAGCATGGTGGCCATCAGGTTGCGGCTGGTCCGGGCACGCTGGGCCAGTGTGTTGGGGTTGTTGGTGATGCCCTCGACGCCGTGGTTCCAGCTGCGATTGTTGCTGGTGCCGTCGCGGCTATCTTCCTGATTGTCCTCATTGTGCTTGTGGTTGTAGGCAGTGAGGTCAGCCAAGGTGAAGCCGTCATGGGCCGTGATCAAGTTGACCGTGGCCATGCGGCTACGCCCCGAGGCGGCAAACATCGCAGCCGACCCGCCCAATGCATCACCGAACTTCGCCAGCCCATTGTGATGGTACCCGGCCAGCATCGCAGCCCGATCGGTGAGCCAGACATCGCGGACATTGTCACGGAAGGAATCGTTCCAATCGGCCCAACCGGTCGGGAAATTACCGGTCTGCCAGCCACCGTAGCCAACATCCCACGGTTCCGCGATGAGCTTGGTGGAGGCCAGCACGCCGTCGGTAGCTGCTGCGAGCAGGAACGGATGGTTGTTATTGAAGGCGTGCTCGCCGTCGCGCGCCAATGACACGGCAAGATCGAAACGGAAGCCGTCAATATGGAATTCTTCAACCCAATAGCGCAGCGAATCCATGGCCATCTTGATGACGTGCGGATTGCTGAAATTCAGGGTGTTGCCACAGCCTGTGGTGTCGTAATACTGGCCGTCGCGCATACGGTAATACTGCTCTTCGGCGAGGCCACGCCAACTGTACGACGGGCCGCCGGAGCCACCCTCGGCCGTGTGGTTGTAAACCACATCGAGGATCACTTCAATACCCGCCATATGCAGCAGCTTGATCATGCCCTTGAGCTCGGCCTGGACAGCCTGCGGCCCGGCCGCCTGCGCCGCAGCACTGGCGTACTGGACATGCGGGGCAAAGAATCCCAGCGTGTTGTAGCCCCAGTAATTAGTCATGCCCGTGCCGTGCAGATGTGGCTCGTCAATGTGGAAATGCACCGGCAAAAGTTCGACGGCGGTCACCCCCAACTCCTGTAGGTGCGCAATCATCGCGGGGTGCGCCATACCGGCATACGTTCCGCGAATATCTTCCGGCACCTCTGGGTGGAGCATGGTCTGGCCCTTGACATGGGCTTCGTAAAACACGGTCTCGCGCCACGGCGTGTTGGGACGCTTAACAGTGCCCCAGTCAAAGCCCGAATCCATCCGCACCGAAAGGTACCGGCTCACGCCGTCAGCATCGGTCTGCTCATCGATGTACCGGCCATACGGATCCAGCAAGAGCTGCACGGCTTCGGGATCAATCAGGAGCAATTCCTCCTGGGTGGCATCCATATTCGTGTAGAAGCCGTAGCGCGTTCCCGGCGGCATGTTTTCCACCAAACCGTGGTGCACGCCGTCGGTCTTATCCGCCAAGAGCACTGCTTTCCAACCGCCGCCTGGCGGCTGGAAACACAAAATCACATCACGGTAGGCAGGCGAATACACCGCCACATTGGCGGCAGTCTGACCATGTTCTCTGGGAATGGAGCTGACGCCCAGAGGATAGTGGCGCGACAAGGCCGCACCCAACGTGCTGATCGCCTCAATGACGGTGATAGCCATGGCTAGCTTTGGGCCGAGCGTTGCTTAGAGATCTCGTACAGCGTGATGCCGACTGCCATGGAGGCGTTGAGTGATTCCATGGCCGAGTCGATCGGAATGGAAACAATTTGATCGCAGTTTTCGCGCACTAGGCGGGACAGGCCCTTGCCCTCAGAGCCAACCACAATGCACACAGGCTCCTGCGCCAGTCCCAGAGCGGGCAGCGAAACGTCGCCGTCGCCGTCGAGCCCTAGAACAAAGAATCCCATCTTCTGGAAGGCGCCGATGGCACGGTTCAGGTTGGGAGCCTTGGCAACGGGCACGCGGACGGCGGCACCGGCGCTGGTCTTCCAGGCAGCTGCGGTCACACCGGCGCTGCGACGCTCCGGGATAATGACGGCGTGGCCGGAGAACGCCGAAACGCTACGAATGATGGCGCCGAGGTTGCGGGTATCGGTGATGCCGTCTAGGGCGACGATCAGCGGGGCGTTGGCGATGTGGCCCTTTTTCCACTGGCCGATGATTTCGCTGGCCTTATCTACCGCATCTTCGTAGTCGTACGGCGGAATCTGCAGTACTAGGCCCTGGTGGATGGCGTCTTCGGTGAGGCGGTCCAGCTCAGGCTTGTGGGCTTCGAGCAAGGGGATGCCGCGTTCGGTGGCCAGCTTGATGGATTCGCGCACGCGCTCGTCCATGTCAACGCGGACAGCAACGTAGAGCGCCTTTGCGGGGATGCCTGCGCGCAGCGCCTCAACCACAGAG
The DNA here is from genome assembly GCF_040686795.1 of Specibacter sp. NPDC078709. Classification (NCBI taxonomy): domain Bacteria; kingdom Bacillati; phylum Actinomycetota; class Actinomycetes; order Micrococcales; family Micrococcaceae; genus Specibacter; species Specibacter sp. NPDC078709. The sequence continues at coordinate 13,938 of NZ_JBFBLU010000005.1, forward strand.
TTACGGCCGGTCACGAGCTCTTCGGTGGCCTTGCCCTTGGGGCCGCTATTGCGGCGCGGGGAGTTGCTGGTGCCAGCACGCTTGGCAGCGGAGCGATCGGCAAGCTCCTTGTTCTTGAACGCTTTGTGGTACGTACGCTCTTCAGCCTTAGGGGTAGGACCCTTGCCCTCGAGTGCCTTGCGACCAAGCCCGCCCGTGCCCTTGATGGGACCCTTCTTGAGCTTGCGAACAGCGCCGGAACGGGGATTGTTGGCCATGGTGAAACCCTTAAGATTGGTGCGGCGCCTAACAACAGGCACCGAAGTTCGTCAAACTAATCTGTCAAACTATTGCGTCAGCGGGCACATTTTTGGCACGCCGGATAACGGGAAACAACAAACCCGTAACTAGTAGCTTACGGCCTCGATGCAAATCCCGCGCCACATCCACGAAAAAGTGGCACTTCTCACCACTGCCCGTGGCTGTCATCTTCTCTCGGCAAAGCCCATCCACTAGAAACCCCATCTTCTCTGCAAGGCCCGGCGCGGGAGGGTTGGCGCGAACACTGCGCTAGCGTCCGTGAATTTTCAACCATTGCTGCGATAGCGTCCGTGGGAGGGGGCTTTTTGTGGGGCTATTTCTTCAGGGACCAGCTGGAGCCTGTTGCGGAATCTGCAACCTCGACGCCGGCTGCTGCCAGCAGGTCGCGGATCCTGTCCGATTCGGCCCAGTTTTTCTCCGCCCGGGCCTGCGCGCGGGCCTCGAGCTGGGCCTTGACGAGAATGTCGAGCGCCGTCAGCTCGGCCCCCGAGCCACTGCCCTGCTGCCACTGCGCATCCAACGGGTTGATGCCCAATGCATCCGTCATACCCATCACGGCGAGGAACGCATCCTGCAGCGCGTCCTTGTCCCCCGAGGCGAGTGCTGTGTTACCGGCCCTTACGGTTTCATGCAGCACGGCGAGGGCGGCAGGAATGTTCAGGTCGTCGTCCATGGCCTTGCCAAACGCCTCCGGACGGGTTCCGATGTAGCCAAAATCGTTCCCCGGGAAAAGCTGGGCCAGGGCCGCCTTGGCGAACGTCTCGATGCGGTCGACGGCGGCAGCGGCCTCCGTGAGCGAGCCCGGACGGTAGTCCAGCACCGAGCGGTAGTGTGCCTGCCCCAGGTAGTAGCGGACCACGAGGGGACGGGCGAGTTCTAGCATTTCGCGTGGGTTGATGGTGTTGCCGATGGACTTGGACATTTTTTCACCCTGGTAGGTGACCATGCCGTTGTGCATCCAGAAGTTGGCGAAGCCGTGGCCGGCAGCCTGCGACTGTGCCATCTCGTTCTCGTGGTGCGGGAAGCGCAGATCCAGGCCACCACCGTGAATATCAAACTCGGTGCCGAGGTATTTGGTGACCATGGCCGAGCACTCCAGATGCCACCCTGGGCGGCCGGCGCCCCACGGAGACTCCCACCGGGCAGTCTCCGGATCGCCTTGTTTATGACCCTTCCACAGCGCAAAGTCGCGGGGATCGCGCTTGCCCCGGGGATCGGCGTCGGGCGCTGCCTGCATGTCATCAATATTTTGGTGAGTAAGGGAGCCGTACTGCTTCCAGGAGCGCACATCAAAGTAGACGTCACCGGAGTCATCCAGGGCCGGGTAAGCATGGCCGCGCTCGATCAACGTGGCAATGAGGGCGTGCATCTCGGGGATATGGCCGGTGGCGCGGGGCTCGTAGGTGGGCTTCTGAATACCCAACGACTCGTAAGCGGTAGCGAAAGCCTGCTCAAAGCGGTAGGCCAGCCCCCACCAGGGCTCGTTGTTTTCGGCGGCCTTGACGAGAATTTTGTCGTCAATGTCCGTCACGTTGCGCACCACTGTGACGTCGTAGCCGCTGGTCTGCAGCCAGCGCGTCAGCTGGTCAAAGGCGAGGGCGGAGCGGACGTGGCCGATGTGCGGCTCGCCCTGGACAGTGGCGCCGCAGTAGTACAGCGAAACCTGCCCCTCTTTGAGCGGGACGAAGTCGCGGGTGGCGGCGGTGGCGGAGTCATGGAATCGCAGGGTCACGGCTCTAGGGTATCCCTTCAGAAAGATTTACGGGTGCTCGTGCTGGATGACCAGGGCGGTGGCAATAGCGGTGATGCCTTCGCTGCGGCCGGTGAATCCCAACCCGTCGGAGGTGGTGGCACTGACGGATACGGGCGCTCCGGCGGCAAGGCTCAAGGCGGCTTCTGCCTCGCGACGGCGGGGTGAAAACTTGGGCCGGTTGCCAATGAGTTGCACAGCAACATTGCCAATCTCAAAGCCTGCTTCACGCACAATCCGGGCCGCCTCCCCCAATAATTTCGCACCGGATGCGCCGGCGTATTCGGGGCGGTCGGTGCCAAAGTGGGTGCCGAGATCGCCTACTCCGGCTGCCGAAAATAGGGCGTCGGCAGCTGCGTGGGCTACGGCGTCGCCGTCGGAATGGCCGCTAAGTCCGCGTTCGCCTTCCCACAGCAAGCCTGCGAGCCAGAGCGGAGCGGGGGAATGATCGGGGGCGAAGGCGTGCGTGTCGACGCCGATGCCTGTGCGGGGCAAGATCATGGGCTTAGCCTTCAATCCATCGGGGGCGCAGCGGCCCTTCCAGCAGTGCCTCGGCTAGCAGCAGATCGGTGGGCGAGGTGATTTTCAGGCTGTGGGTTGAGCCCTGCACCACGAACACGTCCTCGCCAAGGGCTTCCACCAGCATGGCGTCGTCGGTGATGGCTGCTAGCTCGTCGTCGCTGAGTGTCAGGGCGTGAGCGTGAGCCTGGCGCAGGGTTGCGAGGTCGAATCCTTGGGGAGTTTGGACCGCTCTCAACACGCTGCGCGTGGGCGTGCCCACCACCTTCTCCACGCCAGCGCCCGTGGCGGGCAGAGTTCCTGGTTCCACGGTCTTGATGGTGTCCACCACGGCCAGCGCCGGGATGACGGCTTTGGCACCATCGCGCAGGGCTGCTGCTACGCGGCTGAAGACTCCCGACGGCGTCAGCGGCCGGGCGGCGTCGTGAATCATCACGGTGGTGACGCCCTCCGCCAAGCTGGCCAAGGCTGCGGCCACAGAGTCCGAACGCTCAGCTCCACCCTCGACAACGGTGAAAAGGATACCTTGAGCCTGCGCCAGCTCGGCAGCGGTCTCACAAATGGTCACCAGCTCGGTATCCTCGGGCGGAATGGCGACGCAGATTTGGGCCGCCACACCTGCCTTGACCACGCCACGAATCGCATGGAGCAGCATGGGCTGACCAGCCACCGGAACGCGGGCTTTGGGAACACCGTAGCCTAGGCGCTGCCCGGAACCGGCTGCAACAATAACAACGGCACAGGAGCCTGTCTTGACCTCAATCATGTTCTCTACAGTAGTCCGGTGGGCCCGGTCTTGGTCTAGACGGTACAACTTTGGGCCACCCATGCAAAAACCCCCACACCAAGAGGCGCAGGGGTTTGCATGATTTTCTGGTGGCCGTTAGGAGGCCAGAACCTCGTCCAGCACTTCTGCTGCCTTGTCTTCGTCAGTCTTTTCCGCCAGGGCAAGCTCGGAAATCAGAATCTGACGCGCCTTGGCAAGCATGCGCTTTTCACCGGCAGACAAGCCGCGGTCATGATCACGGCGCCAGAGGTCACGGACGACCTCGGCAACCTTGATGACATCACCGGAGGCAAGCTTTTCCAGGTTGGCTTTGTAACGGCGAGACCAGTTAGTGGGCTCCTCCGTAAACTCGGCACGCAATACTTCAAAAACGTGCGCGAGACCTTCCTTGCCTACAACATCTCGGACCCCAACTAGGTCAACGTTCTCCGCAGGGACTTCAATTGTCAGATCCCCCTGGGCAACCTTGAGCTTGAGATACATCTTCTCTTCACCCCGGACAGTGCGCATCTTGATCTCTTCGATCTTTGCCGCACCATGGTGTGGGTAAACTACTGTCTCGCCGACCTCAAAAAGCATGTGGATTCTCCCTTTCCAATACTCCTAGTTTACCACGGTTAACTAGCCACTCCCTTGAGTTTCCGCAGGTCAGGGGCGGCCAGAGCTACGCTGGCGGCGCAATTGTTCCAACAATTGTAAGAATTCTCCATCCCTTGACTATCGAGCCTCAAAGTGCAGTGGAGCACCACCGCTATTCGGGCTCAGGTTTAGGCCCCGGCGGCGGAAGCATGCTTTTGGCGAATTTGCGGATAAGCTGGACAAAGATATTTTGTCTTTTCCATGAGGAGTTACTGACGTGAGAATCGCTGCCGGCATTCGCGGTACCAAACGAGCGCAACGCTTAAGCCTGATTGCCGCCATCGGCATTGGCGCCATGGCCTTCACCGGTTGCAGTGCCATCAACCAGCAAAGCACCACCATGGTGTACTCCGCATCTGATGGAGTTCGCCTAGATATGGGCCAGCTGGAACTGCGCAACGTGCTGATCATCTCCGAAGCAGCGGGTGGACCGGGCCGGGTTGTCGGCACCTTCTATAACCAGGCTGATTCAGACATCACCTTGACCATCAGCGGCGCCCAGGGCTCGCAGACGGAAATCACCGTCGAGCCCGGCATTCCGCTGGTCCTGAATAGCAAGTCGGATAAGTCGATCCTGAGCACCATGGATCAGGCCCCGGGCAGCATCGAATCCCTTGAACTTCGCCAATCCGGTGCCGGTTCCGAGACCGCAACCTTGAAGGTTCCTGTTCTGGATGGCACCTTGGTCGAGTACAAGGACCTGGTTCCCAGCGCAGAGCCCAGCGCCACAGCTTCTGCTGACGCCAGCGCCGAGGCTTCTGCTGCAGCTTCTGCGGACGCCAGCGCCGCACCTAGTGCTGAAGCTACCGTAGCCCCGTAATTCTGTAGTTCAGCTCAGCAAGTTCGCGTTACAGCCGTTATTGGAGCGCACATCTTGTTGCAGCACTAGTTTTTTCTGAAGTGCAAGTGGGGCCGGTTGTCGTTGAGACAACCGGCCCCACTTTTTTGTCCACCCACAGCCAGCACCCGACCGCCACCTATTCCAAATCACAGATCGCGCGATGAATTCGCGATTTTTGCCGCATCAGCTGCAGTTTGGATCCGGGTTAAAGCTAGAAGCAGGGCAAGAAACCGCATCAGCTGTAGTTTGGATCCGGTCGCAGTGCTTCCAGCGCGGACGCTGACCCGGAATAAGCGACTCCGGGCGGGCACTGGATTGGAATCCTGTGCCCGCCCGGAGACGTTCTTCTACCGGCCTTTGTTAGTGACTGGCCGACATTCTACAAGCTCATTCTCCGCCTAGTAGGTGACAATGGAACCGCCACCATCAGTGACCTGATGCTTGACGGCGGTCTTGGTAGAGGCATCGAGCCACTTCAGTGATTCGGCCGATGCCTCGGGGTCCATGCTGCGTAGGGACTGTGAACCGTTCTTGGTCAAGTAAGCCGGTAGCCCGCCCATGGAGATTTCCGCGTTGATATACGGGCCGAGGCGAGCGATGACATAGAGGCCTTCTTCCTCAGCAATGGTCAGCAGGAGGTTGATGTCCCTAATACCCGTGAAATCAAACTGGCCAGATTCGGTGGAGTGCAGGCCCCAGAAGAAGTCCAGGGACACGGCATTAAAGCCGCTGCCCAGTATCCTCGGGAACATGTCACGTCAGTCGTCAGTACCGGGCAGGCGCCAATGATGGAATTCGCCATCAGAGCCTTGACGAAAGGCTCAACCGCTACGGTTCCAGTTTGTAGCCCAAACCGCGCACAGTGACGAGATGCCGCGGGCTGGCTGGATCTAGTTCGATCTTGCTCCGCAGCCGCTTCACGTGGACATCGAGCGTTTTGGTATCGCCAACATAGTCAGAACCCCAGACCCGATCGATCAGCTGTCCGCGGGTGAGGACCTTGCCAGCATTGCGCAGCAACATTTCCAAGAGCTCGAATTCCTTCAGTGGGAAGGAAACATTCTCGCCACGTACGCTGACCACATGCCGTTCAACATCCATCCGCACCGGTCCGGCATTCACGGTGGAATCCATGAGCTCTTCGGGCTCGCCCTGTCGCCGCAGCACAGCCCTGATCCTGGCGATGAGCTCCCGGGAAGAATAAGGCTTGGTGACATAGTCATCGGCACCCAATTCCAGCCCCACCACCTTGTCGATCTCCGAATCCTTGGCCGTGAGCATGATGATCGGGACACTGGAACGCTGACGCAAGTGCTTGCACACCTCGGTTCCACTCATGCCCGGTAGCTGCAGATCCAGCAGGACCAGATCTGCGCCGGAGCGCTCAAATTCCACCAGTGCGTCCAGGCCGTTGTCTACAACGGAGACCTCATAGCCTTCCTTGGACAGCAGGAACGACAAAGGGTCGCTAATGGAATCCTCGTCCTCAACAATCAAAACTCTGCTCACGCTCGTTGCGCTCCTTTAGATCAATCCGGGGTGCCGGTCACTACGCAGATGCGTACCGACGTCGGACGTTTGGTTGGAAAGTTGGGGCAGCCGCACGGTGAACGTGGAGCCCAGCTTGGGGGCCGACCACAGTGTCACCTCGCCGCCATGGTTGTTGATGATGTGCTTGACGATGCTCAGGCCTAGCCCGGTGCCGCCCGTGTGGCGCGAGCGGGCCGTATCGACCCGGTAGAACCGCTCGAAAATCCGGTCCTGCTCCGCGGGACTCAGACCGTCACCCTGATCGGAGATACTGACAGATACGACGTCGTCAGCCACCGACAATCCGATCCCCACCTGGGTGTTTTCCGGGGAATAGCGCACGGCGTTGTCAATCAAGTTGCGCAACGCGGTCACGAGTTGGGAGCGGTCACCATAGACGTCGGCGCGCTTACGGGGCCCCAGCGCGATGGTGATGTTCCGGCTCTGCGCCGGCGATCTAGTGCGGTCCACGGCCTCGGCAATAACATCGTTTATGTCCACGCTCGTGCCAACCAAAGCCACATCCTTGCCCTGCACCCGCGAGAGCTCGATGATGTCCTGAACCAGAGCCGCCAGCCGCGCGGATTCGGTCATCATGCGCGAAGCGAAACGGCGCACCGTGGCCTGATCTTCGGGAGCCGATTCCAGCGCCTCGGCTAGCAGCGAGATGGCACCCACTGGCGTTTTCAGTTCGTGCGAAACGTTGGCCACGAAGTCATTGCGGACAGCTTCGGTGCGGGCAATTTCGGTGCGGTCATCCGCCAGGAGCAGGATGTATTCCTCCCCCAACGGAGCCACACGCACCTGAATGACCAGAGTTCCCTGGCCCGGCGCGGCCCAATGCATGGGGATCTGCTCGACGGGGGTGACTGCAGGGGCTGTTGCTCCGGGCGCGGCGGCGGTTGCGCTAGTACCAGCCGCGCTAGTTACTGCGGGAGCCGGCGTCGTGCTTGATGGTCCGTGGGGCGCCGGATGAGGATGGGCAGCGCTGGGTAAGATGACGCGCGGCAAGATCAGGTCGCGTTCTTCAATGACGCCCGCGCGGCGCACCCGGTGGGCGAGCTCAATCAGTTCCTGGTGGACCACGGTATGACCGCGCACCAGACCAAAGGCGTACGCGCCGGGACTGGCCCGCACCACGCCGTCGACCGTGTCAATAACAATGTAGGCCTTGCCCACAACGGAGAGGACCTCGGCGGCACCATCAGGCAAAGTGGGTTCGCCAATGTCCACGGTGTGTTTGCGCGAACGCTCGCTGATACTAAACGCGAGCATGCCAAAAACACCAAGGGCCAGGCCAATAAGCCCGGCCGACACTCCAACCAGCAAGGGATCCACACCACAACCCTATGTGCTGGCCGCGGCAATTTGCGCAAAACGGGGCCGGGAGCGTCCCCGTTCAACTAACGTTCACCTTGGCGTGCTGTCTCGTTCACGTGCGGGTGGCATGCTATTACTCATAACAGACCCATTTGGGCTGCCCTTGAAAGGAACCACGCGTGCGCAAAGTATTCCAGGCCGAGCTTCACCAAATTGGTGAGGGGCTTATTGAGATCTCCGAATTGGTTGGCGAGGCGGTAAAGAAGGCAACAACAGCTTTCGCCGCGGCCGATCTCCAGAGCGCCCAGGAAGTTATTGCCGCAGACGCTCGAATCGATTTCCTGCAGAATGACTTGGACGAGCGCGCCATTGACGTATTGGCGTTGCAGGGCCCGGTTGCCAGCGATCTGCGCATGATCGTTGGCTCGCTGCGCATGAGCGCTTCGCTGGAGCGCATGGGCGATCTGGCTCGTCATATTGCCCAGTTGACCCGCCTGCGTTACCCCAACCCGGTGATCCCGGCGCCGCTGACGGAAACGTTTGCCGAAATGGCACGGCTGGACATCATCATCGCCGAAAAGGTCACCGAGCTGCTGGATTCCCGGGACTTGGAGCTGGTGGGTCATATTGCCGCTGCCAAGATTGAGATCAACAAGCTCCACAAGTCGGTGTTCACCGTCATGGGAGCCCCGGAGTGGGACGCCTCCGCTGCGACCACCGTGGATGTCACCCTAGCCAGCCGCTACTTCGAGCGCTTTGGCGACCATGGCGTCTCCGTGGCCCGTAAGGTCTCCTACCTGGTGACCGGCGAATGGCAGCCCGAGGATTTCCTAGCCGGCTAATTCCTGGCCGGCCGCAGCTGAAAAATGCGCCCGTCCCCCATTAATGCGCCCGATCTACGGGGCGCATTTGTGGGGGACGGGCGCATTTTTGCTTGGCGCACGCGCCGGGGCGTGAGTTGGGCTCGCTTAAAGTTCGACGGCGGGACGTCACCTGTGAAAGGTGACGTCCCGCCGTCGTTCTTCACCGCCTCCCACCGCTCGCAAGCTCGCGGCGGGGCCCTCGGCGGCTCTCTTAGGCGTTAGTTACTTCTTGCCCTGGTTAGCGACTGCCTGGATGGCGGCGGCTGCTGCGTCCGCGTCCAAGTACTTGCCGCCGGGGGTGATGGGAGCGAAGTTCTCGTCCAGTTCGTAAACCAGCGGGATACCGGTGGGGATGTTCAACGACGCGATGGCCTCGTCGGAGATGCCGTCGAGGTGCTTGACGAGGGCGCGCAGCGAGTTGCCGTGTGCGGTGACCAGAACAGTCTTGCCAGCCTTGAGGTCAACCTTGATGTCCGATTCCCAGTAGGGCAGCAGGCGGATGAGGACGTCCTTGAGGCACTCGGTGCGCGGCAAGGCGTCGCCCAAGTTGGCGTAACGGGGATCGTGCGCCTGCGAGAACTCGCTGTCGTCGGAGAGGACCGGCGGCGCGGTGTCGTAGCTGCGGCGCCAGGTCATGAACTGCTCTTCGCCGAACTCGGCGAGCGTCTGGGCTTTGTCCTTGCCCTGCAATGCACCGTAGTGGCGCTCGTTCAGGCGCCAGTCGCGCTTGACGGGAATCCAGCCGCGGTCGGCCTTGTCGAGGGCCATGTTCGCGGTGTTGATGGCACGCTTCAGGAGTGAAGTGTACAGCACGTCGGGGAGCAGGTTGTTCTCCACCAGCAGCTCACCACCGCGTGCGGCTTCGGCGCGACCCTGATCGTTCAGGTCAACATCCACCCATCCGGTGAACAGGTTCTTGGCGTTCCACTCACTGTGGCCATGGCGAAGCAAAATCAGCGTATAAGTCATGGTTCCATCCTACCGGGCGGGGCCGGAGGGCTCGAATTACTACGCGACACTGAAGCTGCGTACGGTTTGCCCGCAACCATGCGCAGCTCCTTGAGTGGCGCATGGTTACAACCGAACGGTGCGCAGCAGCAAACAGCAGCGGCCCAACATCGGCACAGCATCGGCACGCAGCGGACCCGGCACGGCACAAACGGCACGGCATGAACCGCACACCACCGCCAAATGTGTCCGGTCACACAACGCAGCAAAGGCGGTTTCGTCAAATCCGGTCACGTGCGGGAAATAAAATTTTCTAGTGGTTCAACGTGCGCAAAGGGTCAAGGGTTCCTCGAGCAACCCCTCAGCAGGTCCAGCCCAAGGCATCACGCAACAACGCGGCAAGCCTTTTGGCAACGCCACCCGCGGCACCACCAATCCCAACCGACTACGCCGCGTCGACCGCTGGCTTGCCGGGCCCCAAGCGTGGCGGCTGAAGTGCGAAAGCAATCCGCTAGTGGTGGATTTAGGGTACGGCGGCTCCCCCGCAACAGCTGTGGAACTGTATTCACGCATCCATGCCATCTGCCCCGAAGCACATGTGACCGGCATTGAAATTGAGCCTGATCGTGTCCGCATCGCCAAACCCTTGGAGCATGAGGGACTCGATTTTCAGGTGGGCGGCTTTGAAATTCCTGTTCCCGGCCAGGCCAGCATGGTGCGCGCCTTCAACGTGCTCCGCCAGTACGACGAAGCCGATGTCCGCCTCATCTGGGACACCGTCTGCGCCCGACTTGCCCCACAAGGCATCTTCATCGACGGCACCTGCGATGAGATTGGCCGGCGCAGCACCTGGGTGGCTTTGGGCGTTGACGGACCCCAATCCCTGACGATTTCGCTGCGTTTTGGCGACTTCGAGTTACCCAGCGATGTTGCCGAACGGCTCCCCAAAGCCCTGATCCACCACAATATGCCGGGCGAAAAAATCCACGGCTTCCTGCAAGCTCTGGACAAGCATTGGCTCTCAGGCGCGTCCCTGGCATCCTTCGGCAACCGGCAGCGGTGGCTGCGCATGTGCCAGAAAATGTACGACGACGGCTGGCCGGTTGTGCGCTCACCCTCTCGTTGGCGTTTGGGTGAGTTGACCATCGCGTGGACGGCTGTTGACCCAACCGCAACCGTCGACTTCACTAGCTAGGAACGGCCACGACGGCTTGTGATGAGCGGAGCAAACCATGAGCGATGCAACACGTCCGGAGGTTCTCCATTTGGCAGCTTTCGCCGATGGTCACGGCGGAGGAAATATGGCCGGGGTGGTTCTCGCGGCCGCAGATCTTAGCGATGCAGAGATGCTGCAAACGGCCAAGGACGTCGGCTACTCGGAGACAGCCTTTCTCACCAGCGGCCTCGATGTTAACCGTAGTGCCCGGATCCGCTACTTCTCCCCCGGCGCCGAGGTTCCTTTTTGTGGCCACGCCACGGTGGCAACGGCTGTTGCTCTCGCCGAAAAATATGGTCCCGGCCCGTTTTCTCTGATCACCTCTGCCGGTGAAATAGTTCTGGATACGTTCGTTTCCGAGAAGGGCATGACGGCCGCTTTCATGAGCGTCGAGCCGTCGGTCACCCCGATTTCACCCACGGTATTGTCCCGTTTGCTGGGGCTACTCTCACTCAACGCAGCGCAGCTACATCCGGAATATCCGGCGGCGCTGTCCTATGCCGGAAATACGCATCCAGTGCTCGTTGTCCAAGAGCAAGCCAACTTTGATGGCTTCGTTTTTGATGCGGACGGACTTCGGATCTTGATGGACGAACAGGGGTGGGCAGGGACCGTGACAGTCTTGTGGGTTTCAAGCACCGGTGCTACGGAAGCCGGCTCTCAAGGATCCGATGCTATGGAACTTGTTGCCAGAAATTTGTTCCCCGTGGGCGAGATTTTAGAAGATCCTGCGACAGGTTCTGCCGCCGCATCAACAGGGGCGTACCTACGAAGCTTGGGAGCTGTAAAAACACCGTCGACCGTGATCATCCGACAAGGCGCGCATGTGGGACGGCCCAGCATTCTTCATGTCAGCATCCCTGCCCAAGGCGGCATAAAGGTGAGCGGGACGGCCACTCGCATTCGCTGATCAGGCTCACCCGATCAGGCTCACCCACTCGGGCCCACCTGCTTAGGAGATTACCAGGAGGATCCGCGGTTGTTTCCGCCGCGCCCGCGTCCGCGTACCTCGGCCAGGGCCGGACGAACATCGGCCAAATAGACGCCTGCTGCGGTGACGCCCGCAAGAGTGAACAGCATCATCATGCCCATGGGCGGCACCGTCAGATTCATGATGGGGCCAATGATGTAGAGGAAGCCAAAGAAGCTGGCACCACCAGTCAAGGCCGTCCAGAACGTCTTGTTCCGCTTGTAGACTCGCTCGAAAGCGGTCGGTGGGGTACGCAAGCAGTCGGCAAAGGCCCACACCTGAATGCCTAGGGCCAGCAGACCAAGGGCAACGAGGATGAAGAACTCCACAAAATTCAAAAGGTTAGACACAGGCTCAGCTTACAGCCCGGTACTGGAAATAGTCTGTGCCGAGTGGGCCAATGCCTGCTCCAGATCGGTCCAGAGGTCTTCCACGTTTTCAATGCCTACGCTTAAGCGCAGCAGGTTCGCGGGAACAGATGCTGGTTCGTTGGAGTGACGGCGGCGGCGCTCGATGAGTGATTCCACGCCACCCAGCGAGGTAGCAGGTGTCCACAGGCGCAGCGCTTGGACTACCGAGTCGGCGACTTCTTCGCCTCCGACAATCTGAATACACAAGATCGATCCAAAGCCGCTCATCTGCGCCTTGGCCCTAACATGACCCGGATCTGACGGTAGACCGGGGAACAAAACCTTCTCAACGCCGTCGTGCATGTCCAGACGGTTGGCCAGCTCGAGGGCACTGGCCTGCGAGCGCTCGACCCGCAATGCCAGAGTGCGCAAACCGCGCAGGGCCAGCCAGGCTTCGAACGGCCCGGCGATGGCGCCATGGATGGAACGGTGGTGCAGCAGCTGCGCGCGGATCTCGGGGTTGGAGGTGGCCAGCGCGCCCATGATGACATCGGAATGGCCGGCCAGGTACTTGGTCACCGAGTGCAGTACGACGTCGGAGCCCAACTCAAGCGGTTTTTGCACGAGAGGGGTGGAGAAGGTGTTGTCGGTGACCACCAGTGCGCCGACGGCCGCAGCGGAGCGGCACAGAACCTGCATGTCTGCGACTTCCAGCATGGGGTTCGTGGGACTCTCAAGCCAGAGCATGCTGGCCGCCTTGTCCCCGGCTCCGGTGAGGGCTGCGATGACCTCGTCGTTATTGGCGATGTCCACGGTCCGCAAGGTGAAGGAACCCTTGGCTGCCATTTCCTGCGCCATGACCAGCGCGCCCTGATAGGAATGGGCGGGCATGACCAGCACGCCGCCCGCAGGAATCAGTGAGAGTGCGGCAGAAACAGCGGCCAGTCCGGAGCTGAAAATGAGCGCTGGCAGTGTTGCACCCTCCAACTGGGCCAGCGCGTCTTCCAACGGATCCCAGGTGGGGTTGGAGTAGCGCCCATAGGCTCGGTCGCCATCCACCACGGTGCCGGTGCCCACATAGGTGGAGGAGAGCACGATCGGCGGGTTGACTGGGGTGTCGTGCCCACGTTCGGGGCGTCCGGCCGCAACAACGACTGTGTCTGGGCTGAGATGGTCTGGGTGCGAGGCAGGCTGGTAGCTCATATTTTCCAGAGTAGACCGACAGTTCCCGGCAAGGGGAATTTCATGACGCGCTCAAGGGTGGTTTTATGACAAATTACCCCTCCCTCCTTTTGATAATGATTCTCATTAACGTTAGCATCGGGTTATGACCATCACAGAAAATACCCATCCACCCATTTCTACGCCCGCTGCTTCGCCCACCGCGTCGCTCACTTCTCCGCCCCGGCGATCCCCTGCGCCGCGAGGGACCGCACTGCGAAGTTCAACCCTGGCAGGCATGGCGCTCGCGGCAACTCTCGCGCTGGTTTCGTGCGGCAGTGCGCTTGGCGCCCCTGGCACTACACACACCGAGACTTCCGCCAACCATGCGTCGGGCAATCACGATCACGAGAGCACTGAGGTTGAGACCCCCCAGTCTCGGCTAGTCCTCACGCACGACGGCGGCATGACAGTTCTCGACGCAAGCACCGGTAAGCCTGTGGCTGAGCTGGATCTGTCGGGCTTCAACCGCGTCAATCCCGCCGGTGATGGCAGGCATGTTCTGGTGTCCACCACGGGAGGATTCCAGGTTTTGGATGCGGGCAGCTGGTCTGAGGCACATGGCGAACACCACCATTACTTCACGGGAACCCCAGCCCTGGAAGAGCTGAAGTTTCCGGCAACCACGCCCGGTCACGCCGTCAACCATGGCGGTGTGACAGCCCTGTTCGATGACGGCACCGGCGCTGTCAATATTTTCACCCCCTCAGATTTGGGCGGCGATTCACTACCTCCCACACAGGAGTACAAGACCAGCGCCGCCCATCATGGTGTGGCCGTGCAATTGACTAACGGCCGATTGCTGGTCACGGACGGAACCAGCGAGAGCCGTAAGGGTGCAAAGCTTCTGGACGCACCGGACGCTAAAGGTGCCCGCGCCGTTCTGGCAGAAAGCTCAGACTGCCCCGGCGTTCACGGCGAAGCGACAGCCAAGGGCGAGGCCCTGGTTCTTGGCTGCGAAGACGGCCTACTTCTCATCAAGGACTCCACGTTCACCAAGATCGCCTCCCCGGACGCCTATGGGCGAATTGGCAATCAAGCCGGCAGCGACGTCTCCACAGTAGTTCTGGGTGACTACAAGAAGGACAAGAACGCCGAACTGGAGCGCCCAAATTCGTTCTCGCTGACAGATACGGCTTCCGGAAAGCTCACGCTGGTGCCGATAGATTACTCGTACTCATTCCGCTCACTTGCCCGCGGGGGCGACGGAGCCGCGTTGATGCTGGGCACCGACGGCAAACTGCACGTCTACAACCCAGACACGGGCAAGGAGAGCGCAGCCGTGGACATCATGGCTGCCTGGGAAGAGCCTCTTGATTGGCAGCAGCCGCGCCCAGCGATCTTCGCAGCCGGATCCGTGGCGTACGTGAGTGATCCGGCAAAAAAGATGATCCATACCGTGGATCTAGCCTCGGCTAAGGTGACAGCAAGCCACCCACTGGATCATGTCCCCAACGAAATTACCGCAGTCTCCGGACTTTCCGCAGTCGCCGGCGCAGACAACTCGGCTCACTAGTCCCGCTAACCCGCTAACCCAGCACCCCTAGCCGCCTGAACCTCTAGCTGCCTGATCCTCGGTCCGGGCCTCACTTTCCATCAGCGATGAGTGAGGCCCGGGCTCGCCCCTTCAACAGGACTACCCGACCAACGTCGTAGCGGTATCCGCTACGACGCAACCTTGGGCTAGCGTCACGATGCGTCCAGCCTGAGCCGCATCAGCATCGCTGTGCGTGGCCTCGATCACGGTGACACCGCGAGCAACTTCTTGGGTGATGATGTCCCGGATGCGCGTCTGCGTTTGAGTGTCCACGCCAGCGGTAGGCTCATCCAACACCAGCAGCCGCGAACCCTGAACCAGGCCTTGAGCCAACAACACGCGTTGACGCTGGCCACCGGAAAGCTCACCCAGCTGACTACGTGCAATATCACTCAAACCCAAGGCTTCCAGGGTGCGATCCACCGCGACCCGCTCCCCCACCCCCAGCCGGCTCAGCCATCCGCGGTTACCCCAACAACCCATAGCCACCGCCTGCCGAACAGTCAGTGGCAACGATTCCGGCGCCGAGCTACGCTGCAGCACCAACGCCGGGCGCACCCCGGGCATCGCAAGAACTTCGCCCCGCGAGGGGCGGAGGACTCCGGCAAGCAACCCGAGCAGAGTCGACTTCCCCGATCCATTGGCTCCTTGAATAGCTGTCAACGTTCCGGCGTCGAGACTCAGATTCATCCCGTCCATGACCACACGATTCCCATAGGCGAAAGCAACATCCCGCAGACTAACAACACTCATGACACATCCCCTCTAATTGATAATGATTCTCATTATAGTAGGTTGATTGAATGCACTGGCTCCTTGACCCCTTCACCGTTTCCTTTGTCCAACGTGCCGCCCTGGGTGGATTCGCGGTGTCCCTGCTGTGCGCCGTCGTAGGAACCTGGGTGGTCCTGCGAGGCATGGCCTTCATTGGCGACGCCATGTCCCACGGCATGCTTCCGGGCATCGCCATCGCCCTACTCCTTGGCATCAACCCAGTCATCGGGGCAGCCGTCAGCGCGTCCGCCATGGCATTCGGAATCTCGGCCATGTCCCGCCAGCGGCGCCTCTCCCACGACACCTCCATCGGATTGCTGTTCGTGGGCATGCTGGCGGCCGGCGTCATCATCATTTCGCGCTCGCGGTCCTTCGCCGTGGACCTGACAGGCATCCTCTTCGGCGACGTTCTGGCCGTCACGTGGTCCGATATCTGGCTCTTGTGCGGCGTATTGGCTGGCACGGCCGTGATTGCCACGGTTTTTCACCGCCCCTTCGCTGCCCTGACTTTCGACGCGCGGAAAGCCGTCACCTTGGGCATGCGTCCCGGGCTGGCTACCACTGTCCTCTTGCTCATGGTCACCGCAGCCATGGCAGGCTCATTCCAAGTGGTGGGCACGTTGTTGGTCTTTGGCTTACTCATTGCCCCACCGGCCGCCGCGCTGCCGTGGGCAAAATCCATCCCGGCCATCATGGCCATCGCCGCCGTTCTGGGCTGCGTTGCTGTGCTCGCCGGGCTTCTGATCTCTTGGCACGCGCGGACCGCCGCGGGCGCCACTATCGCAGCGACCGCCGTCGCCCTTTTCTTTGCCTCCAGCATTCTGGCCGCCAGCGTCCAATCCTCCGGCACTGCCAAAGCTGCGCGGCCATCCCTGAACCGAAAGGCACTTTCCGCATGACCTTCCACACCACCAGACGAACCCTCATCACTTCCTTGGTCCTGACGTCATTGGTGGCGCTGACCGCCTGCGCCAGCTCACCAAGCGCAGAACCGGGACTAGAGCCCGGGCCAGGACAGGAAAGCAGCGCCGTTCCACACGGCTTCGTTGCTGGCGCCACTGAGGCAGACGAAGCGCAAGTCCGTTTGAGCTATCTGTCGGCCGATTCAGGGGCCATCACCATGATCGATCCGCTCACCGGCGAGGAAGGATTTAGCACAGCTGTCCCGGGGGCCACTTCCTTGAGTCACGACGGCAGGTACATCTTTGTCCGCACCACACCCAACGCGCCCCTGAAAATGATTGACACTGGGGTGTGGACCCGCGCCCATGGCGATCACAGCCATTTCTACTCCGCCGCCGCGCACACCGTAGAGACCGACTCACCCCTGCCATCAGGCAGCGCCAGAGGGGATGGCAACAAGGTGGCCATCTTCGATGAAAGCACTGGCACCACCTCGGTCCTGCTGCGCGAAGCACTCGATAAAGGGGACGTCCACGTAGCGCTGAGCATTCCGGGGACACCGCACACCGGGCTGGCGGTCCCTTACAAAGGACATGTGCTGGTGACAGGCGCCCCGGGCGGCGATCAGCTCCCCACCACGGTTTCCGTCTTTGACAACGCTGGTGCCAGCGAATCCCTTACGAACGCCGCGTGCCCATCATTGCGTGGCCATGCCATCACCAGTTACGGCGTGCTTTTCGGCTGCAGCGACGGTGTACTTATTGTCAGCGACGACACCGGTTCTCTCACGGCTGCCAAGATCCCGTACCCCAGCACTCACCCGGGTACGAACCCCGGCGAGCGCATTGAGTCCTTTGGGCATAGGCCCGGATCAAGCGAACTGACAGCGCTGGCGGGCACTGCCGGATTGTGGCACCTTGACGCGGCTGCCCAGAAAATCCAGTTCATCAAGAGCCCCGAACCTCTCGTTACGTCAACCACCGCCGGCAACGGCACCCCCGCCTTGGCCGTTGGCACGAGCGGAACGGTTTACGCCTTCAATACCAAGACCATCGCAGTGGAAGCACAAGCGGACCTCCTGCCCGCCACGAAAACGGGCCAGACGCCGTCGCTCGTGGTGGACAATAACCGCGCCTACCTGAGCCACCCCGGCACAGCAAAAATCTACGAACTCGACTACCGCGACCACTTGCGTGTGGCGCGCACCTTCCCCACCAGCACCACACCCGCGCAACTCGTGGAGACCGGACTGTGAGGGGCCTGGGCTTGAAAAGAAACAGCATGAGCGCAAAAGCCAAGATTGCTCTGGCAGCGCTCCTAGTTGTCGCCGCCGGAGCACTCCCTGCCTGCTCAACCTTCCCAGATGGGAACGGGCAGGCAAGTGAGAAGACCGGCAGCGACAAGGCCACCATCATGGTGACGACGAATATCCTGGGCGACATCACGCGCAACATTGTCGGTGACACGGCCGACGTCGTGATTCTGATGGAGGCGAACGCCGATCCGCATTCATTCGGGGTTTCCGCGTATCAGGCGGGCCAAATGGAGCAGGCTGAACTGATTGTTTTCAATGGTCTGGGGCTGGAAGAAACGGTGCTTAACCACGTCGCCTCGGCTGAAAAGCAGGGCGTTCCTGTCCTCGAGGTGGGCGCTGCGATCGAACCGCTGTCTCATCGGGGCGCAACGGCGGGCGGAACTCTCGATCCGCACTTTTGGACCGATCCGCAGCGCATCCTCACAGCCATTACGGTCATTGAGGAGGCCGTCGCCCAGCATGTGAGAATCGCTAATCCCCAAGCGCTGCACAGCAATGCCGCCAGCTACCGTGCCGAAGTGGCTGAGCTGGATGCCTGGATGGCTGCGGAATTTGCCGCCGTGCCATCTGACCGGCGCAAGATCGTCACCAACCACCATGTGTTTGGTTACCTGGCGAACCGCTTCGATCTAGAGGTAGTGGGCGCCGTCATGCCCAGCGGCACCACGTTGGCCGCACCCAGCGCCGCCGATCTCAGCGCCTTGGCCACCACCATTCGTGAGGCCGGCGTTCCCGCCATTTTTGCCGACACATCCCAGCCCGAAAAGCTCGCCGAGGTCTTGGCGCAGGAAGCAAAAGTGAAGGTGGAGATCGTTCCGCTGTTTTCCGAATCCCTCAGTGCCCCGGGTGAGGGCGCGGACAGCTATCTCGAAATGATGCGAACCAACACCACGCGCATGAGGACCGCACTAGCGCGATGAGCGTTCGGCGCTGTGGCGCTGCGGCGCGTGGTGGCGTTGTGGCTACTGGGCACGTCCGGGTCTCGCAGCTGGCCCCTGTGCCTGTGGATAGTCCCAGCGCGCCCAAGGAATCATTCAGTTTGGGCCGGTAGGCTTATGGCGTGACTGATTCCCCCGCTCTTTCTGCCCCCGCCGCGCCTACACTGGGCCTTTTCATCGCTTTTGAGGGCGGGGACGGCGCCGGAAAATCCACTCAGGCCGCGTTGCTGGCCAAGGCCCTGTCCGACGCCGGCCGCACAGTTCTGCGGACCCGCGAGCCAGGCGGGACTCCCGTCGGCGAAAAGCTGCGCTCCTTGGTTCTGGACCATGGGCAGGGTGAGATCGATGCCCGGACCGAGGCACTCATTTTTGCCGCCGCACGTGCAGCACATGCCACCCAAGTCATCTCCCCCGCAGTGGCCCGCGGCGAGATTGTCATCAGCGACAGGTACGCGGATTCCTCGATCGCCTATCAAGGGGTGGGCCGGGGATTGGGCGCCTCCGCGATCGAAAAACTCAACGACTGGGCCACCGGCGGCTTGTGGCCGGATCTGACGGTTTTGTTGGACGTCTCCCCCGCTGCTGGCCGTGAACGCCGCACTGCCGGCGAGGCTGCAGAGGACCGGATGGAATCCGAACCCGACGGCTTCCATGCTGCCATTCGTGCCGCCTTCTTGGAACGAGCCGCAGCCACCCCGGAACGGTACCTGGTCCTCCCTGCAGATGGAGCCATTGACACTTTGGCCCTCGCCATTGCCGAACGCGTGGCCATGCTGCTCTCGGAGCACGGCGACGGCGCCGGGCTGTCCAACCACGCCACGGGGCACGCCAACCACGCCAACCACGCCAACCAGGAGCGTGCATGAGCGTCTGGGTCGACCTGCAAGGTCAGGAATCGGTGGTGACACAGCTACGGCGGGCCGCCCAGTCCGGCAGCCCCACCCACGCTTGGCTCTTGACAGGCCCGCCGGGCTCCGGCCGCTCCAATGCAGCCTTAGCTTTCGCGGCCGCGCTGGTGTGCGAACAAACTGAGCTCAACGCCCGAGGCTGCGGCGTCTGCAAGGCCTGCCACACCACCTTGGGCGGCACCAACGCCGACGTCACCTTCATCGCCACCGAAAAAACTACGATCACCATCGAAGAGGCGCGGCAACTTGTCCGCAAGGCACACGACAGCCCCTCCTCCGCCCGCTGGCGCGTCATCATTGTGGGCGACGCCGACCGCATGGCCGAACGCACCACCAACGTCCTCCTCAAAGCCATCGAAGAACCGCCGCCGCGCACCATCTGGATCCTGTGCGCCCCGAGCCCTGCCGACGTTCTGGTCACCATCCGGTCCCGCTGCCGCACCCTAACCCTGCGCCTGCCACCGGTCGAGGACGTGGCAGCCCTGCTGGTGCGCCGCGACGGGATCGAACCGGCCCTAGCCCTCACAGCCGCCCGCGCCGCGCAAAGCCACATTGGCATCGCCCGCCGTCTGGCGCAGGATACTGGCGCCCGCAAACGCCGCGACACCACCGTTCGACTGCCCCTGAATCTGCGCGATGTCACCTCCGCCGTCATGGCCGCCGCCGCCCTGTTGGCTCTGGCTCAGGACGAAGCCTCCTCCTCCAATGAAGAGCGCGACGCCGGCGAGAAGGCCACGCTGTTGCGGAACCTTGGCGCACCCGAGACCGGGACGTTGCCGCCGCCTATGCGCGCCCAGGTTCGCGCCTTGGAAGAGGACCAGAAACGCCGCGCCAAGCGCTCGGTGACGGACCACCTCGACCGGGCCCTGACGGATCTGCTCTCCTTCTACCGGGATGTGCTGGTACTGCAGCTCAACGCCCGAGGAGGCAACGGCGTCGAACATGCCTCGGTGGAGCTGGTCAACGAAACCCTGCGCGCGGAGCTGAACGAATTTGCCCGCGGCTCGCGCGCCGAAACCACCCTGGTGCGCATGGATGCCATCAACGCCGTCCGCAACCGCCTGACCACCACCAATGTTGCCCCGCTGCTGGCTCTTGAAGCCATGGCAGTCAGCCTGCTCTAAGCCATGAAGGATTTTTCTATGACTGCCCGTAATACACGACGGCGCCACCGCCACTTCCTCAGCCTGCCCCTCACCGCCGCCGTGGCTGTGCTGGGCCTGATGCTGGGATCGTGCTCGGTGCTGGCGCCGGAACAGCCTACCGTGAGTTCCGCGGACCCGACGGTGGTGGGCGATGTGCCCGCAAACCTGGCGGATTTCTATACGCAGGCGGTGACGTGGACCTCGTGCAGTGGCGGATTCCAGTGCGCGGAAGTGGAAGTGCCGATGGACTATGAGAAGCCGTCTAAGGAATCGATCAAGCTTGCGGTGACCCGGCTGAAGGCCAGCGGTAAACGGCAGGGCGCCATGCTGGTCAACCCGGGCGGTCCGGGCGGATCCGGGGTGGACATGGTCCAGGACGCCGCACAGGCCTACTTCTCCGAGAAGCTGCGCGACGCCTACGACGTGGTGGGCTTTGACCCGCGCGGGGTGCAACGCTCGGCGCCCGTGAAGTGCCTCGACGCTGCACAAATGGACGCTGCCCGCCAGCAAACTTTCGATCCGTCCACCGACGCCGGCATGGCCTCGTTGGAAGGGGAAGCCAAGCGCCAGTCCGAGCTGTGTAAGGATAATTCCGGTCCGTCACTGCCGTTTGTGGACACCGTCAGCGCTGCTCGCGACATGGATATTTTGCGGGCCGTGGTGGGAGACCCGAAGCTGAACTACATGGGCTTCTCCTACGGCACCAAACTGGGCGCAACCTATGCCGGCTTGTTCCCCGAACGGGTGGGAAAGTTCTCCTTGGATGGCGCCATGGACCCGTCGTTGGACATTGATCAGGTCTCGATGGGCCAGGCCGTGGGCTTTGAAAAAGCCCTGCGGGCGTGGGCTGCTGATTGCTTGGCCGGCTCCGATTGCCCCGTGTCCGGAACCGTGGATCAGGCAATGGCTCAAATCCGCGATCTCAACGACGTCTACACTGCCACACCCCAGCAAACACCTGAAGGCCGCGTCGTGACGGGCACCGAATTTGGCGGCGCCTTGGCGTTTGGCATGTACTCCACGGATCTGTGGGCACCCCTGACCGGCGCCTTGAAGCAGGCGTTTGCTGGTGATGCCTCGGGCATGCTGATGCTGGCAGACTTCTCCGCCGACAGGGACTCCGACGGCCAGTACAACTCCAACACCGCTGCAGCGTTCACGGCCATCAACTGCCTGGACTACCCGATGAACTCGGACATTGCCCATATGCGCGAACAGGCCAAATTGCTCAAGGAAGCCGCTCCCACGTTTGGGGATTTGCTGGCCTACTCCGGATTGAGCTGCAAGTTCTGGCCGTATGAGGCAACGGGCAAGCCAGCCGCCATTTCTGCCGCGGGGGCTGGCCCGATCCTCGTTGTCGGCACCACCGGCGATCCGGCGACCCCCTACGCATGGTCTGAGGCTCTAGCCAAGCAGCTAGATTCCGGAGTATTGGTCACGTGGGAAGGCGAAGGTCACACCGCTTACGGGCGTTCCAATGCCTGCCTGACCTCCGTCGTGGACGACTACTTCGTGGACGGTAAAGTTCCCGCCGAGGGAACTCGCTGCTAATTTTTCGGGTGTTTGGGGGCGGGCGGATTTTGTACATCAGGCCCGGTCATATTAGAGTGGTTTCTTGTGTTCGGTACTTGATCCCGTAGGGGTAAAAAACAGCACAGGCCTCCATAGCTCAGTTGGTAGAGCGTTTCACTCGTAATGAAAAGGTCAACAGTTCGATTCTGTTTGGAGGCTCCACTTAAACCCCGCCACGGCGGGGTTTTTTGGTTAAGCCGGCTTCGGCTTGCTGTCCAACGTCAGCCGTCGCTGTAGCCAATTGCCCGGAGCTGCTGTACCCAAGCCCGAAAACCAAGCCCTCGAAACTGCAAGTGATGCGATTCCGCCAGACCGACCACTTTCAAACTGCAGCTGATGCGACAAATCCGCGATTTTCACCGCATCAGCTGCAGTCTCGAATCGGCAGAGTCCCAACAAACCGCATCAGCTGCAGTTTCAAACTGTCCGAAGTGGCGATACCGGAATGCTGGGCAGGTTGAGCACCGGCGTAAATCGATCCGTGAGCTTTGGTCGTTTAGGGAGCTCTAAACGACCAAAGCTCACGGATGAATTCTGGGCACCCTGCTTCGGACCCTCGTCCCCGCGTCCCCGGGCCTCCTCGGACCTCGGGCGGACCGCGGGCCTCTGGCGGGCCCTCGGGCAGAACTCGGGCTCCCTCCCCGCGGACTTACCTCCAGGTTTTTCGACCCTCAGCGCCGCGCCACGGGTCTACCATTGGCCCATGGAGGGAATTTCCCAGCCCTTGAATGCCCCGCACCGGCCACCGGCGCGTGAACCTGGCCGCGTCCACTGGATGGAACTGTTCTTCGATTTGGTGTTCGTGGCATTCGTGGGGCAGCTGGCCCACGGCATTCATGGCGATCCAGGCTGGCCCGAGTTCGGCACCTACCTACTACTCTTCTTCCCAGCGTGGTGGGCGTGGGTCAACATTGTCTCTGTCATCAATCTCCTGCCCTCCCTCACCTCAAGGCAACTGGGCATTGCCATGCTGCTGGCTATGGCGGCGACCGGCCTCATGGCCGCCTCCGCACACGAGGCCTTCGGCGATCGGGCATGGGCCTTCTCACTAGCAAACTGCGCGTTAAGGGTGCTCCTACTGCTCTTATGGCTTTACCAGCACCGGCAAATGTCCGTTGTCCCGTCTTGGCGCATCTGGATCTACAACGGCGGAACGGCGGCCCTGTGGCTCATTGCCGTGTTCCTCCCGTTCCAGGCGGCCGTCATCCTCTGGGCGCTGTCCATCACCATCGAAGTGGGCATGATCGCCATCAGCAGCCGACTCGGGACGCAAAGCGGACTGGCAGGCATCAACGTGGAGCACGCTGCCGAACGTCTTGGATTGTTCGTTATCATCGTGCTGGGCGAATCGGTGTTCACCATCGTGACCGAGATTTCGCAAGACTGGGCCCCCGATCCTGGCTTGGCCGCGTCGCTGGGTTTTGTCATTGTGGCACTGCTTGGCTGGGCCTTCTTCCAATACGGTATGGGCACTTTGTCCTCCGGATTGGAGCACTTGCGCGAACGCGATGATTTCGCCGGAATCCTGCAAACCACGCTTTTGATGCCGTTCGTCATGGTTGTTGGCGTCACCTCAATTGCTGCCGGCATCGCCACGGCCATCCCGGAACCATTCCACCCGCTACCATGGGGCGCCGCCATCTCTAGCGGCGGTGGCGTGGCGCTCTTCTACAGCATCAACGCGGCCGTCTCTCTTCGTTACGGCCAAAATCCGCGCTCGGTCTTGGCTTGGGCAGCTCCCACGGTCGCGGCCGCGCTGGTCCTGATACCGGTCAGCACGGAGGTTCCAGCCGTCGTCGGACTTGCCTCAGTGGTGGTGCTCTTGGCGCTCGTGACGGCCTATGTAGAAGTTAAGGCACGACGCCGGGCACGTTAGTCCCAAGGGAAGATGACGCCTTCGCCCACTACTTTGAGCGACAACTCGGTGCCGGGGCGGGCAAGCATCGCGTTCCAATGCCGGATGGTGATGATTTCCCCACCGACTGGTTGGTGCGGATCGAGGGGGTGTTCGGCGTCGACTTTGATCGGCTCAAGTTGGATGCGGACGGTGGTTTCGGGGCCGAAGTAATCAGTGTCGACCACGCGCCCGCGGATGGGGCCGCCGTTGGCGATGCGGATTTGTTCGGGCCGCAGCATCAGGTGCACTTTGCCCTGGACTGGTGGGCGGCGTACCGGGATTCCGCCGAGCGAGCAGAGCGCCAGGGAGCCTTCCATCCATGCTTCGATGATGACGGCATCGCCCAAAAACTCTGCCGTGGCCCGGTCTGAAGGGCGGGTGTAGACGACGAAGGGGCTGCCGATTTGAGCTAATTTCCCATCGCGCATAACGGCCACTTGATCGGCGAAACTGAGGGCTTCGGCTTGATCGTGCGTGACGAGGATGGCTGTCACCCCAGCCTGTTTCAGCGTTTGGGAAACAGCACGCCGGGTGGCAACGCGCAAACCTGCATCGAGGGCACTGAATGGTTCATCCAGCAACATCAGCTCCGGCTGGCGAGCCAACGCCCGCGCTAGGGCCACACGCTGCTGTTGGCCGCCGGAAAGTTGGTGCGGGCGGCGCTTGGCATAGGAGGCATCCATCGACACCATCTCCAGCAATTCCCCCACGCGCACCGATGCAGCCTTGCCCCGCAATGGCAGACCAAAGGCGATGTTGGCGCCCACGCTCAAATGCGGGAACAAGGCCCCGTCCTGAGCCACATAGCCAACACTGCGTTTGTGGGCCGGGTTCCACTGAGACGGCCCGGCAACTTCTTTCCCGCCGAGTGCGATCCGGCCCGAATCCGGGGCTGAGAAGCCTGCGATGAGTCGCAACAATGTGGTTTTGCCTGAGCCGGAGGGCCCTACGATCGCAGTGGTGCGACCTTGGACAACGTCCAAATCCACACCTTTAAGGACCTCGGTGCTGCCAAAGCTCTTGCGGACATTGCTGATTTGCAAATGGGCTGGAACATCACTGGTGGCTTGGACAAAGGTTCGGCTCTCGTCTGTGCCGGGCAGGGGGCCGCCCACCATGCGTACGCGCGTGGCGGAGCCGCCAGTGGTGACGCCGCCCGTGACGCCACCAGTGGAGCCGCCAGTGGCGGAGCCCATAGCGGAGCGTCCCGCATGGCGCCCATTGGGGTGCGGAGCTTCGTCGGCCGCCGGCACACCGGGCTGCTTGGGGTAGGTGGTCATTGGCCGGCCGCTTTCTTGGATTGCACGAACAAGAGATATGTCATGGGGGCCGAGAGCAGAATCATCAGCAAGGCGTAGGGGGCAGCACCCATATAGTCGATCTCGCTGCTCAGCGACCAGAACGCGGTGGCCAGCGTCCGGGTGCCGTTGGGGGCCAGCAACAAGGTCGCCGTCAGCTCATTGACGATCCCCAGAAACACCAGAGCCGCGCCACCGGCAGCTGCCGGCGCCGAGAGCCGCAACGTCACACGCAAAAACGCCACCAGCGGTGGCTTGCCCAAAGACTGTGCAGCCTCATCGAGCTCATACGGCACTTGAGCTAGACCTGCACGCAGGTTCACCAAGGCTCGCGGCATGAACAACAGCGCGTAGGCAAACACCAGCACCAAGGAGCTTTGGTAGATTGCTGGCACGTTGTGGACGGTGATGGTCACCAGCGCCAGCGCTACCACGATGCCCGGCATGGAACTAGAAATATAGTTCACGGCTTCCAGCACCTTACTGACAGCTCCGGCATGGCGGACCACCAAATACGCCAGGGGAAAAGCCAGCACGATGGTCAACAACGCCCCGGCCAAACCATAGCCAAAGGTTGAGAATAACGTTTGCAGCAGATCCGAGCGTTGCCAGATGGCCGCTCCCCCAGCAATGAGCCAGCGACCCACATGCCACAACGGAACACCAAGGGCCAGCACCGCCACGGCGATCAGAGCAAGCTGGCTGGGCCCCTGGAAGAGACCAAGCGTCAGACGGTCGGGGCTCGACTGCACGCCAGCACCCACCCGCGCATACCGGGCGCTGCCACGTGCCTTGGATTCGGCCAGCAGGAGCAGCAGGCAAAACACCACCAGGACGCTGGCGAGCATGTTCGCAGCAGCCCCGTTGAACGTGGACCGGAACTGGTCATAAATGGCGGTGGTGAAGGTGTCGAACGCGATCATGGCGAAGGCGCCGTATTCGGCCAACAGGTGCAAGGACACCAGCAGCGCCCCGCCGGCCATGGCCAGCCGAAGCTGCGGCAACACCACACGGAAAAATACCTGCCACGGCCCAAGCCCCAACGACGACGCCGACTGTTCCAACGCCGGGTCCAGCCGGCTCAGAACGGCAGCAACGGGGATGTACACCAGCGGGAAATAGGACAGCACCGAGATCAGCACACCCCCAAAGATCCCACCCAGCGACGGAATGGCGCTGACCCAGGCATAACTGTTGACGAAGGCCGGGATGGCCAGCGGCGCCGCGAGCAGGACAGCCCACGCCTTGTGTCCGGCAAGACTGGTGCGCTCCACCAGCCACGCACCACCCACGCCAATCACCACACACAACGGCACGGTGATGAGCACCAACAACAGCGTGTTAAGCAGCAATTCGCCAACACGAGGACGGAACACCAAAGTAACCACGGTGTCCCACCCAGTGCTGGCGGTAGCGACCACCACAAACCCCAGCGGTAGCAGGGAGAACGCGGCAATCGCCAGACAAAGCACGACGACGGGCCAAGGGCCGAGGCGTGAACCCCGGCCCCCAGCCCACTTAGCTAAGTTGCGCTTAGCCAAGCTGTTGGCACCCAGCCCGGGCGCCGTCGTCGTACGCTGTTTGGAAGTCATTGAAACTAGAGTAGACCGGCCTGCGTCATGAGATCGGTGACCTGGGCCGAGTTCAACTTGGCGGGATCGATCTTGGGGGCCTGGAGATCTGCCAGCGGGGTCAGTTTGTCATTGGCAGCGACATCGGAACCCACCGGGTATTCGAAGCTTCCGCCGGTCTGCAGCACGGTCTGGCCGGCCTTGCCGGTGACGAACTCGAGGAACTTCTGTGCACTGGCTTGATGCGCGCTGGAGGCCAAAACGCCACCGCCGGAGATGGAGACGAAGGCGCCCGGATCTTCATTCTTGAAGTAGTGCAGGGCCACGTTCGTGGAGTTCTCGCCGGTCTTGGCCTGGTCCCCAAAGTAGTAGTAATGGTAGATGACGGCGCCTTCAACTTCGCCCGCATTGACAGCCTTCATGGCCGTGCTGTTGCCCTTGTAGGACTTGAAATTTTCCTTCATGGACTTCAGCCAGGACAGCGTGGCGTCCTCACCCTTGAGCTCCAGCATGGCTGAAACGATGGCTTGGAAATCAGCGCCCGACGGCGACGCAGCCCACCGGCCCTTCCACGCAGGATCGGCTAGATCCATGATGGATTTGGGCAGCTGAGCTTCGGTCAGCTTGGTCTTGTCGTAGGCAAAGACGGTGCTGCGCGCGGCAATCCCGGTCCACTTGTTGGTGGACGGGCGGAACTCGGCGGGAACCTGCTCTTGGATTGTGGCGCTGACGTCCGTGAACAAGCCGGCGTTTTCAACCTGCGTCATGGCCGGGGAATTCTCGGTGAGGAAAACATCGGCCGGGGACTTGGCGCCCTCAGCGATGATCTGGTTACTCAGCTCCAGGTCGCTGCCTTGACGCAGGGTCACCTTGATGCCGGTTTCCTTGGTGAACTCGTCAACCCACGCCTGGGTCAGTGATTCGTGCTGGGCGTTGTAGACCGTGATGGCGTCATCCGCGCCGCCGGCAGCGCCAGTGCTTTCCGACGGGGTGGTGGAGCCGCCGCAGGCAGCAAGGGCAAAAATGGATGCGCCTGCAATGGCGGTCAAGGCACTTTTACGCAAAGTCTTCAGGGTGGGCCAGGTCAGCATGGGGGCCTTTCGGCGGTAGAAACAATTAGCGAAGGTAATTTGATCGTAATCGATCCAAGGGCAGGCTAACCTCTCAAATTGCTATTTGTGACGCAGCTCACCATGTCGCTGATGGCTTTTTTAGGATTGTTGTGTCTGCGAGACAGCTTATTGCTGGGTAGGTGACGTTCCGTGGATCAGTTCCCCTGCACGGGCGACATGCTGACGCACCAGATCGGCTTTTAGTTCCACCGCTTGAGTAGTGCCCACGCCCAGACGCAGCAGCGCCAAGGACTCAGCCGTCGCCGCCAGCGCATTGCCGGCCCGGGACAGTTCCCGGTGGACATCGTTGAGATAGCCGCCGGTCCCGGTGGGGATTTCCATGCCCTCGCTGGGGCCAAGCAGCTGCGCTTCCATGGCCAGGCTGCGCACTACGGGCAGGAGATCAGCGAGCTGGTCCGCAAGCCTCACCATGGCTTCGTAATGATGGGCCCCGGACACCGTCGTCCCATCGGCCGGTCCCGACGCAGCTGCCGACTCCGTTTCTGCCAGTCCCTCAAGCATTTGGTGGAAGCGGTCCAAACCGCGGCGGAAACGGTCGTGGGCGCGGCGCCACACGCCCTTCCCGAGTTCGTTATCGTCCCGCTTGGCCTGCCGGCCTGCACTAAAAAGTCCCTTGAGCATGCGCGTCAGAGGTACTGTCCGGGGCCGCCGGAATCGGCGCCGCCGGCCGAACCGTTATTGGCCGTGCCGTTACTCGCCTCGCCCGGGACAACCTGCTGACCACCTGAGCCCGCTGGCGCGCGCTGCGGCTCACCGTTGGGGCCCACCACCACACCGGGAGCAATGACGGTTCCGGGCGGCAACTGGTGCAGGGCCAAGCGGGACGCCGTCTGTTGATTCATCATGGCCTGAGCCGCCATAGTGGTCTGAATGCCGTGGAAGAGTCCCTCCAACCAGCCGACCAGTTGCGCCTGAGCAATGCGCAGCTCGGCATCCGTGGGCGTTCGCTCGTCAGTCAGCGGCAGGCTGAGCCGGTGCAGTTCTTCCACCAGTTCAGGTGCCAGCCCGTCCTCAAGTTCGGCAATGGAAGCGTGATGAATCTCGGCAAGGCGGACCCGTGCAGCGTCATCCAGCGGCGCACTCTTCACCTCATCCAAAAGTTGCTTGATCATGGTGCCAATCCGCATGACCTTCGCAGGCTGGTCCACCATCGCCGCAACGTTGGCTGGCTTCTTGGGCTTCTTTTCGGTCGGAGATTCCCCCGCAGGGCGCTCCTCCGTGCCGTCTGCCGTGGTGTCCATGATCTGTCCTTCAGCCGCATCATCTGAGGCCGGGAGCTGCGCCTTTTCAGTCATGCTGCCAGTCTCTCACGGGTACGCAAAACCCGCCCGCATGGACCGCTATTGCCCCGCCCGGGTGCCGGTCGGGCGGTGGTCGGGTGGCGGTCGGGTGCCGGTCGGGTGGGAGGGGCGTTCCGCCGTCGTGCATGGCCTTAAACACCGATGACGTGGCACACCGGCGAACGTGGGGGAAATTTCCCCTACGTTCGCCGGCTTGCCACGTCATGACAGCGGAGGTCAGCAGCAGCGACCCTCCGGGTTGGCGTCCTGGCGGTCTGTCTTGTCGCGCCAGAACTCCTTGATATTCATGGGCTCGGTGGCGCAGCCGGTGGCCTGGTGGTGGTCAAGGTACAACTCGTAAGAATCCTCGCCGAGGACGCCCTTGAGGTACTTGTTGACCGCCGCCAGGCCGCGGCCGGCGCTGCGCAAGAGGTCCATGATTAGTGTCCGGACCGTGCCGACTGCTTGCCGGATTCTGCCCATTCCTTCACGAGCGCCTTCTCGGCGGCGTTGGGAAGGACCGAGGCCGGAGCGAAGATCCGTGATGCTACAGCCGGGTCTTCCTTGCTGGGTCCGCCGCCGGCTTTGATGGCGCGGATGGTGACCAGGATGGCCGTCGCAATGACAATCAGGGACAGCACCACGAAGATGATGGACAGGCTGCCCTGAACGAAGGTGTTCCGGACAACGGCTTCCATAGCCTCGACGGTTTTGGCCGTACCGTGACTGGTTTCGCCGTTAGCCAGCGCAGTCTTGAACGCGGTGTGCTGAGCCCAGTAGCCCACGGCCGGGACCGGCGAGAAGATCTTCTGGAAGGAAGCCACTACTGTCACGACGGTGACGAAAGCGAGCGGCAGCGCCACCATCCACAGGTACTTCACGTGCGTGTTCTTGGAAACGATCACCAGACAGACGGCCAGCGCAATGGCGGCCAGCAGCTGGTTGGCGATGCCGAAGAGCGGGAACAAGGTGTTGATGCCGCCGAGCGGATCGGTGACACCCATGATGAGGATCGCACCCCAGCCAGCCACCATGATGCCCGTGGTGATCCACGACCCCAAGCGCCAGGAGGTGTCCTTGAACTTGGGAACAAAGTTACCGATGGAATCCTGGAGCATGAAGCGCGCAACGCGAGTTCCGGCGTCGACCGCGGTGAGGATGAACAGAGCCTCAAACATGATGGCGAAGTGGTACCAGAAGCTCATCATCGCCTGGCCACCGGCCACCTGCTGCATGATGTGTGCCAGACCGACGGCGAGCGTGGGTGCGCCACCGGTGCGGGAGACGATCGACTCTTCACCGACATCGGCCGCGGTTTGGGCCAGCGTGGCCGGATCAACGTGCACGCCGGTCAGGCCCAGCGAGTTCACGAACGCCGCAGCACCTTCAATGGTGCCGCCGGTGGCAGCGCCGGAGGAGTTCATGGCGAAGTAGATGCCGCGGTCAATGGAGAGCGCCGCGACGAGTGCCATGATGGCCACGAAGGACTCCATGAGCATTCCGCCGTAGCCAATGTAGCGGGCCTGACGTTCCTTTTCGATCAGTTTCGGCGTGGTGCCGGAGGCGATCAAAGCGTGGAAACCGGAGAGTGCGCCGCAGGCGATGGTGACGAACAGGAAGGGGAACAGTGCGCCGGAGAAGACCGGGCCGTCGCTGCGGCCAGCAAATTCGCTGAACGCCGGGACGTTGATGGTGGGGCGGACCAGCACGATGGAGCCGGCCAGCATCACGATGGTGCCGATCTTCATGAAGGTGGAGAGGTAGTCGCGCGGGGCCAACAGGAGCCAGACAGGCAGGACTGCCGCGATGAAACCGTAGATGATGATGGCCCAGGCCAAGGTGGTGCGGTCCAGGTGGAAGGTGGCAGCGCCCCATTCGGTGGCTGCGACCATGCCGCCGCCAACGATTGCGGCCAGCAGCAGTACGACGCCGATCAAGGAGACTTCCATGACCTTGCCGGGACGCAGGTAGCGCAGGTATACGCCCATGAATAGTGCGATCGGGATGGTCATGGAGACCGAGAAGACACCCCACGGGGATTCGCCCAACGCGTTGACAACCACTAGGGCGAGGATTGCGACGATGATGATCATGATCAGCAAGGTGGCGATGAGGGCAGCAGTGCCGCCGATCACGCCGAGTTCTTCGCGAGCCATCTGGCCCAGTGAGCGTCCGCCGCGGCGCATGGAGAAGTGTAGGACCAAGTAATCCTGAACAGCACCGGCAAGCACGACGCCGACGATGATCCAGATTGTGCCGGGCAGGTAACCCATTTGGGCTGCCAGGATGGGGCCCACGAGGGGGCCAGCGCCAGCAATAGCGGCGAAGTGGTGGCCGAAGAGGACGTTGCGGTCGGTGGGGACGAAGTCCTTGCCGTCGGCCTTGTACTCGGCCGGAGTGGCGCGCTTGTCATTGGGTCGAACCAGGAACTTCTCAATGACCTTGGAGTAGAAACGGTAGGCGATCAAATAGGTACATACTGCGGCGAAGACGAACCAAATGGCGTTGACGGTTTCCCCACGGACCACGGCCAATACAACCCAGGCGACACCGCCCAACAATGCAATAGCTGCCCAAATGGCAATCTTGATCGGGGTCCACTTGTGCGCTTCGGCCTCGGCTTCGAGGTCGACGGCAACGGGTGGCAGATCTGGATCCTGGACTAAGACATCGGCTGATTGCTCAGCCCTGTTCGACGGCAATGTCATGTTTTTCCCTACGCTAAGACTTCACTTACGGCCTTTTGAGAGTAGGCATAGGTTATGGGTCACAGTACCGATGTGGCGTCAATCATGCTAACGAAGCGGCCAGTGGTAGTAACTGTGCGACGAGCGGCCGAATGGGCGCCCAGTGGGCGTGTTGGGTCGGAGCTGGGCTGGTGGCTGGGTAGGTGCTGGTCACAATGAAAAACTTGGGCTGATGTTAGCCACGAATTCGGGTGTGTAACTACCGATTTTGTGGCTAACACCAGCCCAAGTTGTTTCTAGGCGAGACATTAACGAGATCTCGGTGCGCTCAGACCAGGGTTTGGCGCCGGGTCATGGGCAGTTTTCCCATGGTCAGCACCCACGCTGCCGCCGCGCCGAAGAGGGGACCACGATGGCGAGCGCGCCTAGTTGCAGCCACGGAAAATAGCGAAAGCCCAAACAGCACAAGTCGCTCTCGCGCCTTACCATTGAGCCCCACGTGGCTGGTGATCCTGGGCGGGGCCGTGCTACGCACCCCTCAACAGCTAGAGCGTCAACAGCACCTTGCCAACGTGTTCTCCGGAATCAAGATATTCGTGCGCGGCGCCGGCCTGCTCCAGCGGGAATGTCCTGTCCACCATGGGCTTGACTGCGCCACTGGCAACCAGTGGCCAAACGTGCTGATGCACGCCCTCCATAATGGCTTGTTTCTCTTCCACCGGCCGGGCGCGCAAGGTGGTGCCAATGATGGCCGCGCGCTTGGTGAGGAGGGCACCCAGGTTGAGCTCCGCCGTCGCACCTCCCTGCAGGCCAATGACCACGAGGCGGCCGTAGGTGGCCAGGGCGGCCACGTTGCGGGCTAGGTATTTGGCGCCCACGACGTCGAGGATCACATTGGCGCCGCGGCCCTCCGTGAACTCCTTGACTCGTTCCACGAAGTCGTCGGTGCGGTAGTTGACCGCTAAATCGGCGCCGAGGTAGCTAGTGAGCATGGCGACCTTCTCATCGCTGCCGGCCGTGGCTATGACGCGGGCCCCGGCAGCCTTGGCGAGCTGGATGGCCATGGCGCCAATGCCGCCCGCGCCGCCGTGGATGAGCACTGTTTCACCGGCCTGCAACTGCGCTGTCATGAAAAGGTTTGAGTGAACCGTGGCAGCAACCTCGGGCAGCCCTGCGGCGGAAATCACATCAATTCCCTCGGGCAAAGGCAGCACTTGACCGGCCGGAACACACACCTGGGCCGCATAACCGCCCCCTGTGAGTAAGGCCACAACCTTCTGGTTAATGCTGAACGGCTTGGTCACGTTCGCGCCAAAGGCGGCAATTCGGCCGGAGACTTCCAATCCCAGAATCTCGGAGGCACCGGGCGGCGGAGGGTAGAAACCGCGGCGCTGCTGCACGTCTGCACGGTTGATTCCCGCGGCAATCACGTCAATAAGCACCTCACCCGGACCCGGCGTCGGCGCAGGGACCTCGGATATGGCCAGAACCTCCGGCCCGCCGGTACCCGTTGTAACAATCGCCTTCATAACCTTCTCCATTGCCGTTTTCACCCTGCGAATCTTCAAGAGGACCGCCACTCATTTTGGTGGCATGGCCCTGCCTATGAAACACTACTAGGGTAAGGAAGGTTGTCCGAGCGGCCGATGGAGCTGGTCTTGAAAACCAGTGTGCGGTAACCCCGTACCAAGAGTTCGAATCTCTTACCTTCCGCGCTAAAAAGGGAAGTAATCTCATCACGAGATTGCTTCCCTTTTGCGTTTCCCTGCCTCCCTCCGGCTCGGAGCGGATTCGAGACAGCAGCTACGGCGATTCCGGCGTTCGAGACTGCAGCTAATGCGCTAAAAATCGCCGATTCGTCGCATTATCTGCGATTTCAATTGCGGACGGGCACCGGCGCCTCAGCTTCGGGCCCTGACTGTGAATGCCTGTGAATGTCCGAGCAAAAGTAAAAGCACTTATTCAAACAGTGACATGAAACACAGGCAGCCTATTTGAACATAAAGGGCTCATTTTCGCCGGATAGCAAACAAAACCCTCGTGTTTGCTTGACAGAAGCGATCCGTTCATGAATGGTTCACATCTATGCGCTTGGCTCAATAACGTTCCCGCAATTGTGTCCGTGGATTGCCCCTGTGCCCATCCTCGGAAGACTTCTTCGGGCGATCATCACCCATGGCACAACGGCGTGCCGCCCTTTCGAGAGTTGGAGACATGACGAGCAACAACTTCTACAAGGCAGGACTGGGGGCCGCTTTGGCCCTTGGACTCGCCGTTGCACCGCTGGCAATTGCGCCAGCAATGGCCAACGACGTTCCTGACATAACCGAAACGACGGCCGCTGCTAGCACCGAATCAGCTGCCCCTGAGAGCACACCCGAAAGCACGACGGCGGATCCCTCACCGGATCTGGCACCCGCAGAGGGACTTCCCGCTGATGCACCGGCAGAAGCACCGGTAG
Source organism: Specibacter sp. NPDC078709 (assembly GCF_040686795.1). Lineage (NCBI taxonomy): Bacteria > Bacillati > Actinomycetota > Actinomycetes > Micrococcales > Micrococcaceae > Specibacter > Specibacter sp. NPDC078709. Next base: position 48,611 of record NZ_JBFBLU010000005.1, read on the forward strand.
CAGAACCGCTGGCTGCCCCTCCGGCCGCACCGAACGTCATCATCAACGAGGCCTACCTCAACGGCGGCAGCGCGAACGCCAGCTACAAGAACAAGTTCGTGGAACTGTACAACCCCACCAGCGCGGACGTCAGCCTTGATGGTTGGTCGGTGCAGTACCGAAAGAATAGCGGTACTGACTCACCCAGCGGCGTGGCCGTGCTCGCCGGCACGATTAAGGCCGGGGGCTATTTCCTCATCAACGGCGGGTCGAATGGTGCCGCTGGGCTCGACCTGCCCCCAACAGACTTTTCTCAAACCACTATCAACTCTGCGGCTGGCGGCGGAACCCTGATCCTGTCCGACAAGTCAACCGCTCTGCCTGCTGACTTTGGCACCGGCTCGCTCGTCGGCAAAGCCGGCATCATCGACCTCCTGGGATACGGAGACTCCAACACTTTTGAAACAGCTGCTGCTTCAAAGGCCAGAGTCACTACCTCGCTGAACCGCACAAACTTCGTGGACACGGACAACAACGCGGACGACTTCACCACGTCCGCTCCGACCCCCACCGGCACCGCCGGCGGAGACGAGCCCCCCGCACCGCCGGAAGACGCCGGCACCAAAACCATCGCCGAGATCCAGGGCGAGGGCGCCAAGAGCCCCCTCGAAGGATCCACCGTCACCACCAAGGGCAAGGTCACTGCGGCCTACCCCACTGGCGGATTCAACGGCTACTTCATCCAGACCCCCGGCACCGGCGGCGATCTGGACATGGCAACACACAAGGCCTCCAACGGTATTTTCATTTACTCCCCCGCAACCGTGGCTGACGTCAAGATTGACGATTACGTCCAGGTCACCGGGCTCGTCAAAGAATTTGGTGGCAACACCGGAAGCACCACCACCGAGATCGACGTCCCCGCCAAGGGCATGACAAAACTGGACGAGGCAGCGGCAGAGGTCAAGGCCGCCGTCGTAGGTGTCCCGGAAACCACTGAAGCCCGCGAAACCCTTGAGGGCATGCTCATGGCACCCGAGGGCGACTACACCATTACGGACAACTACTCGCTGAACAACTACGGCGAGGTTGGTTTGGCTGTGGGAACCGATATGCTGCTGCAGCCCACCGCTGTGGGGCAGGTCGGTTCCGCCGCGCACGCCGCTCAGGTAGCCACTAACGCTGCCAAGGGCATCAAGCTCGACGACGGCGCCAGCACCAACTTCCTCAATGCTGCAGGACAGTCGGTCCCGCTGCCGTGGCTCAGCCCCGCAACCCCCATGCGTTTGGGATCCACAGGCACCTTCGCCGGAAACGTCATCTTCGATGACCGCAACGGCGCCTACAAGTTCCAGCCCTTGGAAGCACTGACACCGAGCAATGCTGACGATGTGCAGCCGATCGCATTTGGTACCAACCGCAATGAAATCGCCACTCCCAAGCCCGTGGGCGGGGATTTGAAGGTAGCCACCTTCAACGTGCAGAACTACTTCACGCAGACCGGCGATCTGGACCCCAAGTGCGAGTTCTACAACGACCGCGAAGGTAACCCCATCGCTGTCCGCACCGGTTGTGATCAGCGCGGTGCCGCGAATGCGGAGAACCTCAAGCGCCAGCAGGACAAGATCGTGGCCGGCATCCACCAGTCCGGAGCCGATGTGCTCTCACTGGAGGAAATTGAGAACTCCGCTAAGTTCGGCAAGGACCGCGACGCAGCGCTGGCCACCTTGGTTGCCGCTCTCAACGTTGAAACACCCGGCGTCTGGGACTATGTCCGCTCCCCCGCGGCACGTCCGGCCGTTGACGTAGAAGACGTGATCCGTACGGCGTTCATCTACAAAAAGGCTGTTGCCAAGCCTGCGGGTGACTCCGTTATTTTGGACGATAAGGCGTTCACCGGCATTGCCCGCCAGCCGTTGGCTCAGGCCTTCACACTGGCAGATGATGCAAATTCAGCCAAGGTCATCTTGATCGCGAACCACTTCAAGTCCAAGGGTTCGGCGATCGGAAACGACACCGATCAGGGCCAGGGTAACTCCAACCTTGCCCGCACCGCGCAGGCAGCAGCTCTGGTGCAGTTCTCCACATCATTGCAGGCTTCACAGGGCACCAACAAGGTCCTGCTCATGGGTGATTTCAACGCCTACACCTTTGAAGATCCCATGCTCGTGATGGCCGCCGCCGGCTACGTGGACCAGGGCGCCAAGACAGGCAAGCACTCCTACGCCTTTGGTGGTCTGGTGGGATCACTGGATCACATTGTGGCCACCCCGGCAGCCAATGCGCTGATCACCGGTGCGGACATCTGGAACATCAACTCCGCTGAGTCCATCGCCATGGGCTACAGCCGTTACAACTACAACGTCACGAACTTCTATGACGCTTCAGCCTTCGCCGCCTCCGATCACGATCCTGTGGTTGTCGGTCTCAAGCTTGGTGGCGCCGCGGCGAACACCAAGGACATCAACCTGTTGAACATCAACGATTTCCACGGCCGCATTGACGCCAATACGGTGAAGTTTGCCGGCACTGTGGAGCAGTTGCGCGCCGCCTCAGGCGAGGCTAATACGGCGTTCCTGTCCGCTGGCGACAACATTGGTGCCAGCCTGTTCGCTTCCTCTTCGCAGGATGATCAGCCCACCATTGACGTGCTGAACGCCCTGGATCTGCAGGCTGCAGCCGTTGGTAACCATGAGTTCGACAAGGGCTTTGCGGACCTTACCGATCGCGTCATCCCTGCCGCCGACTGGAGCTACCTCGGCGCCAACGTGTACAAGAAGGGCACCACCACCCCGGCGCTCGAGGAGTACAAGATCATCACCGTCGACGGCGTCAAGGTCGCCATCATCGGTGCCGTCACCCAGGAAACCCCCACGCTGGTGACACCCACTGGCATCAACATGCTGGACTTCGGCGATCCCGTTGAAGCCGTGAACCGTGTTGCCAAGAAGATCGTCGACGGCAAGCTTGCCGATGTCATCGTGGCCGAATACCACGAGGGCGCCGGCGCAGGCACCCCCGATGGCGCAACCTTTGAAGAAGAAGTTGCTGCCGAGGGCGCATTCCGCGAACTCGTCACCAAGACCAGTGCCTCGGTCAACGCCATCTTCACCGGTCACACGCACAAGCAGTACGCCTGGGATGCACCCATTCCCGGCGCTTCCGCTGACGCAGCCGTCAAGACCCGCCCCGTCCTCCAGACTGGAAGCTACGGCGAATTCATTGGCCAGATCGTCCTGACAGTGGACACCAACAACAAGGTTGTCTCCTACACGCAGGTCAATGTGCCTCGTTCAAAGAACGACGATGCACACCTGATCAACGCGTTCCCGCGTGTTGAAGAGGTCAAAACCATCACGGATGCAGCCCTAGCTGCAGCCGAAGAAGCCGGTAGCGTTCCCGTGGGCAAGATCTCCGCTGACATCACGACAGCGCAGACCTTCGACGCCGCAACGAACAAGTTCACCCGCGATGACCGTGCCAGCGAATCCACGCTGGGCAACTTGGTGGGCAACTCACTCCTGGACGCACTCAAGAGTGAGCAGACAGGCGGAGCCGAGATCGGCGTCGTCAATCCTGGCGGTCTGCGCGCGGACCTGCTGTACAAGAACGAAGGCCTCGAGGACGGCGTGGTAACGTACGCTGCCGCCAACGCTGTGCTGCCGTTCGTGAACAACCTGTGGACCACCTCTCTCACTGGCGCGCAGCTCAAAACCATGCTGGAGCAGCAGTGGCAGACCAACGCGGACGGCAGCATTCCCAGCCGCCCGTTCCTGAACCTGGGACTGTCCTCTAACGTGGACTACACCTACGATTCCACCCGTGAGCTGGGCGAGCACATCACCTCCGTGGTCATCAACGGTGCACCACTGGATCTGACGCGTTCCTACCGTGTGGGCACGTTCAGCTTCCTGGCCACCGGCGGCGACAACTTCCGCATCTTCACCGAGGGCACCAACACCAAGGATTCCGGTCTCATTGACCGCGATGCCTGGATCAAGTACCTCGGCGAAAAGTCTGCCGATGCTCCGATCGCACCCGACTTCTCCCGCCGCGGCGTGGACGTAGTCGATGCACCGGCCACTGTCACCGAAGGCCAGAAGGTCACGCTTGGATTGAACAAGCTGGATCTGACCTCCCTCGGCGTCACCAAGTCCACATCGGTCACTGTCCGTTACGAACCTTCGGGCAGCGGTGGCGGCACCGGATTCGCGGTCTTGGCCGCAGCGGTTCTGCCGTCCGAGTTGGGCACCGCCACGGTCACCGACGGAGCTGCAACACTGAGCTTCACGGTGCCGGCACAGCTCAACGCCGGCCGCTTCACCATCACCACCGACGCCGGCACGTACGCCCGCCTGCCGATCACCATCCCCGTGACGGCTGGCACGGTTGTACCTCCCACTACAACGCCCTCAAGCACGACGCCGGGCACCTCACCATCCGCTGGTGCCGGCGACGGCGCGGGTAAGCTCCCCAACACCGGAGCCTCCTCGTTGCCGTTGGGCTTGGGCGCTTTGGTGCTCCTCGGAGCAGGAACGGCTGTGGCCATGGCTAACCGCCGCAAGGCAGCCAAACACTAGCTGTTCAGTTTTACCGCTGTTGTTCCACCGCTGACCCGCAGTGGACGGCGAGACTCACAGGATTCTCTGTGGTTTCACCGTCCGCTGCGGGTCAGCTGCGTTAAGCCAAAATGGCCGCGGCAATCACGTCAGCATCCACCACTGTGCGGTAACCACTGCGGTACTTGGCGGAGGCCTCGGCCGCGATGGCCGTGCCCCACTGGGTCGAGGAAAGCTGCAGCCCAAGAACATAGAGTCCCTCGACCGGGACACCTACCCCATCCACCGGCCGGTATGGCGGCGCAGTGACGTCAAGGCCGCTAGTGATGACGGGTCCGCCGTCGGAAGCCATCATCATGCGGGGCCGGACAATGCCGTCGGCCAACAGGTTTTGCAGCAAGGGGGAGGCACTGTTTTGCACGTTGTTAGACGGCGCCAGGGCCTCGACCAAGTGGCGACCTTCCCACGGGGCATCGGCCACCCAGGGAGAGCTGGCAGTGAACACTCCATGCTCAACGCGGAATACCGGATCCGGCCCGGTGAAATGAACCACCCCGGCCCGCACCAACGCCGCCAGTTGCTCGACGCGAATAGCTGGCGGACCGCTGGCCAACCCTTCGACGAATCCTTCAAACCAGCCGCGCAGCTCCCCCAGCCAGGACTCCTGAGTGATGCCGCGGTCGGCCACGAGAGATTTCACAATCGCCCGCCCAGCATTCAGGGCACCAATCGCCATCTTGACCGGATCATCTTCGCCGAGCGCCGAACCTGCAGCGTCCGCCACGAGGTACTCCAGCACGGCGGCGTCCAGCTGATCGTGGGTGGCAAAACGCCTGGTCGCGGTGGGCAGTCCGCCACGGTCGGCAAGGCCGGCACGGCTGGCCGCTAACCCGGCAAGAGGGCGGGCCAGCCCAGGCAAATCCAACACATGACCGTCCAGCACATGCCGCGCCAGCAACTCGGCGAGCTCCTGCTCCCAGGCCGGGGAGCCGCCGTCGAGCCCGGCATGCAGCAGGGCATCGAGCTCCGGCAGCAGCTCCTGGGTGACCAACTCGGGGCGGGTCCGGGCCAGCGTGGTGTAATACGCCCAGATGGTGTCCCGGTGCAGCAGCGGCCAAATATCGTGGTCAAAACCGGCTGTGGCACCCATGGCACGAATGGCGGCCACGGCATCCTCGCCCAGGAACCGCAACGTGATCGACTGCGGATAGTACGCAGCCAGTTCGGCCTTGGCCCGGTACGGCGTGCCGCGCCGGGAAGCGCCCACAATGACCGGTTCACGCCCCGACACCACGTAGCGCAGCGCCTGCCCCGCCGGACGCCCGGTGTCCTCAAAACGCCCGCCACGACCCTCGGTCAGCTGGCCCACCACATCAAAAAAGTTCAGCCCCATGCCGCGCACCAGCACTGTTTCCCCGGCGGGCAGCTGGTCCCAATCAACGTCGTTGGGTACGGCAGGGGGCAGGTACGTCAGCCCATGATGGCGTGCATCATCGCGCAGCCCGCGCTGGGCCGGACTGAGCTTGGACTCCACATGACCTAGGGCCAGCACCACCTGATCCGCGTGCAGTTTTGGTCCCTCGAGAAGTTCGAGATCGAACCCGCCTTGGGTGCGGTTACGCACCACACGCTTGGCTTCAGTGGCGTGATTGAACAGGCTGACACCGTCTGGCAGGCTTTCGCGCAACTGCTCAAAGCACCAGCTCAGATACCGGCCGTAGAGGGGGCGGCTGGGGAAGTTGTGCTCCGCCAGGTGTGCCAGCTCTTGCCGATCTTCTTCGCTGAGTTCGGCCCAAGGGGTGTTCAGCTGGGCCGCGCGCCACTGATTGAACGTGCAACCGGCCACGGGCGGAGTGTCCACGCCCTGGTCAGGAATCAGTGTTGGAAAAAAGCTCTGGGTATTCATCAGATACAGGCGCGATTGCTCCGTGCGCCACACATGGCCGGCACCCGGGGCGAAGGGGTCAATGAGGTGGATATGTAGCTCCCGGCCCTCGCTTTGGGCTCGGCGCGCCAGCAGCCGTTCCACCACGGAAGTCCCGCGGGGCCCCGCCCCCACAATTGCCACCGTCTGTACGCCCAAGAAATCCACTCTTTGAGCTTAACTGATTGCGACTCACTGGCGGGCTGCCGCTATGTTTGCCGCGGGGCTGCCACGGGCTGCCGCCGGGCGGCCGCTATGTTTGCCGCTGGGCTGCCGCGACCCCCTGCACGGGCGCGTGGTTTCTCGTTAACCGTGCGCCGCTCCAGAAGTAGCGCGTGGTTAACTCGCAACCACGCGCCGCTTCAACGAAGATGGTGCCATGACTGAAGCTGCCCCGAGCCCCACACTTTCCCACGAGCCCACCGATGAAAACCTGTGGCTGGAGGACATCCACGGCGAGGACGCCATGAACTGGGTCCGGGAGCACAACGCCAACACCGATGCCACCTTGGTGAACCCCGCATATAAGGCGTTGGAAGCGCAGGTTCTGGAAGTTCTGGACTCCAAGGACAGGATCCCCATGGTGTCCAAGCGTGGCGACTGGTATTACAACTTCTGGCGCGACGAGACGAACCCGCGCGGGCTATGGCGCCGCACCTCGTGGGAGAGCTACCTCAGTGATACGCCCGTTTGGGATGTGCTGCTCGATGTTGATGCGCTCTGCGTCGCCGAAGATGAGCAGTGGCTGTGGGCGGGTGCGTCTTTCCTGCGGCCCGCTCCCGGCGAGGAGTACCGCAATGCCATGGTGGCACTCTCCCCCGATGGCGGCGACGCGGTGGCCTACCGGGAATTCGATCTTGCCACAGGCACCTTTGTGGCGGGCGGATTTGAGCTTCCGGCCGCCAAGACCCGGCTCAGCTGGGTGGATGCGGACACACTCTACGTGGGCACCGATACCGGCGAAGGGTCCATGACGACCTCCTCCTACCCGTCCGCTGCACGCGTCCTGCGTCGCGGGGAATCCCTGGCCCAGCTGGCCGCGAAGGAGCCGTTGTTCTCCGTCCCGCTGGATCACCTCAGCGGTGGCGTCTCTCACAGCAGCACCCCGGGATTCGAGCGGGACCTCGCTTACGACGTTTTGGACTTCTACAACAGCCGCAGCTACCTGCGCGTGGGCGACGACTGGGTGCACATCGATGTCCCTGATGACATGAACGTCTCCCTCCACCACGAATGGCTGCTGTTGCGCCCGCGCACCGACTGGAACGTTTCCGGCACCGAGAACGGCACAGTCTATGGCGCTGGAACTCTGCTGGCGATCGAACTGGACGCATTCATGGCCGGCAGCCGTTCGCTGACCACCATTTTTGCGCCCTCGGCGTCTGTTTCTTTGCAGTCGTGGAGCTGGACCCGTGACTTCCTGCTGCTGAACTTGCTCTCCGATGTCTCCTCCAAGATCCTGGTGCTGGACCCGGCCGCGAACTGGGCCTCCACGGAACTGGACGCCTGCCCGCCGTTGCATTCGGTGGACGCCTTTGCCGTGGACGACGAAGATCCCGACGCCGGCAACGACTACTGGCTGGTCGCTTCCGGCTACCTCACCCCCACCACGGTGCTGCGCGGCTCGCTCACCCCAGGCGGCACCCCCGGTGCGGCCGCAGCGGTGGTGCGGGAGGCGCCGTCGTTCTTCCCGGCGGAAAACTACCGCGTGGAGCAGCACTTTGCCACCTCCGCTGATGGCACCCGCGTGCCCTACTTCCAGGTGGGGCCACAGGACCTGAAGCTCGACGGCGCGAACCCCACCTTGCTGGGTGGTTACGGCGGGTTTGAGGTATCGCGGACGCCGTCGTACAGCGGCGCGGTGGGACGCACGTGGCTGGAGCGCGGGGGCGTGTACGTGGTGGCGAACATCCGCGGCGGTGGCGAATACGGGCCCAGCTGGCACACGGCCGCGCTGCAGCAGAACCGTTACCGCGCGTATGAGGACTTCGCCGCGGTGGCCCGCGATCTGACGGCGCGCGGGGTGGCCTCCCCGGCGCATCTGGGGTGCGCTGGTGGCAGCAACGGCGGGCTGCTGGTGGGCAATATGCTCACGCAGTATCCGGAATTATTCGGCGCGATTTCCTGCGGGGTGCCGCTGCTGGATATGCGCCGGTACACGAAGCTGTCGGCGGGTGCGTCGTGGATTGCCGAGTACGGTGACCCGGATGTTCCGGAGCAATGGGAATTCATCAAGACGTTTTCGCCGTATCATCTGCTGCGCTCCGACGTCACTTATCCGGCCACCTTCATTTGGACGGCAACCTCGGATGATCGGGTGGGCCCGGTGCAGGCGAGGAAGATGGCTGCGCGGATGGAATCCATGGGCATTCCCGTGCTGTTTCATGAGGCGTTGGAGGGCGGCCACGCGGGCGCCGGCAACAATGAGCAGGCTGCCCGGCTGCATACGGCGTCGCACGAGTTTTTGTGGCGGGCGCTGACTGGCGGGCTGTAATTTTGGCGCACCCGGCCCTCGTTTTGCTTTGAGTGCCTATTACTGGGTAAAGTTTGGGATGCTGGTTAGGGGCTTCTACCTTAGCCAGTGTTGGAGACGTGCCAGAGCGGCCGAATGGGCTTCACTGCTAATGAAGTGTGGGGGTTAAACTCCACCGGGAGTTCAAATCTCCCCGTCTCCGCCAAAAAATGCACTCCTCGATTCGTCGAGGGGTGTATTTTTGCGTTTCGGGCGTGCTGGAATTACTGGCACCCGGGAGTCGGGATTACTGGCACCGGGGATTCGAAACTGCAGATCATGCGATATTTCGGGCGGATTCATCGCATCTGCTGCAGTTTGGAACCCCGGAATCGCATCTGCTGCAGTTTGGAACCCAAGCTGGTATCCGACATCCCGATGAGCCGTCACAATGAGTCTTAGCCCACAGGGTTAGCCGGTTGCTATGCCGTACCTGCGCAAGTCTTCCGGCGCCTCGATTGTGAACATCTCATCGATCGCAGCAACAGCTGGCCTGCCCGCACGCGCCCTGTACTCGGCTACGAAGGGCGCCGTGTTGTCGCTGACTCAGGCCATGGCCGCCGATCACCTGCGTGAAGGTATCCGCGTCAACGCCGTCAACCCCGGAACCGCTGACACCCCGTGGATTGGCCGCCTACTCTCGCAGGCCGACGATCCGGCAGCCGAGCGTGCTGCCTTGAGTGCCCGGCAGCCGCATGGACGTTTGGTCTCCGCCGAGGAAGTTGCCGGCGCCGTCGCCTACCTGGCCAGCCCGCTGTCAGGTTCCACCTCAGGAACCTCCATTGCAGTGGACGGCGGCATGCAGGCACTGCGCCTGCGACCTGTCGAGTAACTCCCCACTCCAAGTAAGTGATGGCCGGACGCTTTTGTTCGGCCATCACTTACTTGTGCCACCTTTTAGTGGGATAGCGTCGCCAGAAAACGCACCAAAGGTGGGATAGCGTTTTTGAGTGGAGTGGGCGCGTTAGCCGGCTTGGGCCAGCACTAGTGGCAGGACTTGCTCCGCCCCAGCCAGACGTAGGGCTCGACCAGCCACGGTGAGGCTCCAGCGGCTGTCCACCAGATCGTCGAGCAGCAGCACCGGACCCGGATTTGCAGCCAGCGCGGCAGCCAGTTCCGGCCCCACCGCGAAGCGATCCCACACCCCCGCCAAACGGTAGGCGCTATTGCCGCCGCGCTGCCCAGTAGGTCCACCAAATTCCAGCGACATCTGGCCTAAATACGGCAAGCGGCCGATCTCGCAGATGGCCTGGGCAAAGGATTGCAGCAGCACCGGCTTGTTCCGGGACGGCATGGAAACCACGGCCACCGGGCGTCCGGCACCTTCCCAGCCATGCTGACCCCACTCGCGCAGCACTGCTACCACGGCTTGGGCCATGCCTGCATCAATGGGCGCATCTGGAGCCCCGGCAGCAAACATGCTGCGCAGCGCATTGCCCCACCCCAGATCACTGAGCCTAGCCAGAATCCGGCCAGCGGAGACCACCTCGCCAGCTTTCAGCTTGCCCTTAACCGGAACACCCAATTTGTCCATTCCGGTGGGCCACATGGCGCGGGGGTCCAAAGGCAGCCCGGCATGGCGCAGTGATTCCCCGGCGGCCTCGGCTGCGCTGGAAATCACCTCGCCGTTGAACCAGCGGCCCGCACAGTTATCACAGCGGCCGCAGGGTTCCGCGGTTTCGTCATCGAGCGCTGCCGCCAGATACTCCATGCGGCAGCCGGCCATGCGCTCGTACTCCACCATGGACTGCTGCTCATCTACCCGGGCCTGGGCAATCCGACGGTAACGCTCCTCGTCATAAACCCACGGCTGTCCCGTCGACTCCCAACCACCGGACACCCGGCGGACGGCGCCATCCACAGCCAAAACCTTCAACAGCAACTCCAGCGGCGTGCGGCGCAAATCGACTCTGGCTTCCAGCGCGGGAGTGGACATGGCCCGGGGTGACTCTCCCAAGGTGGAAAGCACCGCCATGGCCTTGTCCTGCGCTGGCATGGAGGCGGTGGCAAAGTAGCGCCAAATATCCGCATCCTCGCTTCCGGGCAACAGCAATACATCGGCGTTCGCGCTGCCACGGCCGGCACGACCCACCTGCTGGTAGTAGGCCACGGGGGACGACGGCGCTCCCAAGTGCACGACGAATCCCAAGTCTGGTTTGTCGAACCCCATACCCAGAGCGCTCGTGGCCACCAGTGCCTTCACTTGGTTGTTCTTCAGCGCCTCTTCCAACGATTCGCGTTCCATGGTGTCGGTGCGGCCCGTGTAGGCCTTGACCACGTGGCCTGCCCCGGCCAACAAACGCGCAGTGTCCTCGGCGGCGGAAACAGTAAGGGCGTAAATGATGCCGCTGCCCGGCAGTTCCGCCAGGTGCGTCAGTAACCAGCCGAGGCGGTCGCGGGAATCCGCCAACCGCAATACTCCCAGCCGCAGCGACTTTCTAGCCAGCGGGCCGCGGATGGTGAACACGCCGGTACCGAGCTGCTCCTCAATATCGGCCACCACCCGGGAGTTGGCGGTGGCTGTTGTGGCCAGCACCGGCACCGAATCAGGCAATTGAGCGATCAGATCCGCGATGCGGCGGTAGTCGGGGCGGAAATCATGGCCCCAGTCGGAAATGCAATGGGCTTCATCCACCACCAACAGTCCCGTGCGGCGGATCAACGTGGGCAACTGATTTTCCCGAAACGAGGGGTTGGTCAACCGTTCCGGTGACACCAGCAACACGTCAACCTCATCGGCAGCCAAGGCGGCAGAGATCTCTCCCCATTCTGTGGCATTCGCGGAGTTAATGGCCATGGCACGGACACCCGCACGCTCGGCAGCAGCAACCTGGTCACGCATCAACGCCAAGAGCGGTGAGACGATCAAGGTGGGGCCAGCGCCTCGGGCCCGCAGCAGCAGCGACGCCACAAAGTACACGGCTGACTTTCCCCAACCGGTGCGCTGAACAACTAAGGCGCGGCGTCCGGCGTCGACCAATGCCTCGATGGCCTCATACTGGCCGTCGTGGAAATCAGCATCCGGTCTGCCCACCAAGGCTCGCAGTACCTCAAGCGCTTGGCCTCGGGTTGCGGACGGGAAGTCGCTGGCAGGTGTGGCGGACGTGCCGGAAGCTGGTTGCGTTGTCATACTTCCCAGTATTCCAGCGGCCACCGACATCCGCTTGCCCCCAGCCCAAACTGTGGATAACTTCACCATTTGTTCCCCAGCGGTAGGATGGTTGGGTGACTACTGAAGAAAATTCGCCGGTTGACCTGTCCAGCTCGTTCAAGGCGTATGACGTCCGCGGGATCGTGGGCGAGACTATTACTGCCGCCTCCGTCAAGGCCGTCGGTGCTGCCTTTGTTGAGGTGTTAGGGCTCGCGGGCCAGAACGTTTTGGTGGGCGGCGACATGCGCCCCTCCTCCCCCGAGTTCTCCCAAGCCTTTGCCGAGGGCGCTGCCGGACGCGGCGCCAATGTGCAATTGCTTGGCCTCATCTCCACCGATGAGCTGTACTTCGCCTCGGGTGTGCTCAATGCTGCTGGCGTGGTTTTCACCGCCAGCCACAACCCGGCCGAATACAACGGCATGAAGATGACCAAGCCCGGTGCCGTCCCGCTTTCCTCCGAAACCGGGCTCACCGAAATCCGTGATCTGGCCCAGCAGTACCTCAGCGACGGCCTCCCGGCGGACGCCGACGCCGTGGGCACCATTGGCACCGCCGATGTGCTCAAGGACTACTCGGAATACCTGCGCAAGCTGGTAGATCTGGCCGGCTCGCGCCCGCTGAAGATTGTGGTCGACGCCGGCAACGGCATGGCCGGCATGACCACCCCCGCGGTCCTGGGCGACACCCTACTGCCGGGTCTGCCCTTTGAGATCATCCCGCTCTACTTTGAACTCGACGGCACCTTCCCGAACCACCCCGCCAACCCGCTGGAGCCGGCCAATTTACTGGACCTGCAGGCAGCCGTGGTGGCGCATGGTGCGGACATTGGCCTGGCGTTCGACGGCGACGCCGACCGCTGCTTTGTGATCGATGAGCTGGGGGCGCCACTGTCGCCGTCGGCCGTCACCGCGCTGGTAGCCCGCCGCGAGATTGCCCGCGTGAAGGCACTGGGCGAGGAACATCCCACCGTGATCCACAACCTGATCACCTCCCGTGCCGTGCCGGAACTGATCGAGCACGACGGCGGCCGGGCCGTCCGTACGCGTGTGGGTCACTCCTTCATCAAGGCCACCATGGCCGCCGAGGGCGCCGTTTTTGGTGGCGAGCACTCCGCGCACTACTACTTCCGCGACTTCTTCAATGCCGATACCGGCATGTTGGCCGCCATGCATGTGCTGGCTGCCTTGGGCGAGCAGGATGGTCCACTGTCCGAATTGGGTCGCGAGTACGAGCCGTACGTTTCCAGCGGTGAGATCAACTCACAACTCGCTGACGTACCGTCCGCCGTAGCCCGCGTCCGCGCCGCCTATACACGCGATGACGTGGTGGTGGATGAGCTGGATGGCATTACGTTTACCGCGAAGGACGGCACATGGTGGTTCAACCTGCGCGCCTCCAACACTGAGCCTTTCCTGCGCCTGAACGCCGAGGCAGTAGACGCCGTAACCATGGCCGACATCCGCGACGCCGTCCTCGAACTGGTCCGCCGCTAGGCCTGTAGACCAGCGCGAGGCACAGCAGTACATCCCCACTTTTAAAGGAGCACGCATGGAGTCGAACACACCCGAGACGTCAGAACAGACAGCACCGACAGCACAGTCTGAAGCGGACAAGCTGGTCCAAGATGACCTGAACAAGCTCATTGGCACCGCCTTGGGCGTAGCCGGAGATCAGCTCGAATCTCACGGCGCATTCCTCCCGGTTGGCCTAGTCCTCACCCACGAGGGCGATCTGCACCTGGTGGCCGTCTCACCCAACGCCGTAGAAGGCGAAGGTGAGGAAGAGCTGGACGCCGACCAGATGGTCGCGGACCTGTTCGAGGCACTGAGCCAGCAGCGCGAACAAAACCGGGCGGCCGCCGTCGTCTGTGACATTCATTTGCCCGACGATGCCACCGACGCCATCCACGTCATGGCCGAACACAGCACGGGTGTGAGCGTTTCCGCTGTGCGCCCCTACCGTCAGGCGCCCACGGGTTGGGAATTCGGCAATCCTTTCCTGGAAGCCGGCGAGACCGCGATCTGGGCATGACCCATGCGAATTAACTCCTTTTCGGATGTGAGCTTGCGGCTCCTGATGGTGCTCAATTCCATGCCCGACGACGAGTTGCCCACCACGCGAGAACTCGCCGAACAGGTTGGAACCCCCTACAACCACGTCAGCAAGGCTGTGCTCAAGTTGCGTCAAATGGGGCTCGTGGAGGCCATCCGCGGCCGCAGCGGTGGCGTGCGCATCTCCCCCTCCGGAAAACAGGCCACCGTGGGTCGGGTCCTGCGTGTGCTCGATGACCACACGGACGTCGCCGAATGCAAAACCGACATGGGTGAATGTCCGTTGGTGCACGATTGCGGCCTTCGCGGTGCCCTCAATCATGCTCGCGAGGCGTTCTACGCTTCGCTGGACAATGTGACCATTTATAGCCTTGCCAGGAAGACCAACAACGGCCCCATTCCTGTGACCTTGAGCACATCGCGCCCGGGCTAAACCGCGCCACTCCGGCTTTTTTCTACGTTCTGTAGAAATTGCGAATTTAAACTCGCATTTCAAATGCTACTTTGGATTTGTCACCATGACTTTTATCCAAGGAGTAAAGATGCTTTCGGAAAAATCGCGACCACTCATTGTTGCCACGCTCCCTTTGGTCGGTTCGCGTTTGGGCGCCATCACCCCGAACTTCTACAGCCGCATGTTTGCCGCACACCCTGAACTCCTCGACGGATTGTTCAGTCGCGCCAACCAAAACAACGGGGAACAGCAAAAGGCCTTGGCAGCTTCCATCGCCGGTTTTGCATCAGCCTTGGTGGCCAATCCGAACCTCATTCCAGAGCAGTTGCTCAGCCGCATCGCGCACAAGCACACGGCCCTGGGAATCACCGAAGACCAATACCAGATCGTCTACAAATACCTCTTCGAGGCCATTGCCGAGGAGCTCGCCGACGTCATCACAGCAGAGATCGCTGAAGCCTGGACCGAGGTGTACTGGCTCATGGCCAACGCCTTGATCAAGATTGAAAAGGGCCTCTACGCACTCCAGGCCAATGACAAGATGTGGATGCCCTGGACGGTTGTTGAAAAGAACCCCGCCGGCACCGACGCCATGACGTTCGTACTCGAGCCGGCAGATTCCACCCCGGCCACCGTCGCCCGCCCCGGCCAGTTTGTCAGCGTCAAGGTGGCCCTGCCCGACGGCCTGCTGCAGGTCCGCCAGTACTCGCTCTCGGCCGATGTGGAGTCCACCACCCGCCGCGTTTTCACCACCAAGCGCGACGACGGCGGTGAGGTCTCACCTGTGCTGCACCGCGATGTGAAGGTGGGGGACGTCGTCGAACTTTCCAATCCCTATGGCGATGTGACGCTCGACGGCGAGGGCCCGGTCGTGTTTGCAACGGCAGGAATTGGCTGCACCCCCTCCGCATCAGCGCTGCGGGCGTTGGCCACGGCAGGCGCGGACCGCGAGATTTTGGTGCTGCACGCTGAGAAGAATCTTGAGGCATGGGCCTTGCGCGATCAGATGACCACCGACGTTGAAGCCATCGACGGCGCCCAGTTGCAGCTCTGGCTCGAGGAGCCCACCGACGGTTTCAATAAGGGCTTCATGACTCTTGACGGCCTGGAGCTGCCGGCCGACGCTTCCATGTATGTGTGCGGGCCGCTGCCCTTCATGAAGGCAATCCGCAACCAGGCCATCGAGGCCGGCATCCCGTCGACGAAGATCCACTACGAGGTCTTCGGCCCCGACGTTTGGCTGGCCGGCGCCGCAAACTGACCCCACCGGTTGGATTCCGCGCCCGTCCCCCATAAATGCGCCCCGTAGACGGGGCGCATTTATGGGGGACGGGCGCATTTTTTCCGTTAAGCGGCGAAGCGTTCCTTCAGGCTGCTGAGTTCAGCGGAGAGCTCAGCCGGGAGGGAGTCGCCGAAGCGGCTGTACCACTCGTCAATGCCCTTGAGCTCAGCGTCCCATTCAGCCGGAACCACCCTCAGCGCTTCCTTCAAGTCCGATTCCGTAACGTCCAAGCCATCGATGTCGATCGCCTCGGGGGTCGGGATGAAGCCGATGGGTGTTTCCACGGCGTCGGCCTTGCCCTCGATACGCTCAATGGCCCACTTAAGGACGCGGCTGTTCTCTCCGAACCCGGGCCATGCGAAACCGCCCGTTTCTGTGCGGCGGAACCAGTTGACCAAGAAGATCTTGGGCAGCCGAGCCTGGTTGGCCTTGGCTGAGAGGCTGATCCAGTGGTTGAGGTAGTCGCCGGCGTCGTAGCCGATGAAGGGCAGCATGGCCATGGGGTCGCGGCGCACTACGCCGACGGCGCCCGTAGCGGCAGCGGTGGTTTCCGAGGAAAGGGTCGATCCCATGAAGATGCCGTGGGTCCAGTCACGAGCTTCGGTAACCAAGGGGATGGTCGTCTTGCGGCGACCGCCAAAGAGGATGGCATTGATTTCAACACCCTCGGGGCTGAAGTAGTCCTTGGACAACATGTCGACCTGATCGATCGGGGTGGCGAAGCGGGAGTTGGGGTGCGCGGCGGTGCGGCCGGAATCCGGTGTCCAGTCATTCCCCTGCCAATCGGTCAGGTGAGCGGGCACCTCGGTGGTCATGCCCTCCCACCACACGCCGCCGTCGTCAGTCAGAGCCACATTGGTGAAGATGGAGTTGCCCTTGACGATCGCAGCCATGGCGTTGGGGTTGGTGGCCCAGCCGGTGCCGGGAGCTACGCCGAACAGGCCAGCTTCCGGGTTCACTGCACGCAGCTCACCTTCCTTGCCAAAGCGCATCCAGTTGATGTCATCGCCCAAGGTCTCGGCCTTCCAGCCGGGGATGGTCGGTTCCAACAGGGCCAGGTTGGTCTTGCCACAGGCCGAGGGGAAAGCTGCGGCCACGTGGTAACTCTTCTGCTCCGGGCTGGTGAGCTTGAGGATCAGCATGTGCTCGGCGAGCCAGCCCTCGTCGCGGGCCATGACCGAGGCGATGCGCAGCGCGAGGCACTTCTTGCCCAACAGGGCGTTGCCGCCGTAGCCGGAGCCAAAGGAGAAGATGGAGCGCTCTTCGGGGAAGTGCACAATCCACTTCTCGTCGTTGCAGGGCCAAGCAACATCTTTTTCGCCGTCAGTCAGCGGGGCCCCTACGGAGTGCAGCGCCGGCACGAAGAACGCGTTGGTGTCCTCGATCTTGCGCAAAACATCGGTGCCGATGGTGGCCATGATGCGCATGGAAGCCACCACGTAGGCGGAGTCGGTGATCTCCACGCCGAACTTGGGATCTTCAGCATCGATCGAGCCCATAACGAACGGGATGACGTACATGGTGCGACCGCGCATGCTGCCGGCGAACTTTTCATCCAGAATCGCCTTCATGGCGGCCGGGTCCATCCAGTTATTGGTGAAGCCGGCATCGCGCTCCTTTTCGGAGCAGATGAAGGTGCGGTCCTCTACTCGGGCCACATCTTTGGGGTCCGAGAATGCTGCGAAGGAATTAGGGAAGAGCTCCGGGTTCAGACGAGTGAAGGTGCCCTCGTTTACCAAGTTGTCCGTCAACAGGGCATATTCCTGAGCAGACCCGTCTACCCAGCGGATGCTCTCCGGCAAGGTTAAAGCAGCAACCTCAGCTACCCAAGCGGCAAGGCCCTCGTGGGTAGTCATTGCCTGCTCAACGGATTCCTGCACTGGCGCGTTGCCCATCGTGTGTCCCTTCATTGGGTGGTAGGTGGTGTCTAAATGCTATGGCCCGTTTCTCGGCCCCCTTCGGCATCGGACATGGGATGTGCTCCCGAAGGCCACGGTCAATTCCTTGTATTCTCGGGCTTTTCCAACTTTGTGATGCTTAGCAATTGTGAGCCACATCACCTATACCGGTCTAGTGGTGGGGAACACCGCGATTTACGGCCCTTCCGATTTGTACTCTCCGCCCAAGGTGGGTTAGAGTTATTCACGGCCCGAGGGTCAACAAAGAAACAAAGAAACAGAATATGCGTGCGTAGCTCAACGGATAGAGCATCTGACTACGGATCAGAAGGTTGGGGGTTCGAATCCCTTCGCGCGCACTTGATGAAAGAGTCCCAAGCTTCGGCTTGGGACTCTTTCGTTTAACCAAGCGTTTAATCATACGTGTGTGTGAAAGTCATACTTGTGTGCGAAAGCTGGGCTAGGGCGTATTGGAATACATCCAGACTGCAGCTCATGCGGTTTGGCGGCCCCACTGAATTCCAGACTGCAGCTGATGCGACAAATCGGCACGATCCATCGCATCAGGTGCAGTTTCGAACCGGTGGAAGCTCGGCGAACCGCATCAGGTGCAGTTTCGAACCGATGGAAGCTCGGCGAACCGCATCAGCTGCAGTTTCAAACTCCGGAAGCGCTCAGCGTTCCCCCGAAATCTCCGCTACGGAGTGTAGGACAGCTTCCAGAACTGTTTCATCCTGCAAGGTCCGGAAGTGACCGGCCACCGGCAGCTCAATATTGACCGCGCCCGCCAAATAGCTCCCACTAGGGATATGCGGATCGAATTCCGGATAGATTGAGAAAACCTTGTGGTTCAGTGCCGTCTCGGCCTGCAGAGCCAGCAGCACGGCATCCACCGGAGAGAAATCGCGCAAGGTCCGTGACAGTTGATACCGGGCATAGGGCGAACCGGAGAATGGGGTTGCCACCGTCACCAGCCCCAGCACCTCCGCCGGGGAGGATGCGGCTGGGACTGGTGATCCGGCGTCGTGCTTCACAATGGCGTCAAGGGACAGCTCCGCATCAAGCATGACCCGCTTTCCAATCAGCCCGCCCTTGCTGTGCGCCACCAAAATGCACCCTGCGTCACCGTGAGCGTCACCGTGAGTGTCACCCAGCTGGGCGAGAAATTTGGTGACTAGAGCGGCGGAATCCGGCACGGATCGGTGGTTCAGCCCCAGACCTGGGACCGAAACCACGCGGTATCCCGAGGCGTTCAACCGGGAGGCGGCGGGCTCAAGGAACAGCCACCCCTCGTACACGCCGGGCAGCAGCACCACGAGCGGCAAACGGGGATCCCCGGCGCTATAACGGGCGGGAAGGCTGGGGCGAAAGAGGGAGACCAGCTGCTGCCGGCCTGCGTACAGGTAGTCCAGCGCCCACCACCCCAGCTGCTGCGCGGAAATCATGCAGCGCCCACGTGCGCCACAATATATTCGGCCACGCACGCACCGTCCTTGACCATGGTTTCGTGGCCGCGGCCGGCAACCTCAACCATGGTGGCATCCGGGATCAACTCGGTGACTTCCTCGACCCAGCTCCGCGGGCAGATCCGATCGCGACTGCCCCGAATTACCAGTGTGTGCGCTTGAATATGAGGAAGGGTGTCTTCGATGGTGTGCGTCATCATGGTGCGAAGCTTCTTGACGAACCAGCGCGGCCCGGTTTTGGCATAGTTTTGGGCACCGACGGTAATGACACTGGGACTTTCGCCAAAAAGATCCTGCATCATGCGCCAGCTCTGCTTCTTAATACTGCGTTCCAGGCGATTGACGGTGGGGGCCACAAGCACCAGCTCAGGGAACAGGTCAGGGCGTTGAGCGGCGGCTTCGGCAACGACTTGGGTGCCCATGGAATGGCCTACCAATACCGGTCTATCGAGTTTTTCTTCCTCGACGAACTCGATGAGCAGGGCACCCATTTGGGCCATGGTCATAGCGGCTTCAGGTTCGGCTGCGTCACCAAATCCTGGCAGGTCGATGGCAACCACCCGGCCATAGGATTCCAGCTCGGAGCTGAGCTGGGCAAAGTAGGAGATGCCCATACCAATGCCGTGGACCAGCAGAAAGGTACGGCCGGCCGCTTCATCGGTGTCGGTCGTGACGATTTCATGGTCGCCGAGGACAACTTTTCGTACACTCATGCATCACAGTATTACGTAAAGATGGGCCCACAACTGCGAGGGATCCAACTTAACAGACGCGCCGGCGGCTGTTAGGTTGGGAGCAGTTGGGGACTACTCGGACGCGACGAACTTCTGGATCTTCTTACGGATGCCGTCGAAGTGGCGGCTAAGCAGCTCAGCGGCACGCGGTCCATCCTTGGCGGCAACGGCGTCGTAGATTGCCCGGTGTTCGCCCGCAGTATGGGCGAGGTCCAGCCCGCCGGTGCCGATTTCCACGTGGATCTTCCTATAGACCTTCCAGAAAACGCTCATGAGGTTCATCAGCAAATCATTGCCCAGCGGCTCGAACAGCAGACGATGGAATTCGGCGTCAGTCTCGGCGAAAGGTTCAGCTCGCGCGGCCAGCTCCTCCATTTTGACGACTGTGGCTTCAATGAGCAGCAAGTGTTCGGGGGTGACCAGAGCGATGGAGGAGCTGATCAGACCGGATTCGAGGGCTTGGCGAATATCTACCAGCTGCAATGCTTCCAAACCCTCATGGCGCAGCGATAACCGGCCACGGAAGGTCAGACCATCGGCTAGAGCGTCAAAATTGCTGGGTGCCACAAACATGCCAAATCCGTGTCGGATCTCAATGACACCCAGGGCCTGCAGGACCTTCAACGATTCACGGAGGGTGTTACGGCCAACGCCGAGAACTTCACAGAGCTCGCTCTCGGTGGGCATCGGGTCACCTGCATCTAGGTCCCGGTCAAGGATGAGCTCCATAATGTCAGCTTGCAGGGCACGCAAACGCGCCTGTGCACTGAACCGGGCCTTTGGCACAATGGTTGAAATAGGCAACAAAACTCCTCAGAAACTAACGCTGCAGGGACTGACATTTATCACTTCGTTGGCGAAACTTTGGGGCAAATTCGCTCCTGCCGCCATCAAAATAAATCGTTGCAATAGTGCCATTTATGGGCCGTGCCGCCACCTACTCGCCCACGTGTTCCAGACCATAGGATATCGGATGTCCTGGTGCGCTCCTGTAATCTGACACACTACCGCCAAGCAGTTCAGTCAGCTGAACCACGAGAAATCAGCTAGCTCCTGGACTAGGCGCATTGATACCAAAATGAGATCTCAGAGCATTTGACCAACCCATGTGATCGCTATTACAGTTTCAGTATAAGCATCGGACGTCCTACATCCGATAACTATTAGATGAATGGTGAGTCAACAGAATGAGCAATACTCTTCAGAACCTGCCTGCGACCCCGGCATCGCGGCGCACCTTCCTCAAGGCCGCTGGCGTCCTTGGTGCAGCAACGGCCTTCACCGCCACCTTGGCCGCTTGCGGCTCATCCAACGACACCAACACCGGCACGGATTCCTCCGCGGCAGCCAACACGGATCTCAGCATCGAAGCTGGCATCTCTTACTCGCTGTCCACTGGATTTGACCCCATGAGCTCCTCGGGTGCAACCCCGATGGCCGCAAACCTGCACATCTTCGAAGGCTTGGTGGAACTCCACCCGGCAACGCGTGAGCCCTACAACGCTCTCGCCAAGGAAGATCCCAAGAAGATCGATGACCTCACCTACCAGGTGACCATCCGCGACGGCGTCAAGTTCCACGACGGCACCGCCGTCACCACCGAAGACGTTGCCTACTCCTTCGAGCGTGTGCTGGACCCGGCCAACAAGGCCTTGTTCGCACAGTTCATCTTCTTCATCGACAGCGTTAAGGCCATCGACGATAAGACCGTTGAGTTCAAGCTCAACACCGCATTCGCTGGTTTCGGCCCGCGTATCTCCGTGGTCAAGGTTGTTCCCAAGGCTGTTGCCTCAGCAGATCAGAAGGCCTTCGACGCCAAGCCCGTCGGTACCGGCCCCTACAAGTTCGTTTCAGCAGCCAAGGATGACAAGATCGTCTTCGCTCGCAACGACGACTACAACGGCCCGAAGCCGGCCCTGGCCAAGGACATGACCTGGTTCCTGCTCTCCGATGCTTCGGCACGCGTTACCGCCATGCAGTCCGGCCGTGTTCAGGCTATCGAGGACGTCCCCTACCTGGATGTTGACGCGCTCAAGAACAAGGTTGACGTTGAGTCGGTCCAGTCCTTCGGCCTCATGTTCCTCATGTTCAACCTCTCCAAGGCTCCCTTCGACAAGAAGGAAGTTCGCCAGGCACTGCACTACGCCCTGGACAAGGATGCGATCATCAAGACCGCACTCTTGGGCAACGCAGCCGCTGCAACTTCCTACTTCCAGGAAGGCAGCCCCAACTACCAGAAGGCTGCCACGGTCTACGGTTTCGACGCCGATAAGGCCAAGTCGATGCTCGAAGCTGCTGGCGTCAAGGACCTGAAGGTTACCTTGACCAGCACCGACACCGCCTGGGTCAAGGATGTCATCCCGCTCATCAAGAAGAACTGGGACGCCGTTGGTGTTGAGACCACGCTGGAGCCGCTGGCTTCGGCTGCTGTCTACGGTCCGGAGAAGGTTGGTGGCCTGAACTTCGACATCTTGGCTGCCCCCGGCGATCCCTCCGTCTTCGGCAACGACGCAGACATCCTGCTGAGCTGGTTCTACCGCGGCGATACCTGGGCCAAGAACCGCTTCGCCTGGAGCGATTCCGCAGAGTACAAGGAAGTTCAGACCAAGCTGGATGCAGCCCTCGCCGCTTCCGAGGCTGACGCCAAGAAGCTCTACAGCGAGATCATCAACATTGTCGCCGAAGAAGCGCCGCTGTACCCGATCTTCCACCGCAAGCTGCCCACAGCTTGGGACTCCAAGAAGCTCACCGGCTTCCAGCCGCTGCCGACCACCGGCATCTCCTTCATCGGGGTCGGCCGCACGGCCTAGCCAGACCGTTTCAACACAGACCAGAGGGGCTGTGGCCGCTCCTTGGCCACGGCCCCTCTGGTCTGAAACCATTTATCCTATGACGCAGCCCACAGTCCCCCTTCTGTGCTGTTGCAAATAGAACCGGAGTAAGTACATTGGCAAACTTTTTGCGACTGCTGGGACGCAGGCTCGCAGCACTACCGTTGATGATCCTGGGTGTAACCCTGCTCGTCTTCGTGGTGCTGCAGTTCGCTCCTGGCGACCGTGCCGTAGCAGCCTTGGGCGAAGGCGCCTCAAAAGAGGCCCTCGACCAATACCGTGAGGTCAACGGACTAAACGATCCCCTCTTCATTCAATACTTTAATTATCTCGGCAAGCTCATTACTGGCGATTTTGGCACCACACTGCCTCCGGCCAAGCCCATCACCGAAGTGATTGCCAGCGCCTTCCCCGTCACCTTGCAGCTGACCTTCTTGGGCGTTCTGATCGCCGTCATCATCTCGCTGCTATTCGGTGTCCTCGCAGCCCTATACCGCGACACCTGGGTAGATCAAGCTATCCGCGTTTTCTCAGTCGCCGCCATCGCCACCCCATCCTTCTGGTTGGGCATCTTGCTGATCCAGTGGTTCGCGCTCGGCGACAACTCCTGGTTCCCCTCCGGCGGCCTCGCCAACCCCGACGACGGGTTCATCGGCTGGCTGAGTTCCATGTCACTGCCAGCACTGGCCCTCGCTATTCCCGTTTCGGCATCCCTGATCCGTGTGGTGCGTACCTCCATGGTTGAGGAACTAGACCGCGATTACGTCCGCACCGCGATCGGCAACGGCGTCCCCTACCGGACCGTTGTCTCTCAGAACGTGCTCCGCAACGCCCTTGTCACCCCGGTGACCGTGCTGGGTCTGCGCATTGGCTACCTACTCGGTGGCGCCGTCGTGATTGAAATGATCTTCTCCCTGCCCGGCATGGGACAGCAGATCCTCAACGGCATCACCAGTGTGGACACCAACCTGGTCCAGGGCGTGGTTCTGGTCATCGCCATAACCTTCGTCATCGTCAACATCCTGGTGGACCTGCTTTACCTGCTCATCAACCCCCGAATCAGGACGGTCTAAGTCATGCGTAGCAAACTAGCCGAACGGCTCAGCGCGCCAGGCCTGCGCTTCAAGGCCCTGACCTTTGGTTCCAAACTGGCGTTGCTTTTTCTGGTCTTCATTGCCCTCGTCGCCATCTTGGCACCCTTCATTGCCCCACATGATCCGCTGGAGACCGGCGATCCTGCCCAGGCCCCCAGCAGCATTCACTGGTTTGGTACCGACCGCATTGGCCGCGACGTACTCTCACGCCTGATGTACGGTGCCCAGGCCTCGCTGATGATCGGCCTTGGCTCGGTGGCCTTGGCCATCATTCTCGGCGCCACTTTGGGTGCCCTGGCGGCGACCTCCTCCAAGGCCGTCAACGAAATCATCATGCGCATCATGGACATCTTGATGGCGTTCCCGGGCATCGCCCTGGCCGCCGTGCTGCTGACCTCTTTCGGCAACTCGGTCCCCACCATCATTTTGTCGATCGCCATCATTTACACCCCGCAGCTAGCCCGCGTGGTCCGCGCCAACGTCCTCTCCCAGTACGGCGAAGACTATGTTCGTGCCGAGCGCGTGATTGGTGCAGGCCGCGCCTACATCATGCTCAAGCACATTGTGCGCAACACCGCCGCCCCCGTCCTGGTGTTCGCCACGGTCATGGTGGCCGACGCCATCATCCTCGAAGCCTCGCTGTCCTTCCTTGGCGCTGGTATCCAGGATCCCGATCCCAGCTGGGGTAACGTCATCTCCTACGGCCGCAACCTGGTCCTCTCCGGCGGCTGGTGGGCAACCACCTTTGCCGGTTTGGTCATCCTGTTGACAGTACTTTCGCTGAACATTCTGGCTGAGGGCCTCACCGATGCCATGGTAAACCCGCGCATTAAGAAGGCTGCTCCGGTGAAGGACGACGACGGTTCGGCAGCTGCCGCTCTGGCCCTCGCCAAGGCTGATGCTGCTGCGCGCGCAGTGATTGAGAACCCCTTCGCCGCACTGGATGCCGAATTGCTTCGCCTGCAGGCTGTGGAACTGTCCCGCTCGGACCGTCTCCCTCAGGTTGGTTCCGAAGCTCGGGTGATCCTTGAAGTGAAGAACCTCTCGATCCGCTTCCCCGGCCGTTTTGACCGCACCGCCATTGTGGACAACGTCTCCTTCACCGTGCGCGAAGGCGAAACGATGGGTTTGGTGGGCGAGTCCGGTTGCGGCAAGTCCATCACCTCCCTCGCCATCATGGGCTTGTTGCCCAAGACCGCCGAGGTCACCGGTTCCATCAAGTTTGATGGCAAGGAACTTCTTGATCCTGCGACTAAGCACAGCTCAGCCAAGGCCTACGAAGGTTTGCGCGGCGAGCAGATCGCCATGGTCTACCAGGATGCGTTGAGCTCCCTCAACCCGTCCATGCTGATCAAGGATCAGATGTTGCAGCTCACCAAGCGCAACGGCCGCAAGACCCCGGCAGAACTGCTGGAATTGGTCAAGCTTGATCCGGTCCGTACGCTCAAGAGCTACCCGCATGAGCTTTCCGGTGGTCAGCGTCAGCGCGTGCTGATCGCCATGGCGCTGTCCCGCTCGCCCAAGATTGTGGTTGCCGATGAGCCCACCACCGCTTTGGATGTCACTGTTCAGAAGCAGGTTGTTGATCTGTTGAACGAACTGCGCGAACAGCTCGGTTTCGCCATGGTGTTCGTCAGCCACGACCTTGCCTTGGTCGCTTCGCTGGCGCACAAGATCACCGTCATGTACGCCGGCCAGGTTGTTGAATCCGGTCAGGCTTCGGAACTGCTGGCACACCCCACCCACGAATACACCCGTGGCCTGTTGGGCGCCGTACTCTCTATTGAGTCCGACGCCGCACGATTGCATCAGATCCCCGGCACGGTTCCCTCACCACGTGAGTTTGCCTCCGGTGATCGCTTTGCCAGCCGTTCCCAGCGTCCCGACGCTGACCCCGCCCAAAAGCTGTCCTTTGTTCCTGTTGTCCGCGACGGCAAGGCCATTGACCACTTCTGGGCCAGCCACAAACTCGAAGATGCCACAGCGGTCTCCGCCGGGGCAGATACGGAAGGTGCCTCATGAGCAAGCACACAGCAGGAGCAGCCGCCAGCGGCAAGACCCCTGTCATTGAGCTGAAGGACCTGCACGTCCATCACCGGACCCGTTCCGGCGGCTTGTTCAAGCCCAGCTACGTCAAGGCTGTCAATGGCGTGGACTTCTCCATCAGCCGCGGTGAAACCGTGGGCATTGTGGGCGAGTCCGGCTGTGGCAAATCAACGCTGGCCTCCGTGCTGGTGGGGTTGCAGACCCCAACCTCCGGCCAGGTGCTCTTCCATGGCAAGCCAGCCATCAAGCGCAATGCCGCCATGCGCAAGGAGTTCGGTCGCTCGGTTTCTGTGGTCTTCCAGGACCCCTCAACCGCGCTGAACCCGCGCATGACTATCCAGGACATCCTGGTTGACCCACTGGCCATTCACGGCATTGGCAACGGCGCATCCCGCCTGGCCAAGGTCGCTGAGCTGCTCTCGCTGGTTGGCTTGCCGCAGTCGGCAGCCGAGGTGACGCCGTCGCAGGTTTCCGGCGGACAGCGTCAGCGTGTGGCAATTGCCCGCGCGCTGGCCTTGGACCCGGACATCATCGTGGCTGACGAACCCACCTCGGCGCTGGACGTTTCCGTCCGCGCGCAGGTATTGAACTTGCTCTCGGATCTGAAGCGCGAACTGAACCTGGGCATGGTTTTCATCAGCCATGACATCCAGACGGTCCGCTACGTTTCCGACCGCATTGCAGTCATGTACTACGGGAAAATTGTGGAAGAGGGCTCCGCGGAGCAGATCTTCGACAACCCCAGCAATGACTACACCAAGAAGCTCCTCGGCGCAGCGCCGTCACTTCTTCACATCTAATTTTTCACTCAATCAATACAATTTTGGAGCAATTCACGTGACTACCGTCGCTACCCGTTTCCAGGGCGTTATCCCTCCCGTCTGCACCCCCCGCACAGCTGATGGCGCCATTGACGTCCCCTCGCTGGAAAACCTCACCCGCCACCTGCTCGACGGCGGCGTGACCGGCCTGTTCGTCAACGGTTCCTCCGGCGAAGTGACCCACCTGACCAACACCGAGCGCGACACCGTACTGACCACCATTGCAGGGGTCAATGCCGGGCAGGTCCCTCTCTTGGTCGGTGCTGTTGAGCAGACCACCAACCGCGTGGTTGAAGAAGCACAGCGCATGGTTTCCCTGGGCGCCGACGGCATCGTGGCCACCAGCCAGTACTACGCCATCAGCAACGCCGAAGAGACCGGCCGCCACATCCGCACCGTGGCAGCCTCCGTTGACGTTCCGTTGTTCGTCTACGACGTGCCGGTTCGCACCCACTTCAAGATGCCCACAGACCTGCTCTTGGAGCTGGGCCGCGAAGGCGTCATCGCCGGTGTCAAGGATTCCTCCGGTGACGATGTTTCCTTCCGCCAGCTGCTCATCGGCGCCAAGGACATCCCGAACTTCGACATCTTCACCGGCCACGAAGTGGTTGTTGACGGTGCGCTGCTGGGCGGCGCCCAGGGCGTTGTCCCGGGTCTGGGTAACGTTGACCCGAAGGCTTACCGCCGCCTGTACGATCTCTCCGTTGCAGGCGACTGGGCCGGTGTGGCTGCCGAGCAGGACCGCATCGCCGATGTCTTCAACATCGTCTACACCCCGAAGCCCGGCCGCGTATCCGGCAACGCAGCAGGTCTGGGCGCGTTCAAGACCGCGTTGGTCCTCATGGGCATCATCAAGACCAACGTCATGAGCGCTCCGATGCTCGCGCTGGATGAAGATGAGACCGCAGCCATCAAGGTCATCCTTGAGCGCACGGGTCTGATCTAGTCCCCACGCCCTCCCCGGCCGAATCTGCTGGCGCGAATTCGTATCGGGGCCCCTCGGGCGTGTGGGCCCAATCGCGGGCCCACACGCCCGAGGGGCATTCTTTTTTGCCTGATTTAGAACTTCGAAGGATCTTTCATGCGGTACGTAGTTGGTGTTGACCTTGGCGGAACCAAAACCGCTGCCGGCGTGGTGGCAGTGGACGGTTCGGTGTTGCTCACGGAGCAAATCCCCACCCTAAACCGCGACGGCGGCGAGGCCATTCTCGATGCCACAGCAGCCTTGATCGCCTCACTCATTGAACGCGCCGCAGCGGTGGGTGCCATCGTTGAGGCTGTGGGCGTTGGCTCCGCCGGTGTCATCAACGCCGCCGAAGGAACAGTGATCTCAGCCACCGACGCCATTGTGGGGTGGACCGGAACCCCGATCACCGCAGGACTGACGGCGAGGCTGGGACTGCCATCCGCCGTCGTCAATGACGTCCATGCCCATGCGCTCGGTGAGGCCTGGCACGGTGCGGGCAAGGGTGCGAGCACTGCCCTCATGGTGGCTTTTGGTACAGGCGTGGGCGGCAGTTTTGTCATCAACGGCCAGCCAGTGCTCGGCGCCCACTTTGTGGGTGGCCATGTGGGGCATTTTGCTTCGCCGCTAGCCATACACGGTGGTACTGCGCTGCCGTGCTCCTGTGGCCACGAAGGCCATGTGGAAGCGATCGCCTCCGGGCCCGCCATCCACGCGGCCTACCTGCGCAACGGTGGCAGTGCCTCTTTGCCTGACACCCGTGCAGTGTTTGACTCGGCTCGGGCCGGTGACGATCTGGCCCTGTCCGTGATCGCCATTGCTGCCGCGGCGGCGGGCCAGGCAGTGGGTGGACTGATAAATATTCTGGACCCTGCCGTGGTGGTAGTGTCCGGAGGATTGGCCGATGCCGGCGAACTGTGGTGGGATGCCATGGAGGCGGCACTGCGTGCTGAGCTGCTGGCACCCCTCGCCGCTGTGCCGGTGGTGCGGGCCAGCCTGGGAAATAAGGCCGCCATTGTGGGCGCAGCTTCCTTAGTCCTAGATCACTAAATACGTTTTCCCTTTTTCCTAGGAGTCACTCATGACACTGAAAATGACCAACTTTGATGCGCTTGCAGGACAGCTTGTGGTGTCCGCACAGGCTTACCCGGGCGAGGCCATGCGCGATCCCCGCACCATGGCCCAGATTGCCGCCTCGGCTGTAATAGGCGGTGCTGCCGCCATTCGTGTCCAGGGCATTGCGGACATCCAGTTCGCCCGCGCGGCTGTGGAAGTTCCCGTGATCGGGCTGTGGAAAGACGGGCACGACGGCGTTTTCATCACCCCCACGCTGCGCCACGCACTCGCCTGTGCCAGCGCCGGAGCTCACATTGTCGCCATCGACGGCACCCGCCGCCCACGCCCGGACGGCCTCACGTTGGCCGAAACCATTGCCGGCGTGCACGCCGGCTCCAATTCCTTGGTCATGGCTGACTGTGGTTCCTTCGACGACGCCGTTGCCGCCGTCGAGGCCGGTGCGGACTTGATCGGCACCACCTTGGCCGGCTATTCGGGCGAACGCCCCAAGACCGACGGGCCGGACTTGGAACTCATCGCCGAGATCGCCGCCGCAAACTTGGGCAAGCCGCTCATCGCCGAGGGCCGCATTCACTCCCCCGCCCAAGCACGCGCAGCTCTCGACGCTGGCGCTTTCGCCGTGGTTGTTGGCACCGCCATCACGCACCCCTCCACCATCACCAGCTGGTTCAAGGCTGCTCTGGACGCCTAGGCGTCCGTTCCGCTACCCTGCACGAGCGAATTGCACCCAACAGGACCGGACCGCATCGGGCTTCGCTTCACCGAACAGGACCGGACCGCATCCACTGCCCACTCGATTGTTTTTGGACCGTCGGCACGGAAGAGTATGGATATGTGAGGATGAGCCTCACTAGCTTTCTTTGTACTGACCAGTCGGATCTGGTAATTTGTCCCAGTCAGCCCCGCTTCGAAGGAGCGCTCCATGCTCACTGCCCATCAGTTACACGTTGCAGGGAGGCGCCACACCCTGTTGCCCGCCACCACCGCGCAGGCGCAGCGCGGCGAGCTCTTGCTGATTCAGGCCGACGGGCAGGAACGCCGTACGGCTCTGGCCCTGACGCTGTCCGGCCGCATGAAACCCTCGAGTGGCTCTGTGGTGCTGGGCCACGATTCCTCCATGGCATCTCTTCGCCGCCGCAGCGCACTGGTCGATTCACCGAATGTCAATGCCCCTGAACATCACCTCACCGCCCGGTCCCTGACCTCAGAGGATCTGGCCTTGGTGCCGCTGAAGTTCCGCGACCGCACCCGCCCCACGGCATGGCTTGTCAAACATGGCTTCCGTGACGTCCTGGACCAGTGGATCGAGGAGTTGAAACCCGATCGGCTCTTGCATCTCCAACTGGAACTGGCCTTAGCTAACCGCGATGTGGATTTGCTGGTCATTGATTCCCCCGACCGACACACGGCAGATGTTTCCGCCTGGCTACCCCTCTTGGAAGCCGCTGCGGCTGGTGAACTGGGCCGCGGCCCCGAGGCGCACCCCCAGTCCCCGCCGCGCCCGTTGCTCGTGATTGGGGTGGTGGGCCGCCTCCCGGATGAGTGGGACGGAACGGCCGCTGTCGCTGGCAACGCCGTCTCCCACGAGCCTTTAGAACAAGAAGTTACAGAGCGGAAGCTTTCAAAGAACGACGCCGATGATCCTCCTGCCGCCGCTCCCGACGCAACCGGCGAGCCCAAAGAGGCCGCACCGGCAGAAACAGAAGTCGAGCCGCAGCCGGAAGCGGCAGGTGAGCGATCCGACGTCGACCATCAGGACACGGAGAAACTCATGACGGCGCCCTCGGCACGAGACCTCGAACCCACCGCCACGAACGCCCCAGACGAGACCACCCCGGAGGAAAAGCCATGACAGTGTTCCGCCTGGCCCTATCCGAACTCAAGCGCATGACCGGCGGGATCCTGCCGAAGCTGACCATTGTTGCCCTGGTCATGGTGCCGCTGCTCTACGGGGCCGTTTATCTGTACGCGAATTGGGATCCGTACGGCAACCTCGATCAGCTCAAGGCAGCCGTGGTGGTCCAGGACGAGGGCGCCACCACCAAGGATGGCAAGGAGCTGACGGCTGGTCAGGATGTCGCGGATTCACTCGTGGAGGGGCGCAAGTTCGATTGGCAGCTCGTGAACACCGTTGAGGAAGCCCAGAGCGGGGTCCGGAGCGGGGAATTCGCATTCGCGCTGACCATTCCTAAAGATTTCTCGGCAAATCTGGCCTCGCCGGAGAATTTTGATTCGGCCACCCAAGCCATGATGAGCGTCACCACCAATGATGCCAATAACTATCTGCTGACCTCGATCGTGGATAAGGTGGCCACCCAGGTCCATGACTCGGTGGCGCAGCAGGTGGGTGAGCAGACCGCCAATTCGCTGCTGACCGGGTATGGCACCATTCATGCCCAACTGGTCAAGGCGGCCGACGGCGCGAAACAGTTAGCCGATGGCGCCGCAACACTTGACACCGGGGTGGGGACGCTGAAAACCGGCAGTTCTGATCTGCTGGAGGGTGCGGATTCGCTCGTGGCGGGGCAGACTCAGCTGGTCACCGGCGCCAAGAAGCTGCAGGTTGGCGCTGTCGCACTGGAGAAGGGATTGGGCCAGCTCGAGACTCAAACGGCCACCTTGCCTGCTGACACCAAGGCACTCTCCGATGGCGCTGCCGCCGTCGCTGCCGGAAACGCTACCCTGAACACGAAGGTTCAGAACGCCGCAGGGACAGCCGGGAAGCTTGATGGGGCGGTCACCGCAGCCATCAATGACAAGCTCACGCAGCTCGTCAACGATGGGGTTATCAGTGCCGAGCAGTCCACTAAAATCACCGATTCGTTGAAGGCAACTGCCACGAGCCCAGCCATCACCGAGCTCAAGGATCAGCTCGCCACCGATGCTGCTGACATTCAGAAACTGGCGACCGGGTCTGCCGACGTGGCTGCTGGCGCATCGAGGCTGGCAGCCGCCACGCCGAAGCTGACTGCGGCGATTTCACAGGCTAAGTCCGGCTCCAGCGAGCTCGCCACGGGCGCGGGGACACTTGCTGACGGTCAAAGCACTGCGCTGGACGGGGCGACCCAGTTGGCTGCCGGTGCCGCGAAGCTCGACACCGGTGTTGCTGATTTGAAAGCCGGCTCCAGCAAACTCTCCACAGGAGCCAGCGAGCTCGCCACGCAGCTGCGCAACGGTGCGGGGTCCGTCCCCGATCCCAATGACAAAGACAAGCACAACACGGCAGGCGTCATCGCCGATCCCATCCGCGTCGATTCGGTCTCCCAAGCGCAGGCCTCCAACTACGGCTCTGGCCTGGCACCCTTCTTCTTGGTTCTGGCACTGTGGATCGGGGCGTTCATGCTGGTTCAGGCCATGCGACCGCTAACGGTCCGGGCCCTGGCTTCCAACGCTCCCGCTTGGAAGATTGCGCTGGGCGGCTGGTTGCCGTTCGCCGCCGTTTCCACGGCACAAGCCCTGCTGCTCTACGCAGTAGTGAAGTTTGGTCTAGGCCTGGAACCGAGCCACCCGTGGCTAACGTTGGGGTTGCTGCTGCTCGCTTCCCTTGCGTTCACGGCCCTCATTCAGGGCATTGTGGCGCTCATGGGCACACCCGGGAAGTTCGTGGTGTTGATCTTGCTGGTGCTTCAGCTGGTCTCCTCTGGCGGTACTTTCCCTTGGCAGACCACACCGGAACCGCTGCACATCATGCACCAGATCCTGCCTATGGGGCATGTAGTTGAGGGCATGCGTCACCTGATTTACGGCGCCGACCTCGCCCCGCTGCTGCCCATAGTGCTCGGGCTGCTTGGCTACATGGTGCTGGGTTTGCTGCTGGCTTGGGCCGCTGTCAACAAGAAAAAGACGTGGACCCTCAAGACGCTGATGCCGGAGATCGAAGCCTAAGCCCGCTCTGCGCCCAGCCCTCCCTGTGGGCGGGGCACTCCCTGGCGGAGCCCGGGGCTACGGGCGGGGCACCACAAAGTTCTGCAGCAGGGCGTCCTGCCCGTCGAGGGTGGCCCAGTCGCTGCTGTGCTCGAACACAGCAAAGGCGCTCGTGGGGAACCCTGACGCCAGATCCATATAGGCGTCCTGATCCGAATCACGCGAGGCCAACCGCAGCGCCAGCGACTGCACCCCCGGCATATGCGTGATCACCAGCAACGTCCTGACGGTCTCCGGAACATGATTGATGACCGAGAGCATCGAGGTCGCCCCCGCGAGATACAGCGCCTGCTCCAGTTTGGGAGTGGGCGCCTCATCGGCCAGCTGCTGGCACACCCAGGTGCACGTTTGCCGGGTCCGCAGCGCCGATGAGACGAGGATGAAATCGGGCACCACACCGTTGTCCACCATCCATTTGCCGGCCAGCGGCGCCTCGTTGTGGCCGCGCTGGGCCAGGGGCCGGTCATGGTCTTCCACGTTCAGCGGAAAGGCTGCCTTGGCATGGCGCATCAGGATCAGGCGTTTAATGTGGTGTTCGCTCATTCCCTCAGTTTAGTGACAGTTAAAGCAGTACGACGGCGCCCGCCTCACCTGGGTGAGCCGAACGCCGTCGAACTCGGGCCCACACATCCG
>NZ_JBFBLU010000005.1:82109-300797 GCF_040686795.1 Specibacter sp. NPDC078709
GAGGGACCCGCGCCGAGGCACGAGCCGTGGGAGGGTGTGGTGGGCCCACACACCCGAGGGACCCGCGCCGAGGCACGAGCCGTGGGAGGGTGTGGTGGGCCCACACACCCGAGGGACCCGCGCCGAGGCACGAGCCGTGGGAGGGTGTGGGGATTAGATGGAGTATTCCGGGGCGGCCCAGACAACCACTTCGGGGTGCTCGTAGAAACGGTAGCCTTCGCCGCGGACGGTGCGCACGGTGTTGGCGAGGCGGCCCAATTTGGAGCGCAGCCGGCGAATGTGAACGTCGATGGTGCGCTCGTTCGGCACTTCATCAGCGTTGGACCAGAGGCCTTCGAGGAGTTCATCGCGGCCCACGGTGCGGGTGCCGTTCTCCACGAGGTAGTTCAACAGTTCAAACTCCTTGAAGGTCAGGTTCAAGGTGTCGCCGTCGAGGTGGACTTCGCGGCGGGCAAGATCGATCAGCACGCCGGTGGGACGCTGTTCGGCGGGGGGAATGCGCACGGCTTCTGCGCGCTGGCGGCTGGCAACTGTGGGGTCGCCGAAGGTGGAGCGGACTACATCCAGCGCAGTTCCAACGGCGTCTGAGGGGGCAATCGCCACAGCGGCATAGCTCTGCGCCTGCGGGACGAGAGTTTGGGCGTACGCCCGAATGTCCTGGGCAAGCTTGGCCAGTGATGTGCCAGCAGCCGCTGCCGTATCCTCGTCCACACCCACGTAGAGCACGAAGCCGCGGGCCACGTTGTCGGGGCTGACGCCGCGGAGGTTATCCGAGCCGGCCCCTGCAATCACGGGGGTGGGAGCTGTCATGGGGTTGCTGTCTGTGGCCGGAACTGCGCGTAGACGAGCTGCGGCGTTTCCAGCGTCGGCACGGAAGCCCAGGTGTTCGGGCTGTGCGCTGCGAGTTGAGGATCCCTGGCCGGTGTTGCGGGCAACAGCCTTGGCGGCATTGCGGACAGAGATGTGGACGTAACCGGATGCTACTGACATTGAACTACCTAGCTGTATGGCCGTGTGACTACGGCGCGAATGCTTCCTGCGGTTCTGTCCCTCCAGAACCATGTTGCCTTGTATTCCAAGGCCGACCCAAGGGCCAAGACTTGTACCTGCCACGCCGTACATTGCTTCAAGCGTCATCCGCTGTACTGCTATCCGCCGATGTTTGCAATGATTGCAATGTGCGGTGATCAGGGCTGTGAGTTAGGCCTGCATTCGACAACCACGCATAAGCCCTCCGGTGGCTCCGGAACGGACAGTTGCTGCGGCTGCAGAATTTACTGAGTGGGTGTTCACACTTGTCAGTGTGCTACGTAACAAAGCGAACTTGCAAGTAACAAAGCCCCAAAGTGTCCAGCATGTGAGATTGTGATCTAATTTGTGATCAAGCTAATATTGTTGCTTTCCTCTCATTTTTGAGGAGAAAGGCAAGATATGCCGAATTAAAAGATTCAAAGAGCTTAAGCAGTGGTGGTTTATTCGGCTATATGTCCATTTTTGATAAAATTGTTTTCTCACTGCCAGCGCACGCCCAGAGTGGGTCCTGCAAGTTACTCAAAGCGTGCAGCTTCCTCCCAGAGTTTCACGCTAAGTAAACGGAAGTTTACAAGCAGGTGTCGGGATGGAGTACGCGCTAGCAGGGGCCACTCGCAGGCATAAAGCGGGCCGCACCTGACCGGCCCGACAGTCGAACGGGTTAACTGGCCGAACGGTGCAGGCCCAGGACGGGCCAATGGGGGCGCAGGCCCCTGATCTGGTCCCGCAGCCTGACGTTGTTGCGCCGATTCATCAGGAACAAAGCGGCTAAGCCGGCAAGAAGAGCAACAACCGCGGCGAGCCCCAAGGACCAGCGCGCCCCAAATTCAGTGGCAATCCAGCCCACCAACGGCGCACCTATGGGCGTCCCGCCCTGCAAGACCACCATGTACACGGCAAGAACTCGTCCCCTCATGGCCGCATCGGTGGACAACTGGATGGTGGTGTTACAGGCATTCATGAACGTGAGTGAGGCCAGCCCCACCGGTACCAGAGCCACTGCGTAGAGGACGTAGCTCGGCATGACTGCGGCCACGCCAACGGTGATCCCGAACCCTAGGGCACCGCCAATGATGTACACCATCCGGGTGTTCTGACGCCGGGCCGCCAACAGCGCAGCTCCCAGCGTGCCAATTGCCATGACCGACCCCAGCAGCCCATACTCCCCCGCCCCCAGGTCAAACACAGTGGTGGCCATAAGCGCGTTAGTGATCTGGAAGTTCATGCCAAAGGTGCCCACCACGAACACCAGCACCATGATCATGAGCAGATCGGGCCGCTGCCGAATGTACACTAGCCCTTCACGAATCTGCCCCTTGGCCCGGGGCACGCGCACCGCCGGGACGAGCTGATCGGCTCGCATCCGCCACAGTGAGACGATCACGGCCGCAAAGCTGGCGGCGTTGATCAGGAAGGCCGGTCCCGTGCCAACCAGCGCGATCACCAGCCCGGCAACACCCGGGCCAGCAAGACGGGCCAGATTGAAGGACGCGCTATTAAGTGCGACGGCGTTGGGGACGTCTTCCTTGCCGACGACTTCCGAGACAAACGCCTGTCTTGACGGAGCATCAAAGGCGCTGGCCACACCCAGTAGGAGCGCCAATGCATACACATGCCACAGATGTACAGAGCCCGTGACCACCAAGATTCCCAACAAAAGCGCACAGATCCCCATGGCCGATTGGGTAACTAGCAACAGCTTTCGCTTGTTGACGCGGTCTCCCAAGAGCCCCGCGTAGGGCCCTAGGAAAATAATGGGCAGAAATTGTAGGCCAGTGGTGATTCCCGCGGCTGTTCCTGAATTGTTGGTCAGAACCGTCAAGACCAGCCAGTCTTGCGCCACTCGCTGCATCCACGTACCGATGTTGGAGACCAGCGCACCGGTCACCCAGAGCCGATAGTTGCGCACCTTGAGCGCTCGGAACATTGAACTCATTAGGCGCTCATCTCCTGCAGGATCAAGGCCGCCTCATGGAGAGTGCTCCGCTCCTGTGGGGTCAGCGCGGCAACTCGCTGCGCCAGCCACGCGGTTCGCAAGGAGCGCGCTTGGCGCAGTGCAGCACTCCCGGCAGCGGTGATGCTGATCAATACTTGGCGCTTGTCCAAGGGATTTTCACTCCGGCTGACAAAATTAACTGCCGCTAAGTCATTGACAATCCGAGTCATGGACGGCGCCTGCACCTGTTCCCGTGCAGCCAACTGCCCCACGGTCCGCGGTCCTTCCCCTAGCCCCGCCAGCACCGAGTAGCGTCCGGGACTCAATTCCCCTGTCGCCGCTTCAGCCCGGAGCCGCCTCGAGGTACGCATCACGGCCACCCGCAGTTCCGCGGCCAAGTGCCCTGGATCTTGGGCGTCAGAATCTTGGACGGGTTGCGGGGAATGTTCAGTCATGGTTGCTCATCTACCTAGTTACAAAAGTTTCGTATCTTCTGCTTCCAATCATAGATCGTTAGCATTGCTAAGTAAATGTCAGCTTGCTCACCCGCCAAAAAGTCGCCTACTACAAAGGTCGTTACCATAATGTGACATATGGTTTCGTTTCGGTTACGCTGGCTAAAGTGCCTTCTGAATCATTACCGGTTCTGGCATCAATGGACGGTTCGCCGAGCTCTGCCGCCGCCCATTCCCACCAGATCCATGGCAGAGACGGGGGACCCAATCTTTACGGGCCTTCCCATAATGGAAGCCCTTGGGGTTAAGCCAGCGCAACGAAAATAGGCAGTGAATACTGCCTCTGGAAGCTGCGCGGCCGGATTCTCTAGTCCGTTCCCGACAGCTCACCTCGCAGGCGTAGAGAGGCACCACACATGTCTGCAGCACCTCAGCGCGGCCGTCGTCGCGCAGAACCAGCAAGCCGGCCCTCACTTCGCGACCTAGCTACTGTCCACAAAGGAACGGCCCGCACGGGAACCCGTGCGGCCACCCCGCGCAGCGTTTCTGCTGTCTCTACCACCGCCAAGTGCATGGCCGCTGTAGCCGTCGTGGGCGCCTTGATGGCTGCCGGATCGGTGGCCTCAAACACCATGAACCCTGTGGCCGATGGTGCGGACACGCGCAGCCTGGTCGCAGCCATTGATCAGGGCGTACCCACTGCTATCTCTGCCCCGTCGGACGCAGCCATTAGCTTCTCCGGGATCACCGTCAGCTCCAAGGCTTCGCCCACAACCACACCTTCCGCGGCTCCGGTCAAGCCCGAAGCCGCTGCGGTCACTCCCGTGGCGAGCCCTGAAGCTGCCCCGCTTGCACGCCCCGCCGCCGTGGATGACCCCGCCGCAGCGAAGGCTTTCGCGGCCAGCCAGCTGGGTTCCCACGGCTGGGGTGCGGACCAGATGAACTGCCTAAACCTGCTCTGGGAGCGCGAATCTAACTGGCGCACCACGGCCGAGAACGCCTCCAGTGGCGCTTACGGGATTGTCCAGTCGCTGCCAGCCAGCAAGATGGAAAGCGTCGGATCCGACTGGGCCACCAACTATGAAACCCAAATCCGTTGGGGCCTGGGCTACATCGAAGGCCGTTACGGATCACCTTGCGGGGCCTGGGGCCACTCCGAATCCGTGGGCTGGTACTAACTACAGCGCGAACGCAGCTCAGCGCGAGCCTAGCACCGCTTAGCACCGCATGAAAGGCGAGTCTATGGCTGATGAAACCGCTGCTCTCCACGAGCTGATTACCGCGCTAGGACTACTGCCGATTCCCGGCGGCACCGTCCACTTGCGCGACGCCCGCTCAGGCATCACCCGGGACGAGGCACTACTCCCCTTCACCCTCGGCAAGACCCAACTGACCCGCG
Organism: Specibacter sp. NPDC078709; assembly: GCF_040686795.1. Taxonomy (NCBI): domain Bacteria; kingdom Bacillati; phylum Actinomycetota; class Actinomycetes; order Micrococcales; family Micrococcaceae; genus Specibacter; species Specibacter sp. NPDC078709. The sequence goes on from NZ_JBFBLU010000005.1 coordinate 86,932, forward strand.
GCATGTGGGATCTGGTGAGCGGGCCGACGTCGAACTTCACTTCCTCATTCCCTTCCTCTACTGCCACTGCTAACCCTGCGGTCCCCATGGCGTCTGCCGCTGACGACGCCGGAACCCCACTTGCGCTCGACCGGCGCCCCGCGCAACCCCTCACCTGGTTTGACGCCGTCGGCTGGTGCAATGCTGCCTCGGAATTGGCTGGCCTGACGCCCGCGTACGCCATCGCCGGCCGCGACGTTTTCTGGGATGTCGACTCAGACGGCTTCCGGCTGCCCACGGAAGCGGAATGGGAGTGGGCTGCGCGCGCCGGTTCGACAGGCCCGCTGTACGGTGAACTGCCCGACATTGCCTGGACGTTTTTGGATAGTCTTGACGGCCCGCAAGACGTTGGCACTAAAGAACCCAACAGCTTCGGACTCTTCGACATGATCGGCAATGTCTGGGAATGGTGCTGGGACTACGCCGACACCGCCCGCTACGGTGACTACAGAAGTTTGCGTGGAGCCGGCTGGGATGATCGCCCGTGGAGCGCCCGGGCGTCGGTCCGCCGAGGCAGCGCCCCGGATGCCGTGCTGGAAGATGTGGGATTCAGAGTGGCTCGCGGTGCGGTGGGTAAACCTGGCACCATGGCCGCTCAAGGCTGGTCCGCTGACGCCGACAGAAACAGGGCCGCCATCACGGGTCCACGGCCCGTTGGCTGGACCCCGCTGCGCCACTGACGGCCTCCCTGCGCCGCCCACAGATCAGCTGCGCCGCCGCATACGAAAAATGCCACAGTTTGACGTTGTTGCCATGGTTCAAACCCTGGCAACAACGTCAAACTGTGGCATTTCCTATCAGTGTGCTTAGTCCACTACGCCGTACAGGCGGTCGCCCGCGTCGCCGAGGCCCGGCACGATGTAGGAGTTCTCGTCGAGACCCTCATCGATAGAGGCCAAAACTACGTGCACGTTGTCGCGTCCGCCGTGGGCAGCTTCGAGCTTGGCGAGGCCTTCCGGTGCTGCGAGCAGGCAGATGCAGGTGATGTCCGCGGCACCGCGGTCAAAGAGGAACTTGAATGCCTCGATCAGGGTGCCGCCGGTGGCGAGCATGGGATCCAGGACGTACACCTGGCGGCCAGTGAGGTCTTCGGGAAGACGCTCGGCGTAGGTGATGGCTTCGAGGGTTTCCTCGTTGCGTGCCATGCCCAGGAAGCCAACCTCGGCGGTGGGCAGCAGGCGGGTCATGCCCTCGAGCATGCCCAGGCCAGCACGCAGAATCGGCACGACCAGGGGTGTCGGCTTGACCAGACCAGTACCAATAGCGTTGGTCACGGGCGTCTCGATGTTGACGGGCTCCACGCGCACTTCACGAGTCGCCTCGTAGGCCAGCAACGTGACCAGTTCTTCAGTCAGCTGACGAAAAACCGGTGACGGCGTGTTCTTGTCTCGAAGAACAGTCAACTTGTGGGCAATAAGCGGATGATCCGCAACGAATACGCGCATAAATAAAAGCTACCATTGAGCCGTGTCCAATTCCCCAGATTTGCCAAGAATCGAGACCACTACCACGGCTTTGCATGCTGCGTGGATGGGTATTGCGCTTACTCAGGCACAGCAGGCCTTGCGCACGGCGGATGTCCCCATCGGCGCTGTCGTCCTCGGACCGGACGGTGAAGTCCTGGGTTTGGGCCGAAATGAGCGTGAGGCGCATGGGGATCCCACCGCTCACGCCGAGGTGGTGGCCATCCGTGAGGCTGCCGCGAAGTTGGGGGAATGGCGGCTCGCTAATTGCACTCTCGTGGTGACATTGGAGCCTTGCACCATGTGTGCCGGGGCCATTGTGCTGGCGCGCATTCCGAAGGTGGTCTTTGGCGCGTGGGATGAGAAGGCCGGAGCAGCTGGGTCAGTATTTGATGTGCTGCGCGAACGCCGACTCAACCATTGGGTGGAAGTGTTCCCCGGTGTGCGCGAGGACGAATGCGCCGCTCTCCTGAAAAATTTCTTCGCCAGCCACCGCCTGTAGGCGCCGGGACCGCACCGTCTGAAGCTACGCCGTCAAGGCGTAATCATGATCGACTGTGACGGCATGACGCACGAGACCCGCTGAATTTCTAGCGCTCCGGAATTGGACGGGGCACCCACGCGGTTGTTCCGTCCAGTGTCATCGCACCAGTCGAGAATATATGGATAGGCCGAGACCACTGCTTGGCCGGGGACGGCAGTTTCGGGGAGCAAAAGATCGGTACGGAACCCGCCGGCGTCGTTCATGGGGGCTTGGAGCTCCAGAATTATGGTTCCCGAGGAATCGAGCACCTCAATGTGTATTTGGGCGCTATCGCCGTACCTCGGATTGCAGGTGGCATCATTGGCTTGAACAGTGAAGCTGCCACCGCGCTGAGCCGAATCGGCACTCAGTGAGAACGGTGGCGGCATGCAGGCCGAGCCCATCGGCGCCGTCCCGAGAGGCCCCGAACAGCCCGTGACGGCCATACCCGTGAACAGCGCGGCCACGGCTGCCATGGAGTACACCTTGGGCATGGTCAAACTCCCCTTCCGAAACCTGCCGCTGCATTGAGGGCATCGATCCTTTTCTGCCTGCTGGCGGGGGAATCCAGGCTGAAGGAACGGAAATCTCCCAAGTCCCCGCGGATGAACTCCTCAACCTCAGCAATCCGTTTTTTGACGGCGGCCGTAGCTTTTTTGAACGTCCAGTGCGCAATGCGTTCCTGGCCGGGATCGTATTGCCACAGCCCAATGATCAGGCCGCGGTCGACGATGGGGTGATCCGGCAGGTCCGCCTGGAGCGCAAGTTTGGCACCCACCAGATGGAGCTCCCGGTCCTCCTCGGAAAAATGGTCGGCAGCGTTGCGACGGAGCAAAAAGAGCGTATCCGAGCCAGCAAGCAGCTGAATTTGTTCTTCATCCGGGGCGGTAAAAGTGGCCGCTTCCGCCACATCGCGGGGCAGCATCCACTGTCCGTCACATTCAACAGCACCCACGGCTGCGAGCGCGGCCTTGGTTTGCGCCACGGTAAAGGCGGTGAACCACTGGCTCTGTTTGAGCGTTGCTCCGCCAGTCCAGCCCAGGTAGCTTTCCATCAGGTGAGCCCGGGCTTGTTCCGGAGTCTCCTTGGCAGCGGGCAATCCCCACGCCGTGTAGGCGTAACGCTGCTGGTCCAGCCGCCCATTGATGGGCACGCGGCGAATGCGACCATCGGCCTGCAGCAGCCCGAGCACCGTGGGCAGTGTTGTGGAGGCGCCCTTCTTCTTACCCTCCTCGCCCAGACTGCGCACGGCATCACCGAGTTGGTCTTTGAGTTGTTTCGGATCCAGCGGGCCCTGCGCCTTGTGGAGCATCTTCAGGGTCTTGTCTGCGAGCGCATTCACCTCGGAACGTTCGACGCCGAGCTTGTCTAAGACTTTTACCGTCGCCTCGGCTGCCCCTTGGCCAAGGGACAGCGCCCAGGCGTAGTCACGCTCCCCCAGCACATAGGTGCAGCCGCGCGCCGTCGGGAGTTCATGGATGTGCAGGGCCGCTACCTCGGCGTCGACCTGCTCACGGCGGATGCCTGCGCGTGCGAAGAGCGTCATATAGGGATTGGCGCCGCCGATCGAGCGGGCCCAGCCTGCTTTGGCGAAGACGTCTGCTGCGTTGCTGCCCGCAAGGGATCCGTCGAGGCCCTGTTTGTGCCAGCTCCAGGCACGCTGCGTTGCACTGTCCATGAGGCCATCTTGCCTTATCGATGCACGATCCATAGGCGGGCGCGGAAGCTCATTTTTGTTGTACGGCTTTGACCCGGTAAGGTTGACGCGTTGGTGACGTGTCCGAGCGGCCGAAGGTGCAACACTCGAAATGTTGTTCAGGTGAGAGCCTGACGTGGGTTCAAATCCCACCGTCACCGCCAATGCGATGTTGCGACATCGCCAACGCAAGCTCTCTCCTTCGGGAGGGAGCTTGCGTCGTTTCGGCGTCAGAATTCGGGGTTAGGGGTGGGTTAGCGGCCAAACAACGGTTTCTATCGCATACTTGAGCCATGGAACAGCAACCAGCCGCCGGGAGCCGCACTCCCCTATTCCTGCTGGGCAGCATCTTGTTGCTCGTCGTCGTGGCCTTTGTGGTGGTGCTGACCCGCGGGCCAGCAACTCCCGCAGACCCCGGGTCACCCGAAGGCGTGGTTCAAAGTTACGTCACCGCGTTGCTTGCCGGGGACAAGGAATCCGCCGCTGGCCTACTCTCCTCCGAAGCAACTAGCGAGTGCCACGCCAACGCATTCCTTGACGCAGGCCTTGACGACGGGAACCTACGCGTCGGACTCGTGGCAACCACTATCAGCGGAACAAATGCCACCGTGAAAGTCACCATCAGTGAAACCATGGGTAATGGACCCTTCGGCTTGGGCCAGAGCAACTACCAGGATTCCTTCACGTTGCTGAAATCCGGTGACACCTGGCTCATTAGCGCAGCCCCGTGGCCTTTGTTGGCATGCAGCGAGTCGGCGGTGAACCACCCATGAGCGTGAATCTCCCGGTACAGAGCACCGGTGCTTTGCCAACAGTGCGCAGACTGGTGCTCTACATTCTGCTTTTCACCCTGGTCACCCTCGCGGCGGTCGGTGCCGCAGGACTACTGGGGCTGCTGTTTACCTCGGGAAGTGGCGACGATCCGGGACGCACTGACAATCTGGCCAGATCCCTCGCTTTCGTCATCATTGCGGGTCCGCTGGCACTACTGCTGTGGCGCTCGCTGGCCAAACGCTTGCTGGATTCGTTTGAATCTGCGGCCTTGGCTTGGGGCTTGTATGTGGCAGCCATGTATTCCACATCGCTGGTAGTTGCCAGTACGGGGTTGTTCGTCCTGCTGGGGAAGCTTCTGTCAGCACACACCCAGGGGTGGGCGCAGGACCTTTCAACAGCCCTCATCTGGGCAGGTGTCTGTTGGTGGCACCATCACATGTGGAGCGATACCCGCCGTTCTCCGCGTAGCCTTCCGAATCTGCCGGGCATTCTCGCCAGCTGGTATGCGGTGACACTCGTGGCTACGGCGACGGTGAGTGCCTTAGTCATGGTCTTTTCCGCGGCCGTAGATTCGATCTTCCACAACTTCTCCGCGGGTTTTCCATGGTGGCGCGGGGCGCTGGCGCAGCTGCCTTGGATTGTGGGTGGATTCGCCCTGTGGTGGTGGCATTGGACACGCAAGCACATAGGCAAGGTACATGGCGGTTTCGCCGATGTTGCACTGGTACTTCTTGGTGTACTTGCCGCAGGTGCAGCAGCACTAGGCGGCACCGGTTATCTGCTCTACGCCCTTGGGCGTTCCGCCGTGCACGGAACCGACGCCCAGTCACTCTCGCCGGTGCCGTTGTCACTTGGCGCGGCGCTGGTGGGCGCCCTGATCTTCAGCCTGGCGTGGCAGGAATTGGGTTCGCGTTCCGTGGAGACCATGAGCGCTGGACGGCTTGTGTCCGCGGGGCTCGGTTTGGCATCCATGGCCTCCGGATTCGGCGTCTGCATCAATGCGCTACTTGCCGCGTTGACTCCTCCGCTGGCAGGGGACCGGGGTACTGACCTGCTGTTGGCCGGTCTGATCTGGCTGGTGCTCGGCTCGCTGGTATGGGTTGGGGCTTGGCGCCCCCACAAACCCGCAGATCCACGCGGACGCAGGGTCTATCTAGTGGCGGTGTTCGGTGTCAGCGCGGTGGTGGCCCTGATCGCCCTGCTCTTTGCCGGATTCCGAATCTTCACCTTCTTCTTGGAACCCGGCACTCTGGCATCAGGGCTACTGGATTCGGTGCGCGCACCGATTGGCCTCCTGACAGCCACACTCTTGGTGGCGATCTACCACTTTGCAGTCTGGCGCTCGGACAGGACGCTGATCGAAGCCACGGCACCCGCTAGCTCCGGAACCATTGAATCAATCATTCTGGTAGCCGGAGAAGAGAGCCCCGAAATCAGCCGTGCACTGGGTGCCATGACAGGAGCAAAGATTCAGGTGCTGGTCAGAGCCGGGGAAGGCTACCAAGCCAGCGCTGATGAACTGACGGCAGCCTTGGACGCAGCAGAAACGCAGTCACCGAGGATCATGTTGCTGGTGGAGGGTGCAGGTTCGGTGCGAGTCATCGACCTCGCATAGCCTCGGCAGTTGTCGTGGACCGATGCCCAGCGACCGGATGTGACGTGCGCCCTCAGGTTCGCGCCGGAGATCCTCGCCGCACTCAATACGCTCGGCATGCAGGTCAAGCACCACTACTCTAACCTGTAGCAATCCGCTACAATTGAATTATGAGCAGCACAATTCCCATGAGGGTGGATAGCGACCTGTTCGACGCTGCGAAGTCCGTCGGCGCCGTGGCAAGTCGCAGCGCGGCGCAGCAGATCAGCCACTGGGCGCGGATTGGACGCGAGCTTGAAGCTGCCCCAAACGTGGGCGTGCGCGACATTGAGCGCGTGCTCGCCGGAGAGAAACCATACGATGACCTCGGTGAGCACGATCAGGCAATAGTGCGGGCAAGCTGGGATGAGCGGGTAACCGAACGTCTGGCCAGCTTGGATCTCGCTGCCGAATTCACGCAGGCTGGGCGTTCCTGGACAGAAGCGGATGAGCAAGGCTCTGTCGTCGTGCGGGGTAGCACTAACATACCAAGCCCCGCCGGTCCGGGCCCCACTGATCCGGACGCCTAACAGGTGCCGCTCCTCCACCTAGTTGCCGGGCCGAACGGCTCCGGAAAATCCACCTACGTCGAGCGAATCCTCCAGCCGGTGACACTCCTGCCTTTCGTGAACGCGGATCTCATTGCGGCCGAACGCTGGCCGGAAGCCCAAGTCAAGCATGCTTACGAAGCATCCCGGGCCGCAGCCGACGAACGCTTACAGTTGCTGGCAGATGGGCAGTCGTTCATCACCGAGACGGTGTTCAGCCACCCGAGCAAGCTCGGCCTGATCCGCGAAGCTCACCTTCGGGGGTACCTTGTGCATCTGCACGTGCTGCTCCTCCCCATCGATGCGGCCGTGAATCGCGTCGCCGAACGTGTTCAGCACGGCGGACATGACGTGCCCGAGCAGAAGATCCGCGAACGCCATGCGAGGCTGTGGGACCTGATCGCGGATGCGCGCTCGGTTGCGGACCGCGCCGAATTCTTCGACAACAGCTCCGCTAAACGCCCATTCCGACGCGTCGCCGAATACGAGCGCGGGCGGATTGTGGGCGGACCCGGGTGGCCCGTTTGGGCGCCGGCGACGCTTACCGACTGACACTGCCACCACAGACTCAATCCCCGCGGCTACGCTTGTCACCGCGATCGCAGCCCATCTTCTTTAACTCAGCCACTACATCGTTGAACTGAGAGCGAAGTGGGTGGCTTCCTGCTCGTGACAGCGGCACCGAGGTTATCACTGATGATGCTTTTTCCTTTGACATCTGGCCCTTGAGCTTCTGCCCCAAACCGGCAGTGTTGGTGGTTGCCGTCAGAATTCTACTCACGCAAGCACCCCAGAAGCCTATCCCCCGCCTTTGGCTTAGGGCCCCGACAGGAAATTGCTAAGATGAGATGTCCGACGACGTCGGCGAGCTTGTTTCGTTGCGCACCACATCTGCGGGGCACTAAGGCAACGATGATCCCCGGCCCGGGTCTATAGGGCCGTCGAACAAAGGAAACCATTGGGTACTCAGACAAAAACACAGACTTCGGCACATGCTTCTGAAAGCACCTCCGGTGACATGGCTGGCAACATCATCGGCATCGGCGCAGTAATCATCGGCGTTGCCGGTTTTGGCGGCTTGATCTTTTTCGGCATGTAATCACGCCGTGCACCGCACAAAAACGCCCATCGATAATTCGATGGGCGTTTTTTGGTTGCTGCGGTTGCAACAACCTTTGAACTACTTCTCGCAGGCTATGCCGTCGCCATCGCGATCCAACTTGGTGCTGTAGCCAGGCTGGTTCCTATACAGTGGTGCCGCCCCTGCATCTTTGACTGCCGTGCAGTTTTGATAGGAGACATCGGCCGGCGCCTCCACGAGCGGCTGTATCGCCGGGGCCTGTGGCTGAGCGGCCTCTTGAGCTGCCTCTTGAGCTGCCTGCTGGGCTGCCTTTTCAGCAGCCACACGTGCACTGTCATCGGCCGCGGCTTTCGCGACGGCCGCCGCCTCCACAGCAGCTTTTTCGGCAGCAACCTTTTCCATGGCGGCTTTCTCAACCGCCACCTTTTCATCGGCAACGCGCTTGGCCTCAACACGCTTCTCTTCAGCGCGTTGCGCCAGCAGAGTCGTGGACTCGCTCTCTCCCATCCAGACGAGTGCGTCTTGATCGTCGAGAGTGCACACCAAGGTTGCTGCGCCTTCCTGGACAGATTTGCCGTCGTCAAAGCACTCTTCCAGCAGCACGTATCGAGGAGTCGGGCTGGCTGAGGGAGTAGGCGAAGTTGTCCCTGCTGCAGTCATCTCTGCAAGCGGAACAATGCCACTAGGGGCCGGCTCCGTACCCGGCAGCATCATTGCTCCAGCTATCAAGGTAACTAGGCCTACCCCAACCGCAGCTCCCGCACTTTTGCGGCGCGGTAGTCCCATCCATGATGGGCGGCCAGTAACAAGGGAATAGAGTGCCGAAATAACCAAGAACAAAGCAAAAGCTACCAGCCAGCTCATGAAACCAGCTGTCGGCAAAGTGATAACTAGAATCAGGAGCCAAATCGCCACCGTAATCCAAAATGACTTTGATGCTCGCCAACGACTCTTACTGCTCATCACAGAAAAATTGCCACTCATAACGCCCCCAACGGATCTCTAGTTTTTCCGATACCAACAATGCATCTGGACAGATGTGAGGTCAGCCTAGACCAAAGGGGCACAGAGAACACACAGGGTCCATACAGTGAACCTTGGGGCCGGTATCAGAGAATGGAAGCATGACTTTTCCGTCCGCTCCCCCGGCTGGTAACCTGGCAGCCACCCCGTCAGTAGCGCCTGTAGCCGCACCGGCAGATGCTCCAGCCCCTGCCGCCCTGCCCAAGCTAACGCGCGCCGACGGTGAGCCCATCCGCGCCCTGGTAGTGGATGACGAACCCGAGCTGGCCGATCTGATGCGCCGCGGACTGGAAATCACCGGCTGGGAAGTCAGAACCGCCAACGACGGTTTTGAAGCCTTGAAGATCGCCCGCGAGTTTTTCCCGGACGTTTTGGTGCTGGATATCATGATGCCTGGGATGGACGGCGTCGAACTTCTGCAAAGGATCCGCACCATTTATCCCGAGGTGCCCGCACTGTTCCTGACTGCCAAAGACGCCGTCGCAGACAAGGTCAGCGGTCTGCAATCCGGCGGCGACGATTACGTCAGCAAGCCCTTCAGCATGAAGGAAGTCCTGCTGCGGCTGCACCGAATTGTCCAACGCTCCGGGATCACGGCGCCCAACTTCGGACTCCTCACAGTAGGGGACTTGAGCCTGAACAAAGACACCAAGGCCGTGCAGCGCGCCGGCGTGGACATCAATCTGACCGCCACCGAATTTGAACTGCTGAAATTTCTGATGGAAAACCCACGCCACGTGGTGAGCAAGGCCCGCATTCTGGAACGCGTCTGGAACTACAACTTTGGCGGCCAAAGCAACATTGTGGAGCTCTACATCTCCTACCTGCGCAAGAAGATCGACGCCGGGCAGGAACCCATGCTGCACACCGTCCGCGGCTCCGGCTATGTGATCAAACCATGTCAATGACCAGCATTACGCGCAATCTTCTGCGCCCCAGCAGCTGGCATCTGAGCACCCGCCTAGTAGCCGTCATGCTGGCCCTGCTCACAGTCATTTGTGTGCTGGTGGGCATGGTGAGTTACTCGGCTCTAAGCATGACCGTGCGGAGCCAGCTCGACTCCTCCCTGCAGCAAGCGTCCGGGCGCACAGTCTCCTTCTACACGAGTCAAAACGGCTCCAGCCTGCCGGACCCGCTCAACGCCCGAGCCACCAGCGCAGGCCAGTTGAGCGCGGTCTTGAGCAACGGCGTCGTCCACTATGCGGCGATCCTTTCCGATAAGGGGGAACGCCAACAACTCACCACCGCCGACGCCGATATCCTGGCCGGGCTCTCCCCCAACGGCGAACTCAGCACCAAAACGCTGTCCATCGGCGAATATCGGCTGCAGACCCAAGCCGCTCCCAACCGCGACATCCTCATCACCGGGCTGCCCCTCGCCGCCACCGAGCAGACGCTGTCCACCCTGGTCCTCTCCATCGTGCTGGTCTCGCTGGCCGGACTGCTGGCACTGGGCTGGGCGGGGACAGCCATCATCCGGCGCAGCTTGCGCCCACTCGCGCAGCTTTCGGACACCGCCACCCGGGTTTCAACTCTCAGGCTCGACGCCGGAGAGGTCACCTTGGGTGCCCGGGTTCCGGACGCGGCGGCCCATCCGGGCACCGAGGTGGGCAATGTGGGGCACGCATTCAACGCCATGTTGGAGAACGTCTCCCATGCGCTCGAAGCCCGGCAGCACAGCGAGACCAAACTGCGCCGATTTGTGGCCGATGCCAGCCATGAGCTGCGCACCCCGCTGACCGCCATCCGCGGCTATGCCGAACTGCTGGCCATGACCGAACAGCTCAGCCCGGACGGCCAAACATCGTTGGACCGCGTGCAGGATCAATCGGTGCGCATGAGCCGACTCGTGGAGGATCTGCTGACGTTGGCCCGGTTGGATGAAGCCGCAGCAGGATTGGCTGGTCCAGGGTCCGCCGGCTCAGGAGCAGCTGTTCCAGGAGCAGACGGTTCGGGGGCTGCGCGTAACGGAAAACTGATGGGTGCCCCCACCGTGGTCAATCTAAGTCCGCTGGTTATGGAGACGGTACGCGATATCCAGGTGGCCACCCCTGATCATGTTTGGACACTGACCGTGCCCGATGAACCCGTCGAGGTTTTGGGCGAAGACCAGGCCCTGCGGCAGATCCTCTTAAACTTGCTGTCCAATGCTGCCAAGCACACCCCGTCCGGAACAGCCGTTCACACCGCCGTCTCCCACACACCTGGTGGGTGGTGCCTCCTAGAGGTCAGCGACACCGGACCCGGCATCGACTCGGACTTCCAAAACATCATCTTCGACCGTTTCTCCCGCGCGGATCAGGCCCGCACCGGCACCTCCGGCAGCACTGGGCTGGGCTTGAGTATTGTGCAGGGCATTGTGCGCGCACATCATGGAACTATGAGCGTCACCAGCGTGCCCGGCCTCACCACTTTCACTGTCCGGCTACCCGGCACCACTGCCGCGGCCCATTCGCCGATGCATCCCACCGCATTTTCTCGGTAAGCTAGTTAGGTTAGCTAGTTCGAAGGGAGCGCTGTGCCACACGCACCCTTTAGGCTGCTCCGAACCACACTAGTGGGCGCCACCATCTTCGGTCTTGCAGCCGCGGCTCACCTGGTGGCCGGCGGGACATTGCCAGCGCCACCCATTCTGGCGGCCATTTTGGCACTGCATATTCTGTGCTCCACGGTTGCCACCATGTTCAAGCTGAATCTGCCTGTCATGCTCGCTCTGCTAGCCAGCAGTCAGGTGGTTCTGCACCAAAGTTTTGACAGTCTCTCGCACAGCGCCCACGCCGTTGCGGTCACGGGAGCACAGGCACAAGCACAGGCACAGGCACTGAGCCACCACGGTATGTCTGCCGAGGGACACGCCGCCGCCATGCTGTCCACCGTGATGGCCCCGGACCTGTCATCAACCATGGCATCAGGCATGTCATCAGGCATGGCCTCCTCAGGGCTAGAAGCTCTAAGCCATTCCGGCCCGCTCTCCCTGTGGATGTGGGCGGCCCACATCGCGGCAACACTAGCTGCTGCCGGCCTACTGGCCTACGGCGAGAACGCTCTGTGGTCGCTTGCGAACTGGCTGCGTCCGCTGTACCAGCGCGCCGCCGCGGTGCTAGTCATCCCGGCCCAGTCCACACGTCCCACCGTGGTCCCGCGCCCGCTGCCCCGTCAGCCGTGGCGCAATCTACGTCCCAATACGCGCCGCGGGCCGCCCCTTTCGGTAGCAGCTTTCGCCTAACACCCTTCGAGCACTTCGCAGGGTGTCCTCCCTGTATCTCTTGCGCATCAGCGCGTTCGAAAGGTTTTCATCATGCGTTTTTCTCGTCCCCTCAAGACCACCCTCGCCGTCGGCGCCACAGGCACTTTGATGCTGATGGGTCTGGGCAGCGCCTCGGCCCACGTCAGCGCCACGCCCACGGAAACCGCCGCCGGCGCCTACACTCTTGTCACTTTCGCCGTAGGCCACGGTTGCGAGGGTTCTTCCACCACCTCGGTGACCATCACCTTGCCCGATGAGCTGAACGCGGCCACCCCCACGGTCAACCCGAACTGGACCATCAGTACGGCCACGCAGAAGCTGGACACCCCGCGCACTTTGGCCAACGGCAGCAAGATCAGTGAGCGCACCGAGTCCATCACCTACACGGCTAAGACTCCGCTGGCTGACCACGAGCGCGACACCTTCACGCTCTCACTCCAACTGCCCGACGCCGCCGGGACCACCCTGAACTTCCCCACCCTGCAGAAGTGTGAAACGGGCCAGACCGATTGGAAGGAGATTCCGGCCGCCGGCGCGGACCACGATTCGGTGGATTCCCCCGCCCCGGCCATGACCATCACGGCGGCAGTGGCCGGGGATGCGCACGGCGGGCACGGCAGCAGTTCTGATTCCGCTTCTGCTTCTCATACTTCTGAGAAGAACGACGCCGGCACCTCCTGGCCCGCATGGCTTGGCTTGGGTGCGGGGCTGGCCGGGTTGATCTTGGGCGGCTTGGCCTTCTTGCGCACCACCAAAAAGGCGTAGCAGCAAAAGCTCTCATGCCAGCAAGCACTACCCCGCGGAAGCACGGTCTTATTCATAGGACCGTGCCTCCGCGGCGGGGCCTGTTGACTCAGGAATCCATGAGCGGAACAGTGGTGACATGACTACCGCACAGCGAACCATTGACGCACAGCGATCCCCAACCCATCGCCCCACGTGGAGAACCGCACTCGTCCTAGCGGTGGCGCTCGGACTCGGTGGCTCGTTGGCGGCATGTGGCCCAGATAATTCCGGAGATCTGCCCTCCTCGGCCAGTCCCAGTAACACGAGCTCCAGCAGCACTAGCTCAGCCAGCCCCAGCGCAAGTTCAACTGCCTCCACAACGGAGGCAACGCCGTCGTCCGCACCAAGCAGCGCCCCGGTCACACCGTCGGGGCAAACCCCCGTGCTCTGCCCGGCGGCATCGCTGAAGGGTTCCCTCGATGACACAGGCGGCGGTGCTGCGGGACATATTTATATGACGTTATCGGTGACGAATACCTCCGCGGCCGATTGCATTCTGGACGGCTACCCGGGCGTCTCGATGGTGAGCGCTGGCAGCACCGAGGCGATCGGGGCACCAGCGGACCGTGATCCGGCGGCGCCGTCGAACGGTCCCATCACGCTGGCACCGGGCCAAAGCGCGGGTGCCACGCTGCGCTACACGCAGGCGGGAAATTACCAGAACTGCCAGCGTGTACAGGCGGAATCACTGCTGGTTTATCCGCCCAGCGCCTACGACAGCCTTGAGATCGCCCACCCCTTGACCGCGTGCAGCAACGCGGACATCAAGTTGCTCACGATCGGGGCTTTTATGCCGTAACCGTACGGCTTCGTCGGGGCCGTTCCCTCGGGGCCGTAAGGATTCTCAGGGCCTGTACACCTACGCAAAATGACCTGTTGCTCCAGCGGATTTCCACTGGAGCAACAGGTCACTTTTATATCTGTCTGAACCCGTTGGGCTAAGACAGAAGTTCTAGATCAAGGCGGAGATTACTCAGCCACGGGAATCGATTGGGTCTTCAGTTCCTTGATGGTTGCTTCCTGAGCAGTCTTCAAGGAATCTACAAGGGTACCCTTGCTGGTGACGGCAGCCTTGAAGCCATCTGAAACGCTATTGTAGGTTTGTGTCATGGTCGGGCCCCAGAGGAAATCGCTGGATACCTGGGTGGAGGCGTCAGCGAAGACGTCGTAGATCTTCTGGTCGCCATAGAATTCAACGCCTTCCTTCAATGCGGGAAGTTCCAAACCAGCGGTTGTGGCCGGGTAGATATTCGCGGACTCGTTGAGCATGGTCAATGATTCCGCTGAGGTGTTCAGCCACAGAGCAAACTTTGTTGCTTCGTAGGGGTGCTCGGAGCCTGTGAAGACAACCGTTGATGAACCGCCCCAGTTACCGCTGGCATTATCGCCCTTCTTCCACTGCGGCATGGGTGCGACGCTCCAGGAACCAGCCGTGTCAGGTGCACCTGAGGCAATGGAGTTTGCACCCCAGACTGCTGAGTTCCAGCTCCATACATTGCCCGTGTTGTAGGCGTTGTCCCACTCAGAGGTCCAGCCGGGGTAGCTGGAGACCAGGTCGCGGTCAATCAGGTCCTGCCAGTATTCGGCTACGGAGGTGCTGCCCGGGCCAGTCAATTCGACGTTCCATGCGTCGCCGTCGTTCTTGAACCAGCTGTCACCGGTCTGCCACACAAAGCCGGCGAACTGGTTGATATCGTTTTGCGAGAAGTTGGTGATGTAGCTGCCGGTCTTGCGTACTTCGACGGCGGCAGCTGCGAACTCATCCCAGGTGGTGGGGATGGCAATGTTGTTCTTCGCGAACAGATCGCTGCGGTAGAACAGCGCCATGGGACCGGTGTCCTGGGGGATTCCGTACGCGGATCCCTCTTCGCCAAAGCTGACCTGGTTCCAAGCCCACGGAATGAAATCGCTCTGCGCATCGGCCACGTCCTGGCATGCGCCAACGTCCATCAGGCCGTCCTGAACGCGGAAGTTCGGCAAAGCGTCGTACTCTACTTGGCCAAGGTCAGGGGCGTTGCCGGCCTTGAGCTGGTTGAAGAAGTTCTGGTACGTTCCGCTGTTTCCGTTCGGGCCGGTCTGCACCTTGACCTGGATCTCCGGGTTGGCCTTGTTCCAGACGTCAACAACGCTCTCAATCCCGGGGATCCAGGAGGTGAAGGAGAGGTTCACGGGACCATCTGAGGGTGCGCAATCGATCGCGGCACCGGCGTTCTCGGTAGTGTCAGCACTTGAACATCCGGTGAGGACCATAGCTGAGAGCATTGCGACTGCGATGGCGCTTTTTAGTGGTTTCATTTCTTCCTCGAAGTGATTGATAGTGATGGATTGAAAATGTGGGGTGAAAACTATTTGACTGAGCCAGCGCCAAGTCCGCTTCGCCAGAAGCGTTGCAGGAGCAAGAAGGCAATGATCAGCGGAATGATGGACAACAGGGCACCAACGAGCACGTACATACGCAGCTCGGGGATCTGGTTGATCTGAGAGTTCCAGGTGTAGAGACCAAGGGTCACAGGGAAGTTTCCTTCATCACGAAGCATGATCAACGGGAGGAAGAAGTTGTTCCAGATGGCGACGAACTGGAACAGGAAGACTGTGACCAGGGCTGGGAACATGAGCTTCACGGAGACACTGAAGAAGGTGCGTAATTCACTTGCACCATCGAGCCGTGCGGCTTCCATCAGTTCGTCAGGGACACTGGAGCCGGCGTAAATGCGTGTCAGGTAGACGCCGAATGGGCTCACAATGCTGGGCAGGAACACAGCCCAGAAAGTGTTGGTGGCGTTGACTTGGCTGAACATCAAGAACAGTGGCAGTGCCAGCGCGGTGGCTGGAACCAGTACGCCGCCGAGGATGATGTTGAAGACTAGCTCCCGAGCCTTGAACCGGTACTTGGCCAGTGCATAACCGCACATTCCAGCGAGTACCGTCGCAATCAGAGCGCCACCACCGGCGTAGGCGACGCTGTTGCCCAGCCATCGCACAAAGATCCCGTCCCGGTACGTCAGGACATTGCCGATGTTTTCAAAGAGGTTGAATTCGGCAAACCAGAGCGGGTTGGAACTGGTCAGTTCCCCCTTGGATTTCGATGCGGAGACAAACAGCCACCAGATCGGTGTGAGGAAGTAGAAGGCGAAAACCACCATGATGAGCATGGCGCCGAAGCGAGGGAGCAGGTTCTCGCGGGGTCCGCGCGGCCCTGAGGACTGCACAGAGGCCTCATAGGGTGCGTCCTTCAGCTTCGAAGGGCGAGTTGAAGGCTTACTCATTGTCTTTTCCCTTCGGCGCAGTGAACTTGAGGAACGCAAAGGACAGCACGAAGGTAGTTAAGGCAAGAACTACTGACATCGCTGCAGCCAGGTGGATGTTTGGAATGGAGGAAGTGGTCAGGACAGCAAGGTTCGGGGTGAAGGTGCTGTTGACGGCAGAACTGAAGGTACGGAAAACCTGAGGTTCTGCAAGCAGCTGAAGCGTTCCGATGATGGAGAAGATGGCCGTCATGACGATGGCCGGAATCACCAACGGGATCTTGATGGACAAAGCGATGCGCAGCTGTCCTGCGCCGTCGAGCCGTGCGGCCTCATAAATTTCTGTCGGTATGGACAGCAACGCCGAGTAGATGATGAGCATGTTGTAACCCACGAATACCCAGGTCACCACATTCGCCATCGCCCACAACACCAGATCCGCAGACAGGAAGTTAATGTTGCTGGTGACTTGAGTAAATGGAGACAAGTTCGGGGAGTACAAGAATCCCCACATGATGGCGGCGATGACGCCAGGTACTGCGTAGGGGACGAAGAATGCCAGGCGGAAGAACTTCTTTCCTCTGACCAAGGGAGAGTCCAACAGCAGGGCAAAAAGCAACGCCAAGCCCAGCATCACCGGGACCTGCACAACACCGAAAAGAAACACCCGGCCTATGGATTCCCAGAAAGGTCCATTTTGAAATACGGCAATGTACTGGGTGAAGCCACCAAATACTTCCTTGGCCTTCCCGAAGGTTCCTTGCCGTTCCACCTTCAAGAATGATTGGTAGAGAGCGTAAGTGATCGGCGCGAGGTAGAAGAGTACAAAGAGCAAACCGAAGGGTGCTACAAAGAGCACAATCGCTTTGTTGAATTTGTTCTTCGGCTTTCGCGTTTCGAGGACCGCTGGCTCGGCGTTGAGCAGTTTAGTGCGGCTCATGGCAGTATTTCCTCTCGTATTACACGCACAGATCCGGCAGGAACAATGAGTGACTGAGAAACCGTGGTTTCTGTGATGATCTCGTAGCCTGCGGTGGACAGGCTCCGGTCTTGCTGGCCGTGGTTGATGACGAACAGGAAAGAAGCGTTGGCAGCTGAGCGCCGAACCATTTCCAAGCTGGCATCCGCTTCTGCGGCTACCGGCTTCACCCCTGCACTCTCGAGCGCGGTACGGACGACGTTCAGCAATCCGTCCTGATCCAAGGCCGTGCCGATGTACCAGGCGCGCCCCTGCCCAAACTCATGGCAGGTGACTGCCGGACCGCCGGGCATGGGTCCGTCAACATAGCTGGAAACGGCGGTGGCACCTTGCAAGGTGGTCCGCTCAGTCCAGAGCGAGGACGTCCGGCCATCGGAAAGTTCGAGCACCTGATCGGGCAAGAGTGGCGAAAATTCTTCGGTCCGGATCCCCAGCATCTCCCGGAAAGCACCTGGGTAGCCGCCGGTACGCACCCGGTCTTCTTCGTCAACGATTCCGCTGTAGAAGGTGATTACTGCGTGCCCGCCATTGCCGACATAATCATTGATTACACCGGCATGGTCATCGGAAACCATATACAGCGTAGGGACAATGACAAGGTCATAGCCGCTGAGATCTGATCCCGGAGCAACCATGGTCACGGTGGTCCCGAGGGCATGTATCGCGGCGTAAATTGCATGAGCCTGCTCCAAATAGGAAACAGATTCAGACGGGCGAGTCTCTGCATCAACTGCCCACCACGATTCCCAACTGAAAATGAAGGCCACAGTGGACTCAACCCGTGTGCCAACTACCTCAGCCAAACTCGCAACGGTCTTCCCGAGTGCGACGACGTCGCGCCACAGTTCAGAGTCCTCGCCAGCGTGGGGCATGAGTGCGGAGTGGAACTTTTCAGATCCCTGCAGCGAAGCTCGCCACTGGAAGAAGCAGACGCCGTCGGCGCCGCGGGCAACGTGAGCCAAGGAGTTGCGCATCATTTCCCCGGGCGTTTTGGCCGGGTTGTGCGGTTGCCAGTTGACGGAGCCGGTGGAGTGCTCCATGAGAATCCATGGATCGTTCTTGGCGAGGCCCCTTGTGAGGTCTGCTGCAAACGACAGCTCAGTGGTCGGCTCGCCCAGCCTGTGGTCCAAGTAGTGATCGTTGGCAATGATGTCCATGTCCGCAGTCCACGAGAAATAATCCATGTTGCGAATGTGTGCGGTCACCATAAAGTTTGTCGTCACCGGGACGTCGCTGTGCCTGCGAATGATGTCCGCTTCCAGACGGTAGTTTTCCAGCAGTGCATCGCTGCTAAAACGCCGAAAGTCCATGCTTTGGCCCGGGTTGCGGCTGGAGAGGGTAAGCCGCGGCGTGAAGATCTCACTCCAGTCCGACACCCGTTGGCTCCAAAAATCAGTGCCCCACGCGGCGTTGAGGTTTTCAATGCTCTCGTACCGTTCCATCAGCCAGGCACGGAACGCGATGGAGGAGGTTTCGCAGTAGCAATGGGCGTTGTGGCAGCCAATCTCATTTGAAACATGCCACAGTGCGACGGCGGGATGGTTGCCGTAGCGTTGGGCTACTTTTTCCACCAAGAGTGCCGCATGGTGCCGGTAGATGGGTGAACTGGGGCAAAATGCTTGCCTGCCGCCCGGGTACCGCTTGGTGCCATCTTCCACGACGGGAAGTACCTGCGGATAGGTGGTTGTCAGCCATGGCGGAGGAGAAGCGGTGGCCGTCGCTAGGTTGATGCGGATCCCGTGTTCGTGCAGGAGCTCGATGATGGCATCAAGATTGCTGAAGTCGTACTCGCCTTCGCGTGGTTCTAGGTGAGACCAGCCGAAAATGTTGATGGCAACAAAGTTGACTCCGGCCTGCTGCATGGCGGTAGCGTCTTGTGCCCAGACTGCCGGATCCCATTGTTCCGGGTTGTAGTCGCACCCAAAGGCCATGCCGGAATCCAATTCAATGATTGGACGCGGCTGCCCCGCTAGCGAGCTGTTCATGTAAATCCTTACTGAGGTGTTGCCTACTGGTCGTTCAGCGGCAACCTACACCGCTCTGTGCACGTTCACAGACGACCGGACTTCAAAGGACGTCGAGTTTTTCTGTGAACGTACACAGAGTATGGCTGGCGTCACAGCGCTGTCAAGTCCTCGCCATGCGCCCAGCCCTGCTGTAGCCCGGTAAGGTAAAGGAATGGCTCCTCTACCTAGCAGAAAAAAGCGCGCAACCATCCTGGACGTTGCAACAGTTGCAGGCATTTCGCGAGGAACAGTCAGCCGGGTACTCAACGGCGAACGGTACGTTTCTGCCGAGGCCCGGGAAGCCATCGACAAGGCTATCAAGGCCGTGGGTTATGTCCCCAACACGGCAGCCAGAAATCTGGTGCGACAACGCTCACAGGCTGTGGGCCTGCTGATTCACGAGCCACATTCGTTATTTCTTGAGGATCCAAATTTAGGCTCGATCATCCTTGGCGCGAACACTGTTCTCTCGCAAGCCGGATACCAAATGGTGTGCTTGATCATCGATTCCGAACGGGACGAAACCCGCGTGGGCCAGTACCTCAATGGCGGCTCCATCGATGGGGCCATTGTTGTTTCGGCTCGAGAAAATGACCACATCACGGAGATCATTGAAAACCTCGGACTGCCGTCGGCGTTCGTAGGCCCCCCACCCAATCACCGTCCGCTTCCTTTTGTCTCGATCAATAACAGGCAAGCAGCAGCAGAAATTACGGCAAAACTCATGGCATCCGGGAGGACTCAGATCGGCATGATCGCTTCCGCCTTGGACAGGGCATCCGGAGCCGACCGTTTGGAGGGCTTTAAAGATGCCCTGGGCTCAAGCTATCGCCCAGAGCTGGTCGCCAAAGTAGACCGCTTCTCCTTCGATGCTGGAACTGTGGGCATGCGCAAACTTCTTGCAGCATGTCCCACGATCGACGGCGTCTTCGCCGCCTCTGACGCCGTGGCTGCGGGAGCTCTGAGCGTCCTTCAGCAAACAGGGCACCGAGTGCCTGACGATGTGGCCTTGATCGGGTTCGATGACAGTAGCTGGGCGAAGCGCACCACTCCCCCACTGTCCACTGTCCATCAACCCGCTTCAGAGCTGGGATCCTGTGCAGCGGAGCTGGTCTTGGCCCAAATTAAGGGTCGGGAGATTAACCGCGACGGCGTGTATTTGGAAACGTCCATCGTCTGGCGCGAATCAGTCTGATCCGCCCCGCCTACCAGCGGCGTTGCCTGTGCCCCGATCACAGAAATTCTCAATTTCGCAACACTTCCCTGCGGCCGACCGTAGGCGTTCGACATACCGTCCCGGATAAGGAGCACGGGCATTAAGTCGGGCGGGGCCTACGGGAATTTGGAGACCGCTGGAACACACAGAGCGTCAATCCTGCGAACTTTGTTCACCACTGCTCCAGTCAACGACCGGCTTGCGGGGCAATCTCGATAGTGCGCTTCATCTATGCTTAGACTGTACAAAAGTCAGGGTGACAGGATGGAACAATGCCGAGCGAACTAGCAGCAAAAGTCTTCGGCGACAAAGAAAATCCTCGACTGCGGTTGAAGGGCATCTTTGGCGGATCACCAAACCTAGTCGGGCCGCCACCGGTTGCACGCGAATGGGCGAAGAAAGTTCTTGACGAAGCTGGAGTAGATCCAGCAGGCCATAGTGTCCTGGCAATAAGATGCCTTCGTACGGCCCAACCCCGCCTCACGCTAAAAGCAGCGGCGTATCTGGCCAACGACGTGTCGCAGCGATAGCCCGTCCCACTCACTATTTGGCTTCTGGCCGGTCGCTCAGGGCGTCGCGGAAGGATGAGACCATGCGTGTGCTCTTTGACGGCCTGGTGTTCACGTCGTATGCGCAGATGACATTGACGACAGGGATAGTCGAGCCGCCGATCCCCGATGTCGCATTCATCGATCAGGTGAACGGGCTGTGCGGGGCGACGGTCCCCGGGGCGCTGTTCCTCATCACGGGGACGCACACCGGCTGGGTACCCGTGCGAGTCAGTCTATGGGACGACGCGCCCGGCCTCGGCGAGTGGGAGGAAGTGGTCGAGGCGGGCCTTGTCCCTGCGGGCGAGGCCGCGTTCGCTGGCTGGGCGGAGGACCCGGTTGTGCGCTTCGATCTGCCCGCCCCCAGCTACCGGGTTCAGTGGAACGCTCGGGGCATGGACGCCGGCCACGCGCAGTCCAATGCCGATGTCGAGCATCCCGCGCCCGACTCCTACGAGCTGATGCTGTGGCCTGCGCCGCACTCCGCACTCCGCCGACGCGATTCTGCGGCGCACGGCGGCACAGGCCGCGTACTGGCACGACGAGGCATTCACTCGCCGCTAACCGAGGGCCCGTCCCGACTATTCCTGCAACACGGCAGGAATCAGCACCGCTCAGCAAAAGACTCCCCACCTGCCTTCCTCCCTACGGGCAGATGAATAGGGCAGCCTCGCCGGGCTTGGATGAACTATGAGACCTTGCAGAAAGACTGTGTACGCAACATTGGGGATTCTGCTGGTTCTTGTATCAGTTGTAGGCGTTCCGCTGGTGTAACTCGGACCGTGGAGGTCCTGTCCGGAGGCTGACAACAATATGGGCTGCCCAGGAACTCCGGGTGATGTTGGCCTACTTGGTGTTGCTGTTATCGTTCTGGTCGCTGGGATAATGCGTCTGGCCATCTCAGTATCCATGCGGAAGGAGATAGTTCCCTCCGATGCTGCCGGACCTTTTGGGGATGCCATCTAGCTCCGCTGGAAGTTCAGTCCCGGAAATCCAGCGGCGGGCTACCGCGTGCTTTACATTGTTCGGTCAGGGTTCCTTCTGCTAACGATTGAGCTGACTGCATGAGATTCCGCTGAGGGAGAATGATGCTGAGTATCGGGTTAGGCTCGCCGTATGAAGGCTCGAGTCATAGTCATGCTTGCCGGTGGTGCTCTAGCCACCGTGGTAGCTGTTGCCGCCTTGGTAGGACTGCTGCCTGGCATGAACCGGGCGTGTCCAGCAATCGGATACGCATATGTCGGCGATGTGGAGCTGGTCTTTTCCGGGCAGCCGGAGTCAGTAACGGCTTGTTTTGGGGAGGGCTGCACACCTGAACCCGTCGCGCCCCGCGATGGAAAATGGTTGGTGCCCCAGTCGCCACCGTATCTAATCCCACCCGTTGGCGTCACGTCAATCTACGTCGAAGCCGTGGCCTTTTCTGGTGCCCGAACCGCTCGTACCCTGCCAATAGAAACGCAATCAACCGGGGAGCACCCCTTCGGCCTCCAATGCGGTGGACCAGCCAAGTTCAATCCTGTGCATGTGCTCTTTGACTGAGGGCACCAATCTCGCTCGGATCTTCAAACAAGTTGTTTAGCCTCGGGATCTATACGACACATGCCATTGCAGATATCGACGGAGCGTCCCGTCGCAGGTTCCCCCTGCGGGACTGTCCCCCATCTCGTTGTGGATGAAGCCAACTAAAAACGGATGATGCAGACACTAGCGGACGCAACCCTGATGGCAAGGCTGCTTCCTCATGACCACTAACGATCGTTGAATTCTGATGGTGACAATTCGCCGGTACCCAAAGGGGGCCAGTCCTCAAACATCAGAGATTCGACGATTTACGTCAACTAAGTTGAGACAAAAGGGGGAAAATATCCGTCATCTCATTGCCCGAAAACGCTAGATTTCAGGCTTCTCGTGCTTCACCTTGGATGAGGGAAGGGCATCACGAAATTGGGGAGTGTGTCAAGCAGCTTGGAATCCTCCTCTCACGGTAGATCAGTACTCCGGATCCTTCGTACCGTGTCACGCGTCGGCGCTATACGCCGTCGGATTCGATGCTTGTGAACATGATGAGCACGGATTGCTCAGGGAAAAGCACCGGTGCTTGAATGCCCACAGTCTCCAGTACGGATCCAGTGAGCACACACTCGTTCAGGGGCCATTCCAGCGGTGACTGGCCATTGCCCAGTTCCTCGTCAAGTGGGTGCGACAAACTGAGACGATATTTCACATCCGGCACCAGACCCGGCACAGTGATACGACCGGACGGGTAGCTGATGGAGGCTTCTCTTTGGGTCAGAGCAAAAATTGCTCGCCCACCGTCTTGCGCAACGACGCCGCGCAGATCCATAGCAGGGTCCGGGAGATCGGCGTGAACTGAGACGCCCGTGTGGAAAAGTCCACGGTGGGCCTTGTGGAACTGGACCCACTCGGTAAGTTCTGCTGTTTGCTCTGCGTCGATGTCGGCAATGTTCCATTCGATGCCAAAATGGCCGAAGATGGCGGTGCGCGCCATGAATCCTAGGCTGTGTCGGCGACGGGTCGAGTGTGATTCGGGCCCGCCGATGTGGGCTCCCATCAGCTCGTAGGGGACCAATAGGCCGGTGTTGGCCTGGTTGTCGAGCCGTTCGATCGGGTCGATGCAGTCGCTGGTCCAGATCCTGTCGGTGTAATCGAGAATGCCCAGATCTACTCGGGCCCCGCCAGAGGCGCAGCTTTCAACTTCCAGGCTCGGGTGACGGCTTTTCAGTTCACCCAGCAGCCTGTAGAGAGCCAGAGTGGTATTCCTGACAGCGGGGTGGCCGGTGCGCGGGTCGGCGGCTTCCAGCAAGTCACGATTGTGGTCCCATTTGATGTAGCTGATGGGGTATTCGCTCAAAATGGCGTCAAGGCGGCCCAAGAGGTAGTCGAAGCACTCTGGATTGGCCAGGTTGAGTACCTGTTGCTGGCGCGCACTGACCGGCCATCGGCCCTCGGTGTGCAGAATCCAGTCGGGGTGGTTGCGCGCCAGTTCGCTGTCGGGGTTGACCATTTCGGGTTCAAACCAGAGCCCGAATTCCATGCCGAGGTCGTGAACATGGTTGATGATGGGCCCCAGCCCATCGGCCCACACCGCGGGGTCAACAAACCAGTCGCCCAAACCGGCGGTGTCATCGCGGCGGCCAAGGAACCAGCCGTCGTCGAGCACAAATCGCTCCACGCCGATGGCGGCCGCCTTGTTGGCAAGCGTTTTCAACGTCTCGAGGTTATGGTCAAAGTAGACGGCCTCCCAAGTGTTGAGGGTGACGGGTCGGGGCCGGGCGGGATGCTGTGGGCGGGCACGCAAGTCCTCGTGGAACCGGGAGGCAAGTTGGTCCAATCCGCTGCCCCAAGAACCCAGCGACCACGGGGTTGAGTACTTCTCACCCGGAGCAAGCACCACTTCGCCAGGCAGCAGCAGCTCGCCGGCGCTGAGGAAGCGATCGCTGGTGATGGTGCGTTCAGCGCTGAATCGATGGTTGCCGCTCCAAGCCGTGTGGACGCCGTGAACAAGTCCGCTGCGATGCCCCATTCCGTCCGTGCCCGCAAGCATGAGCAGCGTGGCATCAGCGCCGGGGCGCCCGCGTCGGCTTTCTCGAACATGCGCGCCGACCGTCAACGGGCGCTGTTGACTGCTGCGTTCCTTGAGGTGCCGCCCGGTGAAGTCTTGCACCGTGGTGGCGCTAGCCGGTAGCGGGAAGATGGTGTCGAGCCTATGCAGTTCGTACTCGGTACTTCCGGTGTTTGTCAGTGTGTGGCGCTGTCGGAGCACGCCGGCCGCGGTGAGGGATAGTTCGGTGACCATGCTCAGTTCAGCTGCCGAGTCTTCCGCGGTAATGGTGACGCTGGAACTGTCGGCAACAGTCGATACGGTGCTTAGCGCAGCGCCCCATCCGCGTCGAGACCGCTGCCCCTGAAGCGCTGGCGAGCCCTGCCAGCCGAAGGTTTCTTGGGGCAGGAGTGTCAATCGCGCGGGAACATCAATACCCCCGGATACGCGTTGGGGGCGGGCGGCCACGGCCAGGGAGCTGAGCTCGGCCGGGGAAAGAACACCTGTTGCCGGCCCCCAATGGATGATCGTAGGGAGGCCTGCGGTGCTCAAGTCAACAATCACTGAGGTGCCACCGCGATGCAACTGCGTGTAGGAGGAGTCAGAATTCATTCATTAGTTTTATATCGAAAGAAAATACCTGTCAAAAGCATCACCCATAAACCATGCAAACTGAGACAGGCCTAGACAGGGCCGGTGGTTCGAGGACGTCCACAAAGTATTCACCGCAGCCTACACCGCTTGATAGCCCGTTAAACGCCTTGCGCAGCGGCGTAAATTCAGGGACAACCACGTGGCTCCAAACACCGCGCTGGTGATGGCTAAAGCCAGGATCGAGGCCCTCGCTAGGCTATGAATTGCGTGCCGTTGCGGCAGCTCTTCGAATTTCGCATTAGGGCATTAGGGACGGAGCGCCTCATCGCGGTCGAACTCCTCGAAGGTGCCGATGAAGTCCGGCTCGCTGTCGGCCGCTTCCCGGCGCCGTCCGTGGCGCAAGATATGCAACCGGTTAGCGCCGACGGCCAGAATGACTGTGGTCATCAAGTGCAACGCACCGCCCCAAATATCGGCGCGGATCAACATAACCAACAGGCCCGTCAACACCACCCCCGATCCGACTGTCATAAGAAGCCGCAAGCGTTCAAAATATCCGTAGACCACAATAGCCGCACCGAGTACAACCCAGGGCCCAGCCCCATTGAGGAAGGGCAGGAGTGCGGACAGTACAACGCCCACGGCTGTCCCTCCTGCAAGGTATAGGTAGTGGTTACGCGGAGCGATCCACCAGGAGGGGCGCTTCCACAGCCAGACAGCACTTAATGCCCCCACCAAAAGGGTGCCGGCCGTAAAGAAGCCAGCGTCAGCACCGTTACCGCGATCGGCCACCATACTGATGGCCCCAGAGATCAAAAAGAGTAGCGCCAACCCCACTAAGGGAACCCAGTTGTTCCCCACATGCCGTGTGTGCACTGTCCCTTAACCTCCCCAAAATCTTCTCTCGCAGGAGCACAAGCAGACACGTTGCAAAGAACGGACCGGCCTCGGCAATCGTTGCCGCTCCTACCGATAGATTACCGCGCGGCAACGACACTGCTGAACCAGAAAACAATTGGTCAGATATTTTTCACCCAGGAACAGTCCTTCCCATCATTTTCTCATCGCTTCCTCATCACTTTTTCAGCGGCTCGGGCACGCAATGTCAGTGGCATGCGGCATGATGGAGCCGTGGATGCAACAACCCAGATGAGCGCAATGAGCCAGTTCGCGGAACCGACCCGCGAGTGGTTTCTGGGCGCCTTCGGCACGCCCACTCCGGCCCAAGCTGGTGCGTGGGAC
The DNA here is from genome assembly GCF_040686795.1 of Specibacter sp. NPDC078709. Lineage (NCBI taxonomy): Bacteria > Bacillati > Actinomycetota > Actinomycetes > Micrococcales > Micrococcaceae > Specibacter > Specibacter sp. NPDC078709. Next base: position 113,137 of record NZ_JBFBLU010000005.1, read on the forward strand.
GCCGTATCCAACGGGGCTCACTCCTTGGTGGTGGCACCCACAGGTTCCGGCAAAACCTTGGCCGCCTTCTTATGGGCCTTGGATGGACTCATTGCTAGAAGCAGTTCCCCGGAATCTACTGCCACAGCACCCAAGCAGGGCACCAGCGTCCTGTACATCTCCCCTTTGAAGGCCTTGGGCGTGGACGTGGAACGGAACCTACGCGCTCCGCTTATTGGCATCACACAAACAGCTGCCCGGCTTGGCTTGGACGCCCCACACGTCAGCGTCGGAGTACGCTCCGGTGACACCCCTGCCAATGAGCGCCGCCGCCTGCTCAGCCATCCGCCGGATATCCTCATCACCACGCCCGAGTCCCTCTATTTGATGCTGACTTCCAAAGCACGCGAAACGCTGAGCCACGTCCACACCATCATCATCGACGAGGTCCACGCCGTCGCCGGCACAAAGCGCGGCGCCCACCTGGCCGTATCCCTTGAGCGCCTCGATGCCCTGCTGGAAACCCCGGCCCAACGCATCGGACTGTCCGCCACTGTGGAGCCACATTCCACCGTGGCCCGCTTCTTGGGCGGGCAGGCCCCTGTCACCATCGTTGCCCCGGCCAGTACCAAAACCTGGAACCTGGGCGTCACAGTCCCGGTCGCGGATATGACGGAATTGCCCGCACTCGCCGCCGCCCACGATCTGGGCCCAGCCTCCGGGCTGCAGCCGAACGCCTCCATTTGGCCTCATGTCGAGGAAAAGATCGTGGATGCCGTCCTGGCCAAAAAGTCCACCATCATCTTCGCCAACTCCCGCCGTCTGGCTGAACGGCTGACCGGGCGCCTCAACGAAATCTACCTTGAGCGGCTGGAACTGGCCGAGCTGGAGGCCTCCGCTGCGTCTTCTCCGACGTCCGACGCCGCACCCTCCTCCCCCGATCCGTGGCGGACCGCACCGTCCCCCACCTCGTCCCCCACCAGGCTGCCGGCGGAAATGATGGCCCAAGCCGGGGCTGTTGCGGGTGCCCCCAACGTCCTGGCCAAGGCGCACCACGGCTCGGTGTCCAAGGAGCAGCGGGCGCTGATTGAGGACGATCTCAAGTCCGGGCGACTGCGCGCTGTGGTGGCTACGTCGAGCTTGGAATTAGGCATCGATATGGGGGCCGTGGACTTGGTGATCCAGGTGGAGTCCCCGCCGTCGGTAGCTAGCGGGCTGCAGCGGGTGGGGCGCGCCGGGCACCAGGTGGGCGAGATTTCCGAGGGCTTACTGTTCCCCAAACACCGTGCTGATTTGCTGCACTCGGCCGTCACGGTAGAGCGGATGCTTGCGGGCGAAATCGAGCCACTGTCCATCCCGGCCAATCCCTTGGACATCCTGGCGCAGCAGACAGTAGCCGCCACGGCGCTGGAAGCCATCGGGGTGGAGGAATGGTTTGAGACGGTTCGTCGCAGCGCACCCTTTGCGGCCCTCCCGCGGTCAGCCTTCGACGCCACCCTGGACCTACTAGCCGGACGCTACCCCTCGGACGAATTTGCCGAGCTGCGCCCACGCATCGTGTGGGACCGCACGGCTGGCACCATCACCGGGCGGCCCGGCGCGCAACGGCTGGCCGTCACTTCCGGCGGAACCATCCCGGACCGCGGCCTCTTTGGTGTCTTCATTGTTGGTTCAGAAGATGCCGGCGCAGGAAAGGCTGCCAAGGGCGGCCGGCGCGTGGGCGAACTCGACGAGGAGATGGTCTACGAGTCACGGGTGGGCGATGTCTTTGCCCTCGGCGCCACAAGCTGGAAGATCGAGGACATCACCTTTGACCGGGTGCTGGTTTCCCCCGCCTTCGGCCAACCGGGGAAGCTGCCGTTCTGGAAGGGTGATTCCCTGGGCCGCCCGGTTGAACTGGGCCGTGCACTGGGTGCCTTCATCCGTGAAGTCAGCGCCGCCCCACGCAAAAAGGCCCTGGCCCGCTGCGAAGCCACGGGCTTGGATGAATGGGCTGCCAACAACCTGCTCGGGTATTTGGAAGAGCAGAAGGCTGCCACCACAGCCGTCCCCGATGACAGAACCCTCATGGTTGAGCGCTTCCACGACGAGCTCGGCGATTGGCGCGTGGTGCTGCACAGTCCCTTCGGCATGCCGGTTCACGCGCCATGGGCATTGGCCGTGGCCGCCCGCCTGCATGAACGCTATGGTCTGGACGGCTCGGCCATGGCCTCCGACGACGGCGTTGTGCTGCGCGTTCCCCTCATGGATGACGAGCCACCCGGCGCCGACTTGTTCATGTTTGACCCCGAAGAACTGGACGGGATCGTCACGGCCGAGGTGGGCGGCTCTGCCCTGTTTGCCAGCCGTTTCCGCGAATGTGCCGCCCGCGCACTGCTGCTCCCCCGGCAGAATCCAGGCAAACGTTCACCCCTATGGCAGCAGCGCCAACGCTCGGCCCAACTGCTCGATGTTGCCCGCAAATACCCGCAGTTCCCGATCGTGCTGGAAACCGTGCGCGAATGCCTGCAAGACGTTTACGATCTCCCCGCGCTGAAGGACATTGCTGCCTCGATCGAGAGGCGCGAGCTGCGGATCGTGGAAACCACCACGAATGAACCGTCGCCTTTCGCCCGGTCTCTGCTGTTCGGCTACGTGGCCAGCTTCCTGTACGAGGGCGATTCCCCGCTCGCCGAACGCCGCGCCGCCGCTCTCTCCCTGGACCCGGCGCTGCTGGATGAGCTGCTGGGCCGGGCTGAGCTGCGCGAACTTCTTGACCCGGCAGTTATCGCCGCCACCGCGGCCCAGCTGCAGCGTCTAGCCGGTGCTGGTGGCGACGCCGATCGCCGCGTGCGTGGCCTGGAAGGCGTGGCGGATCTGCTCCGGTTGTTGGGCCCGTTGAGCGTTGCGGAGGTTGCCGCCCGGCTGCTTCCCGAAGTTCCCCAACCCCAAGAAGCGTCCGACGCCGGGCACTCCCCTGACGCTGCGGCCTCGCCCGATCCTGTGGGCTCATCGAATCCTGCGGCCCCGTCCGAGCAGGCCTCCGCGCCTCATCTGGCGCTGGCCGCCGCTCACCTATCGGGACTGCGCGCTGCGAACCGCGCACTGCGGGTGAACATGGCAGGCCAGGAACGGTACGCCGCCATTGAGGACGCTGCACGGTTGCGCGATGCCCTCGGCATTCCGCTGCCCATGGGTGTTCCGCTGGCGTTCATTGAACCGGTGGCCGATCCGCTCGGCGACCTGTTGGGCCGCTACGCCCGCACCCACGGACCCTTCACCGCCGCGGAAGCGGCTGCGAGGCTGGGACTCGGCGTCGCCGTCGTCCATTCCGGGCTAGCCAGGTTGGCGGCGGACAGACGCGTCACCGAAGGTGAATTTTTGCCTCTGCACGCCGAAAATGGTGCCAGTGAGTGGTGCGACGTTCAGGTCCTGCGGCAGTTGCGCAGTAGATCGCTGGCGGCGTTGCGTGCCGAAGTTGAGCCCGTCGACGCGGCAGCCTTTGCCCGGTTCCTCCCAGCCTGGCAGCATGTCACCTCGGCCGCTAGCTCGCCTGCTCTGCGTGGTTTGGACGGTGTGCTGACGGTGGTGGATCAGCTGGCTGGCGTGCCCATCCCGGCATCGGCGTGGGAACCGCTGGTGCTGGCTGCGCGCGTGGCCGATTACTCCCCCGCCATGCTGGATGAGCTGACGGCCACCGGCGAAGTGCTCGTTTCAGGTGCAGGATCGTTGGGCTCAAATGATGGCTGGCTAAGTCTCCACATTGCGGATTCTGCGGATCTGACACTGCAAACAGCGGAGGGTTTCACGCCCACCGAATTTCACGAACGCATCATGGCAGCGTTGCACACTGGCGGCGCCTACTTCTTCCACCAGCTGCGCGAAATGACCGCCGACGGCCCAGATCTGGTGGCTTCCGACACCGAGATGATCGCCGCGCTGTGGGAGCTGTTCTGGGCTGGGCGCATCAGCAATGACACCTTCGCCCCGGTCCGGGCCCTGCTATCCGGCGGGCATACGGCGCACAAGCAAAAGGCCCCGCCCTCGCGGCTGCGCCCTGCCCGCGCTGGCCGTTATGGGCGCGTGCCGGGACGTGCTGCAGGTGTGCGGCGCGGCGCCCCACCCATGGGCGCCGGGCGCTGGAGTTTGTTGACGATGCCTGCCGCCGAAGCCGACAGCGCTCAAACCACCCTGCGCAGTCACGCCCTCGCCGAGTTGTTTCTGGACCGGTATGGGGTGGTCACGCGCGGTTCCGTCATGAACCACGGACTTCCCGGCGGTTTCGGCCTCATGTACAAGGTGCTGGCCCGGTTGGAGGAGAGCGGAAAGTGCCGCCGCGGCTACTTCATCGAGCATCTGGGCGCGGCGCAGTTTGCCGTGCCGGCCACCGTGGATCGGCTGCGCACCTTCAGCGAGGACGCATCGCTGAACCCGCGTCCACCGTACGCTTTAGCCTTGGCCGCGACCGATCCCGCCAACCCCTACGGCGCAGCTCTGCCCTGGCCTCCGCTGGAATCCGGGCACCGGCCAGGACGCAAGGCGGGCGCCTTGGTGGTGATGGTCGACGGCGCACTGGTCCTCTACGTGGAGCGCGGCGGCCGCACGCTATTGTGCTTCAGCGACGACGAATCCTTGGTCTCGCTCGCTGGCACGGCGCTGGTCAATGTGGTCAAGCGCGGAGCGATCGACAAGATGGCCATTGAAAAAGTCAACGGCGGTGAGGTTTTGGGTACCCCGCTGGCTGCAGCAATGCTCGCCTCGGGGGCGTACAGCTCGCCACGAGGAGTGCGGATCCGTGCCTGAGACTGGCCGGACACCGGGAGACAGCCGTGCCTGAGGGAGATACCGTTTGGCGGCAGGCGCGTGACTTGCGGGCAGTCCTTGAAGGACAAACCCTGATCGCCACTGATTTTCGAGTACCCGCGTACGCCACACTGGATTTGTCGGGCTCAGTGGTTTCCAGGGTCCAGTCACGGGGGAAACATTTGCTCATGTTTGTTGGCGGGTTAGCCATCCACTCGCACCTGTCCATGGAGGGCCATTGGGATATTTACCCAGCAACCAGCAACGGCCGTCCGGCAAAGTGGCGGCGGCCCGCCTTCACCGCCCGGGCGGTGCTGCAAACCAAGCTGGGAACAGCTGTGGGCTTTTCGCTGGGCACGCTGGAAGTCCTGCCTGAAGCGCTGGTGGCAGACGCCGTCGGACATCTTGGACCGGATCTGCTGGGTCCAGATTGGGATGCGGAGGAAGCACTGCGCCGTTTACTGGCGGCCCCGGATCGTGCTGTTGGCTTGGCACTGTTGGATCAGCAGAATCTGGCCGGGATCGGCAATATTTATCGCAACGAGTTGTGCTTCCTCGGTGGCGTTCACCCGGCGGCGCCCGTGCGGGATACACCGGATCTGCCCCGAGTTATTGCCATGGCAAAGCGCCTCTTGGAGGCTAACAAGGACCGCTCCGCCCGTTCCACGACTGGTGGACCGGCTCGTGGCGAAGCGGCATCGTGGGTCTATGGGCTGGCGGGGAAACCGTGCAAACGGTGCGGGACCCTGATTCGGCATGACAAGTTAGCAGATCCGACATTCCCGTCCCGCGGATCCCGGGATATCTATTGGTGTCCGCGCTGCCAGCCGTTGCCGCTGCAAGCTTGAATTAGGGGCGTGAGCTACGGGAGCTTGAGTTAGGGGCGTGAGCTACGGGAGCTTGAGTTAGGGGCGCGAGCTACAGGCGTGAGCGTAGGATCTCAACGCCTGGACCCTTGAGCTTGTCCAAGTGCGCACTCCGTCCGGCCAAGACCATCACCAGAGACAGCGTTGGCCCCTCAAGAAGAGGACCTGTTCCGGCAGTATAAGGGCCATCGTCAGCTTTGAGCTGGAGACCGGCAGCATTGCGGTGGCTGGGAACGGCGAAGTCGCGGAGGGCATAAAACTCAGCGACCGGCATCAGGGCAGCCATGGGCGGGGTATGGCTCAGCCCCAAAGGATGGCGAATATCTTCGGCATGCACCAGAACTTCGCCCAGATAGGCCGGGGTGTGGGATGACGGCGCAACACTGCTATTGATGACCGCACGGAACCTCTCGAGAGTTTCGCCCGAAGTGGCACCAAGATGTTCAGCTAACCGGCGTTGGTTGTGCACGGCCGGGCGGAAACGCGCGCCGATCATGCTGCGCATCCACCGCCACTGTCCAACGCTCGCTGCCGCCGTCAGATGCGCCAGCACATGCTCAATATCCCACTGCCCGCACAGCGATTCGTGCTTCCATTGGGCCGGTGTCAGAGCCGCCAAATCCTCCGCGAGCGCGGCTCGTTCAGCATGGGCGAAGGCCCAGAGCCCGCTGTCCTGAATCTTTGCCATGTGTAGCTCATTCCATAGATTGTGCGGTGTGGCTAGCTGGCAGACACCGACACGATAATGACTTGGGTCCTCTTGCTGCCGTCATAGCGCAGATCATAGCTGACAGCGAAGCCGGGCCTAAAACCAGGTGACAGCACGTACTCATGTTTCTCTTCCGGATGGGCTTTGACGCTTTCAATCCAGTTCTCGGCGTCGGCCTGGTCAATGCCCAGATTCGCCACACCGCCGCGAACCAGCTGGAACTTTTCTCCTTGCGGGGCAACCAAGCCGGGCCCATAGGCCGAATCCGGCAGGCCGACGTCGGACTTCACAATGGCATCTGTGCGGAAATCGAGACGGATCGATTTGCCCGTATTAATCTTGGCAACGCCGCTCTCATCCAACATGAGAAATTCAGTGTTCAGGGCGGGAGACAAGTGAGGCAAGGGAGGTCCTTTGGACGCTGTTCATCCACCCTATGCGATCCGACGATGCGATCGGCAAAGTGTGTGGTCAGGCTAGGGGACGAACCCTCGGTACCCTTGAAAGGTGATGAAATCTCCCCTTCCCGTCCGCAATGGCGTCAATGCAACACGCGTGCGAGTCCCCGATGAAGGCCCCTGGGCAACGGCCATGGATTTTGTGTTGGACAAGTTCAGCCATGTGGATCCGGCAGGAATCGTTGACCGCTTTGAACGTGGCGAGGTTCAGGCGCTGGGCGGGGAAATTGTCACACCCACCACACCCCTGAACGAACACATGTTCATTTGGTATTACCGCGAGCTGCCCATTGAAAAGCGCCTGCCCGTAGAACTGTCCATCCTGCACCAGGACGAGAATCTGGTAGTGGTGGACAAGCCACATTTCCTGCCCACCACGCCCGGCGGCATGTACGTGCAGGAATCAGCGCTGGTCCGTCTGCGAGTGCTGTTGGACGCCCCGGATTTAGTGCCGATTCACCGTTTGGACCGCATGACCGCTGGTGTGCTGCTGTTTTCCGCCAACCCGGAAACCCGCGGCAAGTATCAACTGCTCTTTGAAAAACGACGCATCGAAAAGACCTACCGCGCCGTGGCCCCGGTGCGTGAGGACCTAGAGTTTCCCATGGTGGTGCGTAGCCGCATGATCAAATCGCGCACGTATCTGCTGGCGCAAGAAATTGAGGGCGAGCCCAATGCTGAAACCCGCATCGAGCTCATGGATACCCGCGTTGATGCCACCACCGGCCAGAAGCTGGGCCTCTACGATCTGGCACCGCACACCGGTAAAACCCACCAGTTGCGGGTGCACTTGGCGTCGCAAGGCATCGGCATCATGAATGATCCGTTCTATCCCGTGCTGCACGAACAAGCTCCGGACGATTACACCAAACCGCTGCAGCTGCTGGCCCACAGCATTTCCTTCACCGACCCGCTGACCCGCGAACCGGTGAAGTACTTCTCAGAACTGGAACTGTCCGAGTTCCCCGACCACAAATAGCTGCCTTTCGCACTGAAACTGGGCTGGCTTGGGCGGCGATCCACTCAAACACCGATCGCGGAGATCTCCACCACGGCCTTCACCTGAACATCCGGGTGCAGAGCAGTGACAAAGGTACGGATGGCGCCGGCCACCGACCGGGCCATGTCGGGGGCCCGTAGTGCGCCATCGGTGCCGATCCGGATCTTGACGGTCATGACGGACCGGCAACTGCTGCCGCCGGTGCTGCCGGCATCGCCGGTGTCTGTCTCAGAAGACGCTGCTTCCGAGCACACCACAAAGGGAACCGGCTGCGCGGCGCTGTCTGGATCCATCAATGACCCCAGCTGCTTGAGCGCGCTCAGCCACACCGGATCAGCGGCATAGACCGTGGCCACGCCGTCCATGGACAGCACCATCTGGTGGATATCCTCTTCTAGGCTCATTGCGGCCCCTCCCCAATCCCTGATTCGCCAGACCTAGATTCAGCAGACCTAGTTTCGGCAGGCCCTGTTTCGCCAGGCCCAGTTTCGCCGGAACCGTTGCTGGGACTGTTTGCCATCGGCGGGCGCATATCCGTGAAGGCCACATGGATGGCCTTCACATTGAGCTCCGTCTCCACCAACAACTCGGCAAAGACAGCGTCGCGCAACGTCTGTGCGAGTGACGGCAGCGGGTACCCGTAGCGCGCGGAAACGTTGATCTTCACATCTATTGGGGCTCCAGCCACGCTGACGTCACCCTCAAGTTGGCAGCGCCCAATGAGGACCCCGCCCAGCGAGTCACCCACAGTACGGATCAGCGCAATGACGGCACCTTCGGTCTCACTCAACTCATCCAGCTCACCGCCATCCACACCGTCGCCACTGAGCGGAATCGAGCGCCCTGCCCGTGTTTCCAGACGGAGGTTCGCCATGATGCCGTCAAGCCAGCCGGTGTCGTCGGCAGCTGCGGAAGCAACGTCGTCGTCCATCATCAAAAGCGCGGCGGCACTCAGGCCGCGCAGTCCAGCAAGGTACGCCTGGCACTGCGGGCAATGGTCAATGTGCTCGGCATCAGGTGAGGTGCCGCTATCCAAATAGTCGCTGAGGGCTTCGATGCGCCGACCGCAATCATGCGTGGGGTTCATCGCCATTCCTCCATTTCCTTCATAAGCGTTGTTCGCGCCCTGGCCAACCGGCCGCGAACGCTGGCGGCGCTAATTCCTAGCGTCTGGGCGATCTCCTCATAGGATTGACCGCCTATTTCCTTCAAAACCCAGCATCTTCGCTGTTCCTCGGGCAGCCTAGACAGCGCGGTATTCAAGGCCCGACGCGCGGACCCGGCCACCGCTGCCTGCTCCGGCGTAGGCAAGCGGTCTGGCGCTTCAGGCTGGTCCTCGAGGTTATCGTGGGACTTTCGACGCCGGCCGGTGTCCACCGCGCGACGGGACACAATCCGCATAAGCCACGCCTTCGCGGCCGTGCCGTCCTGCAGATGAGCAATGTCTTTCCATGCCGCAATGAGCGCATCTTGCACAACGTCGTCGGCCTCGGCATGGGAGTTAACCAGACGCCGGGCATAGGCGCGCATGAGCGGGGCGTGCCTGCGCGCCAGCATTTCAAAGGCGGCAACATCCCCGTCGCCGGCCCGTTCGGCCAAAACGGCGTCCGGGGCATCGGCTAGTTTGTGGGGCAGATCCTGCAGTAGTTTCACCGGCGTGTGCCTTTCGGGGTTCGCGGGGCCAGTAGGAGCAGCGGGGCAAGAACACTCACGGACGAGCCTATATGCGCCGACGGCCGGCAGCGCGAGTGCGTCTGCCGACCGTCGGCCGTCCATGCAACTTACTTGCGGCCCTTGATGGCGCCGTAGGCTGCTGCAACTACCAGACCGCCACCGATCGACAACAGCCAGGTCCGGATGTTGAAGAACGATCCCAGGTCAGCGCTGAAGATAATGGAACCCAGCCACCCACCGACGATCGCACCAACCACACCCAAGATAATGCTGGTGATCCAGCCGCCCTGGACCTTGCCCGGCATGATTGCCTTGACGATGGCGCCGACGATCAAACCCAAAATGATGAAGCTAATGAAACCCATAATGTTCTCCTTGTGCGAATGCTTATGCCACGCGTTCGGTGCGGGCAAATAGTGTGCGGGTGCCGGCCTTAATACGGACCAGCACAGGTGGGCGGAAACCGAGAAGTTGATCCAGACCCTCTACCAAATGGTCGACGGCGGCCATCACCTCAACGGGTGAGGCACCTTTCCGGGTTTGGATACTGATCTTCAACCCGGAGTTGCTACCGCCGCTTGTGTTGTTCCAAGCCTTATTAGTCCAAGACTTGTTATTCCAGGACTTGTTGTTCCAGGACTGCACCGACGTCGCCAAGACCTGCGTGTTATCTGCCAGCGCAGCCTTGATGGCTTGCGCTGCGACGGCGGTGTCCACGGTGGTCTTGCCGGTGGTGTCGCTTCCTGCTCCGGCTCTTTCTGTATCGCTGTTGCTGTCCTGTTGAGCCAACTGGTTGCTGCGGCCCGTGCCTTGTGAAGCGATCCAGCACACCAGCAATACTGCGACGATGACGAGTGTGGCAAGCACTGCCACGCTCCACCAGCTGATGTCCGCGCCAGGGATCTTGGCGGCAGCCAAGCTGCCCTGGACACTGGCCCAAAGTTCGGTGCCGGTAGCTGTCCAGCGTTGGGCGAATGCCGGGCTGGTTCCCGCCAAGATGGAGATGGCTCCTGCCGCGGCAAGGGCCAGTCCGAGCACCCCCAACAATGCGCGGTTCAAACCGCGATGGGTACCGTTCATGAACCCACCACCGTACTGGTGGTCACGCCGACAGCCAGCGGCTTGCCCAGCCCGTAAGCGTTCAGTTCACGCGCCACGGTTTCCCTGATGTGTTCAGTGTCCACTGCCCGGCCTGAGCTGGGGTGAACGCTCACGTCAATGCGTTTGCGGCTGACACTTGTGGCCACTTGTTCAGGAGCCAGGTGAGCCGCGGTACGGGCCGTCCGGGAGAGCGCCGCCGCAAGAACGGCATTGTCAACCACTACGGCCGAACGCTTGTTAGCGATGACGTGCCGAGCCTTAGTTCCCGGCAGCACCGCCATAGCCAGCAGGAAAATCCCTAGCAATACGGCCGCCACCCCCACGGCAACAAGTGCACCGGGGATAAGCTGCGTCGCCAGCGAAGCAAGGCCTTGAGCCAACTCTGCAGGGCTCCCCAGCACTGGTGCGTTCTGCGTTGCCGAAAGCACCAGTTCCAGAGCCAGCCAGAGCGTCACCACCAGCAGAGCCGCAGCTACCACGATGGACACCGCCGCCCGGCTGGAACGGGTTTCACGCCTGTTCAGCCTGTTGATGATCCGCGCCTCACGCGCTTGTTCATCTCTCATTGGACCCTCCCTGCGTTCCTTGGATCTGGCTCATGAATACCGGTGAAGCGGACATCTACCCGGCCCACCGTTGAGCCAGCCAGCGCCTCAATGCCTTGAGCAACACGTTGCCGGCCCGAGGCAGCCCGCTCAAACACGGTGCCGCCATTCATGCCAGTGCCAACGTTCAGCTCACTGCGGCCATTTAGCTCAGCGGCTAGGCGCAGAGCCAAAGGCACGGCGAGTGAGACGCTAACTTGCCCCGATTCGTCGTGCACTCCGGCCCGCACGTCCTTGAGTGGAACGTTGAAGGCGTCAGCTGCAATAGCTGCTACCAACTTGTCCATGGTGCCGGTGGAAATGCTGGTGTACCCGGCACGCATTCGTGGGCGGCTGTGCACAGTGGATTGCTGCGCCAACCTCTCAATCTCCAGCGTGCCGGCACTCATGAGGACGTGCGCTTCCCGCGAAGGGCGTCAATGGCGCCTCGTAGGTCCAGGTTGCCGTCAATGCTGCGCCCGATCACTGCGCCTACGGCCATGAACAGAGCCACCAGCAGCATGGCCCAAAATCCAAAGGCCAAAGCCGAGATCGCGAGGGTTGCAGCTATTGCTGTTCCTGCCAAGGTGGCACTCATGAGACGCGAGCTTCGCGCTGGTTCACCTGATCGTCTGCAACGACGTCGGTGCGCTTGTTCGCAGCAGGCTTCTCATCGTCTTCGGACGGGATGTGAATGTCGGTGATGGAGACGTTAACCTCTGTCACTTCCATCCCAACCACATCTTCGACTGCTGCGTAGATGGCGTCGCGCACGGCGTCTGCCACCTTCTGCAGCGGGTGCGGGTACTCCACCACGAGTGTGACATCCACTGCCACCTGGGTCAGACCGACCTCGACGCTGACACCCTGAGTCAGATCCTTCTGACCCACGGCTTCGCGGATGCTACCCAAGGCGCGTGCTGCGCCACCACCGAGTGCGAATACGCCCGGGATGTCCTGGGCAGCGATGCCGGCAACCTTGGCCACCACACCGTCTGCAACCGTGGTGGTGCCTCGGCTAGTGACCGTCTGCTTGCCTGAAGCGCTGTTGTTGGCGTTGTTGGCTGAAGCATTGTTTCCTGATGCGTTGTTCTTGATCTGAGGCTGAGTAGTCAAAATAATCACTCCCGAAGTTCTTCGTGTCAGTTTTTCTTCAAGCTCGGTGCCGTTTGGCGCCTACACAAGTAAGGCGTACTGAAAGGTAACATCGTCACGGTCAACCCACTGTGAACTGCGTCACACTCCAGTTTGGGTGCGGAAAGACGGGGTTTTCGGTGCCACATTGAACTAAAAAACTTAGACGGTGAGCCACTTACCGGCCGAACGGCGGTAGGTGCGCAACGCACCCGTGGTGGCCACTTCGTTGACTCCCTGAGCCAAGGAGATGGCAGCGTGACGGGCAAACTGGTTCTCGGCGTCGTACTCGCTGGCCTCCACCATGAAGCGGACGGTGATGCGCGGGATGCCAGCCACAATGTCCAGCTGATTGGCTTCAACCACGTGCGCCGAACCCACGGCAGCAACCGCCATGTCCATGACTTCTTCGGGGGCGTGGCCGGGGCGCAGGCCGGTGATTTGAATGGTGGCGCGGAAGGAAGGCATGTCTCCAGCCTATCGGCGGCGCCCCGCACGCAAAAAAGATGGCGCTTGCGGGAAAAGACGGCCGTCTACCGGCGTCTTTTCCCGCAAGCGCCGTCTTTACTCGACCGAGGGGAGCAGTTGGGTGGGCCCACGCGCCCGAGGGCCCCACCCCGAGCTTGCGAAGGGTGGGAGGGTGCGGGGATTATCCGGTGTTGCGCAGGCCGGCAGCCACACCGTTGATGGTGATCAGCATGGCCCGCTGCAGCCGCTCATCCACCTCGGACTTGGAAATGTCAGCTTCGCGGACGCGGCGCAAGAGCTCAACCTGCAGGTAGGAGATCGGGTCCAGGTACTGATCGCGGACGTTCAGTGAACGCTTCAGCAGCGGCTGGTTGTCCAACAACTCGGATTCGCCCGTCAGCAGCTGAAGTTCAGCCACCGTGAGATCGTACTCGGCACGGATCACGGCGAACAGGTGCTGCAATTCGGCGGGGACCAGCGTGCGCACGTAGTGGGCGGCAATGTCCATATCGGTTTTGGCCAGCGTCATTTCCACGTTGGAGATGGTGGAGGAGAAGAAGTGCCAGTGATCCAGCATTTCCAACAGATCAGCGGAGCGGCCGGCCTCGCGGGCAGCCTTCAGTCCGGAGCCCACACCGAACCAGCCGGGCACGATCTGCCGGGACTGGGTCCAGCCGAACACCCACGGGATAGCGCGCAGCCCACCCAGACCGGAGCCCGAATCGGGGCGCTTGGACGGGCGTGAACCAATGTTCAGCGACCCCAGCTGTTCCACCGGGGTGGAAGCCATGAAGTAAGCGGGCAGGTCCGCGTGATCGATCAGCGTCCGGTACCTGCCGAAGGCGGCGTCGGAGATGACTTCCATGATCTCGCCGAAGCGGTCCAGATCGTCATCGGAGTGGCGCGGCGCCTGGTGCAAGGCCGAACCCTGCATGACAGCGGCGAGTGACAGCTCCAGGTTTTCGCGGGCCAGTTCAGGCAGCGAGTACTTATCGGAGATGACTTCACCCTGTTCGGTGAACTTGATGGCACCTTCCAAGACGCCATTGGGCTGGGCCATGATGGCGTCATAGGTGGGTCCGCCACCGCGCCCCACGGAGCCGCCGCGGCCGTGGAACATGCGCACGTTCACGCCATGCTTCACCGCAACGTCGCGCAGCTTGCGCTGAGTCTTGTGGATCTCCCACTGGCTGGTCAGCACACCGGATTCCTTGTTGGAGTCCGAATAGCCGAGCATGATCTCCTGGACGTTCCCACGCAGGCGCACCAATTCGCGGTAGGACGGGTCGGAGAGCAACTGGTCCACAATCTCTGCCGAAGCACGCAGCTCGTCAACGGTTTCCAGCAGCGGGGCGAAGCCGATCTTCGCGTACCGGTTCTCCCCCGTGAGCTGAACCAGGCCGGCCTCGCGGGCCAGCACCGCCGGCGCCAGGACGTCGTCGGCTCCGCGGGTCATCGAGATGATGTACGTTTCGATGACATCCGGGCCGTACGTTCGCAAGGCGCGGCGAACCACACGGAAGACGTCGTAGGTGCCGTTCGCTGCGCCGTCGAGCTTAATCGGGTGACCGGAGAGCGGCCGGTGGCTGGCCAGTTCGGTGCTCAAAACGGCCAAGCGCGCAGCCCGGTCCAAGTCGGCGTACGGCGTACCCAGCTCACCCACGCGGTCCACGAGCTGGCCGACGGCGTCATGGTGGTAGTCGGCGTGTTCGCGGATGTCCAGGGTGGCCAAGTGCAGACCGAAGGAAGAGATGGCGCGGCGCACCGAGGCGAGGGCACCGTCGGCCACGAGCGCGGCCGAGTTGTTGCGCAACGAAATTTCCAGCAGTTCCAGATCGGCGATGAGCTCGGAGGTGGCACTGTAATCGCGGCCGGGCTCGTGGTAGGCGTCTGCGGCAACGCGCTTCTGGGTGTTGAACAGCTTGGCCTTGATGCAGGTGAGCTTGAGACGGTAGGGCTCTTCGGCGTTGAGTTCCAGGATGCGCGGGTCAATGCCGGGCAGATTTGCCAGGTCCACGGCAATGGAATCCGTCAGGGCGGCATCTGCTTGGTAGAGGGAGCTGGAGTTGGAGAGGATGGTCAGCAGCTCATCGATCAAGACGATCGAGATCCGCACAGCGTTCTGGTTTTGCAGAATCAGCACGTCCCGAGTGACCTCGGGGGTCACGTTCGGGTTGCCGTCACGGTCGCCACCAATCCAGGAGCCAAAACGCAGCGGGGCGGCGTCGGCCGGCAGGGAAACGCCGTGCTCGCCGAGCAAGTCACTGAGCTCGGTCAGCACCTCCGGCATGGCGTCGGTGAGGATGTTGCGCAGGTAGTAAATGGCGTTGCGGGCCTCATCCATGGGGGTGGGGCGGACCTTGCGCAGCTCATCGGTCTGCCACATCTGGTCAATGATTTCAGCGAGCTTGCGGTCCTGGCGGGCGCGAGCAGTGCTGCCTTCCTCGGATGGTGTGGCCAGGATGTCGGAGAGCTTGCGGACCTTGTCCAGCACCGAGCGCCGTGAAGCTTCGGTGGGGTGAGCGGTGAAAATGGGACGCACATCGAGCTCGTTGACCACCTTTTGCAGCGCCTCGGCACCGGCTTGCTCGGCGATTTCAGTGACAGCCTTGGCCAGCCACCCGTCCTTTTCCGGGCGGGAGCGGAGGCTGCGCACGCGGTGCACTTGCTCGGCGGCATTGGCCAAGTGGAAGTAGAACGCAAAGGCACGGACCAGATCGGTGGCCTGCTCGAGCGGCAGGGAGGAGAGGACCTCGCGGACCTGCTCGGCGACGTCGTTCGCGCTCCACGGCCCGGTGCCGGACTCGCCACGAGCGGCTTCCTTGGATTCCTTGGTCAGCAGGCGGACCTGTTCCACCAAGGCGAGTAGCTCTGGACCGTGCTGGCGGACCAAGGAATCACCCAAAAGGGTGCTGACGCGGCGCACATCGGCGCGCAGATCGGTGTCCTGTTCCTGACCTTCCAAGGTGAGCGCCGGGGTTTCCGCGGTGTCCACCGTTTCCGGCGTCTCCGTGTCCTGAGGGCGTGCTGGCAAATCTGAGCTCATGAGTCATTGTCCTTACGGTCTGTGATTCTGGGGTGCTCGTATGCGGCGTTGAATACGGTGTCGGCCCAAGAGCGGGCCTGTTGGATACTACGTCGGCAGGCTTAGAAGGCGCCAATCCGTCTCACATAGTTGCTGGCATAGTTACGAACGGAGCTACGAACGCGATGCCTGGCCACCAGCCTGGTACTCGGCATGAATTTGCTCCCAGCACGGGTAGAAATCATCCCACCAGCGCTGCCAATCAACACTCTTGCCCTCGAGCGCATCGTGCAGGTGGTCAAGATGCACATGCCAGCCTGCCAGCGACATCAACACCACCTCGGCCGGTACCGCCACGGTATTTCGGAACGTCATCACCGTGCCCGATTCAGTGGCCTCCAGTTCAATCCGGATCCGACCATGCATGGAGTTGGAGATTTCCAGCAGACGCGGCGCCTCCGCAGCAATCACGCGCCCGTTCCACCAGTCGGTTTCGGTCCCGTGGCCTTCATCCTTAACATTGAGCCATTTCAGATCAAAGGACGAGCCCGTCTTCGCCTGGCCACGCACCTTGGCCCACCACTGCGGAGTCTTCTCCGGATCGGTCAGCATGGCCCAGAGAACCTCCGGAGCCACTGCATAGTGCCGCGTGAAAACCAGTTCCGTGCGCTCGTCATCCACTGGCGCAGCGGCGCCCAGCGGGAATCGGGTCATGTCCTTATTGAATTCATCGTTCGATGCCATGCCCCCATTCTTCCACCGCAACCCGCCCTGCCCACCATTCTTCGCCGCCTGTTCGCCAGCGGAATATGCGCCCGCCTCCGCCCGTTGTGCACACTAGTGGATAACTCGCACACCCCAAGGAGCACCATGAGCACCACCACCGCCGAGATCGACCGCCTCACCCAGCGCTGGGAACGCTTTCGAACCGGACGCAACACCTCCTTGGCCGGCGATCACGGCTGGCTGACCCTGACCTCCTTCCACTGGCTCCCCTCCGCCCCGGCCGCCTTGGACGGCGTCCCGGGCTTGTGGAGTTTTGAAGGTACGACGGCGGTCCTCACCGCAACTGCCGAGGACCGCTTGACGCTGGTGGAAAGCGGCGAGCCGGCGGTAGGAACCATCACGGCAGAGCTCACCGATGAACAATCAATCATGTGGGTTTCTTGGGGCACGGTGGTGGTGGAGCTGGGCATGCGCGCCAATCGCTACATGATCCGCACCCGCGATTCAGCGTCCCCGGTGCTCACCGAGTTCTCTGCGGTGCCGGTGTTTTCCTACGATCCGGCTCTGGTAGTAAAAGGCACATTTGAGCGCTGGGATACGCCTCGCCCCACCACGATTGCTACGGCCAACCCGTTGGTTCCTGGCGTGGCAGAGCTGGTGGGCGAGGTGTCCTTTGAGCTCAAAGGGAAGCAGTACCGGCTGGCCGCCGAAGAGGGCGGCCTGGGATCGCTGGTGCTCACCTTCCACGACGCCAGCAATGAAATCTCCACATCCCATTGGCGCAAGGTGGAACTCACCAGGCCCCGTCCGGAAGGATCCGTGGTGATTGATTTCAACCGCGCCATCAACTATCCCAGCGCCTTCACCGATTACGGCACTTGCCCCGCTCCCGTTACCGGCAACACGCTGAATATCGCCATCGAGGCCGGCGAGCGCGACCCTCGCGCCTAGCTCCTAGACGATCGCGCTGATTCCGGTGATGGCCCGCCCGGCGATCAAGGTATTGATCTCATGTGTTCCCTCATAGGTGTAAATGGCTTCGGCGTCGGCAAAAACCTTCGCCATGCCGTAATCGCTGACAATGCCGTTGCCACCCAGAATAGAGCGGCCCAGCGAGACGGTCTCGCGCATGGCCGCCGTGGTGTGTGCCTTGGCCAGCGCCACCTGGGCCATGGTTGCCTCCGTGCTTGTGCCATCCTGCAGTCCGGCAATCCGCACCATCATGGCCATGGACGATGTGGCGTTGCCCAGCATTCTCACCAATTGCGACTGGATCATTTGGAACGCCGCGATGGGACGGCCAAACTGCTGGCGTTCCAGCGCGTAGGCGCGAGCAATATCAAAGGCGGCGAGCTGTTGCCCCACGGCCTGCCATGCCACGGAGATTCGCGATCCCAACAACAGGTGGTTGGTGTCCTCGAAGGAGTTGACCGCCACGATCCTGTCCGCATCAGGCACTTGCACATCGTTCAAGGTGATGTGCGCGTTTTGCACCGTGCGCAGCGCGATCTTGTTTTCAATCTTGCTCCTCGCCACGCCCTCTGCTGCGGCGTCGAGAAAGAAGCCACGCACCTGCCCCGTGTCAGCATCACGCGCCCACAGCAGCACCCGGTCACAAAACGTCCCATTGCCAATCCAGCGCTTGGCGCCGTTGAGCACCCAGTGGGTGCCGGCGTCGTCCGTTATTTGGCGCGCGGTGGTCACCATGCCACCGGCCACATCGCTGCCGTGATCTGGTTCGGTCAGGGCGAAGGCGCCGGTGGTGCGCAGTGCGAGCGCGTCCGGGAGCAGCCGCACACGCTGTTCGTCGGTGCCGAAATCGAGCAGCGCCTGGACGAAGAGGTCGTGGTGGACCAGGAAGAAGGTTGCCAGCGAGGTGTCCACCCGAGTCATCTCGGCAACCACTAGGCCGGTGAATAGGTGGCTGAATTCGCGGCGATCAGGGGCGGCCAGCTCCAGCGCGGCAATTTTGGGCAGGATATGTTCCGGGAACTGCGCCTCATTCCACCAGCCGACGGCGTGCGGGGCCACTTCCGCGGTCAGGAACTCGCGCAACTGCGCCAGCTTGGCCTTTTCGGCAGGGCTGAGCAGTGCCTCGAAATCGTAGAAGTCGGCGGCGGGCAGCTCGGTGGCCGGGAGGGCCCGGTGCTGCTTGCTCATTTCGGTGACATTCGGATGGCCCCGTCGAGCCTGATGGTCTCGCCGTTGAGCATCGCGTTGGCGACGATGTGCTCCACGAGTGCCGCGTACTCCGCCGGTTTGCCCAGCCGCGAGGGGTGCGGAACCTGCTGTCCGAGGGAATCCTGCGCGGCCTGCGGCAGACCAGCCAGCATGGGAGTTTCGAAGATGCCGGGGGCAATGGTCATGACCCGGATTTGGGAGCGGGCCAGTTCCCTAGCGATGGGCAGCGTCATGGCGGCCACGGCGCCCTTCGATGCTGCGTAGGCGGGTTGGCCAATCTGCCCGTCAAAAGCTGCAACAGAAGCCGTGTTCACGATGACGCCACGTTCGGGACCGAACTCACCGGCGAGCGGTTCCGCCGCTGACATGGCCTCGGCGCACAGCCGCAGCACGTTGAAGGTGCCTATCAAGTTGATCTGGACCACGCGGCTGAACTGCTCCAAAGGCAATACGCCCTCGCGTCCCAACACCTTCCCGGGAGTTGCCACGCCGGCGCAGTTCACCACGATCCGCAACGTGCCCAGCTCTGCCGCGGCCTCGATGGCGGCGCGCACCTGGTCTTCGTTGGTGACATCGGCCGGGGCAAACACGGCCCGCTCCCCCAGCTCCGCTGCCAGTTCGGCACCCGTTGAGTTTGGCAGATCTACAAGAACCACGGCGGCGCCGTCTGCGTGGAGTCGTCGAGCCGTCGCGGCGCCTAGCCCGGACGCGCCGCCGGTAATGAGTGCAACGGTGCCGTTTTCGGAAATTTCCATGGTTCCTCCTCGTTGAGGTGATTGCCGTCCCGGCCGGGCACAGCAAACTTGCGTTAATGCATACTAACCGAAATTCTCCGGTGGCCGCCGAGCCGATTCTTTTCGGCAGCTACGGTGAGTGTTTTCGTCTCACACCCGCCGTAGCTGCCCAAACGAATGAGCGGGAAGAGAAATACGGTGGGACGTAGGCTAGAACTCATGACAGGCCCAGACTCACATGCAGGACAACGCCAGCCCGCCAGGAACTGGGCAGCGCTCGCTGCCCAGGCTGCTGCCGATGTGAATACACGCTTCGGGCATCGGCTGATGGGCCTACCCGGAACGTGGATTGGCTCCCTCGAAGCACACCAGTCCGGAGATAGCCTGGCCCCTGCTTCTGCAGCAGCTAAAAGGCTTCCCAAGCCGTGGTCGGAATGGCATTACTGGTGGCAATCCCACTACCTCGACGCGATTGTTGACACCGGAAATCAGGCATTGACCCAAGGAGACCAGACCGGCGCCCGCCGCGAGCTGCAGCATGGAAAGGCACTCCTACGCGGCATCTTGATCCGCAATTTCTGCCGCTTCCCCAACCACTATTACGATGACATGGCCTGGCTGGCGCTCGCGGCTACCAGGCTCAACGAGCTCTCGCTGCACCTGACCGCCAAACCAGCAAGGTTGGCCCGATTCGCCGCTCGAACCCTCACCAAACAACTCCACAAAGCCCATGACCCGGTGTTGGGCGGTGGCCTCTATTGGTCCCGGAAACGTGACTACAAAAACACGCCCGTGAATGGCCCGGCCGCGGCTCACTTTGCCCGGCTCGGGGAACACCAGATCGCGGGAGCAGTAGCCGACTGGTTGCGCACCGAACTCTTCGACGCGGAAACCGGGCTCTACTTGGACGGCGTCCACCCCTCCGCCGCTGACCGTGATCCAGCCCTGGGTCGTGATGTGGAAGCCACCATTTACACCTACAACCAGGGACCCATTCTTGGCGCACTCCTCAAGCTTGGCCGTCCTCAGGATCTTATCGACGCGGACACCCTCATCGATGCCATTGGCCGCCACCTCCACACGCCCGGCCAAGGACTTCGCCTCGAGTCAGGCGGTGACGGCAGCCTGTTCACCGGCATCCTCTGCCGCTACCTGGCACTCGCTGCGCAGGAGGAAAGACTCCGGGCGCAGACCCGGGCAACGGCGTCGAAACTCATCCACGAGACAGCGGCCACCGTTGCCGATCAGCACCCGGAGATACTCTCGGCCGCCATCCAGCGCTGGACCATCCTCAGCGCCGCCGCAGAGGTATAGGCGGGCAGCTACTCGGGCCGGCGTTTTTGCGGGTACGGCGTCTGATGTTCCGCCAGCATGGCCACGAATCCGGCAATTTTTGCGGCCCGCACGGACGGTGACTTGACCGCGTTGGTGCGGTAAATCAAGGCGTAACGATTAACCGAGGTCAGGACCTCAAACATGTTTTGGGCCGGGGGGCTAGCAGCAATTGCGGCGGCGAGATCCTCCGGGACCACGGCACTGGCCGCCCCGGAGTAGGCCGCCTCCCAGCGACCGTCGGCCTTGGCAGCGTCGGCGGCTGCCACCCCGGCTGCCCTCATGCGGCCTTCAGTCACGAGCCGTTCAAAATGCCCCACGTTGATCTTTGACCATGTGCTGGCTTTGGTCCGGGGCGTGAAGCGGCGGACGAAGGAATGCTCGTCTCGCTTGCCCACTACGCCGTCAATCCAGCCAAAACACAAGGCCTCTTCAAGCGCGGCTGCGTAGTCCAGCTCCGTGACACTGCCACCCTTTTTGTGCAGGACCAGCTTCACGCCCGGACTCGTCGGGTGATGTTCGGTCAGCCAAGCGCGCCATGCAGCAGCGTCCGGGACCAGGAGTTCAGGAAGTTCAGCCATGGCTCAACATTAGTATTGGTGGCATTGGACGAACCATAAGGAGAACCATGCTGCGCGTGCGCCCCATCATTTTGACCTCGAATTTCAACCAGACCGTTGCGCAGTTGTTTGCTCTGGGCTTGAGCTGTTTAGAGAACGACGGCGACTGGGCCGAATTTGATTCCGGCAACGGCAAAGTAGGAGTTTTCATTGAGGTCCCGGAGACAGAAGGCATTGAGCTGGGCTTCGAGGTGCGCGATGCCGCCATTTTTGTCCGCCGCACCCTCGCAGACGGCACGCACGCCGAAGAGGCCGTCACCTCCACCGGGCCCGGCGCACGCGTCACCGCGCCCGACGGTTTCACTTTTGAGCTGGCTGCTTCCGAGGATCTGCGTCTGCCCAAGCCCGATACTGATCCTTTCGAGTCATCATCCATTGCAGCCATCTGGCGCACTCCGAATCCGGCTGCGGCCAACAAGGTGCTGGCAGGTATCGGGGCCAAGTTCGTGCAGGAAAGTCCAGACGGCGGCGCTCTGTTCCGGGCCAAGAATGGCGGTTTCGTGGCCACGGCGAAAGGTGCGGTGACCGGCGTCGAACTTGAAATAAGGCATCAGGGTGAGACGCTCACTTTTGGCGCCGAGAGCGAATCCTGAGAGATTTCGGGGGCGGCGGGAAGCGTGTAAGGCTCGAATGGGGTAGAACTTAGATATGAGCGTGCGCACCCCTGATCCGTATCCCGGCTGGCTGTCCCCCGAGGACTTGTACGAGGCCCGAAACCGGCTTCCCATGGTTTATGTTGAAGCGGTTCCCGTGCGGCTGGACCCGCTGGGCTACGTCAACGAGGTGGGGTTGCTACTGCAGGCTGACGAGAACGGTTCAATGGTCCGCACCCTGGTGTCCGGGCGTGTGCTGTATCGCGAGACCATCCGTGCCGCGCTGATCCGCCACATTGAAAAGGATCTGGGTCCGCTGGCCTTCCCGCAGCTGCCAGTCAGCCCGGTGCCGTTCACGGTAGCTGAGTACTTGCCCTCGCCTTCGCAAACGGGTTTCACCGACGAACGCCAGCACGCGGTGGCCATGGTCTATGTCATCCCTGTGACCGGCGAATGCGAACCCCGTCAGGATGCTCTCGAGCTGACCTGGATGACGCCCGAAGAGGTCCTCAGCCCCGGCGTCCAGGAAGAATTTGTGGGCGGTCGCGGCGCGTTAGTGCGTCAGGCGATCTCCTACGCCGGGCTGGGCCGCTAACCCGTTCGGCTTCGTTCCAGGGTGAGCGCTAGCCGGTTCGTCCGATCCGGCGTAGATTACCTGTCATGGCGACCACTCAGCTCCCCGTCCTTATCAACGCCGATGCCGAACAAGTGTGGCTCATGCTGCGCGAGCCGGCCCGGACTGCCCAGTGGCACGGCTGGGAGATGGAGGGGCTGGATACTGAGATTCAGCAAATCTTCCACTCCAATGTGCGCGAAAGCAATGACCACCTGCGCCTCGAGCTGGAAATGGGCGATGTCTTCACCCTTGAGCCACGTGCCGACGGCACGCTGCTGACCCTGACACGCGGTCAGGCTACGGGCGAGTGGGAGAAGTACGACGACGACATCACCTCCGGTTGGTCCATGTTTATGCAACAACTCAAGTTCGCGTTGGAACGCCATCCCAAGACTGCCCGGCGTACCGTGTTTGTCGATGGCACCAGCGCGGCTCACACGAATTTGTGGGACGTTTTGGGCATCGATACGGGCTGGCTCCCGGACCCCGGCCAACCTTATGAGGTCACGCTGAACACCGGAGCCACACTGACTGGCAAGGTTTGGTACCGCAATGAGACCCAGGTGGGATTGACGGTGGAAACTTATGCCGAACACGGTGACGGGCTGCTGATCATCGCCCAACAAGATCCTCTGGAAGGCGTTCGGGAACATCCGGGTGCCCAGATCATTGCATCCACCTACGGACTCGGCGCCGCAGCTCTGGACGCCATCGGCGAGCAATGGGATGCCTTCATGGAAGAGCACTACCCGGACGAATAATTGCGCCGCTAACTACGCCGCCACGTGAGCCGTAGAGTTCAACCCCGCTAGCTTCACTCCGCCGTTGCCGACCCAGTTGCCGACCCAGTTGGTGGCTCAGTTGGTCGCGCATCGCCCCACCGCGGCCACGGCGTATTCTCGAGATCTTCAACATCCTGATTGAATCTCCGCAGGAGCGTTAGAAATTGTTCCCGACGTTTTTGCGGCCAGCCACCCATAACACCGCGAAGTCCCTCCTCGTTAATGGCCCTCGTTTCAATCAGCGCCCGGAGCCCCGCAGGCGTTGGAGCAAGCCGGCGCGCCACTTCACCCGGCAGGCCAAGGACGTACTCAACATGTTCCGATCGCAGCAACGCTCCCACCTGTCGATGAACCGTGGAGATGTCGAGATTCAGAGCCCGCGAAAGTTCTTTCAGCGTCATCGGCTCTACCAATTCGAGGCGGCTCAGCAACAAAAAAGCCGAACGCTCAAGCATTCCGTCCGCACGCGGGTGGGGACGGAACTGATAACGGGATAAGAGCATCATCTCGTACTGCATCGCCTGCACTGTGTCGCGGTGTTCCACGTGCCATGTCCTTTGGTTCTAAACGTTACTTGATGAAGTATAGCAAGGCTTTGTATCAAACAAATTGTTTGTACGATGCATATGCACTGTACGATACACAAACGCGTTTTTTGTCCGTCGTACCGATCTTTTCAGGAGCCTCGTGAGTCACAGCAGTCCAATATCTAGCCACAAAGTTACCTCTCCCCGAACCGCCGTCGCCGTTCTGGCCTTTGTGGGCATCATTGCCTCACTCATGCAGACCATCGTGGTACCGCTGATCCCCCAGCTGCCCACACTTTTGCACACCACCGCATCGAACACCTCATGGGTCATCACCGCCACGCTGCTGGCCGGCGCCATCGTCACTCCCATCGCCGGACGTTTGGGTGACATCTTCGGTAAGCGCCGCATCCTTCTCATATCGTTGGTGCTGCTCATCATCGGCTCCGTCATCTGCGCCCTCACCAGCTCACTAGGCTTGCTGCTCGCCGGACGCATCCTCCAAGGTCTTTCCATGGGAGTCATCCCCTTGGGTATCAGCATTCTGCGCGACGAACTCCCCCGCGAAAAGGTCGGATCGGCCGTTGCAACCATTAGCGCAACCATGGGCGTCGGTGGCGCCATTGGCCTGCCGATCTCGGCCCTCATTGCCCAAAATGCCGATTGGCACGTATTGTTTTGGGCTGCCACCGGCCTCGCCATTATGGCCTTCGTCCTGGTGCTTGTTGCCCTGCCGGAATCTCCTTTGCGCACACCTTCAAAGTTCGACGGCGTTGGCGCCTTCGGTTTGGCTGCTGGCCTGGTGGCGCTTTTGCTGCCTGTTTCCAAGGGTGCGGATTGGGGCTGGTCCAGCCCGCTAACGCTGGGATTGTTTGGCGCCGCCGTGGTCATCTTGGTGCTGTGGGGAATCTTGGAACTACGTGTCGCTTCCCCCTTGGTTGACCTTCGCGTCACCGCCAAGCCTCAGGTCTTGTTCACGAACTTGGCTTCAGTTGCCGTGGGCTTCGGCATGTACGGCATGAGCCTGACGTTCCCGCAGCTACTCATGGCTCCTGACGCCACAGGTTACGGACTCGGTCTTTCAATGGTTCAGGCTGGCTTGGCGATGGCTCCAGGCGGATTGGTCATGATGCTTCTCTCACCCGTTTCGGCCCGCCTATCCGCACGCCGCGGCCCCAAATTCACACTGCTAACCGGTGCCGTAGTGATCGGCATTGGTTACGTGCTGGCCTTCTTCCTCACCTCTGCCGTGTGGGAAGTTATCTTGTCAGCCATGGTTATTGGCGCGGGTATTGGTCTGGCTTATGCCGCCATGCCGGCCCTCATCATGGGTGCCGTTCCGCTGAGGGAAACCGGAGCTGCCAACGGTTTGAACTCGCTGATGCGCTCGGTAGGAACGTCCACCTCGGCCGCCGTCATGGGCGTAGTTCTGGCCAACATGACCATGTCAATCGGCTCAGCAACGCTGCCCACCCTGGATGGATTCCACATGACCTTCGGAATCGCCATCCTCGCCGCAGTTGCTGCAATCATTCTCGGTGCGCTCATCCCCCGGGCCAAGCCTTACGTCGAGAGCACGCCGGAAGTAGCATCCACCCTGGTGGACGCAAACAGCTAGCTTGTTCATCGAGATTCATATTCGTTGAGGAGGCGCATATCCGCTGATTCCGCTTCGGATTGACAGTGATTCCACCGCTTCGGGCTACTGCGCCCGAAGCGGTGGAATTATTTAACCGCACTGCACCAAGTGAGCTGTGAACCGGTCCCGCAGCTTCCTCCGGTCGTGGCCGCGGGCAAAGACTGGCAAAATGGAGGAATGCCTTCCCCAGAAACTACTGCTGATCTGCTTGCCCCCGCCCCTGTTGCCACCCCCGGAACACCCGGCCATCCGGCGTCGCAAGGTGAATTTGGCTTTGAAGTGACCACGCGGTTGAACGAGAGCTGTAATCCCACGGCTGAGGCCATCGAGCAGAACGGCGGGACGTTCCAAGGCCGCACCGGCGTCATCACCACCCCGCACGGCACCATCAAGACCCCGGCGTTCATCGCTGTAGGAACCAAGGCAACGGTGAAATCCGTGCTTCCGGAATCGATGGAAGACCTGGGCGCGCAGGCCCTCTTGTCCAACGCCTACCACCTCTACTTGCAGCCTGGCGCGGACATCCTCGACGCCGCCGGCGGCCTCGGGGCGTTCATGAATTGGCAGGGCCCCACCTTCACCGACAGCGGCGGATTCCAGGTCATGAGCCTGGGCTCGGGCTTCAAGAAGGTCATCAACATGGACGCCGTGGCGGCCTCCCCGCACGCCGGCGCCGACGATTCCGTGGCCGTGGGCAAGGAGCGCTTGGCGCACATTGACGACGACGGCGTCTGGTTCAAGTCCCACCTGAACGGGGACATGCACCGCTTCACCCCCGAGGTTTCCATGCAGGTGCAGCACCAGATTGGCGCCGACATCATGTTCGCTTTCGATGAGCTGACCACGCTGCTGAACTCTCGCGGCTACCAGGAAATGTCGCTGGAACGTACGCGTTTGTGGGCGCTGCGCTGCATCGAGGAACACTTCCGGCTCACCGAGGAGCGCACAGGCAAGCCGTACCAGGCCCTGTTTGGTGTGATTCAGGGAGCCCAGTATGAGGATCTGCGCCGCAAGGCCTCGCATGATCTGGGGGAGATGAACTTTGACGGCTTCGGCATTGGCGGTGCTCTGGAGAAGGAAAACCTCGGAACCATTGTGCGCTGGTGCGCCGAGGAGCTTCCGGAGAACAAGCCCCGCCACTTGCTGGGTATTTCAGAGCCGGATGACATCTTCACCGCTATTGAAAACGGTGCCGACACCTTCGATTGTGTCTCCCCCACAAGGGTGGCCCGCACCTCGGCGTTCTACACCCCTGACGGCCGCTTCAACCTCTCCGGCGCCAAGTACAAGCGAGACTTCACGCCGCTCTCTGAGGAATGCGATTGCTACACCTGCGAGAACTACACGCGCGCCTACATCCACCACTTGTTCAAGGCCAAGGAGATGGTCTCTGCCACGCTGGTCTCGATCCACAACGAGCGCTTCGTGGTGAAAATGGTCGACGACGCCCGCCTCGCCATTGAAAACGGCACCTTCTTCGAGTTCAAGGCCGAGACGCTCCGCCGCTACTACCCCAAGCGCTAGGCGCCACTCGCCACTCGCCTCTCGTCGGGCGCAGGCCGCAGGGCGCTCGGAAGCAGGCCCCGAAACCCGGAGCAAACTATGCCGCGGTGGCAGCCTGGTACGACGGTTCGTTGCGCTTGAACCAGCCGATCGCCAGCGATGTGACCGGAATGAGCGCGTACTGCACACCCACCTTGTACAAGAAGCCCACCAGCACGTAGTTCGCGAACATGCCGAAGCCTACGATCCCGATGACCGGCGCCGCTACGGCGCAGAAGATCAGGGTGTCCAGGAACTCGCCGGCACCGCTGGAACCCATGAGCCGGACCCAGAGTTTGCGCTCCCCGTGGTGTGCCTTCAGGCGAACCATGATCCAGGAGTTGACGGTCTGCCCGGCCAAGAATGCCAGCAAGCTGGCCAGCACAATCTGCGGTACCGGGCCCAGCGCGTCCTCGAGGGCGTGTTGCTTGGAAACGCCGTAATCGTCGGTGAATCCGGGCAGGAGGATGATCACCCAGTAGCTGAGGGAGGCAAAAATGGACAGCACAAAAGTGGTCAGCACGGCCTTGCGGTTGACCTTGAAGCCGTAAATTTCACTGATCACATCGCCCAGAATGTAAGCGAACGGGAACAGGAAAAAGCCGCCGTCGGTGATGATGGGCCCAAATTGGACACCCTTGGAGGCGCCAATGTTGGACAGGATCACAATGACCGCCATGCAGGCCAAGAGAATCCCGAAATAGGGGCTTCCTACTGCGGCAAAGGTGGGGGCGGCGGTGGTTTTAAGAGGGGTTGCCGAAGCGTTGCTTTGCAGCGGGGACATGTTCAGTCTCAAATTTCTGTTGTTTAAGTGGTTTGCTCATGCCGCACCCCGCAGGGCCCGGCCGGCTGTATTATCACTGGGCCCGTCTGCACCCGGGCCATCCTCTATTCTGCCATGTCCTGAATTTTCTGCCCACCCGGCTCAACGGCGGCCGGATGGTTGCATTCCACGCAGTGCGGCGGGAACTGAAACGTGCAAGGCACTCGCACTGCTCACCGATTTGTTGGTGAATGCTACTTCAGCCATGGCGGCCCCACTTTTCGTAACGCACAGCCTCACCTCGACCGGCTCGACCGGCTCAGCGCTAGCTGCGCGGAGCTAGCTGCTGAAGCCGAGAATGTCCGCCACTTTGTGCCAACCTTCGACGCCGGCAAACCTCTCGGCCTGCTCCAGGCCAGCGATCAAGTACAGAGTGTCGGCGCCGTGGGTGAAGGCTTCTTCGCCCAGCCCTGCAACCATGGCCTGTTCGAAGGCGGGGACATGCTCTTCATGTCCGTCGTCGACCACCAGTGCGGCCATGACCGCCAGTCCGTCGCCTAGGCACAGCCGACCCCTAGCCACCGGGCGGTCAAAAAGTGCCACCTCAACCAGGTCGTAATTCTCCATGGGAGCTTCAGCGAGGTATGCGTCCGGCGGCAGATCAGGGACCAAATCCAGGTCCTCCGTCTCGGCGGACAACAACACGTTTGAGATGGTGGCCCGCAGCCCCTGCGACTGGGCAAATTCGGTAGCTCCGCCGGGATCATCGGTGACCAAGAGAAGCTCGCTGCCGGCGGAAACCGGCTCAAAAGCAGCGCCATCGCCCGGCCACACCATCACCTGCTGCGCCCCGATCGTGACCACAGCACCGGTCGCGGTGGGCTCCACATCCTGCAAGGTAGCCCAAGCGCGGGCCCAGTCGTGAAAAGAATCCTGCCAGAGAGCCATGTCTTTGCCTTTCTCGCCCATGCCAGTGTCGCCCACGCCTCGCGGTCAAAACTGGCCGCACGTTAGGGCGCATCTTCAGCATACAACCGCTTCCGCCCGTGATACGGCTAGCATCAAAGCATGACCTCATGGCAGCAAGATGTCCTCGGCCCGAACTTTGAGCAGCTGACCCTGGACCTGCCTGCCGGATCGCCCGCCACGCTGGTCCGGCACGTAGGCGAGTCGTCACCGGGAGCCTCGAGCGCTCTCGCCGGGGTTGACATTTTGTATGTCCACGGCTGGTCCGACTACTTTTTTCAGCACGAATTAGCCGAGTTCTGGCACCGTGCCGGCGCGAATTTTTATGCCCTTGACCTGCACAACTATGGCCGCAGCCTCCGTCCGGGCCTGCTCCCCGGGCAGGTTTCCTCCCTCACCGAGTACGACGACGACATCGCCGCCGCGCTTTCGGCCATGGGGCGCAGCGGGATTCCCGAAGCGGCCCCAGCCGGGCTTGGGGTTGAGGACTCTGCCGGGCAGCAGACCGCAGTTGCGGATGGTCCCGATGAGGAGGCAGAGCAGCAAAGTTTTGAGCTGGCCTTCCTGGAGGAGGCCCGGCACCGGCTCAGTGCGGCCTTTGACGCTTTGGCCGGGCGGGAGCGCCCCGAGGAGACACCCGAGCCCAGCGGTGAACGTCCTCTGGTGCTGCTGGGTCATTCGACAGGCGGGCTGACCTTGAGCCTCTGGGCCGCGCGGCACCCAGGTGCGGCAGCCGCCGTCGTACTCAATAGTCCGTGGCTGGAATTCCAGGCAAGCGAGGTGGGCCGGGCCATGGTGGCGCCGCTCATACAGGCGCGGACCAGGTTCAGGCCGATGGTGCCTTTTCCCTCGATCGATCCTGGTTTCTATACGCGGGCGGTTTCCAAGCGGTTCGACGGCGAGTGGGAGTATGAATCGCTGTGGCGCCCGGACCGCGGATTCCCAGTGACGCCGTCGTTCCTGCACGCCGTTTTTCAAGGACAAGCGCACGTGGCACAAGGGCTGGGACTAGACGTTCCGGTGCTGGTGATGCTCTCCGATAAAAGCTATCTACAGCCAAAATGGTCCTCCACTGCGCTGGCCGCAGATGTGGTGTTGAATGTGGACACGGTGGCCAAACGTGCTCTCGATCTGGGCTCCAAGGTGACGCTGCACAGAATTCCCGGCGCCTTCCATGACGTTTTCTTGTCCCCGTCCAAAATTCGGGAACAGGCATACGCCGGCATGGGCCGCTGGGTCGAGGCCGCGCTGGATACGGCCGCACGAGACCGGTGGCGGGAACAGGCACACCGCGCCCCGGAGTTCAAGGCCCGCATCTAGGCTATGCGTCGTACCCGCCACAGGTTCAGCACATACTGCACATACTGCACATACATAGAAGAGTCTTCACTGGACAGGATAACAAGCGGGGTGAATCAGTAGCTGTACTCCGAGGTGAAGCCGATGCCAAACACCGACTGACACAGACTAAGAGCCACACACGCTACGAAAGGAACAAACGCCATGAGTTCGATGATGAAAGCCATGAGCTACTCCCAGTACGGCGGCACGGAGGTGTTAACCCAATCGCAGCTGCCAACACCCAAGGTCGCCCCGGGGTCGGTGCTGATCCGCGTGAAGGCGGCCGGCGTCAACCCGGTGGATTGGAAGATCATGTCCGGCGGTTTGGATGCCTTGATGGACGTCAATTTTCCTGTCATCCCTGGCTGGGATGTGGCCGGCGTGGTTGCAGCCGTGGGCTTCGACACCCCTGAATTCACGGTGGGCGATGAGGTTTACTCCTATGGCCGCCGTGACACCGTCCATGGCGGAACGTTTGCCGAGCTCGTGGCCCTGCCGGCTGCCATTGTTGCCCACAAACCAGCCGGGCTTTCTTGGGAACAGG
Source organism: Specibacter sp. NPDC078709 (assembly GCF_040686795.1). Taxonomy (NCBI): domain Bacteria; kingdom Bacillati; phylum Actinomycetota; class Actinomycetes; order Micrococcales; family Micrococcaceae; genus Specibacter; species Specibacter sp. NPDC078709. The sequence continues at coordinate 143,823 of NZ_JBFBLU010000005.1, forward strand.
CGGCGGCACTCCCCTTGACCGGCCTGACAGCCCAACGCACTCTTGATGCGCTCGGCGTTGCAGAAGAACAGACGCTATTGATCCACAACGGCTCCGGCGGCGTGGGCCGCACAGCCATCCAGCTTGCCGTCAACGACGGCGTCCGTGTCATCGCTACTGCCTCCCCCAAAAATCACGACCGGATGCGTGAACTTGGTGCAATTCCGCTCTCCTACGGTCCCGGTTTGGTGGAGCGTGTGCAGGAACTTGGGCTGGAAGGAGTGGACGCGGTGGCAGATTTTGCCGGTGGGGTGCTAACCGAAACCCGTGCCCTGCTGAAAGCTGGAGGGCGGCACGCCTCTATCGCCGACTGGTCTGTCACACAGCACGGCGGCCAGTACGTGTGGGTGCGCCCCGATGCCAGTGAGCTGGAACGGCTGAGTTTGCTGGTCGAAGATGGCACCTTGAGCGTTGATGTGGCCCAGACCTTTCCGATGCAGGATGCTGCTCAAGCTTTCGAAGCCAGCATGTCTGGCCACGGCACCGGCAAAATTGTCCTGACCGAGTTCACCAACTAGTCCGAGTTCACCAACTAGCCACTGGGCTGGTGCCCTACCGTTGCAGGCGAATGCGGCTACGGTTAAGGGGTCCCATCACGCCGACCGCAAGGAACCCTGTGGCCAAGAAGACCAAGAAGTCCCGATTCGGCAACCCTGCCAAAGCCAGCGCCGACGCCGCCACCCGTTCGGTCAACCGGCCGTCCCTCGAAGCACGCTTGAACCGGGCCATGGAATCGCTGTCGCCGGGGTTCGTAGCGTGGCTGGAAGCCCAGAGCCGCCCGGACAAATCGATCGATATGAGCCTGGCAATCTTGGACGATTTCTTTGACATGTACCGCATGCTGGAGCCCCACACCGACCCCACAAATCTGGATCCGGCCGCTGTTCAGGAAGTCATGGAGGTCACCAGTCACGCGAACCCGCTGGGTGTTCTGACGCTACGCGCAGGCGTGCGGGACTACGTTGATTATTTGACTCAGGCCAAGCTCTGGACCGGGACCGCCGAGGACCTGGGGACCGTTCAAAGCGAGCTTGCGCGCACGGGAGTAGACCCCGCCGAGAGTGATTGGGCCCCTGAGGACTACGAATTTGCCGACGTTTTTGTTCCGGAACTTTCCTCGGAAGAAATCCTTGAAACCGTAACAAAGACCCCCTTGTGGCAGAACACCATGGCCTTGCTAGAGTGGATTGGCGATGGCAAGGAGCTGAATGAAGACAACTCTTTGACTGATGCGGAAGGCGCCGCGGCCACTCTGGTCCACAGTGGCCTGGGGTTGCTGAGCGACGCCACCAAATTGGCCACTGCCGAGGACCGTAGCGCCGCCCGGCTGGCGCTCTACTTGGACATGCTGGATGTCACGGGGCTGATTAGCTTCACCGAAGGTCAGCTGCAGGCCACCAAGCCTGCCCTTGATCCCGAGTCCGACGACGATGTCATCGAGACCATGCGTGAGCTGATGGGCCTGTTTATCTTCACCGTGACGCTGGCCGGTTCCGACAACGGCGACGAGGACGGCGAAGAAGGCGAGCTCGAGTACTGGCAGCTGGAAATGACCGACTGGCTGACGCAGTGTTCATCCGTGGAACCGCCGGAGTCGGCGCTGTTGATCCAGGCGTTGGCGGAGCCCGATTCCGTGCACCCGGATCTGCTGTCCATCGCGACAAACATTGCTCACTGGGCCGATGAGGGCCTGGTCATCGTGGGCGAATTTATTGAAGTTCCGCCCGCCTACCGTGCCGACGTGGTCGATATGCTCAGCGACGATGTTCCGGTTCAGGCCGTGGGCCCGGGCGCGAATTCAGTGAATTCTTCCGCGCGAGATTTGCCTGAGTCGCACTGACCGCCCTTTTCCCAAGCCCCGTTTCCGAGCACCACTCCCAAGCACGACGTCGGCCACGCACCTTTCGCGAAAGGGTGCGGAGCCGGCGTCGGGCTGGGGCTGAATACGACCCTCCGTCCCTATTCTTTAGGAACCCATGGCCAAGAAGTCCAAACCCAGCAAGGCATCCCGTTTCGGCAACCCGGCAAAGGCAGCCGAGGATAAAGCCAAAGCCAGTAGCGCCGGCGTCAACACAGCCCTGAACACAAGCACAAACGTGGTGTCTTTAGCCAACGCCGTGGCTGCGCGGACACTGGCGTCGGTGCTGCCAGCATTCAAGTCTTGGATGATTCAAGCTGGCATTGACCATGAAGAAGCCGATTGGCTCTCCGCTCTGCTGCTGGACTTCTTCAAGAACTACGTACAAAGCGTTCAGGCTTCGGATGCGAGCAATTTAGAGGTCGATATGACCTCTAGAATTTTGGATTCAGCTGGCGGATTCCATCCTGAAATGCGTGTATCCATAGCGCTGGCGCTCAACAGCTATTTGAAATTTCTCATGACCACCCAAGCGTGGACCGGCCCCGTCGATAACCTGATTCAGCTGATCACCATGACTTCCCCGGACGCAACCCAGGCCGCCAATGCGAAGTACGCTCAGCGCGTTTTCAGGCAGCCACAGACCGCCGCACAAGCAGCCGAAGCCGCCGCGGATTTGGTGTTTGTCCATCGGGTGGGGGCTCTTCTGGAATGGATCGGAGAGGGCCGTAAAACCACCCCGTCAGGGTTGCTCCCCCGTAAAGATATCCAGGGGGCCGCGGCCTGCGTCGAGGTGAACGCCGTCGGAGCAGCTACGCGTAGTTCCGTTACTAGTGCCATATCCAGTGATGACGACGAGCCTCGCCAGGTGACGTCCATGACCCAGCTGCCACGCCTGATGGAGTACTGGGAAGTGATGACCGAGGCCGAGCTGATTCACGTTGACCGTCAGCGTGTGCAGCTGACCGGCCAAGGCCGACTCTTTCAAAGCGATCCGAATCAGAGGGCCAGATACGCCGCCATACTGGCCTATTTCTTCCTCTACGACGCTTTGGTTCCGTACGATGACTCCAGGCCGGACAACCCAGTGCGAACCCAAGTCGCAGAGATCATTGCTGCGGCCGCCTCCGGTAATCCCCCGGAGACATCCGCGGTCTTCGGGCAGGGGCCTGCGGCTGGCCCTGAGAAGTACACGGCGATATTTGTTGAGACAAGGATCCGGGACGCCGCCGCCCACGGGCTACTGGAAATAGGTACTCACGTGGTTGTCCCTCCAGTTCTGCGCCACGCCGTGGAGCAACTTCTGGGGCTTTTGGACAAGCACATTGCGAAGCAGTCAAGGGTTCCTCGGGGCCCGTCGAAAGCCACGTTCCAGCTGAAAATTCAGATTGACGGGATCACCCCTCCTGTCTGGCGCAGCGTCACCGTTCCCGCCGAGCTGGGCCTTGATGAGCTCCACGAAATCATCCAAAACCTCTTCGCCTGGAATGAAACTCACCTGCACGAGTTCATGCTGGGCACCCACCCCAACGGCGTCCGCTATGCTCCGGCCGACCCCGAAGCGGACCACTGGGGTGATCCGCCCGCCGATGAGGAGGGCGTAGCCTTGAACACCCTCTTGCACGCCCCGAAGGACACACTGCTGTACACCTACGATTTTGGTGACAACTGGGAGCACACCATCACGTTGGAGAAAATCCTGCCCGCAAAGGCCCCCGGAATCCTGCCGCTGTGCGTGGCCGGCAGCGGTCATCCCCCGCAAGAGGACTCTTCCGGCCCCCACGGCTGGATGGAAAAACTTGCCACCTCAAGAAATCCCAGCGACCCGGACCACGCATACATACGCTCATGGATGGGCTTGCGCAAGGGCCAGCACATTGACCCGACAGCCTTCGATCCGTCCGCCGTCAACAAGCAACTGGCGCCGTTGCGGAAGATGCTTTAGCCCGCTTTCTTGCCTCAAGCACGACGACGGCCCCGCACCTTTCGCGAAAAGGTGCGGGGCCGCCGGGTTACTTCACGCAGGCATCAGGTTCTGGCCACCCCGTGGACGCGCAGCTGCAGTAGAGCCAGGTCCAGGAGCGGCGTGGCCACCCCGAGCTCGGCGGCTCGGCGGGCAAAGTCGCCCACAATGTGCTCGCCCTCATTGGGCAGCCCGGCCGTGACGTCGCGGTACAGCGATGAGGTGAACGCCGAACCCGGGGCGGTCAGGAATGCCAGAGTGTTGGCTTGTTCGGCCTCCGGAACGGGGAACCCGGCAGCAGCTGCCACGGCTGCCGTCTCCGCCACCACACCGGCCACAAAGGCAGCACCTCCGGGCACCGCGGCGATGTCGCCCACGGGCCCGCGCATCAGGCATGTCACCACGCCCGCGGCAACAATGAACACCCATTTTTGCCACATCGCATCCAGTCCGTTGGGCGCCTCAATGACGTCAATGCCGGGCACCGACACCTCGGCCACGAGCCGCTCCAGCCGTGCAGATGGGCCGCCGTCCTGTTCGCCGAGGGTCCACCGCGCCATCGGCGCCAAGATGGCAACGTCGCCGTCTCCGTTAATGGTGCCGATCAGGTGCACCACGGATCCCAGCACCTTCTCCGCACCGAACGCCGCCGCGAGCGCATCCATGTGCGCCATCCCATTCAAGAACGGCACAATCAACGTGTCCGGTCCCACCGCCGGCGCCACATCAGCAATCGCGCTTTGAAGTCCGGCAGCCTTCACGGTGAGAAGAACGACGTCGAACCTCTCACCCAGCTCCCCTGCCGTAAGCACCTTGGGTTCGATCCGCAGCTCCTGCTCAAGCCCAGCAATCCGCAGGCCGCGCCGCTTCAGGAACCCCGCGCGCTGTTCGCGGACCAGGAACGTCACGTCCCGCCCGGCCTCGGCCAGCCGGGCACCAAAATAGCCACCCGTGGCGCCTGCCCCAACAATGAGAATCTTCATGGCGTCCCTATTCTTCGCGCACGGTGCCGGCGGTATTCGTGCCAGGTGAGCACCACGATCAGGATATCGAACACCGTCAGCGCCACGAGGCCGGCCGCCGGCGTGAGGATGAGTTGGTAGAGCTGGTACAGGATGAAGATGATCAGGACGGCTATCATCCACGGGTAGGCCCACAGTTTCTGGCGCAGTAGGGCGGTGACGAGGACAACCTTCACGATGCCGTGAGCCAGCAGGTAGATGGCGCCGAAGAGCACCACATGGTCGGTCAGCCCGGCAGTCCCCTGCAGGACGTGGTTGGCGATGAAGTCGTTGGGGTCTTCCGTCAGTTCCGGCTGGGTGATGAGGATGGCTAGCTGCTTGATCTTGTCCGGGGCAACAAAAAGCAGCAGCGTTCCGCCGATCAATTCCAGCACACCGTCGAGACCTTTGAAGATGATGGCGACGTAGAAGAATCTGTCCCACCAATCGGATTTGCGTGTCGCCTTCACGGTTCCTCCCGCCGTGCTTTCTCTGTCTGGAGGTTAGCACTGCAGGCTAGGCGGAAGCTCAGCGCCGGCCTGGCTGTACGTCGGTTGGTTGACGTGGCGGCAGCGGCGGCGGAAGCTTGAGCGTACATGGTCCCGGACGCCAGCAAGCGGAAAGGACCATCGCAGCGCAACCGCCGCAGCCGCCCCTGGCCGCGGCAGCAGTCAACGGCAGCAGTCAACGGCAACAGTCCAGACGGGATGTTTCGTGGAACAGGTCTCAGCAGGCACATTCAAGGCGGCCGGCAAGGTCATAGCCGTCCACGTGGCCTACCGCTCGCGGGCCGAACAGCGCGGCATCACCCCCGCCCTGCCGTCCTACTTCCTCAAAGCTGCGTCCTCGCTGAGCCTGTCGGGCGCAGACGTTGAACGCCCCGACGGCTGCGAGCTGCTGGCCTTCGAGGGCGAGATCGCCCTGATCATCGGAACCGCGGCCCGCCGCATCAGCCCGGCGGAAGCCTGGTCCCACGTCCAGTACGTCACGGCGGCCAACGACCTCGGCGTGTACGACCTCAAATATGCCGACAAGGGCTCCAATCTCCGCTCAAAATCCGGCGACGGCTTCACCCCGCTAGGCCCGGGACTCATCGCGGCCCCCTCCGTGGACCCAACCGCCCTGCGCCTCCGGACCTGGCTCAACGGGACACTTGCGCAGGAGGACAGCAGCGCAGGCCTGTTGTTCCCGTTCAGCCAGATCATCGCAGACCTGTCCCAGCTCCTGACGCTCGAGCCCGGCGACATCATCCTCACCGGCACCCCCGCCGGCTCCTCCGTTGCCGTGCCGGGCGACGTCATCGAAATTGAGTTGGACGACCCCGCCGCGGGACTGCCCACCGGCCGGCTCCGCACCACCGTAATACAGGGTCAAACCCCCATGGCCACCTACGGAAACCGGCCCAAAATCACCGACGCCGACCGCATCGATGCCTGGGGCTCCCCGGAGGCCGCCGGATTGCCGCCCCAGAGCTTCAGCTCGGACCTCCTGCGCAAACTGTTGAGCGTCGGCACCGCCACCCTGAGCTCGCAACTCCGCAAAAGGGGCCTGAACAACGTCAGCATCGACGGCCTCACCACCACCCAACCCGGCCAGCGCATCGCCGGCCCCGCCCGCACGCTGCGCTTCGTGCCCAACCGCGAGGACCTCTTCACGAGCCACGGCGGCGGCTTCAACGCGCAAAAGCGCATCATCAATTCCCTGCACGACGGCGAGGTGCTGGTCATGGAGGCCCGCGGGGATCCCAGCGCGGGAACCTTGGGTGACGTCCTGGCCCTGCGGGCCCAGGTGCTCGGCGCCGCGGCCATTGTCACCGACGGCGGCGTCCGCGACATCACCGAGGTGGCGGCCCTGGGGCTGTCCGTCTTCCATGCCGGCGCCCACCCGGCCGTCCTGGGCCGGCGCCACATCCCGTGGGACACCGACGTCACCATCTCCTGCGGCGGAGCCACCGTCCAGCCGGGTGACATCATCGTCGGCGACGCCGACGGCGTTCTGGTCATCCCGCCGTCGTACGCGGAAGACGTGGCGGACGCGGCCATCGCCCAGGAACTCGAGGAAACGTTCATCGCCGAGATGGTCGCGCAGGGCCACAGCGTGGAAGGCCTGTTCCCCATGGACGAGACGTGGCGGGCCCGGTTCACGGAATGGGCGGCCGGGCAAACAGGGGCACACACCGCAGACAGAGCAGAAGGAGCGGACACCCCATGACCGGCCACTTCATCCCGGACAAATTGCCCACCCACATCCAGCATTACATCGACGGCGAGCACGTGGATTCGGCGGGTGGGGAGAGCTTTGACGTGCTCGATCCCGTGTCGGACGGCAATTACGCCACGGCCGCCGCTGGGCAAAAGGCGGACGTGGATCGCGCCGTGGACGCCGCCACGCAGGCGTTCAAAAACGGGCCCTGGCCGCACCTGAAACCCCGCGAGCGCGCCCGCATCCTGAACAAGATCGCCGACGCCATCGAGGACCGCGAAGACCGGCTGGCCGAGCTGGAAACGTTCGACACCGGCCTGCCCATCACCCAGGCCCGCGGCCAGGCGCAACGCGCGGCAGAGAATTTCCGCTTCTTCGCAGACCTGGTGGTGGCCCAGGTTGACGACGCCATGAAGGTCCCCGGCGCGCAGCTCAACTACGTGAACCGCAAGCCGATCGGCGTCGCCGGGCTCATCACGCCATGGAACACCCCGTTCATGCTGGAATCGTGGAAGCTGGCGCCCGCGCTCGCCGCCGGCTGCACAGTGGTGCTCAAACCGGCCGAATTCACCCCGCTCTCAGCATCCCTGTGGGCCGGGATCTTCGAGGAAGCAGGCCTGCCCCAGGGCGTGTTCAACCTCGTCAACGGCCTCGGCGAGGACGCCGGCGACGCCCTCGTCAAGCACCCGGGCGTCCCGCTGATCTCCTTCACCGGCGAAACCACCACCGGCCAGACCATCTTCGCCAACGCCGCCGCAAGCCTGAAGGGGCTCTCGATGGAGCTCGGCGGCAAGAGCCCTTGTGTGATCTTCGCCGACGCCGACCTCGACACCGCGATCGACTGCGCCCTGTTCGGAGTCTTCTCCCTCAACGGCGAGCGCTGCACGGCAGGTTCGCGCATCCTCGTGGAACGCAGCATCTACGAGGAATTCTGCGAAAAGTACGCCGCCCGGGCCAGGAACATCGTGGTGGGCGACCCTCACGATCCGCGCACCGAGGTGGGCGCGCTGGTGCACCCCGAGCACTACGCGAAGGTCATGCGCTACGTGGAAATCGGCAAATCCGAGGGCCGCCTACTCGCCGGCGGCGGCCGCCCCGCGGGCCTGGACACCGGCAACTACGTGGCGCCCACCGTCTTTGCCGATGTGGGGCCCGACGCGCGGATCTTCCAGGAGGAGATCTTCGGCCCGGTCGTTGCCATCACGCCTTTCGAGAACGACGCCGAGGCACTGGCTTTGGCCAATGGCGTCAAGTATGGCCTGGCCGCCTATGTGTGGACGAGCGATCTGGCCCGCGCCCACACCTTCGCCCAGAGTCTGGAGGCCGGCATGGTCTGGTTGAACTCGCACAACGTGCGGGACCTGCGGACCCCGTTCGGCGGGGTCAAGGCATCCGGGCTGGGTCATGAGGGCGGCTACCGCTCCATCGACTTCTACACCGACCAGCAGGCAGTCCACATCACGCTGGGGACAGTGCACACGCCCAGGTTTGGAGCGTCATGAGCCGCTTTATCCCCACCCCCAGCGTCCCGCCGCCTGACATTGTGCGCTGCGCCTATATGGAACTGGTGGTCACCGATCTGGCCGCCTCCCGCGAGTTTTATGTGAACCTGTTGGGCCTGCATGTCACGTTCGAGGATGCGGACACCATTTACCTGCGCACCCTGGAGGAGTTCATCCACCACAACTTGGTGCTGCGCCAAGGCCCGGTGGCCGCCGCAGCCGTGGCCGCATTCCGGGTGCGGACCCCTGCCGACGTCGGCGCTGCCGAAGCGTATTACCAGGCGTTGGGCTGCCGCACCGAGCGCCGCCGCGAGGGTTTTGTGAGAGGCATTGGCGACGCCGTCCGGGTGGAGGACCCGCTGGGCTTCCCGTACGAGTTCTTCTACGAGGCGACCCATGTGGAACGGCTGACCCAACGGTACGACCTCTACACCGCGGGCGAGCTGGTCCGGCTGGACCACTTCAACCAGGTCACCCCGGACGTCCCTCGTGGCCAGAAGTACCTGGAGGATCTGGGCTTCCGTGTATCCGAGGACATCCAGGACGGTGCCGGCACCACTTACGCGGTCTGGATGCACCGCAAGCAAACAGTCCACGACACTGCACTCACCCAGGGCGACGGCCCGCGCATGCACCACCTGGCGTTCGCGACGCATGAAAAGCACAACATCATCCAGGTCTGCGACAAGATGGGCGCGCTGCGCATCTCCGACAGGATCGAGCGCGGGCCTGGACGGCACGGCGTCTCCAACGCGTTTTACCTCTACATCCTGGATCCTGACGGGCACCGGGTGGAGATCTACACGCAGGACTACTACACCGGTGATCCAGACAATCCGGTCATCACGTGGGATGTGCACGACAATCAGCGCCGCGACTGGTGGGGCAACCCCGTGGTCCCGTCCTGGTACACCGAGGCTTCCCTGGTGCTGGACCTGGACGGCAACCCACAGCCTGTCTCTTCTCCAGTGGGCACCTCGGAGCAGGCCGTCACTGTCGGCGCCGACGGCTTCTCGTACACCCGCGGCGATCCTGCCAAGGACGGGAACGGCGGCAGAAACGGCGGGAACAAGGGCTTCAAGTTGGGCGGACAGCTATGAGGGGACAACACCATGCTGGATGAGGAAACCATCGCCGCCATTGCCGACGAACTTGTGGATGCGGCACGGACCAGGACACCGGTCCCCCTGCTGACCACACGCCATCCCGGCATGAGCGTTGAGGACGCCTACCGGGTGCAGCGCCTGTGGCGGAAACGCGGCGAGGCCGAAGGCCGGGTGTTGGGCGGGCACAAGATCGGCCTGACGTCCAAGGCCATGCAGCGGGCCACCGGCATTACCGAACCCGACTACGGGGTCATCTTCAAGGACACCATCCTGGAATCAGGCGCCACACTTGACTGGGCGCACTACACCCATCCGCGGGTCGAGGTGGAGCTGGCCTTCCTGCTCAAGGAGGGCATCGGCGGCCCGGATGCCACACTCTTCGACGTCGTGCGCGCCACCGAATACGTCACCCCGGCCCTGGAGATCCTGGACTCGCGCATCGAGATGGAGGGGCGGACCATTGTGGACACCATCAGCGACAATGCAGCCCTGGGCGCCATGGTGGTGGGCGGCACCCCGGTGCACCCGGACGCCGTCGACCTTCGCTGGGTGGCCGCCATCCTGTACCGCAACCAAACAGTGGAGGAGACAGGGGTGGCGGCAGGCGTTCTGGGCCACCCCGCGAACGGCGTGGCGTGGCTGGCCAACAAACTCGCCGCGCACGGGGACACGCTCAAGGCAGGGGAACTCATCCTGGCCGGCTCCTTCACCAGCCCGCTGTGGGTCAGAGCGGGCGACACCATTTATGCCGACTACGGAAAACTGGGAACCATCACATGCCACCTCCAATGACCCCCGACCCCTCTCTCAAGAACGCGCTCGCAGATGCCAAACGTCCGCTCGTGGGCATGTGGGTGTCCTCCGGCAGCGCGCTCATGGCTGAGATTTGTGCCGGGTCCGGCCTGGATGTGGTCCTGGTCGACGGCGAGCACAGCCCGAACGGGCTGGAGGGAATCCTGGCCCAGTTGCAGGCCATCCACGGCTACCCGATCACACCCGTCGTCCGGCCGCCGGTCAACGATCCCGTCATCATCAAGCAGTATCTGGACTTGGGCGTGCAGTCGCTTATGGTCCCCATGGTCCATACGGTGGCCGACGCCGAAGCTGCGGTGGCCGCCGCCCATTACCCGCCGCAGGGCGTGCGCGGCGTGGGCTCGGCACTGGCCCGCTCCTCCCGCTGGAACCGCATCCCGAACTATGCCGAACGCGCCTCGGAAACCGTCACGGTGATGGTGCAGATTGAATCGGCGCACGCGGTGGAGAACGTCGCGGACATCCTGGCCGTGGACGGCATCGACGCCATCTTCCTGGGCCCCGCCGACCTCGCCGCATCCATGGGCAGGCTGGGAGTGCAGGGGCACCCCGAGGTGATGGCCGCCGTCGAACATTGCATTGCGGCGGCGAAGGCGGCAGGCAAGCCGGTGGGCGTGAACGCGTTCGCCCCGGAGACCGCCAAGCACTACATGGACGCCGGCGTGGACCTCATCCTGGTCGGCGCCGACGTCACCCTGCTGGCGAGGGGCAGCGAGGGCTTGGCCGCCACCTACATTCCGGAATAGAGGCACGACGGCGGCACGCCGGGATTCCGTCTAGGCCGGATCTTCCTGGAAGGCGCGAACCTCCACCCGCCCCGCGCAGGCTTGGGAGGCAGCCTTGGCCCACCCCAAGGCGGCGTCGAAGTCGCTGGCTTCAATGACCCAAAACCCGCCGAGGTATTCCGCGAACTGGGCATGCGGCCCATCGGTCACCACAGGTGTGTCGCCGGTGTTGTCGACCGTAGTGGTTGCCTGAATCGGCTGCAACCCTCCGGCGAACACCCAGGCACCTGCTTCACGGAGCTTGTCGTTGAATGCATCGACCGCGTCAATGATCGGCTGGATCACGGCTAGATCCATGTTTTCCATGGTCGGGCCCTCTGCCGCGTTGTGGCTTACCGAGATCATGTACTGCGTCATTTCGGCTCTCCTGCCGAGTGCCAGTTCGTGCTCGTCGCAGTCACTCTACCTATTAACAGGGCCGCCAACAGGGTGCCGGCACAGCCAATTTGTGGCAGGGACGACGGCGACACACCGGCCGGGTGCCATCTGCAGCGTGACGCTGTGGTTACTGTGGTGCAACTGACTATCCGAGACTTTTTGGAAAACACCGAGCAGGAGCCATCCATGAACACAGGCAAGAATGCACAACTCGCCGCAGACTATGCCAACAAGGCGGCTGAGGTTGCCAGCAAATTAAAGCCGGGCACGTGGGACTCCGTTCAATCCTTGGCCCTCTTGTCCATTGCCCACAGCCTTGTTGTCCAGGACGCCGCCGGCAAACCCGCCCCCTGAGCAACTTGGACACGGTGGCGTTGTTGGAGCCCCCGTTCACCGGCAGATTGCCCGCAGTTGGCCGGCCACCCTGCCTACAGCGGCTCAGTGCCGCCTGAACGCCCGCCAGATTCGGGCTCCCGCGAGGAATGCAACAAGGATGACCAGGGTGGGCACCACCAGCCACGCCCAGCCTCCGGTCCAGCCGACACCCAGCGTATCTGCCGAAGCGAATGCCTGGACCGGAATGAACAGGAACGACGATTCTGCCCTTGCCGGTGCCGCGCTTTCAACGGCGGCGAGCATTCCACCGGTGAACGCGAAGAACAGCGCCCAGTAGACCAACAGGGCGGCCCCGGCCGTGACAATTCCAATAGACCACAGCGGGCGCAGCGTCCCTTCATCGGCGTAGCGCGCTGCAAGGATCCGCGGCGCCCCAAGTTCGCGCAGGGCAGCGCCCGTCTCATGGGGATCCGCCACGAGCTCCTCCCGCAGCCCCTTGATGACGGCCTTGCGCTCCCCGCCCCGCAGGCTGCCCTCAAGATGCCACTCGAGGCGCGTCAAATAGGCGTCAATGCGCAGTCGGTCGGCAATGGACCGTCGTGAACCGTTGGCGGGGAAAATGGCGTCAGTCATGGTCGTGCCCTTCATTGGTGAATGCGTTGTCGACGGCGGATGAGACCAGGTGCCACTGATCCTGCGCCGCATTGCGTGCGTTTTGCCCGGCTTCCGTGATGGCGAAGTACTTGCGTGGCGGTCCGGCAGGTGATGCGACCGGGCGGGTGGTGACCAATCCGTCCCGTTCGAGCCGGGCAAGCACCGGGTATATGAGCCCCGTGCTGACGTCCAGCCCCAATCCGGCCAGCCGCTCGAGAATCTCGTAGCCATATGAATCGCGCTCCCCGATCAGGGTGAGTGTGAGAAGCGGCAGAGCCGCACGGACTATTTGGGCATCCTGCTGGGCCTGTATTCGTGACACACTATTAGTAAACTATTAATAGTGAAAATGCGCAATCGTCCTTGCAACCCTGAAACCCCCAGCATGGACGGGTAAACTTCCCCAGATGAAGGGCTTGGACACTCAATTGCTCGGCAGCACGCCACCATCGTCCCCGCTGGACGCCCAACTCAGCGCATCAATCGACACATTCGTGGCAGAGCGTCCCCCGGGCGCCGACGAAGATGTGCACATGGTTTCAGCGCTCGTGGACCACATCATTGAACGGTGCTCCAAACCGGGCGATCTGGTGTTTGATCCCTTCGCAGGGTTTGGCACCACCCTTGAGCGGGCCCTCGCGCTGGAACGGAGGGCGCTCGGCATCGAACTGCTGCCCGAGCGTGCGGAGTACCTGCAGGAACGCATTCCCGGCGCGCGCATTGTGGAGGGCGACGCGCGGGAGCTGCACAGGATTAGCCGCAGTGCAGAACTGCCCCACCTTGACGCCAGCGTCGACCTGATTATCGCCTCTCCGCCGTACATGACCTCAACGTTTCACGACGCCGACCCCCTCACCGGATATGAGAAAAACAACGGCGATTACGGCCGTTACCTGGCCGAGCTTGGTCTGGTCGCAGCCCAGTGCGCAAGCATCGTTGTGCCCGGCGGCTTCGTGGTCTGGAACATGGCGGACATCCACCACAGAGGCCGCACCACCCACCTGATCCGCGACGTCGCACGCGTGCTCGAGCAGCACCTCACCCCCGTGGGCGTCACCGAGATTGTCTGGGACCAATACCCTCACGACCTGATTGCCGACGCACTGCTCGTTTTTCAACGGCCTACCGCGTAACCGTCCCCTTTCAAGGACAAGCACGACGGCGGCACACCCGTCAGGCGCCGAGGCCCAGCCCTGCGATGGGCAAGTGGCGCTCAAAAATGGCAGGGTGGCTCAGCTCAGTTTGGTGTACCAAGTTCTTGTAAAGTGCGTTGCTGTCATCCGCTTATTGTGACTCGTGCGATCGGGCCCGACTTGAAGTTTTTGCAAAGCGCGACGAGGGGCTGCCTGTCCGCCACCTCGTTGACCACCGATTGTGGCCAAGAATTCTCAGTGATTCCATGCCCGGCACCCCCGCATTGGCATATACCGCCAATGGAGGTGGGTGTCGTGGCTACGAGGAATGTTGTCTTGAGTCAACATCAGCACGAACTTGTAGACTTGTTAGTCAGGTCCGGGCGTTATCAGAATGCCAGCGAGGTGCTTCGCGAGGGTCTTCGCCTTCTGGAACGCAGGGAATCGGAGGACGCGGCCAGGCTTGCTGCACTGCGTGATGCTGCAACAAAGGACTGGTCGGATCTCGCCGACGGACGCTACGACGACATTACCGATGACAACCTCGATGGCTGCATTGGACAGCTCGGCGCCCGCGCGGCACGGGCTGGCTGGCTGGCTGATGGTGGGATACCGCCTTACCCGCGTCGCTCAGGCCGATGTCATCGATATCCTTGCGTGGTCTGAAGCGGAGTTCGGTGAGGAAGCACGCAAGCGCTATGAGACTCTGATCGCAAACGGCATCCGCGACGCAGCTTCAAGCACCAGCGACGTCGGGCATATCACCCGCCCCGAAATGGGAGAAGGCGTGTTCTCTTGGCACTTGGCACAGAGTCGCGCAGTGGCCGCTGGACAGACCGTCCGACGACCACGACACTTCCTCATCTGTCGTCGCGAAGAAGAAGTGTTGGTCGTCGGCCGAGTTCTTCACGACGCCATGGATCCCCGGCAACACGTCGAATCCCAGCAGACTCGGGATTAGTCCCTCTCGGCGACACCCATCAATTTCGGAGGCCGCGCCGCTGAGGGTCGGAGGCCTGCCATGCGTCAAGTTGGCGGCGGATCCCATTTCTGGCTGGGAGCGCCAAACGGGACGACTATCGCAGGATGGTGTAGCTGTCATCCCACTCATGCGGCTCACCGTTTTAGGGCTGCCTGCGGTCAAGGCAAGGTTAGGAGCCGGTCGTGAGGAAACCCGATGAGCGAACCCCGTAAAGGGAACGCTCTGGACACCGGGGTGACCGAAAAATGGATTCATTGGTGGGCAGTCAGCGTTCGTAGACGCTGCTGCGATGACCGAGCGTGATCACTGCAACAACGAGGATGTTGTCGTCAACTGTGTAGACGATGCGGTGGTCCCCGATGCGAACCCTGAGGCCGGGACGCCCTTGAAGGGCTTTGGCTCCTGGCGGCCGCGGATCCTCTCCGAGGAGCGCGATCGCTCCACGAATGCGGTCGCGATCCTGATGGTCAATTTGTTTCAACGCGCGAACTGCGGCAGGTCGCAGCTCGACTTGGTAGATCATACCCAGCCCAGATCAGCTTTCACCTGAGCCCAAGGAATATTGGGGCCCTCCTCTGCCATCGCCTCATCGAACGCAGCGACGTCTGCGGCGTCTTCCAGAGCTTCGAGCATCCGGTCGTACTGCTCAGGACTGACAACCACGGCGGCGCGCTGACCGCGGCGCTCGATGAACACCGCTTCGGTCTTCGATCGATCGATGACGTCTGAAAAGTGGTTGCGTGCATCTGCGACGCTGACAATGGACATAGCGCAATTGTACATCCCATATGTTGAAATGTACATGAAGTGGATTCTTTGAAAGGAAAGCCATGCTGATCGCGATACCCACTGAAGGGATGCTTACCGGGCAATCGCGGAGATTGCTGCGTGGGGCCGGCCGCCCGGATCTTGGCGTGCTTCGCTATTGATCACTTCGAACCCGGCGTCATGCAGCAGGCTGCTCATCTGATCGAGCGACCAGCAGTACGCCGGGGTAACAGCATGGTTGAGCGGTTCTGCAGACACACCATCGAAAAAGCCGACGAGCAGGTGTCCTTGAGGTGAAAGAACGCGCGCGAGCTCGGAGAGAACGGGCGGCAATTCTGCTGGTGGCAGGTGAATCAGTGAATACCAGGCGAGCACTCCATGCAGGCTTCCATCGGCATCCTCGAGAGCGCGGAGCGAAGAGACTTGGAATGACACATCGGGGAAGCGAAGCCGGGCGCGCTCAATGAATTCGGGTACGAGGTCAATACCTGAGATGTCGACACCCCGTTTATGCAGAAAGTTGGTCCAATGTCCTGGTCCGCATCCGGCGTCGATGATACGGCCGCTAATCTGCTGAGCCCAATGCTCTATGCGGTTCCGATCAAGCTCATGCATGCCATCGATTGCCCCAAGGATGGCCGTGTACTCGGATGCTCGTGCGGCGTAGGCCTGTTGAACTTGAGAGTCAGTCATGCAAGTAAGCCTAGGGACTCGCTGGTACGACCTTTTGCTCGACATTCGCCCGCGTTGTCGCGAAAGGAGTATTCCGTATTGATGTAGATGAGTTGTACCGTAAGCCTGTCCCTGACCGGACACTCCAGTTGCTGGCCTGCACTTTTGATTCCTCGGCGCGAGTGATGTCCCATAAGACCCGCCCGCATTACCGCCGCGGTGCCATGATCCCCGCAAAGAACACTGCGAGCCCTGCGGTGTCCGACAGCGGCAGCAGGTTGGCCACGTACTGGTCCGGGCGCACCACCACCACGGCCCCACTGCGCGAAATCTCGCGCAACTCGAAGATGTCATTCAAAGGATCGGCGGCGTAGACCAGCTCATAGTCGATCAGCCCAAAGGGGCCGGTCCGCGGCAGGAACAGCGACGGCACACTACCTAAGGGAACGCCCTCAAAGTCCTGCTGGGCAACAAGTTTCACGTCAAAGACGGCGTCGCTGTCGCCATCGGCCGGCGTGTATTTCAGCAGCGGTGATTCCGGCGAAGAAGTCATCCACGCCGCCCAGTCAGAAAGCAAAGACGGCTCCCCCACCGCCGGCGCATCGGCAAAAGCGTAGATGCGCCAGCGCCCGTCGGCCCGGTGGTGGTGGCCCAGCTGCACTGGATTCGCATCCGCCACCCTCACCACCGGCGCGGACTTGAACCGTTTGCCGATTGGAAATCCGGTGGCAAGCTCCTGAAAAGCAGCAGAGCCCGTGATCATGGACGGCTGGTATTCCGTCATGAAACCGGCCGGGAACTCAAACGTCCGCACGTAGAAGTTCTCAAGTTCTGTGGGATCCTCCATGTCTTCGGGCCGCATCGCCATCAGCGTGGACCACTCCATGTCGAAGTCGATCAGGTTCTTCGCGATCACCTGCCGCTCGGCCGAATACGTGGCCAGCAGACTCTCCGGACTGCGCCCCTCCAGCACATGGGCGATCTTCCAAGCCACATTAAAACCATCCTGCATCGAGACGTTCATGCCCTGCCCGGCCTTGGCGCTGTGCGTATGGCAGGCATCGCCCGTGATGAACACCCGCGGCAACCGCCCACCGCGCTCGGCGAGGGGGACGTCGTCGAACCTGTCAGTAAGGCGGTGCCCCACCTCGTAAACGCTGGTCCAGGCGACGCTGCGCACATCGAGCGTGTACGGGTGCAGGATCCTGTTCGCCTTGGCGATGATCTCCTCGATGGTCGTGCTACGGACCGCGTGCACACCGTCCTCCACCACCTCGCCGAGGTCAACATACATGCGGAACAGCGAGCCGCCTTCGCGCGGAATCAGCAGGATGTTCCCGCCGTCCTCGGACTGGATGGCGCACTTGGCGCGGATGTCCGGGAAATCCGTGACGGCCAGGACATCCATGACACCCCACGCATGATTCGCGTGGACGCTGGTGTGCCGAGCACCGATCGATTCGCGCACCCGGCTGTGCGCACCGTCCGCGCCCACCACGTACTTTGCATGCACAACGCGTTCGACGCCGGAACCCTCACCGTGGGTGCCCACCAGCGTCACGGCCACCGGGTACTCGCCCGTTTCGGCAATGGTCAGGCTGCGGAATTCCCAGCCGTAATCGGGCTTGATGCGGGCCGGCGAATAGGCCATGACCTCGGCGAAGTAGTCAAGTACGCGCGCCTGGTTGACGATCAGGTGCGGGAACTCGCTGATGCCTGTGGTGTCGTCAGGGGCCCGTGCTGCCCGAACAATCCGCGAACGGTCCGTTGGGTCCGGCTTCCAAAAGACCGTGGCCGTGATGCGGTAGGCCTCTGTGATGATGCGCTCGGCAAAACCAAACGCCTGAAACGTCTCCACGCTGCGGGCCTGGATTCCGTCGGCCTGGCCAATCTCTAGACGTCCGCGGCGGCGCTCGATGATGCGCGTGTTGATGTTCGGGAACGCGGCCAGCTGGGCGGCGGTGATCATGCCGGCAGGGCCCGTGCCCACAATGAGCACATCCATGGTGTCTGGCAGTTCCGCGGGACGGTCGATCCCGGTCCCGGCAGCCGCCTTGATGCGCGGGTCTCCTGAAACATATCCGTGCTGGTGGAACTGCATCTGGTCTCCTCCTGCCTGGCTGATGGGCCAACCCACTGCGCGTCGGCCGGAACGACCGCCCGGCTGCCCGGCTGCCGCACAACGGGCTCTGCCCTTCATCATGTGCCACGCGGGCAGCCCGATCAAGAGGTGCGGCGGCGCTCCCCAGGCGGCGGGCGGTACAGGCCGGCGGGTAGCTGGAAGCGCGACTCGTTACGGCAGCTGGGCGGCATGCGCGGCGGCGGTTTCCAGCAGCCGCGACACGCCGGACTCCAGCGCCGCCCCAAAATCCCCGCCATCGGAGCGCTCGCCGTTCTTCCAGCGCGTGTAAATGGCCTCGCTGAATACGGCGGCCTTCCACAGCGCGATCGCCTGGTACCAGGGCAGCGCCGACAAATCCAGGCCAAGGTGCGCGTTGTACCGTTGCGCCAACCCGGCACGGTTCAAGTAGCCAGGCTGCGCCGTCACGGGTGTCAGCTCCAGCAACGTGGCGGGCGTTCCGGCCTGCGCATACGTGGCGCTCAGGTAGCCCAGATCGGCCAGCGGATCACCCAGCGTTGCCATCTCCCAATCCAGCACGCTCTTTACATGCGCGGGACCCTGCCGTGCGAACATCAGGTTCCCGAGCCGGTAGTCGCCGTGGATCACGGCATAGCGCTGCGTGTCCGGCCGGTTCGATTCCAGCCAGTTCGCCAGCTGGGCCACCCGCGGCAGATCCCGTGTAGCGCCGCGGTCCCACAGCGCTGCAAACCGTTCGACTTGCCGTTTCAGGTACCCGTCGGGGCGTCCGATTCCGGCAATCTCACCGCTGCCAATGTCCACAGCGTGCAGGCGCAGCACCATGTCCACTGCGGCCTCACTCGTGGCGCGGCGCTGGGCAGGCGCGTCCAGGTGCGCCGGAATTTCATCCGTGATGACCTCGCCCTCCACATGGTTCATCACGTAGAAAGGTACCTCGAGCACGTGATCATCCGCGCACACGGCCAGGATTTTCGGCACCGGAATGCCCAGCGGCGCCAGCAGTGATTGAATGTGCGCCTCCCGGACCATGTCGTGCGTGGACGGCGGCAGCGGTGGCCGCGGTCCTCTGCGAAGCACGACGTCGGATCCCTTGCGTTTGATCCGGAAGGTCACGTTGGACTGGCCCCCACCGATGCGACGGGCGTGCACGGGCCCGGCTCCGATGCCGTGGGCATCGAGGAATTCTTCCACCCGTTCCAGAATCAGCAGCGGCGTTGTATCCTGCCGGGCTGCTTCTTCCGTTGTCTGCACAATGTCCTGGTTGGTGCCCATCAGCGTTCCCCTTCATGGATCTTCGCGGTGCCTTGGAACGGTTCCCCGGCCGCAACGGCCCGGCGGCGTCCCGAGGCCGCGCGGCGGGCGATGGCCCATTTGTGGGTCTCGGTGGAGCCGTCGTAGATGCGGAACGGGCGCACCTCGTTCAAGTATTGGGCCAGCGGCAGCCCGTCGGAGACGCCGTCGCCGCCGCAGAGCTGCACGGCCCTGTCGATCACGCGGTATACGGCTTCGGAGACGTGCACCTTTGCCACGGAAGACAGCGCCGAACCGGCCTTCGGGCGTGCGGCCAGCAGTGCCGCGCACTTTGCGATGATGGCGTCGGACGTCTCAATGTCTATGACCGATTGCGCGATCAGCTCCTGTGCGATGCCCAGCTGCGAGAGGTGCGCCCCGAAAATCTCCCGGGTGTTGGCGCGGTCCAGCATGATGTCCATGGCGCGCCGGGCCAACCCCAGCCACCGCATGCAATGGGTCAGCCGCGCCGGACCCAACCGCACCTGGGCGTACTTGAATCCAAGCCCGGCCTCGCCGAGGACAGCGGATCCAGGGACGCGCACGCCGTCGAAATGCACGTTGGGGTGACCGCCGGGCAGGTACCTGTCCACCGTGTGGATGGGGGCGCCGATCCGCACTCCCGGAGTGTCCATGGGCACCAGGAACATCGTGGCGCCGGCAGGTGCCGGCCCGCCGTCCGTGTCCGCCACGGTGCGCGCCATGACGATGGCAAAGGAGGCGAAGGTGGCACCGCTCGTGAACCGTTTGTGCCCGGTGATCAGCCAGCCACTGCCGTCCCGGACAGCGGTGGTGTTCAGCGCATCGGGATCGGATCCGGCACCTGGGTGCGGCTCCGTCATGGCAAAACACGAGCTGATCTCCCCGGCCGCAAGCGGCGCCAGGAACTGCCTCTTTTGCGCAGTGTTCCCGATCAGGTTGAGCATGTGCATATTGCCCTCATCCGGCGCCATGGCATTGAGCACAGCCGGACCGATCGGCGAATATCCCGCCTCCTGGAACACGGGCGACCAGTGCTCCACGGCCAGCCCCTGCCCGCCGAATTCCACGGGCACGTGTGGGGCAAAAACGCCGGCGTCCCGCGCAGCGGCCTGCAATTCACGCCGGACGGCCAGATTCAACGCCTGCCCGGGCCGGGGCTCGGCAGGGATCACCGTGTTGCGGATGAAGGCGCGTGTGCGCTGGCGAAGATCTTCAACGGCACCCGGGTAGGCACCGGCAACAGGAACCGTGTTCATCCCAGCCCTCCCGCGTTGCGCAGGCCACCATCGAGCGTAAGCACCTGCCCCGTCACCCAGGCCGCATCGGCGGAGGCGAGGTAGGCAACTGCTGCGGCAACGTCGTCGGGCTCCCCCAGCCGCCCCAGCGGATAGGAGGCTGCAACCTCGGCCTCACGTCCTTCATACAAGGCTCCAGCAAATCGGGTCTTGACCACTGCCGGCGCCACCGCGTTCACCCGGATTTCCGGCGCCAACTCCATGGACAGCGTACGGCTAAGGTGTGAAACGGCAGCCTTGCTGACGCCGTACAGGCCCAGGCCCGGGGCGGGCACGTCGCCGCTGACCGAGCTTACATTCACCACATTCCCGCGCCGCGCCCGGAACTTCAGCCCTGGGTGCGCCAGCACGGCCTGCGTCCAGGCGAGCGTGCCGAGCACGTTGACCTCGAAGATCTTGCGTGCTGCATCCAGCTCGGCTGTTTCCAGCGGCCCGTAGACGGGGTTGATGCCGGCATTGTTGACCAGAATGTCCAGCCCGCCAAAATGATGTTCTGCTGCGGCCAGCACCTCTGCACGGTGGTCCGGGTCGTCCGCGTGCCCGGCAACGGCAAGGGCGCTTTCGCCTAGTTCCGCCAAGGCCGCATCCAGCGGTTCCTGGCGGCGGGCGGTAATCAGGACGCGCGCACCCGCAGTGTTTCTTAGCCCTTCTCGCGGAGCGCGTTCCGGTTTGCTTCCGTCGTAGCAGCCGAGACGTACAACTGCTCGGGCGTCAGTCCGTCTCGGTTAAAGGGCGGGCGGAGTTCGGCGCGCATTTCATCTTCCAAGGCGGCAACACGGTCCGCGTCCGCAACCAGGCTAAAGGACGTGCCGAGGTTGCTCACCATCCATGCGCTGAGAAGTTCCTCATCCTTGTCGGTCAGCCGCGGATGCGCGGACCGCCCGTGCCACTGTGCCTGGAGCCCCAGGATGGCGGCTAGCGAACGGCGGAATGTGGACTTTGAAGTTTGCACGTCGTGGTGCCGGGCCCGGCTGCGCAGGTTGGTTGCCCGTCCCACATAGATCAAATCCCCCTTCTTGAGGGGTTTCAATTCGGCGGGCCAGACCACGTTTTTGGGCAGGCCGCCTGTCAGGTAGCACTTGTAGATGCCGGGGCCGAAGGGCATCTCCTGCCACGCGGTTTTGGCGGGCGCAGTCTTTGTCCATTTGAGATCTTCCATGCGTTGACCTTACGGCAATACTGCGGCATTCCGGTTGTCCGGAGTGCCGCAGCCTTGCCGCAAGCGGGGACCGCATCAGCCTCAGGCCTCAAGCGCCACACCTCAGGCCTTAGACCTTAGACCTTAGACCTTAGACCTTAGACCCCAGCCTCAGACCTCGACGAGGTCTTCATCCAGCTCGAATTCCACGGTGGCGAGGATCTCCTGGGTTTGCGGGTTGATCATGACGGCTTCCTCGTCGTCGTCAATCATGATGAATTCGCCCTGTTCGGTGGTGAAGTGCCAGGCCAGAACAGTTTCACCGTTGTGCTCGTAGTTGGGGTCACCCATGGAGATTTTCAGCAGTTCATGACCGGCAACGGCGCAGAGTTCCCGGATGATGAGCTCAAATTCAGGGCCGTTCTCACGCTCTTCCTCCGCCAGACGCTCCTCCATGTCAGGTACCTGTGCCACCCGGTCGGCAATATGTGCGGCAAGTTCCTGCTCCGTCAGAATCAGCAGGCACGGCTGGTTGCGCAGCCAGTCGGCGTTGAGCCCCGTGACGTCCTCGGCCTCGAACAGGTCTTCAAACTCTGCGTCCAGCAATTCCATAGCGGCGGCGCCGTCGGCACGGTGGCCGTCAGCGGCGCCTTCTTCGTTGTCTTCTGCGGGGGCACCGTCCTCGAGATAGTCCTGCAGCTCCGTTTCGGTGAGCAGGTCATAGAGCGCGGCTGACCTGTTGAACAGCTCAAGATGGGCCTTGGCGCCCATGGCTTCAAGTCCTTCGCGGATGTAGCCATCGAGTTCTGCACGGTCTGGCGTCATGAAAACATACTGGGCAAATCCGCCGTCGAGCGCCTGTGTGAGATAGAAGTCAGCAAAGTAGCTGCGCAGGGCGTTCGGTGCGATTTCCTCGGCGTTGAGAAGCGAGCGGTACATTTCGTTGACAACGGAGACGTTGTCGCCGACGACGTCCTCGTTGTTGCCGGCAGCGCCCGCGGCGGTAAGGACAACGGGAATGTGGTGCGTGGTCATGAGAGTTCCTTAGCGTGGAGTCCTTGGTTCAGCTGACCCCTTCACGCTAAGCGGCTTTCCGGACAGCGCCCCCTGCTCCGAGTGAACGTCAGACGAAGAGCTAGGGAACGTTTCACCCTGTGCAGCGCCCGACCTGCTCCCTACTTTCCCTCGTGTGCTGCCAGAAATCTGTACACCTCGGTTTCATCAACACCGGGGAAAGCACCTTGCGGCATGGCCGCCAACAAATGTGAGTTGGCCCTGGTGGACGGCCACGCATTGCCAGCCCACTGTGCCGAAAGATCGGCCGGCGGGCGGCGGCAGCAATCCGGGTCCGGACACCGCGACTGTGAACGCTCCGTGGTTTCCCGCCCGCGAAACCACTTCACATGCTCATACGGCACACCAATGCTCAGCGAATATTCGCCGGAGGAGTGCCGCTCCGTCCGGGCCGTGCACCAATACGTCCCCATCACCGTATCCGTGTACTGGTTGAACGCACGGAACTTATCCGGCACATCAAAAACCGCCCGGGAGGTCCATAACCTGCAAACGGCTTGGCCCTCAATGGCGCCGGTGTGATCGGCCGGGAAGTTCACGCCGTCGTTCTCGTAGGCCTTGTGAATGATCCCGGATTCATGCACCTTCTGGAAGTGAGTGGTGATGCCCAGATGTTCCGTGGCCAAGTTGGTGAAGCGGTGCGCGGCCGTTTCATAGGAGACGGCAAAGGCGTCCCTGATGTCCTCGATGGCCAGCTCCTTGGCCGATTTTGCGGTTTGCAGGAAGTCCACGGTGGCCCGCTCTGGCATAAGCAGCGAGGCCGCAAAATAATTCGTGTACACCCGCTGGCGCAGAAAATCTGCATAGTTGCGCGGCGTCTGATGCCCCAAAACATAGTGCCCCAGCGCCTGCAACAGCACCGATCGCGGGTCGTGGTCGGAGCGCTGGCCATGCGTGAGATAAATTCGGCGATTCTTCAAATCCGTCACAGAACGGGTCGAATGCGGCAAATCCCCCACATAATGCAAGTCAAAACCGAGGTGCTCGGCCACGTCGGCAGCCACGTGATGAGACAGCGGCCCACTGTCATGCCCCACGGCCGTCAGCAGCTCCTGAGCTTGACGTTCAATCTCCGGATAATAGTTGTTGCGTTGACGCATTTCCAGCCGCAACTCATTGTTGGCCCGGCGCGCCTCCTCCGGCGTGGCCGACTGCTCATCGAGGCGCCGTTCCAACTCATGCTGCAACCCCACCAGCGATTCGAGCACTTCGGTGGAAAGCCGCGAACTGACGCGGACGGTGGGCAATCCCAACGACTGATACAGCGGTCCGCGCTGCGCCCTTTCCAACTCAATTTCCAATGCTGCCCGACGGCTGGGCGGCTCGTTCCCCAACAACTGATCAAGCCCGACGCCGAGTGCCCCAGCCAGTGCCTGCAGCAGCCCCAGTTTGGGCTCGCGTTTACCGTTTTCTATCAAGGAAAGTTGCGACGGCGCAGCGCCCACCTTTGCGCCTAAATCATCGAGGGTCAGCCCCAAGGTTTTGCGCAGATGCCGTACCCGCCGGCCCAGGGAAATGATGTCCAATTCAGTGCTTGGGGCGGCTGCCTTGCCACCACCGCCGAGCGATTCGCCTGTGTTCCAGCCCACATTAGTCATTTCTTGAGGATACGTGAAGAACTGCAAATCTTTCCACCACTTTGCTCTAGTAACCCCTTGAAAAGCTCTGAATAGTAGAAATCACGAAGAAGGAACGCAAGATCCCCACCGCTTCACCGTCGAACCGGCAAGATCAAAACCACAAGGAGCTTTCATCATGACTGCAGCATTTGAACCCGCAAAGACGCCGGAACAGATTCGCACCGAAGCCGTTGCCGCCCTCGAACTCGAGTGGGCCGCCAACCCCCGTTGGGAAGGCGTGGAACGTTCCTTCAGCGCAGCAGACGTCATTCAGCTCCGCGGCCGGGTCAATGAGGAACACACCCTGGCCCGCCGCGGCTCCGAAAAGCTGTGGAACCAGCTGACCACTGCGGCACCAGGCGGCTACACCAACGCACTTGGCGCACTCACCGGCAACCAGGCCGTCCAGCAGGTCAAGGCCGGCTTGAAAGCCATCTACCTCTCCGGCTGGCAGGTTGCCGCAGACGCCAACTCCAATGGCAACACCTACCCGGACCAGTCGCTCTACCCCGTTGACTCAGTCCCCAAGGTGGTCCGCCGCATCAACAACGCCCTCCTGCGCTCGGACCAGATTGAATTCTCCGAAGGCCTGCAAACCGTTGAAGACTGGCTGGTCCCGATCGTGGCCGATGCCGAGGCAGGCTTTGGCGGCCCGCTCAACGCCTACGAGCTCATGAAGTCCATGATCACCTCCGGCGCAGCCGGCGTGCACTGGGAAGATCAGCTTGCCAGCGAGAAGAAGTGCGGGCACCTGGGCGGCAAGGTCTTGATCCCCACGGCCCAGCATGTCCGTACGCTGAACGCGGCAAGGCTCGCGGCCGACGTCGCCGGCGTCCCCTCGGTGATCATTGCCCGCACCGACGCCGAGGCAGCCACCCTGATCACCTCGGATGTGGATGAGCGCGATGCGCCGTTCCTCACCGGCGAGCGCACGGCCGAAGGTTTCTACCACGTCAAGAACGGGCTGGAGCCTTCCATCGCCAGGGCCCGCGCCTACGCTCCCCACTCTGACCTCATCTGGATGGAGACCGGAACACCCGACCTGGAGCATGCCAAAAAGTTTGCCGAAGGCGTCAAGTCCGAGTTCCCCGACCAGATGCTTGCCTACAACTGCTCACCGTCGTTCAACTGGAAAAAGCACCTGGACGACGCAACGATCGCCAAGTTCCAACGAGAGCTTGGCGCCATGGGATACACCTTCCAGTTCATCACCTTGGCTGGTTTCCACTCCCTGAACTACTCGATGTTTGATCTTGCCCATGGCTACGCCCGCAACGGCATGAGTTCCTACGTCGAACTGCAGGAGCGTGAATTCGACTCCGAATCCCGCGGCTACACCGCAACCAAGCACCAGCGCGAAGTGGGCACAGGCTACTTCGATCTGGTCGCGACCGCCCTGAACCCGAACAGCGGCACCCTCGCATTGGCTGGTTCCACAGAAGCCCAGCAGTTCCACTAACCCTTTTTGCAGATCGCCTGCGGTTCTCGAGCTTGTCCCCGGTCCTCAAGCTCGTCGAGACCATATTCGCCCCTAGCTCGAGAACCGCAGGCCATGATCGCACTCATTAAACTTGGAGAATTCCCATGAACTCAACGAACAGCCTGAACGGGATCACGTTCAACGGCATCACCCTGACAGCCCCGCCCATCCACCGCCAGGACGAAATCCTCACCCCCGAGGCTCTGGACTTCATTGCAGCACTGAACCGCACCACGACGGCGCGACGCCAAGAGCTGCTCGACGCCCGAAGCACCCGCCGCTCCCAGATTCTCGGCGGTACCGACCCCCGCTACCTGCGCGAAACCTCGGCCATCCGGGAAGATCCCCGCTGGCGCGTCGCTCCCCCGGCTCCCGGGCTGGAGGACCGACGCGTGGAAATCACCGGCCCGGTTGACCGCAAGATGACCATCAATGCCATGAACTCCGGCGCGAAGGTCTGGCTGGCCGACATGGAAGATTCCTCCACGCCCACCTGGGGCAATGTGATCCGCGGCCAACTCAACCTGATCGACGCACTGGAACGCCGCATCGACTTCACCAGCCCCGAGGGCAAGGAGTACAAGTTGGCCCCGCAGGAGGAGCTGCCCACCATCGTGGTCCGCCCCCGCGGCTGGCACCTGCCGGAGAAGCACCTGCTGATCAACGGCAAGCCCATGGCCGGCGGCGTTGTCGACTTCGGCCTGTACTTCTTCCACAACGCCCGCCGGCTGATCGCCCAGGGCAAGGGTCCGTACTTCTACCTGCCGAAGATTGAAAACCACCTCGAGGCACGCCTGTGGAATGACATCTTCATCCAGGCCCAGGACCTGCTCGGCATCCCGCAGGGCACCATCCGCGCAACAGTCCTGATCGAGACCATCACGGCAGCTTTTGAGATGGAGGAAATCCTGTACGAACTGCGCGATCACGCCGCAGGGTTGAACGCGGGACGCTGGGACTACCTGTTCTCCGTCATCAAGAACTTCCGCACCCGTGGCCCGCGCTTCGTGCTCCCGGACCGCAACCAGATCACCATGACGGCCCCGTTCATGCGCGCCTACACCGAACAGCTGGTCCGTGCCTGCCACACCCGCGGCGCCATGGCGATCGGCGGCATGGCGGCCTTTGTGCCCAACCGCCGCGACCCGGAAGCCAACGCCAATGCGATGGCCAAGGTCCGCGCCGACAAAACCCGCGAAGCCAACGACGGCTTCGACGGTTCCTGGGTGGCCCACCCCGACCTGGTCCCCGTGGCCATGGCGGTCTTCGACGAGATCCTCGGCTGGAACCCGAACCAGATCAGCCGCACCCGCGAAGAAGTAGAACTCGATGACCGGGCACTGCTGAACGTCGCTGGCACCCAGGGCAACATCACCGAACAGGGCATCCGCGACAACATCTGGGTCGGCATCCAGTACATTGAATCCTGGCTGCGCGGCCACGGCGCCGTCGCCCTGAACAACCTCATGGAGGACGCCGCCACCGCGGAAATCTCCCGCTCGCAGATCTGGCAGTGGATCCACAGCCAGGCCATCACCGATACCGGCGAACTCATCACCTTCGACTGGGTCACGGAGATGCTCGAGGAGGAATTCGCGCGCCTGCCCCGATTCGAGGGCGACCGTTTCGAGGACGCACTAGAAATCTTCACCGACGTCGCCATGGGCGAGACCTTCCCCGCCTTCCTGACCACCTCGGCCTACGCAAACTACCTGCACGCCGAGCAGCCGGAACGGCAGCTCACGGCAGCATAGATTTGGTTGCCCTCGCCGGATGCGACGCCACTGCAAACCCGAAATCCGGGTGCCGGTGAGGCAGCCTTAATTCCCACCCGCGAAATTCCCGCTCACGAAAAGGAGAGTAGTTGCTGATGTTCACGCCGAACATTAGCAACTACCCTCCTTTCGCGGTGCCATGGTGACGAAATGACAGGAATAACCACCGCCCCGCCCCCGTTACCGCAAGTATGAAGATTGAAATCTGGTCCGACGTGGCCTGCCCCTGGTGCTACATTGGCAAACGCCGTTTTGAAACCGCTCTTGAAGCTTTCCCGCACAAGGATTCCGTGGATGTCCAGTGGCGCAGCTACCAGCTAGACCCCACTCTCCCGGAGCACTATGACGGCACCGAGATCAGCTACCTCAGCGAACGCAAGGGCATGGATCCGGCGCAGGTTGCTGGCATGTTCACGCACGTCACCGAACAGGCTGCGGGCGAAGGCCTCAACTACAAGTTCGACGACGTCGTGGTCGCCAATAGCTTCAACGCCCACCAGCTGCTGCATTTGGCCAAGGCCAATGGCTTGGGTGACGTCGTCAAGGAAGCCCTGCTATCAGGTCACTTTGAGCACGGAGTGGACATTGGTTCACGCGCTGCGCTCGTGAAAATCGGCACGGAGTCCGGCTTGTCCGCCGCTGACATCAACGAAGCACTCGATACTGACAAGTACGCCGATGACGTCCGGGAAGACATTGCCGAGGCTCGTGCCATAGGCGTCACCGGCGTTCCATTCTTTGTCATTGACCGTAAATACGGCATCTCCGGCGCTCAGCCGGCCGAAGTGTTCGGTCAGGCACTGGATCAGGCGTGGCAGGAAGCGAACCCGTTGACTATGGTCTCGGCAAACGGTTCCGACGCCGAAGCGTGCGGCCCGGACGGCTGTGCCCTCTAAGAAAGCTGCGCCCTCTAAGAAACCGGCCCCGGCACACAAATGCCGCCACTCCCGTAGATTGCCGCAAATAGACCCGGCGGCAGTATACGGTAGCGGCGGCATTTTTCGTTTGGCAACATCGAGTGGTGACAATAAGGGGTGACGTAGCATGGGAAGTCATATCGCCGCGGTTGATGCCCTGATCCGAGCACCCCATGAACGTCTCGCCGAATGAGCCACTGAGTGCGCCGACGAACCCTCCGCTAAATTCTCGACCCAACGAATTGCAGGGCAGCAGCTGGTTCCAACAGCTTCCGCTCTCAACAGTGATTGCCGCGGCCGCGGCCCTGGCCCTGATCGCGGGGCTTGCCGGTGGCTGGATCAGTAGCTTGGTGACGCGTCCGGCAGCAACCGCGGCAGCACTGCCGGAACCCGTAACGCCACGGACGTCGCCCAAAGCGTCCTGCCGGGAGTTGTCACAGTCTCCATCAGGAACGGGAATGCCAGTGGCGTGGGCAGCGGTGTGATTGTCCGTAAAGAGGTCTACATCATGACCAATAACCATGTCATTGCGGCGGCTGAGAACGGCGGCACCATTGACGTTTTATTCAGCGACGGGCGCTCCTCCGAAGTTGAGCTGGTGGGACTGGATCCGAAATCGGACCTGGCTGTACTGAAGATGACGGCCGAGAAGGACCTGCCAACTGTTGAACTTGGTAAGTCAGACGATGTCCGGGTGGGCCAACCCGTGGTGGCATTGGGCGCCCCGCTTGGACTCTCCAGCACCGTCACGGCCGGAATCATCAGCGCACTCGGCCGCAACGTTCCAGTTCCCGTTGATGAAGACACCACGGCCATGCTGGCGGGCGCCATCCAAACTGACGCCTCCATCAATCCCGGCAACTCCGGCGGCGCACTGGTTGACTGCAGCGGGAAATTGATCGGCATCAACACGGCCATCGCCACCATCCCCAACGATCTCCAAGTGGCCAGCGGCAGCGTGGGCATTGGCTTTGCCGTCCCCATTGATTTGGCCGCCCGTATCACCGGCCAACTCATTGACACCGGCACCGTCGCCTACCCCTACTTTGGCCTCAGTGCGGTGCCCCTGCCCCCGCGGGCTGCCGAGCTCTTCGGGGTAGATAACGGCCTGTATCTGCAGTCGGTGGCGCCCGGCGGTCCCGCCGCCCAGGCCGGTCTTCAGCCCAGCGATATCGTCACGCTTCTGGACAACCGGCCAGCCACCAGCAACGCGGTCCTCGCCGAAGTCACCCTTACCCGGAAGGCCGGCGACACCGTCGAAGTCACCTACGTGCGAGCCGGAAAAACTTCCACCACCACCCTGACCTTGGGCGCCATCCCTTAAAGAAGAACGACGTCGGCACCTGGGTGAGAAAAACAACTCACCCAAGTGCCGCCGTCGTACGTGTTTCTCTTCTCTTAGATCACTTCACGGCACCAGCGGTGAGGCCGGCGACGAAGTTCTTTTGCAGGAGCAGGAAGCCGATCACGATCGGGATGGAGACCACCACGGAGGCGGCCATGATCTGGTTCCAGTAGACGTTGGTCTGGGTCGAATAGAGCTGCAGACCCACGGCGAGGGTTCGGTTGGCGTCGGTGGTCATGACCGAGGCGAACAGGACCTCTCCCCAACTGGTCATGAAGCTGTAGATGGCGACCGCGACCAGGCCCGGGCGGGCTGTGGGCAAGATGATGGTGAACAGGGTCCGCATGGGACCGCAACCGTCGACCGTTGCGGCCTCATCTAAATCGCGCGGGATGCCGTTGAAATAGCCGGCGAGCATCCAGATGGAGAACGGCAGCGAGAACGTCAGATAGGTGATGATCAGGCCGGCGCGGGTTCCGACCAACTGGACGCCGAAGTTGGTGTTGATGTTCACGAAGATCAGGAACAGCGGCAGCAAAAAGAGCACGCCAGGCAGCATCTGGGTGGAGAGCACTGCTCCGGAGAACAGTGACCGGCCGCGGAAGGTGTAGCGGGACACGGCGTAGGCGGCGAAGATCGCGATGATGAGCGAGAGGATCGTGGCTACGGTCGAGACCACCACGGAGTTCATGAAGTAGTCGGCCAGCGGGACGGTCTTCCACATGTCGATGTAGGGCTGGATGGTCAGCTGTTCGGGCCACCAGGTGAAAGCACCTTGGACATCTTGGAGCGGTTTCAGGCCGGAGATGACCATGACGTAGATGGGGATGATGGTGAAGATACTGAGGGCGGTAATCGTGACGATTCTAAAGATCTTTGTCCCGGTTGTGTCATGCATTGTCTTTCCTCCGGTTCATGAAGAGAACGTAGATTCCGCTAACAACCGAGAGGAAGAGCAGGAGCAGTACCGACATGGCGGCACCCGAGCCGAAGTTCCAGGTCAGGAATGAGGCGTTGTAAATGTGGAAGGAGATCAGATCGCCGGCGGGTGGCTGCGAGCCACCGAAGAGGACGAACGGAGTGTTGAAGTCGTTGAAGGTCCAGAGGAACATCACCAGGACCAGCGACATATTCACCGGACGCAGCAGCGGAAGCGTGATGTTCCACCACTGACGCAGCGGCTTGGCGCCGTCAACGGAGGCAGCCTCGTAGATGTCGGTGGGGACGGACTGGAGCCCAGCCATCAGCATCAAGAAAGCGAAGGGCCAGAGCCGCCAGATGGCAACAATGACGACGGCGGCGAAGGCGTTATCACCGATCAGCCAGAAGGGCTTGTCGCCGGGGAGGCCGAAGGTGTCGAACAAGAGGTGGTTGAGTGCGCCGTTGTCTTTCTGCAGGATGAACTTCCAGGCAATGACGCCGGCATACATGGGCAGAGCGTACGGGATCAGAAAAAGTGTGCGGAAGACTGCGCGTCCGGGGAAAACCTTTTGCAGCGCTACGGCCGCGGCCATACCCAGCAACCACGAGAATCCGACGACGAGAATGGTGAAGGCTACGGTGATCCCGAAGGATTTCAGCAGCCCTGCCCCGATGGCGGAGTTGAAGTCGAGGGCCACCTCGTAGTTCTTGAAGCCAATGACCGGGGCGTTGCCCCAGTTGGAAATGTACATTTTGGTGAGCTTAAGGAAGCTCATCCAAATGCCGGTCACCATGGGAACAATGTGGATGACGAGTTCAAAGATGACGGCGGGGGCCAGCAGCGCGTATGGCAGCCACCAGCCGGCACGACGAGGCTTGCGCTCTCTCCGTCCGGCTGCCCCGGCGGAGTGGCCGGAATTCTTTACGGCGGTGGAAGCAGACACTGTTCGACACTCACCTTTCATGGAAAATTGAAGTATTGAAGAGGCGGATCGTTGAGTTCACCCTGCGTTGGGTTCAACCCCGCGGGGCCCAGTTGCGGGTCGGGGTTAGCGACCCGCAACTGGGGAGCAGGTGGGGTTAGCCCGCTGCTTCGACTGCCTGCTGTGCTGTTTCCAGTGCCTTCTTGATGTCATCCTTGCTGACCGTGCCACCGGAGGCGACGGTTGCGAACATCTGGTTCATGGCCTTACCGACAGTGCTTTCAAACTGGTCTTCACCCGGTACCAGGGGAAGCGGCTTGGACCGGTTCTCGTAGATGTCAGAGAACGTCTTGGCCAGTTCCGTGTCAGTGGTGAAGGTGGGGGTCACACCGGTGAGGACCGGCAGGGTCGCGAAGGACTTGCCGAGTTCAGCCTGTGTGGCTTCGCTGGTCATGAACTTCACGAACTCCAGTGCGGAGTCCTTGTTCTTGGTGTTCTTGAAGATGGACATGTTGATACCAGCAACCATGGTGGCGATGTCCTTGCCACCCTCCGGTGCCGGGAAGGCAACTACGCCGAAAGCGTCATCTTTCATACCCTGTGAAGCGATGGAGCTGTTGGCGTTGTTCTGGCTGATGACCATGGCTGCCTTGCCGTTGGCGAAATCATTGATGGCCTGGGTGCCGTTGTCGTACTGGGCGTTGCCCGCGTCAACAACTTTGTCTGCCTGCATCAGGTCAACATAGCGAGCGATGCCGTCGACAATTCCGTCCTGTGTGAAGGTGGGCTTGCCGTCGGCATCGAAGAACTCAGCGTCATTCTGGGCCGCGTTAATAAATGCGAAGTGTGAGTTCTCCGTGTAACTGCCAGCAGCCAAGGTCATTCCGTGGACGTCACCGGTGGTCAGCTTCTTGGCGGCTGCAACCATTTCTTCCCATGAGGTGGGAGGGGTGAGGCCGGCATCCTTGAACATTGCCTTGTTGTAGTACAGGCCGTAGGACAGACCGTAGAGCGGGACCGAGGTGGGGTCTTGGCCGGGCATGCCACCGGTGTCCATGGCGGTCTTGACGAACTTGTCCTTGCCACCAATGGCGGTGAAGGCTGCATCGTCAAACGGCAGGAATGCTCCGGTGGACTGCAGTGACGCGGCCCAGGTGTTACCGATGTTCAATACATCCGGTGCTTGGCCGGAGGTGACGGCCGTCTGGATGCGGGTCTGGAGATCGTTCCAACCAATGACTTCAAGGTTGACCTTGATGCCGGTTTCGTCCTCGAACTTCTTCAGCTGCGGGGTCAGGACTTCTTTATCGTTATCCACACTGGTGCCCTGGTTGCTGGCCCAGTAAGTGATGGATTTCCCACCTGCATCGGTGGATTCACTGCCGGTGCCGCCGCTGCAGCCGGTGGCTGTAATGGCGAGTGCTGCGATGGCCGCTACTGCGGCAAAAGTACGTCTTTTCACTTCCGTGACTTCCTTGTCTGTGTGGAAATTGTTCGTAAAACCCGAGGTGTGGGAGCTTTTCAGACTCGCGCTGCTCGACGTTGAACCAAACCTAGATGAACTTATGCCGAGCGTCAATCAAAAGTCAGAAAATGTTTGAAATAATATTGACTCGTGACCTCACCGAAAGCTTCAGTCCCCGGCAGGGAGTGAATGAATTTTCCCGCTTGAAGCTTAGAAATCCCCTAGATCACGGGAAACTTCCGCCGCAAAAGGTCATGTAACCACCATAACTGAACCGGTTCAGTAGAGGTCACTTGTTATCAATCCGTTATAAGTTTTTTGGATATCGCCCCACCAAAGTTGACGGGCAGGACGGCGGCAATTCAAGCCTGTTCAGGCAGGACACAGGGGAATCCGAGGCTGGGCAGGTGGAGGATCAAGCCGGCTGCAGCTAGCACCCACTAGCCCGGACCGGCGAGGAATCCGCTAGAACGGGTTGCGGCCCAGACTTTCGCGTACCTGCAGGAGGCCAGGGGCAGCCTCAATGTTGCGTGATTCGTGGCCGGAAATCAGTTCCATCAACAGCTGGGCAGAGTTCCGCCCAAGGTCAGACACGCTACGTCCCAAAGCTGCCAGACCAGGAGAGCTCACCCGGCACAGAATTGAGTCATCCCAACTGACCACCGAAACTTGCTCAGGGACACGCAGTTTCAGCCGTTGGAGAGCCTGCAAGCCACCCACCGCCATGAGGTCATTGCCATAGATGATTGCCGTGGGGAAATCAGGGGACCCCGGGGCCAACCCGGCCATGACAGCAACAGTGGCGGTGCCGCCGTCGTCCGCGGAATAATCTGAGGGGCACAGCACCACGGTCATGCCCAGACGCGCAGCATGTGCGCTGATGTGCTCGGTCTTTCGCTCCTCATGCAGGAGATCCACCGGTCCGGAAATGAAGGCGACATGCCGGTGCCCGCGCTCATGCAGAGCCTCCACCACGGTGGCCGCGTCCGTCGCCTGCGAGACGGTGACATTGGAGTTTCGAGCCGCAGGCAACACTTCAGTTCCAGCTCCCAAGCGCACAAAGGGCATCCTGAAACGATTGAGTAAGGGCGGGCGGGGATCGTCTCGGACATGGTCAAAGAGGAT
This sequence comes from Specibacter sp. NPDC078709, assembly GCF_040686795.1. Classification (NCBI taxonomy): domain Bacteria; kingdom Bacillati; phylum Actinomycetota; class Actinomycetes; order Micrococcales; family Micrococcaceae; genus Specibacter; species Specibacter sp. NPDC078709. Next base: position 178,465 of record NZ_JBFBLU010000005.1, read on the forward strand.
GACCCCGTCGACCCGCCCCTCCCCCGCCCAGCGCTCGTAGACGGCGAGGTCGCGGCTGCGCGAATCCGGCACTGTGAGGGGGTTGACCATGCGCAGCATCAGGCTCATGTCGTGGGCGCCGAGGACCCCTTCGATTCCGGCCAAAATGCTCATGTAGAACGGTTCCGCACCAATTTGTACGGGATCGCGGAATAGCACAATGCCAACCGCATCACTACGAGATTGCGAGAGGGCCCGGGCGCTGGAGCTGGGGTACCAGCCAAGCTCGCCAGCCAGCGCCAGCACGCGTGCCCTCGTGGTTTCACTGACGCCGGACTGGCCGTTGAGGGCATAAGAAACCGAGGCTTTGGAGATGCCCAATCTGGTAGCGAGGTCGCTGATCGTGACCTTGCCCGCCTGCGGCTTGCCGGGCTGCGGATTACCAGCCTGCGGGGCGTCCACGCCACTCATCCTTGAGAATGGGCGGCGACGATCCGCTCAACCGACGCTGGAGCCAGGATATGGTCAATCACCATTCGGCCCGCACCTAGTACGCCGGCGTGGTCCCCGGCCATTGACTGGACGATCCGTAGCCGCGCTGTAGCCAGCGGCAAGGAGCGTTGGTATACGATCTCGCGTACGCCGGCCATTAGATATTCGCCGGCCGAGGACAGTCCGCCGCCAATGACTATCACGGAAGGATTGAGCAAGTTTACGGACGCCGCCAGGACATCCCCCACGTCCCGTCCGGCCTGGCGCATGGCGTGAATGGCGACCAGATTTCCCCTGCGCGCCAACTCCAAAACATCCTCGCCGCTGTGCGCTGGAACGCCGCCAGCCGAGAGCGCTGCGGCCACGGCCGGCCCCGACGCCATGGCTTCCAAACAGCCGTAGTTACCGCAGCGACACAGCACCTCACCGCCACGGGGGACCCGCACATGGCCGATGTCGCCGGCCGTGCCATCGGCGCCGCGCTGTAACCGCCCGCCGCTAATAATGCCCGCACCAATGCCTGTGGCAACCTTGACAAAGAGCAGGTCCTGAGCATCCGGCCAGTAGTGAGCGCGCTCCCCCAAAGCCATAATATTTACGTCGTTATCCACCAGCACATCGGTGGGGAACCGTTGCTGTACGTAGGCCGGCACATCAAAACCATCCCACCCAGGCATGATAGGTGGGCTGGCAGGCCGTCCAGTGGAATGTTCCACGGGCCCGGGAAGGCCAATGCCAATGCCTACGAGTTCCCTTTCGTGGCGTCCGGCCGTGGCAAAAACTTGCGCGCACTGCTCCAACACCGCATCCAGCACCTCGGTGGGCCCCAACGCAATATCAATCGAGGTCCGCAACTCGCTCAGCACCCGCCCACCAAGATCTGTCAGCGCAATGAGCACATGGGTGGCCCCGATATCCACGGCTAGGATGACGCGGGCTGAGGGGTGAAAAGCAAAGCGCGACGGCGGACGCCCACCTGAGGAGATCGCCTCACCAGCCGGACCAATCAACCCTGCAGCAGTGAGCGCGTCAATGCGGGCGGCAACAGTTGAACGGGCCAACCCCGTGACCTCTGCAAGTTCCGCTCGGGTACGCGCCTGCCCGTCTCGCAGGATTTGGAAAACATCTCCTGCTCGTGAATGTCCGAATTTTTCCTGAGCGCGCGACGCTGCTCCATCGCTGCTGGCTGCTGCGCCGACGACAGGGTTGCGTGGGGCTTGCTGGAGTGGTGTCTTTGGCATTCCCAATAAATAACACATGCACTTCCATCTGTCACAATCTAAAGCTATACGGGTTAGCCATTAACTTTTGCTTGACGCTCGGCATAAGTTCCCCTAAGTTGAGTCTTGAACACACTTTCATGCCTTCAAGGAGTTTCAATGACGTATTCCCTTCAGCTGTACACCGTCCGCAAGCCCCTTGAAGAAGACTTGCCCGGAACCATTGCCCGCGTCGCCGAGCTGGGGTTCACCCACGTTGAGCCGTACAACTTCGTCGCCACCGCCGATGCCCTCGCTGCCGCGTTCACCGAGCACGGCATCACCGCACCCTCTGGCCACGCGCCCTTGCTCAGTGCCGATCAGGACGAGATCTTCGCTGCGGCCAAGAAGCTGGGCATCACTACCGTGATCGATCCGTTCATTCCCGCCGATCGCTGGCAAACTGCCGAGGACGTGCAGAAGATCGCCGAGGGCCTCAACGCTGCTGCCAAGAAGGGTGCCGAATACGGCATCCGCGTGGGTTACCACAACCACCAGTGGGAGTTGGAGTCCACGATCAACGGCACCACGGCACTGCAGTACTTTGAAACACTGCTGGATCCGGAACTCATCCTAGAAGTGGACACCTACTGGGTGTCCGTGGGCGGCGCCAACGCCGTTGACCTGCTGACCAGTTTGGGCGAGCGCGTAAAGTTCATCCACATCAAGGACGGCCCGATCTCGACCGACACGAAGGCCCAGCTGCCAGCCGGCCAGGGGCAGGTCCCGGTCTGGGATGTCATTGAAGCAGCTAAGTCACTGGAAGTTGGCGTGGTGGAATTCGATGACTACGCCGGCGACATCTTCGAGGGCATCGCCGCAAGCCTTGCCTTCCTCAACGCCGGAAACATTAACGCCGGAAAGGCCTAATCACCATGGCAAAAACAGGACCCGTCGGCATTGCCTTCATTGGCGCCGGCAACATCAGCAAGCAGTACCTGGACAACCTGACCACGTTCCCTGACGTGAAGGTGCTGGTCATCGCCGACCTCTTCGAAGAAGCAGCAGCCGCGCGCGCCGCTGAATACGGTGTTGAAATTTCCGGCGGCGTCGATGTGGCGCTCAACCACCCCGACGTTGAAATCATCGTCAACTTGACCATCCCGGCCGCCCACGTGGAAGTTGCCACGGCAGCCGTCCGTGCAGGCAAGCATGTCTGGACGGAAAAGCCGTTCTCCCTCGATCGGGAAAGTGGCTTGGGCCTGCTCAAAGAAGCAGACGCTGCTGGCGTTCGGCTCGGCTGCGCACCCGACACCTTCCTTGGTGCAGGGCTGCAGACGGCTCGCCGCCTGATCGACAGCGGAGCCATTGGCACCCCGCTGACGGCACTGACCATGTTCCAGTCCCCCGGCCCGGAGTCCTGGCACCCGAACCCCGCATTCCTGTTCCAGGAAGGGGCTGGCCCGCTCTTTGATATGGCGCCGTACTACCTGACCACACTGGTGCAGGCCTTCGGTCCGCTTTCCAAGGTGGCTGCCATGGGCAACACCGCGTTCCCCACCCGCACCATTGGCTCGGGCCCGAAGGAAGGCGAGGTGTTCGACGTCGAGGTTCCCACTCACGTCAGCGCCATCGCCCAGTTCGAATCCGGCGCCTCCTCGCACAGCGTCTTCAGCTTTGAATCCCCGCGGCCGCGCATGGGATTTGTGGAGATCACCGGTACCGAAGGCACCATTTCACTGCCGGATCCGAACAACTTCGACGGCGACATCCAGCTCTTCAAGAGCGGCGATGAAGACTGGAGAACCGTCCCCGCAGAAGGACCGGACCATGGCCGCGGCTTGGGCGTGCTGGACATGGCACGCTCCATCCGCGCCGGCGTTCCGCACCGCGCCACCGGCGAACTGGCGTACCACATCCTGGATGCCATGGTCTCGATCACGGAGTCCGTCAACAGCGGAGAGTTCGTCGATGTTGCCAGCTCCGCCCCGAGCTCCGAGGCAGTGCCCGTTGACTGGGCACCCACCGCCGCAACCCTCTAGGAATCACGATCATGACCTCCCCTCAATCACCGGCCGCCCGTCCGCTCGGCGTGGCTGCCATCGGCTACGCCTTCATGGGGCAGGCCCACTCGAACGCGTGGCGCACCGTGGCCAACCACTTCGACGTCCCTGACTTCGAACAAAAGGTCTTGGTGGGCCGGGACGCCGTAGCCGTTGCTGCCGCCGCAAAGAAGTATGGCTGGAGCGAATCGGCCACCGATTGGCGGGAGGTCATTGCCCGCGATGACATCGACATTGTGGACATCTGCGCCCCCGGCTGGCTGCACGCTGAAATTGCGACGGCGGCACTCGCCGCAGGCAAGCACGTGCTCGTGGAGAAGCCACTGGCTAACTCCATGTCCGAATCCCAATCCATGGTGGCCGCCGCGCAGGCCGCCCGTGCGCAAGGCGTCCGCTCCATGGTGGGGTTCAACTACCGCCGCATCCCGGCGCTGGCCTTGGCTCGCAAGCTCATCGCAGATGGTGAGCTGGGCAGCATCCGTCAGGTCCGCGCGTCGTACTTGCAGGACTGGCTGGCCGACAGCGAATCCCCCATGACCTGGCGGCTGCGCAAGGAAACGGCGGGCTCAGGCGCGCTAGGCGACATCGCATCGCACGCCATCGATCAGGTCCAGTACCTGCTCGGCGACACCGTTACCGAAGTCTCCGGCAAGCTGCACACCTTCACCACCGAGCGTCCTGGTCCCGATGGTCCTGAAGCTGTCACGGTCGACGACGCAGCCTGGGCCACGCTGTCCATGGCGAGTGGCGCCGTGGCCAGCGTAGATGTTTCGCGCGTGGCGCTGGGACAGAAGAACGCCCTCCGCGTGGAGGTTTATGGCACCGCCGGGGCGCTGACGTTCAACTTAGAAAACCCCAATGAGCTGTTCTTCCTCAACGGCAGCGAGCCCGTTGAGGTTCAGGGCTTTAGACGTATTCTCGTCACCGAACCCGAGCACCCTTATATTTCCGGTTGGTGGCCGCAGGGGCACGTGATTGGCTGGGAGCACAGTTTCACGCATCAGATCCGCGACTTCCTGCTGAACATCTCCACGGGAACCGACCCGTCGCCGTCGTTCGAGGAAGGGTACGGTGTGCAGCAGGTCTTGGCCGCCATCGAGGCCTCCTCGGCAGCTGGCGGAACCACCGTCGCCATCCCCCAACTCATCACCACCTCAAAGGACTGAACGCATGAGCCGCCCATACACCTTGTTCACCGGCCAGTGGGCCGATCTCCCGCTCGAAGAAGTGGCCAAACTGGCTTCCGAATGGGGCTACGAAGGCCTGGAAATTGCCTGCTCGGGCGATCACTTGGATCCGTGGCGTTGGGATGAGCCCGGCTATGTTGCCGGCAAGCTCGCCATGCTCGAAAGCTACGGCCTGAAGGTCTGGGCCATCTCCAACCACCTCAAGGGCCAGGCCGTGTGCGATGACCCCATCGATTTCCGCCACCAGGCAATTGTGGGGTCGAAGGTGTGGGGCGACGGCGATCCCGAGGGCGTGCGCCAGCGGGCCGCCGAGGAAATGAAGCACACGGCCCGCCTCGCGCAGGCCTTGGGCGTTTCGACGGTGGTCGGCTTCACCGGTTCCTCGATCTGGCAGTACGTAGCCATGTTCCCACCCGTTCCGGAATCCGTAATTGAGGCCGGGTACCAAGACTTCGCGGACCGCTGGAACCCCATCCTGGACGTCTTTGACGAATGTGGTGTGCGCTTCGCCCACGAGGTTCACCCCTCAGAAATCGCCTACGACTACTGGACCACCGTGCGCACGCTGGAGGCCATTGGCCACCGCCCCGCGTTTGGCTTGAACTGGGATCCCTCCCACTTCATGTGGCAGGGCATTGACCCGGTCTCCTTCATCTGGGACTTCAAGGACCGGATCTACCACGTGGACTGCAAAGATACGAAGCTGCGCCCCACCGGCCGCAACACCGTCATGGGCTCTCACCTGCCGTGGGGAGATCCGCGCCGCGGCTGGGACTTCGTCTCGGCGGGCCGGGGCGATGTGCCCTGGGAATCCTCCTTCCGCGCCCTGACGGCCATTGGCTACGGCGGGCCCATCTCCATCGAGTGGGAAGACGCCGGCATGGACCGCCTGCAGGGCGCTCCCGAAGCGTTGGCCGCCCTGAAGAAGTTCGACTTTGCCCCGTCCGAGCTGTCCTTCGACGCCGCCTTCAGCAACCAAGACTGATCCTTTTTCAGGTACGACGGCGGCACCCGGGTGAGTTTGTCTCACTCACCCGGGTGCCGCCGTCGTTCTATTTTTTTCTTAGGCGGCTTTCCGGCGGTCAAAAGTGAGGCCGCCGGGAACCTGGAAGGTGGGCATGAGTTCCAGCATGCCCACGTTGACGTGGCGTGGAGTCTCAACGGCGTAGTCCACGGCGTTGACAATATCGTCCGTGGTGAGGGATTCGTATCCTTCGTAGTACGTCTCCCACGCCTCCTGCATGGCCTCCTGCGAGCCGCCCATGTTGCGTCCGAAAATCTCAGTCTCAACCCGTCCGGGGCAGATCTCCGTGACTCGGATCCGCTTGCCCATGGTGTCGTTGCGCAGCTGTCGCGAAACCTGGTGAACGGCAGCCTTGGTGGCGTGGTAAGCGGTGTGGCCGAAGAAGTTGTAGAGACCGGCGATGGAGCTGATGTTGACGATGTGGCCGAGGTCCCGCTCCACCATGCCCGGCAGGACCAGGCGTGTCAGTTGCAGCAGGCCGCGGAGGTTGACGTCTATGAGCTCGTCAATGTCGCTTTCCGACGAGGTGAGGATGTTTCCGGGCCGCGAGACACCGGCACAGTTGACCAGGACGTCAAGCTTCAGCTCCGACACCATGGCGGTCAGCGCAGCGGTGTCGGTCAGGTCGAGGACATGCGGGATGGCGCCTGTCCGGTCGGCCAGTTCAGCGAGCCGTTCCTCATTGCGGGCCACCGCGTGGACAGTCAAGCCCCGCTTGACCAGGCGCTCGGTGATTGCTGCGCCCATCCCTGTTGAAGCCCCCGTGACCAGAGCTGTTGAGTAGTCTGAAAATGACATGGTTGTCTCCCAATGTGTGAAGTGAATGGTCTATTTGCTGCTCGGTGGATGACTGTTGGACTGTCTGCCGTGGTGCTTATTCGTCGCGCAGCGGCAGGTGGGCCCTGTCTTGGACCGTACTGACTGCCAGCAGGGTCCCCAGTGCGGTGATGACCGCGTAGAAGGCTGGCATGTAGATGTTTCCTGTGGAGGAAATGAGCCAGGTCATCAGCAATGGCGCCGTTCCGCCGAAAAGTGCCGAAGACACGTTGTAGCCCAGACCGTAGGCCGAGTACCGGACCCGCGTCGGGAAAAGTTCCACGATCAGGATGTGGATGACGGCGGTGTGCCCGGAGAATGCGACAGCCATGATGCAGGCGCCCAGGACGGCCAGCCCCATTTGCCCCGTGGCGATGAGCGCATAGGACGGGATGCCCACAATTGCCATGGCAATGGCTGATCCTGCAATGACCTTCTTGCGGCCGATCCGGTCCGAAAGACTGCCCATGAAAGGGATTGCAATGCAGATGACCACCAGGCTGCAGGCCGTAACCAGAAGCGCCTCGCCTATGCCAAAGTTGATTTGTTCACCCTTGAGGAACGTTGGCATGAAGGAGAACAGGACGTAGTATCCGGAGCCGTTCATGAGGGGAATGAACAGTGCCAGCAGCATCGCCCGGCGGTGCACGGGCGTGGCGAAGGCTTCCTTCAACGGGTTCTTGGACAGCCCGCCTTCCTCTTTGAGCTTCTCAAAGTTGGGGGTGTCGGTGATCGACTTCCTGATGTACCAGCCGATGAAGCCCATGGGGATGGCGACCAGGAACGGGATGCGCCAGGCAAACGAGCCAAACCCGCCTCCGTTGATGGCCTCCTCGGTGAGCCACGGTGACATGGAGTAGGCCACCAGGGTCCCGGTGAGGAGTGCGGCAAAGGAGGCGATCTGGGCATACGAGGTGATGATGCCGCGTTTGCCCTCAGGAGCGTGTTCGGCCAGGAACGTCATGGCACCGGCCGACTCGCCGCCAACCGAGAAGCCCTGGAGCAGGCGCAGGGTGACCAGCAGGATGGGTGCCGCAATTCCGATGGCTGCATAGTCCGGCAGCATCCCGATGCCGGCAGTGGCCACACTGATCAACAGTATGACAAAGACCAGGAGGCGCTGGCGCCCGATCCGGTCGCCAAGGTAGCCGCAGACGATGGCGCCCAGTGGGCGGACTAGGAAAGAAATGGCATAACCGGCAAAAACAAACAACAAAGCGTTGTCAGGGTTGCCCGGTGCGAGGAAGACCAGGGCCAGGGTGCCGGCCATGAAGGCGAAGATGCCGTTGTCGTAAAGCTCGACAAAAATACCTACGCACCCGGCGGTGACAACCTTCCGGGTTTGCGCCGCATTGAGTGGCGCCTTGTCCGCGCTTTCAGCACGCATTGTTGTGCTTGACATCTATGTTCCTCATTGACTTCATGGACGGGCCAGGGCTTGGTTTTTCCTTGCCGCAGGCCGTTTGGGTGTTCACCAAAAGGTGCGTTTCGTTCTCGCTGGCATCGCTCTCCAGACCGAGCAGACCGAAGACTGTGCCGATCCGGGTCCGCAGTTTGTCCAGTTCCCGCATGGCGGACCGGTAGTTGGCGCTCGCTTCGGCAACCGTGGTGTGGCGAAAGGTGACGAGATGTCCCGGCCGCGCCTGGGCCAGGGTGTCGAGTGAAAGACTTGTTACCACTGCCATCACCGGATACCCCGCGGTCACTCCACGCCCGCGGTGCAGTACCAGCAGTTCTTCCCGTGACGGAACCTCGACGGCGCCCACGGGCACGCCGCGTGAGAGCACCTCGGAGTTCAGCTGCCGCTCGGGCAGGTCTCCGCGGAGCCTGAGCCCGATGTGGTTGCTGCGGTCACCGACAGTGTAGGTACCGGTGAACAATTTCTGGGCTGTTTCACCAAACTCCTCGATGTCCGGGCCGTCTGTCACATCGATGACCGGGTGGGTGCTGATGCAGGGCCTGGACAGCCCCAGCCGGAACAGGGGCAGGTCAAAGTAGGGCTGGCGGATGGGGCGTACGCTCCTCCGCGTGGTCAGCGAGTCCCCTTCCATGAGCCTGCGGCCGAACCCGACCACCGTGTCGGGTGCGCAACTGCCCAGGAGCGTGGGTGTTTCGACCGAGCCGTGGACTGCAAGGTAGGCACGCAGGCCGCCTGCCATGGTGCGGATGGAAATGATTTCCCCCGCCGCCACCGAGACTGGCTCCCACTGTGGGCATTCCCTGCCGCCCACGGTAAGTGTCACGGACGCGCCTGTCACGGATATCAGGATGTCCGTGGTGCTGCGCAGTCGGACATCCAAGGCGGTGATTTCCAGCAGCGGTTCGCTGTCCCTGTTGCCCACAAGGATGTTCGCTGCACGTGCGGAAAATTGGTCAAGGGCTCCGTTGACAGGCAGGCCGTAGCGCGGGCCGCGGACACGGCCAAGGTCGGTGACAACACAGTGGCCGCCTTGTTGAACCAGAAGTTTCCCAGTCATTGCCAAGCCTCCAGCAGTTGTCCGACATAGCGTGTGAAATCCTCAGCTGAAATCCGGCGAAAGCGCAGGACATCCCCGGGCAGGTACGGCACAAGCGGTTCCCTGGAAGCCTCAAGGAGAGTCAGGGGTGTCTGCCCGATCACGCACCAGCCGCCTGGGGCGGAAGCCGGCGCGATGACCGCCTGCCGGCCGGCAACCGAGACGGCTCCTGCCGGCACAGATACGCGTGGATCCTTCAGCCGGGGAACCGGCAGGGGAAAGTCGGGACCGTCCATCATGGGAGAACCGGCTGGCGCGCCAAGGCACCGGATTACGTATGATTTGGCGGTGTGAATGCGGATGACTTCCTCGATGTCCAGGCCCTCGTGGTCAGCCACGCGTTCCAAGTCCGGTCCGAACTCACCCCCGTAGGCCACAGGAACCTCAAATTGCTGCGGGGCCCGGGACGTGGCGCCCACGAAATCGATCTGTCGCATGGCCATAAGCACGATGGCCCGGACCTGGCGTGCCGAGGTGAGGTAGGCGTCGAACTCGACCAGCACTGAATCATAGGTGGGGACTGCCCCGTGGATGCCCTCCATGCCTGACGAGTCGAGCCAGCCCGCCAGTGCATGGACTGTCTGCCAGTCACGTTCCCGGTCGCCTGTGGCGGCAACGATGCGCAGTGCCGCGTCACCTGCTTCGTGCACCTCGACGGTGGTGGTGGATCCCATGTCAGGCCACCGTGTGCTTGTTCTCAAGGACCTCGCGGAGCGGAGCAATGCGCACGCCGGCACTCGTCAATTCAGTGCGAATAAGCCGGGCAAGGTCCACGGCGCCCGGGTTGTCTCCGTGCAGCAGGACGGTGTCGGCGGCGATCGGGATGTCGGTCCCGTCCACGGCCCGGATGAGTCCTTCGCAGACCATTCGAATGGTCCGGTCCACAATCGTCTTCGCGTCGTGGATGACTGCACCGGGCTGGCTGCGAGGCACCAGCGTGCCGTCCGGCTTGTAGGCGCGATCGATGATTCCGACAATTCCGATCGGCAGGCCGCGCTCTGAACCCGCGGTGGAGAGCTCGCCGTCCTGCGCCACCAGGATGAGGTCCGGGCGGACAGCGGCGGCGGCGTCGGCCACCGCTGCCGCGTAGTCCGCCCTGGTGGCCACGAGGTTGCCTAGGCGTCCGTGAGGTGCAATGTGGGACACTTCGGTCCCATGGTAAGCGGCGAAGCCGTTCAGGGCTCCGAGCTGGTAAAGGACATCGTTGCGGACTTCGTCAGCGGCCAGCTCCATGGCGCGGCGGCCAAAGCCTCTGAGGTCGGGGAAGCTCGGGTGCGCACCAATACTGACTCCGCGGCGGACGCATTCGGCCACTGTGGCGTCCATGATGTCGGGGTCCCCGGCATGAAATCCGCAGGCGATGTTGGCGCTGGTGACGATGTCGAGCAGCGCCTTGTCGTCCCCCATGGACCAGGCGCCGAATCCTTCGCCGAGGTCTGCGACAAGATCAATTGTGGGGCCCATTGCTGCCTTCCTTAGTTCATAAGTTTCGTTCAATGCCCGGAACCGTTTCCCTGGCTACTTGCCTTTGAGTCTGTCACCGAGAGATGGCTCACACAAAGACCTAAAAACTGTCATGCGACAGCTTCGGCTTATGGCCCACGACACGGGACTCGCAGGTGCGGGCGGCCTGCCCGCACCCGCTATGGGCCCTAGTTGAGAGCCTTGCGGAGCCCCATGACGCGTTCCACCACAACAACGACGGCCAGGGAAATCAGGATGAGGATCACGGAGAGTGCAGCCACCGCCGCATCAGCCGAGTTTTCCACATACCGGAGGACTTGGACGGGGAGAGTAGGGAGCCCGGATTCGGCAACGAAGAGGGAGATTACCGCTTCGTCGAAGGAGACGATGAAAGCGATGACGCCGCCGGCAATCACACCGGGGCGGATGATCGGCAGGGTGACCCTGCGAAACACCGTCCAGGGGCCGGCGCCTAGGATTCGTGCCGCATCTTCGCATGAAGTGTCGGCGGTGGCCAGGCTCATGATGGTGGTCCGGATGACGAAGGGGATGGTGATGGCCACGTGCCCGATGATGATTCCGGTATAGGTGTTGTTCAGGTTCAACGGCCCAAACAGCAAAACCATACCCAAGGCTAGGACGATGCTGGGCGTCAGCAGGGGCGAGAGGAAAAACGCCTCCATCGCCGCTTTCGACTTGAATTCAAACCGTTGCAGGGCCAGGGCCGCAGGAACACCAATGGCCAGGACCACCACCGTGACGAACACGGCAACTATGAGGCTGACCTTCATGCCCTCCACGAAAATGGTTTCCGAGGGCAGCGCCTGATACCACTTGAGGGTGAAGCCCTCTGGCGGGAAAGACAGGTACTGGTTGGATGCGAAGGACACCACGAAAACAATGATCAATGGCGCCAGCAGGAACAGGTAGAGCAAAAAGACAATGATGTTGAAAACCGGTTTCGCGGGGTTGAACCGCGGCTTGAAAAGACGTGCCTCGCTCATGGTCAGCCTCCAATCTTTTGGACGATGCGCTGGTAAATGGCAATGATGGTGCCGAACAGGACCAACAGGATCACGGAGAGGGCTGCGGCAAACGGCCAGTTCAACAGGCCCGTGGTTTGGTCATAGATTTCAGTAGCCAGCACCTGCACGCTGCCGCCGCCCAGGAGGCGTGGCGTGATGAACGTACTGATGGCCATGACAAAGACCAATAGGAATGCGGTGAAGACGCCTGGCAGGCTCAGCGGAAGGGTGACCCGCATGAAAACCTTGAACTTGCTGGCACCCAGCGATCCGGCGGCCTCCTCCAGTTGCGGGCTGAGTCGCCCGAAGCCGGAAATCATGGCCAGGATGGCATAGGGCATGAAAATCTCAACCAGCCCGATTGTCACACCTGTCATATTGTTGGTCAGTTTCAACGGTGAGCCAATGAGTCCCATGGATTCCAGCGACGTGTTGACGAGGCCGTTGGTGCCCAAAATGACCATCCACCCGTAGGTGCGCACAACTGCGGATGTCAGGAGCGGCGCGATGGCAACGGCCAGCAGCAGCCCCTTGTATTTACTTGTGCTGCGCACAAGGAACAATGCGATCGGGTAGAAACAATCAGGCAGAGCACACCAACTGTCAGCCCCATCCTGAAGGTGTCGAGAGTGACCCGCCAGTAATAGGGGTCGGTGAGTGGCTTGATGTAGGTCTGGAACGTGAAGGTGTCGATGACGACGCCGTCCGGTGCCCCCTCATTGAAGGACATCCTGACCATGTAGAGCAGCGGAAAGACGAAGCTGACCAGCAGTCCGAGAATCCCCGGTATCAGCAAGGCCAGGTAGGTGCGCTTGCGCCGCTTGTTCGCTGCGGCCTCGAGGACTCCAGACTCAAGGCCTTTGCGGGTTCCCGGGACAGGGTTCTTTGTCGCGATTGTTGTCACGCCGCAACCGCTTTCGCATGCTCCGGAAGGATGTACGCGTGCTCTGGTTCCCACGACAGGTACGCCTTATCACCGGTATGCGGCAGGCTGCCGCTGGTGGTGTGGAGCTGCGATTGCAGGACTTCGCCGCCGACCCGTACTGCGATGCTCAAGGTGTCTCCCGTGTAGCTGACCTGCTCGACGGTTCCCTTGAGTTCCTGGACGGAAGGGGAGGGCTGCAGGGATGCCCTGAGCCGGTGCGGACGAATGAGCACAGGCAGGCTGCGCCCGGTCAGGCCAGGGGCACCCACTGCGCCGAATTGTCCCAGCTCAGGCACCTCAATCTTGTAGTTCCGCTCCCCCGCCGCGGATGCCTGGCCGACATCCTCGCCAACCGTAATTGTCAGGAAGTTTGCCTGGCCAATGAAGTTGGCTACAAAGTGTGTTCGGGGACGCTCGTAGACGTCGATGGGCGAGCCGAACTGCTCGATGAGCCCACCGTTCATGACTGCGATGCGGTCAGCCATGTCGAGGGCTTCGTCCTGGTCGTGCGTCACGAATAGGGTTGTTGCCCTGGTGCGCTGCTGGATGGACCTGATTTCCGTGCGCATGGTGTCTCGAAGTTTGGCGTCCAGGTTGGACAGCGGCTCGTCGAGCAGAAGCAGGGTCGGCTCGACAACGAGTGCCCGTGCAAGGGCGATGCGCTGCTGCTGGCCTCCGGAGAGCGCCTTGGTGGCCCGCTTGCCAAGATGGCCCAGCTGAACCATGTCCAAGGCTTCGGCGACACGCACCTTTTGTTCGGATTTGGGAACCTGGCGCATCTGTAGCCCGAAGGCGACGTTCTGCTCAACGTTCATGTGCGGGAAAAGTGCATAGGACTGGAAGACCATCCCCATGCCGCGCTTGTTGACGGGCTCCTGGGTGATTTCACGGCCGTCAACCATGATGGATCCGGCGGTGGGGTCCATCAGGCCGGCAACCATGCGCAGCGTTGTTGTCTTGCCGCAGCCGGATGGACCCAAAAGTGCCACCAGGTGCCCTTCCTCCACTTCCATGTTGAGGCGGTCGACGGCAGGTGCCATGCCTGCAGCATATTTCTTCGTCAGGTCAACGATCGACAGTTTGGATTCAGTCATGGTTTTGGTTCTCCTGGAACAGTAAGTGGGAAGGGCACCTGGGTGCGGCTATTTGATGATCTGGCGCTTCCAGATGTCAGTCCATTTGTCGCGCGCGGATGACAGGAAGTCCACGTCAAGCGGGACGATGTTCAATGAACCATCAGTGGGTACAACACGGTCCTTGACGTCATCGGGCAGCTTCGCGTTTGTGACGGAGGGAGCGTAGAAGAGCTTCTCGGCGAATGCTGTCTGTGCCTCGGCTGACAGCGCGTAGTCAATGAACGTCTTGGCTGCAGCGGCGTGCGGGGCATCTTTGACTAGGTTGATGGTGTTGATTTGGTAGACGGTGCCCTCCTTCGGGAAGGTGACGCCCATCTTCTTGTTGCTCTGGTCGCTGTAGAACTGGCCTCGCGCATTCTGCCCCAGGCCGAGCACCGTCTGACCTGTAATGATGCTCTGGTATTCGTCGGGGTTGGGGGCGAACGTCTGGACGGCGGGCGCCAGTTCCTTCAGGCGGACCACTGCCTTGTCGATGCTCTTCGTGTAATCCTCACCTTCCATTTTGGAGGTGATGGCGGTCAGCGAAAGGCCGAGCAGTGAAGGCGGGGCGTTCACATTGATCTTGCCCGCATAGGCCGGATCCCACAGCACGTTCCAGCTCTGAGGGGGTGTTGGGAACGTGGCCGTGTCGTAGACCAAGCCGATGGCGTCAAGCATGGCTACCGGACCGAATCCGTCCTTGTCCTTGAACTCATCTGCGACGTTGGCCAGGTTAGGTACTCCCGCTGTATCGATCTTTTCAAACAAGCCCTGCTTGTTGCCTGAGGTGGAGACGGAATTGTCCATGATCGCAACGTCTGTGGATGGCTTGCCCTTTTGGCCTTGAAGTGCGCTGAGCATCTCTGCGGACGATCGCTTGGATGCGTAGGTAACCTTGATGTCGGGATATTTGGCTTTGAAGGGCTCGATGACGGCGGCGTTGTACTGGTCCTGCCACACACCCGAGTAGGCAATGATGCTCACCTCGCCCGAGGTCGGGCTGTCTTCACCGGCGGCATTGCCCGGTCCGCCGCATGAGGCCAGCGCAAGCGCCATCGCGGAGACCGTGACTACTGCGGCAATCTTGCCCTTAATGGATTTCTTCATTTGCCGATTCCTTCTATTTGGCAAGGCACATGCCTTGCAGTGAAATATTCAAGCAACCAGGTCTCAGCATTTTTTGCCGACCGGCCAGTGACACTTCATCGTGCAACTATTGGCGTGAGTCCTGGGGTGAAAAGTTTTCTTCACAAGCGCTGCAGGATAGAATCAGAGTGGCGCCGGAATTGCTTTCTCAGATCAACTTATTATGCGAGATATGGATCACACAAAGACCTATTGTGTGTCTCTCCATAAGTTTCAGATATGACCCCTGTCCCGACGACCAGGTGCCATCAGGAAAGAAGACCACCGTGGACACGCGCAGGCTTGCCTATTTTGTAAAGATTGTTGATTCCGGCAGCATCACCAAGGCTGCGGCAGCCCTGCATGTGGCCCAGCCGGCGCTCAGCCAGCAAGTTTCGGCCCTGGAAAAGGACCTCAAGCAGCGGCTCCTGATCCGAAGCAAGCAAGGCGTCTCACCAACAGCCGCCGGGCATACCTTGTACCGTCACGCCCAAACCATCCTGCGCCTCGTGGAGCAGGCCCGTTTGGACGTTTCCGACTCAGGGGCCGCTCCGTCCGGGCGCGTTTCCATAGCCATCGCCCCCTACAGCATGGCGTCGGCACTGACACCCCGGATCATGGGCGAGGTCAGCCGCAGATACCCCGACATTGTGCTGCATTTGACGGAAATATATGGTGGAGTACTCAGCGACGCCATCCGCAACGGCCGCCTGGATATGGCCCTGATTTACGAGCCCGGCCCCATCCGGGGAGTTCAATTCACCACTTTGAGCATTGAAGAGCTCTATCTTGTGGTGAACTCCAAGCGAGTGTCAGAGGCCGTTGCCGAAAGTGGCGTGACGACACTGGAGGAAGCTTCCCACCTTGGCATGATCCTGCCGGAACAGAACCACACCCTGCGGCAAATCGTCGAGGAGGGATTCAGGGGCAAGGGCCTTGAACTGAAGCTGGTGGGTGAAGTGGAATCTTCCCCCACGCTTCGGCAGCTTCTTCGCGCCGACCTGGGCGCAACGATCCTGCCCCGCTCGGCAGCCGAGTCCTTGTTTGACGACGAGGACTTCGCCTTCCTGCGCATCACGGACCCGGCCATTTCGTGCAAGATTGCCTTGTGCACCCCGGACCACGAACCGCTGTCAGAGGCCGCATCCGCCGTTTTGAGAATTCTCAATGAAATGTTTCATGAAATGCTGACGGAAAACGGACTGCAATAGGCTCAATTATTCCATCCACATTCCTAATTCCAATTTTGAAGTTCTTCATCGAACTGGCCAGCCCCTTAAAATAGAATTCATTTTGAGGGGCTGGCTGTTGCGTGGATAAGTTATTCAGCCCCCTCGGCTACGCGTCCTCAACCAGGAGACCCTTGGCCTTGAGCACTTCCGTGAGGTTGCACAGTTCAATGGTTGTGCCGCCTGCCAGGTACCTGCCCATGAGTTCGCGCTCTTCGTCATCGCGCTGCTGTGACAGGCGGATGACGTCTTCGATTTCTTCACGGCGAATGACGACGACGCCGTCGGCGTCTCCCTTGAGGATGTCACCGGGGTAGATGATCTCGTCTCCAAAGACCACCGGGTGGTTGATGGGCCCGATAGTCTCCTTGACGGTTCCCTTAATGCAGACGTTGGCTGAGAAGACTGGCAGGCCCAGTTCAATGAGGTCCTGGGTGTCCCGGACGCCGGAATCAGTCACCATCGCAGCCAATCCCTTGGCCTTCATGGCGGTTCCCAGCACATCACCGAACGTTCCCGCTTCACCGTATTCGCCGGCTGACACCAGGACGACGTCCCCTGCTTCGGCATAGTGGATGGCCACTTGCAGCATGAGGTTGTCCCTGGGCGCGCAGCGCACTGTCACCGCCGGACCGCAGAAAGACATGTTCCGGTCGATCGGCTTGATCTTGGAATTGAGTGCGCCCTTGCGGCCCTGTGCCTCGTGAATGGTGGCGGATGAGAATTTAGCCAACCTGGCAACAGCGTCGGCGGTGGGACGCATAAATCTGGTTTTGACATGAATCATGGCAGTGCTCCTTGGGTGTTTGGTGTGGCAGCTAGCTAAGTGCCATGACAGATTTTTCAATGGCGGCAAGCGCCTCATTGATGACTTCCACGCTGGTGGCGTAGGAAATCCGGAAGTAGGGCCCGAACCCGTAGGCGGATCCCTGAATGACGGCCACTGAGGCACTGTCGAGCAGGTACAGGGTGAAATCCTCATCATTGCTGATCACGGCACCGTCGGGGGTAGTCTTGCCCACGACGCCGGCGCAGTTGACGTAGGCGTAAAAGGCGCCGTCGGGCGTCTTGCAGGCCAGGCCGTCGATGGTGTTGAGACCGGCCACAGCAATGTCGCGGCGGGAGCGGTACACGTCCCGGCTTTCCAGCACGAAGGTCTGGTCCCCGGTTAGGGCTTCGGCGGCGGCAGCCTGACTAACGGATGAGGGGCATGAGGAAATCTGTGATTGGAGCTTGTTGATGGCGGCAATCACGGGCTTTGGCCCAACCGCATAGCCCAACCGCCATCCTGTCATGGCGTAGGACTTGGATACTCCGTTGACCATGAGGACGCGCCCGTCCAACTCCGGTGCCACCCTGAGCAGGCAGGCCGGGCGTTCAGGCCCAAAGTAGATTTCATCGTAGATTTCGTCCGTCAGGACATGAACCTTGGGGAACTCAGCCAGGACGCGAGCCAGTCCGCGCAGCTCCTCTGCCGTATAAACGGCACCCGTGGGGTTGGAAGGCGTGTTCAGGATCAACCATTTGCTCCGGTCGGTCAGCGCAGCGGCCAGCAACTCCGGTGTCAGCTTGAATCCTGTGTCTTCACCGCAATCCACGATGACGGGTGTGCCTTCGTTGGCCAGGACCATGTCTGGGTAGGACACCCAGTAAGGGGCGGGGATGACCACTTCGTCGCCTTCGGCCAGTGAGGCCATGAAGGCCGTGAAGATGACCTGTTTGGCGCCGCCGCCAATGGTAATCCGGTCCGTCGTGTAGCGGACGCCGGACCGGGATTCCATGGAATGGATGATCGCAGCCTGCAGCGCAGGCGTCCCTGCAACCGCGGTGTACTTTGTCTCACCGTTGCGGACCGCCGCGATGGCGGCGTCCTTGATGTTCGCCGGGGTGTCGAAGTCGGGCTCGCCGACTGTTAGGTCAAGAATCCTCCGGCCCCCTGCCTTGAGCTCGCGGACGCGTCCTGCGGCTGCAACACTGGGTGAGGATTTGATGCGGGTCACGCGAGATGCGGGCACAAATTCAGTCATTGGAATTCCAAGCACTAGGACCGGACGGGAGTTTCACTTCCTTTGAGCCTAGGCACCCTGGGTGGCCTGTGACCAAGACCTAAACCACGTGGAACTATAAGCGGATCTTATGGCCCGCGTCACTGCACCCACGCAGTCATTTTCTTATGGCTGCACGCATTTTAGGTATGCCCACACGGGCCCACTTTCTGAGTAGCATCCTAATGAGGCACTACCCCGATCCGGAAATTGAAACGAGGAATCGCATTGTCCCGCAGCCAGGGTGTCCGCCACCGACCAGCTTTCTCCGCATCGGCAACCACAACGCCGGGATCCGCCGGCTCCGGTTACCGATACCGTGGCAATTCCGGATTGGATCAGCAAGCTGCCCGCCTTGACCAGCTCAGGAGCACGTTCGATCGGCAACGGCAGCTTCTTGCCTTCAAAGCCGACAGGCTCCGCGGTGTAACGTCGACACTGAACCGGCAGCTGGCATTGGCGTTGGAAGACGGAGTGAAAGCCGGGGAGCTGGCGGAGGCCGCCCAACTTTCACGCAAGGAAGTGATCCATGCAGGGCTGGCATTCGAGGACCTCCATCCATCAGGGACGCCGGCCCGGCACTATTTGGCGGCTGTTCACAGCCTGGGCAACGAGCTTTCCTCGATGAAGCTCTCCAAGGCGGCGACCGAGGCCGAACAGTTGGAACTGCTTGCGGCTACCCGGAGGCAGGGCATCATGGACGATTTCGAGCTGGCACGCCTTACAGGCCTTCGGCATGACCAGATTCGACGGCTGACATGGGGCGTGGGCACACATGGCGCAATCTCCCGGCAATCCGGCGGGCCACAGTAGACTCAAGGCATTATGAGCATTCCCAAAAGTTCACCGGCGTCGGTGCGTATTGACGCCTGGCTCTGGTCCATCCGCGCCTACAAGACCCGGTCCCTGGCCACCGCTGCCTGCCGCGCGGGCCATGTAAAACTCAACGATGCCAACGCCAAGGCCGCCCACACCGTGGTTCCGGGCGATACCATCCGAGTCCGCCAGCCCGGTTATGACAGGATCCTTGAGGTCCGTGCGCTCATCAACAAGCGCGTGGGCCCGGAAGCTGCCTCGCATTGCTTCACCGACCACACTCCCCCGCGCCCGGTCCTGCCGGCGCTCGGCCTCCCCCAGCGTGACCGCGGCACCGGCCGTCCCACCAAAAAGGACCGCCGCGAAATGGACAGACTCCGCGGGGAATGATCCCGCCACGCAGCGTCCCCGCACCAGCCCCAGCGCATGGCGTCGGAACCCTTAAAAGCCAAGTGCCGCCGTCGTACTTCCCAAAAGAAGTACGGCGGCGGCACCCGGGAAACGCAGAAGGGGTTTACGCCTCGACGATGATGACCGTGTAGACGGGCTTGCGGCGCAGCGCGCGGTCGGACCAGCGCAGCAGGCCGTTGGCTACAGCCTTCTCGGCGTTGGGGCCGGTCTTTTCGCCGCGAAGACCGGTGATGGTCTTCTCGACGATGACGGCGGCCTTTTCGATGTCCTTGGGCGTCAGGTTGAAACCGACCGAGAAGAACTCGGGGTCTTCTTCGATCTTGCCGGTGTCCGGGTTGACGATCAGCAGAACGGTGACGGCTCCGTCTTCGGCGAGACGGATGCGATCCTGCAGCGACTCTTCAGTGGCCGCACCGGCAACCATGTTCTCGACGTAGACGTAGGCGGCGGGAACGCTACCGGTGACCTTGGCAACGCCGTCCTTGAGGTCGATCGTGGTGCCATCTTCAACGATGAACGCGTTCTTGGGATCCACACCGGTGCGGATAGCCAGTTCGGCGTTCGCCTTCAGGTGGCGGTATTCGCCGTGAACCGGCATGACGTTCTTGGGACGAACCAAGTTGTAGCAGTAGACGAGCTCGCCGGCACTGGCGTGGCCGGAGACGTGCACCTTGGCGTTGCCCTTGTGAATGACGTTGGCGCCCTGCTTGGTGAGGTCATTGATCAGGCGGTAGATCGAGGACTCGTTACCAGGCACCAGCGAGCTCGCCAGCAGCACGGTGTCGCCGTCGGTCAAGTTGATCTGGTGATCGCCGTTAGCCATGCGAGCCAGCGCAGCCATGGGCTCGCCCTGAGAACCGGTGCAGATCAGAACGGCCTTTTCGGGGGCCATCTTTTCCAGTTCCTTGGCGTCAACGAGCATGCCGCGCGGGATCTTCAAGTAGCCCAGTTCGCGCGCAGTGGTCATGTTGCGGACCATGGAACGGCCAACGAACGCGATCTTACGGTTGTACTTGTGAGCAGAATCGATGATCTGCTGAATGCGGTGCACGTGGCTGGCGAAGCTGGAGACAATAACGCGGCGCGGGGCCGTGCGCATGACCTGGTCGATGGCCGGGATCAGGTCAGCTTCAGCGGCCAGGAAGCCGGGAACTTCGGCGTTGGTGGAGTCAGGCAGGAACAAATCCACGCCTTCCTCACCCAAGCGGGCAAAGCCAGCGAGGTCGGTGATGCGCTTATCCAGCGGGAACTGGTCCATCTTGAAGTCGCCAGTTTCCAGCACCAGGCCGGCAGGCGTACGGATAGCTACAGCCAGGCCGTCCGGGATGGAGTGGTTGACGGCCAGGAATTCAACGTCGAACGGGCCGAACTTGCGTCGGTCGCCTTCCTTGACCTGGATCATCTTGCCCTTGATGCGGTGCTCTTCAAGCTTGGTCTTCAAGAAGGCCAAAGTCAGCTTGGCGGAGATTACGGGGATGTCGCCGCGGTGCTTAAGCAGGTACGGGACACCGCCAATGTGATCTTCGTGGCCGTGGGTCAGCACCAGGCCAACCACGTCCTGCCAGCGGTTCTTCAAGTACGAGAAGTCCGGCAGAATCAAGTCAACGCCGGGGTGGTGATCCTCGGGGAAGAGCACGCCGCAGTCAACGATCAGCAACTTTCCCGCGTATTCGAAGACGGTCATGTTGCGGCCAATTTCGCCCAAACCACCCAGTGCGACGATGCGCATTGCACCTTCGGCGAGGGCGGGAGGGGTCTGGCGGGCAGTTCTTCTCATGGGTTCCAAACTTTGTTCTGTTGTAGGCGGCCGGCGGCGACGATGCGCTGCCTTTCTTGTGCGACGCGTTCGGATAAAAAGCTGGTCCGGTGTCGCTAAAATTTAGGGGGATTGCTCCACCCTCGATTTTACCACCGCGGCACAACGGCTAACGCCACGTGCCGCCGTCGTTATTCTTGAGCACGACGGCGGCACGTGGGTTTTGTTAGCGCAGCCGGGTTAAGCGGCGGCTGATTTCCGTCCCATCGCTGGCATCACGGGAACCGCGCTCGGCAAAGTTCTCGCTGTATTTTCGTGATTCTGTGGGTTCTGTGGGCTCCGGTCGCCTTCGAGCTGCGACAACGCACCCACCTGCTGCTGCGCGATCGAGCACATCCCGACCAACTCAAGACCCGTCAATACGAACGCCGCTTCGACAATGCGCAAAATCGTTCCGAGTGGGGCCTGGGTTGCGCTCCCTCAAAGTACCTTCTACTTCCGGATCCCAACACGAGGACCCCGCCCAAGAGGAAAGGAATGAGTGAGACAAAAAATAGAAAGCTGGCAACACCTGGAAGGCGAATGTAGGGCTACGTTTAGTCCGGCACTTATTCCGATGCGAGCTGCGGCTGCGTGTTCGTCAGTCCTGAAGCCTACCGGCGTGAGCGACGGACCGTTCTTCCGCGGACCAATTGCCGACTTGCAGGTAGACGTTTTCCTCACGGCGGGTCATCGCTCGAATTGCCGTCCCGAAGTGGTCATGAACCACGTCTATTTCACAGCCCTTGCGGATGGCGCCGGACTCGCCGCCGAGATCACAGCAGGGCTCTCCGGTACCGACGCCGCTCCTCATGTCTACGCCATTGAACCAATCGGAATATTTGGGAACGAGCCGGACGTCACCGACAAGAAGTTCCCGGGTAATCCAACTCGCTCGTACCGCACTAGCGCACCGCTGCGCATTACGGGCGAAATCGTCAACTGGACCAGCGCTAGACGCTACAAATGCGCCGCACTTTTCACCCACGAGCAGGTCGATCCATTCGCTGCCGATATCTGCCCCGAGACTCTTCGGAGCCGAGTTGGCCAGTGACATCTTGTCCAGTCGATATTTTCGTTATACATTAATGGCATGAGCGAACGCGAGACGATCAACGGGGTTCCGGTCACTGAAGAGGAGATCGCGCTCTGGGCTGCCGAAGCCGAGCACGGGTACGGTGTCGACGCGCTGAAAAAGCGTGGTCGCGGCCGCCCTGGTCGTGGAGCTGAGCCGTCACAGGTGGTCGCCCTCCGCCTGACTCTTGAAGAGATCGCGGCGATTGATGAGCGTGCTGAACGTGAGGGCAAGTCTCGCTCAGAAGTAATTCGAGAAGCACTCCACCGCTTGGCCGCATGAAAGTTTATGCCTCGGCGCTGAAACACGGAGTTCTCCCCGAGGGCGGCTGCTAGAGACGGTTGTTCTCGTCTTCGACAGCGGCAATGAGCTTGTGATTCATGCTATGAAGGCGCGGCCACAGATGATTGAGTTGCTGCCCTAATCGTTGACCTCGTTGGGTTTTCGCGCTAGAACCCGACGCTGCGGCGTGATGGCGCCAATGTCCCTTTTCTCCCCTGTGCGCGCCCACCAGAGGGTCTTGGCAGCAGGTCTTGGCGATGGAGCAATTGCTGCAGGTTCGGGCGTAAGCATCTCGCTGGCGCCACAGGCTTCACACCAATGCTCAATCCTCTCTTCGTTCATATTTCGATGGCACGGGCAACCTCCGGCACCGATGCTACGGCAGGACTCCCGCGCAGAGCGGGAACCCCCTCTCAATAGTTTCCCCGGCAGTGAAACAGCTATGCCGAACAGCGGTAGCTTTTCAGGGGACGCGGGTCACGCCCGTCCAGTCTCCCCCTCTAGCCCTTAGTCCGGCGCGAGACTTTTACGCATTTTGATGCTCATGGTTTCGTAACCCAGAGATTCATAGAGCTTGCGCGCTGAATGGTTGAAGCCAAAAACATTCAGTCCCAGTGTGGCGGCGCCCCGCGACCGGGCATACTCTTCTGCGAGTTTCATGCCGTCTCTGCCGTATCCTCTGCCCCGATATTCGGAGTCTATGAGGATGTCCCACACCCACCACGAGGTGGGATCATCGGAACTGTCCCGGCCAACCCAGAGGTAGCCAACACCAACACCAGCGTCATCAATCAGGTCAAATACGGCGTTATCTGGGCCCGGGCGACTTTCGGGGAATGCCTGACGAAGCGACGATTCCGCCTGGCGCTGGGCCTCCCCAGGTGAGGTACCCAAGGAGACGAGATCAGCAACATACTCGCGGCTGCTGCGTTCTACCCACTGAGGGAAGCTGTCGGGGTCCAGAGGATCAAGACGAATTGTCATCGTCCCAGCGTATGCCTTCCCATCTGAATGGGGCACCGTTGTTGGTCCTACGGATCCCGGAGAAACCCGGTTGCGGCGTCGATTCCGGCGAGGAAATCACGAATGGAAGCAACGTGCTGTTCACGGCTGGAGGCGCCGCTGCCGCCGAACGTGTTGAACCCATAGCCGTCGTTGGGGCCCGAGACCCAGTCATAGAGAGTCGTTCCTTCAGCGTCGCTCCTGCGCACTAC
Organism: Specibacter sp. NPDC078709; assembly: GCF_040686795.1. NCBI lineage: Bacteria > Bacillati > Actinomycetota > Actinomycetes > Micrococcales > Micrococcaceae > Specibacter > Specibacter sp. NPDC078709. Next base: position 202,262 of record NZ_JBFBLU010000005.1, read on the forward strand.
GAACACCTCACCATCCACGTTAAACGTCCCGAGGTCTGTAAAGGTGTTCGTATCCGGCGGCGCAGGTGCATAGAACCAGCCGTCGTCCGTGGGTGTGCGATCGTTCTCCATGCGTTTCACGCTACCCAGTGGCGACGGCTGCGTCGATTACTGCGCACTACTCGAGCCGAGCCTCGATGTTTGGCATCCAGCCAATAGCCGGGGCAATATGCTCGGCAATGTTCGCCAACATCTTGGTGTTGTAAGCAACCCCGAGCTGATTGGGGACCGTAAGCATCAGGGTGTCCGCAGCCTGAACCGCGGCGTCGGCAGCAAGATCGCGGGCAATGTCCGCCGGATCGCCCATATAACTCTTGCCGAAGCGGGACAGCAGCCCGTCGATCATGCCCACCTGGTCCTTGTTCTCAGCCTGGGCGCGCAGACCAAAGTACATGCGGTCCACATCGTCCACCACGGGGATGATGCTGCGGCTGACCGAAACCCGGGGTGTAAAGCCGTGCCCGGCCGCAGCCCATTCGTCGCGGAACAATTGAATCTGCTCGGCCTGCAGCTGATCGAAGGGCACTCCAGTGTCTTCGGTGAGCAGGGTTGAACTCATCAAGTTCATGCCTTGGCGAGCAGCCCATACGGCCGTGGCGCGAGATCCTGCACCCCACCAAATACGCTCGGACAAACCCGGTGACTGCGGCTCAATGCGCAGCAACCGTTCCCCACCCATGGAGACACGTTCGCCGGGCTCAGCTATGCCGGCGCCAGAAATCGCGTGCCGGAAGGTAGCGGTGTGGCGCCTGGCCATGTCCGCATCCGTTTCGCCGTCGAGCGGGAAATGGCCAAAGTCTGCTGCGCCATTGGCAGCGGGCTCGGGTGACCCGCGGCTCACACCGATCTGCAGCCGGCCATCGCTGATGAGATCCGTGGCCGCAGCCTGCTCTGCCATATAAAGAGGATTTTCATAACGCATGTCAATGACGCCGGTACCAATTTCAATCCGGCTGGTGCGGGCCGCAATGGCCGCCATGAGCGGGAAAGGCGCCGCCTGCTGGCGGGCAAAGTGGTGAACACGGAAGAAGGCGCCGTCAATGCCCAGCTCCTCGGCAGCGACCGAAAGGTCAATTGCTTGATGTAGTGCGTCAGCTGCCGAGTTAGTTTGGGAGCCGCGGCCAGTACCGTAGTGGCCAAAAGAGAGGAATCCAATGCGCTTCTTGAAGTTTGTTTCCATACACGGCACAACGGGAAAAGCAGTCCAGCTATTCCATGCATATGCATCTAGCCGGTCTGCGTTCCGAAGCGGGCACCAGCGCCTTCTGACGATGTGCGCCGCCCCGCTCGACGGGCCTCAGGCAGCTCGACGGGCGTCAGTCAGTCCGGCGATAGTGCATGGCGACCGCGCCGTTGCTCAGCGGCTCGGCCGAGATCAGCTCGAGGCGTCGAGTGCTGGGTATTCCACCTTGGTACAGGGTGGGGCCGTGGCCAGCGATCATGGGATGGAGGAGGAATTTGTACTCGTCAATCAAATCCAACCGGTCCAGCTGCGTCGCAAGTTTGCCGCTGCCAACGAGCACCCCGCGGGGTGTCTGATCTTTGAGTGCTTGCACCGCCGTGCGCAGTTCGCCCTCGATGTGGTGGCTGTTGGTCCACGGGAAATCACTCCGAGTCGCCGACACCACGTATTTGGACTTGGACTCCAGCTTAAGCGCCCACTCGCGTAGCGCCGGCGGCGCATCGAAGTCCCCTCGGGCGACCGCCGGCCAGTAGCTCTCCATCATCTCGTAGGTCGTGCGGCCCCAGAGCATTGCGCCGCTCTCATCCAACAGTCGGGTGAAGTACGTGTGCGTCTCCTCATCGGAGATACCCTCTTGATGGTCGACGCAACCATCAAGAGTGACGTTGATGGTGAACGTCAGAAGACCCATACGGCACTTCCTCTGCTGCCAGGGCGCGGCCACGAACGTAGCTGAGCACTACCGTTTCTTGGCGATGTGGGCCACTGGGTCAGCAGCCTCAACGGCTGCGCTACGGGCCTTTTTCTCTGCACGCTTGGCCTTGATTGCATGGCCCTTGTCCAGCTTTTTGTGTTCGTGGTGGTGTGGCTGTTTGTCAGGCATAGTGAACTCCTGGTGATCTTACGAGCAGACACGCACCGGGCCGGGTCGGTCCAACGCGTCCCCCTCTTTGAACGTTACGCGCCTTTCCGCAGACCCAACAGGCCCCGGCGGGGTCTCGACACACTCGAGCACCGGGGCGGAGCTCAGGCGTCCTGCCGCCACGAGTTCCACAGTGCCGCGTAGGAACCGTCCTGCGCCAACAGTTCGTCGTGCGAGCCCAGCTCTGTGATCCGTCCCTTTTCCACCACGGCGACCCGATCGGCGTCGTGCGCGGTGTGCAAACGGTGCGCAATCGCGATCACTGTCCGCCCCTCCAACACGGCACTGAGCGAAAACTCCAGATCCCGTGCAGCCTGCGGATCAATCAGCGAGGTGGCCTCATCCAGCACCAGCGTGTGCGGATCGGCCAGTACCAGCCGCGCGAGGGCCAATTCCTGCGCCTGAGCCGGCGTCAATGTGTGCGAACCCGAACCCACCTCAGTAGCCAAGCCCTTGGGGAGGGCACGCACCCAAGCTAAGGATCCGACGTCGGACAGGGCCTTTTCGATCTCAGCGTCACTGGCGTTGGCCTTACCTAGGCGGACGTTATCGGCCAGCGTCCCCACAAATACGTGGTGTTCCTGCGTCACGAGAGCCACCTCGCCACGCAATTCATCCAGCGGCCGGTCCACCAGCGGCACCCCGCCCACCGTGACCGAACCGGACGTGGGTCCGTGGATTCCAGCCAACAACCTGCCCAGCGTGGACTTGCCAGCGCCGGAGGGACCCACCATGGCCAGCCGCTCCCCCTGCCGCAGCGTCAGGTCGATGCCGTGCAAAACATTGTGCCCGGGACGGTAGGCGTAGCGGACGTCATCCACCACCAGCAGATCGTCGGCGGGGACGGCGTCCGTGGCAATGCGGTCAGCCTTGACATCGCGAATGCCCACGATCCGGGCCAGCGAGGACGCACCCACCTGGATCTCATCAATCCACATGATCAAGGTGTCCACCGGATCAATGAGCTGCATGGCGTAGAGCGCAACCGTGGCCACCATACCCGTGGTCACCAGATCCTGCGAGGACAGCCAGCCACCCCACAACAGCACCCCAGCTACTGGAAGCCAAAAGGAAAGTTCGGCCACGGGGAAGAGCACGGTGCGCAGGCCCAAGGTGTACTTTTCACGTTCAAAGCAGTTGCGCAGAGCCGCGTCGATCCGGTCGCGGCGATGCTGGCCAAGACTCAGCGCATCGACCGTGCGGGCACCCTCAATGGTCTCGGTGATGGCACCGTTGAGACCGGCGTAGCTCTCCCGCTCAGCCAAATAGCCGGGGGTGGCGCGCTTGAGATACCAGCGCGTGACAGGCACCAGCAACGGCACGCCAATGAGCAGCGCCACGGCTACGAGCGGGCTCGTAAGCACCGCCGCGGCCACCGTCAGTGCAATGGTTGCCACCGAAACCAGCACCTGCGGCACGCCGAAGCGGACCGTGTGCGAGACCGCGTCCACGTCATTGGTGGTGCGCGAGACCAGATCACCGGTACCCGCTTTTTCCACTGTTGAGAGCGGCAGCGAGGTGACTTGTTCCATGAATTCCTCGCGCAGCTGGGCAAAGACCTTCTCACCCAGAATCATGCCCTTGCGCCGTGCCCATCGGGCCAGCACCGTCTGGACAATGACGAATCCGGCGAGCGCCAGCGCCACCATGGCCACGAACCCGGCGGTGGTGCCAACGCTGATGGCATCCACCAACCGGCCCAGCAGGAACGGCCCCGCCAATCCCGCAACGGCGGCCACACCGTACAGGCCAACAACGCCTGCGAGCGGCTTTTTGTGCATGCCCATGAGGCGCAAACCCTCGGCCTTGACCTCGGCAGAATTTGCCACAGGAAGCTTCGTTTCAGCCATTAGTTCTCCCCTCCGTGCATGACGTTGTTGCTGTTGCTGGCAAGTTCGACGCCGTTGCTCGCCTGGGCGCTTGCCGCATGATCCGCTGTGGTTCCGCCATGTCCGTCCATGCCTTCACCGCGGATGACCACCTTGCGGTATTCGGGCTCGGTGTCCAGTAGATGCCGGTGCGTGCCTTGGGCCCGCAGCTTGCCGTCCTTCAAAAATGCCACGGTGTCCATGGCACTTAGCAGTAGCGGGCTGGCCGTAACCACCACGGTGGTGTGGCCGGGGGTGTTGCGGGTGCGGCGCAGCGCGCTGGCAATGCGTGATTCGGTATGGGCGTCAACGGCGCTGGTGGGTTCAATCAGCACCAGCACCTCGGCCTCTGTCAGCACAGCGCGTGCCAAGGTCAGGCGTTGGCGCTGGCCTCCGGAGAAGCTGCGACCCTTCTCCGTGACCTCATCATTCAACCCGTCTTCCAGTCCGTCGAAGACATCCTCCGCGCTGGCCACGTCAATGGCCGCCATGATTTCGGTATCCGTGTGCTCTCCCGTGGGGTCCAGCTCCTCGCGAAGGGTTCCCGTGAAGAGCTGGGGCTCGGCGTCGGAAACCACAATGCGTGAGCGCACATCGCGCAGCGGCATCAGGTGCAGGGCCTCATCGCCCCACCGCACTTGCGCCTCACGCAGTACGGCGTCTTCAAAGCGGCCCAGCCGCCGGGCCAAAGATGCCGAGTGTTCCGGGTCTCCCGAGACAATGGCGCTGAGTCCGCCCGGGGAAACCATCACCCCCGTCACCGAATCGACCAAAGGGCTAGGTTCCGACGGTGCAGGAACTGTGGTCTCGGCGTCGTGCACGGCAGAGGGTGTGGACAACACATCGATGATGCGTTTGGCACCAACGTGGGCGCGGATGAAGCGTGAGACGGCGTCGGCGGCGGTGCGGATGGGCGAGACTAAAAAGACCGCATAGCCGTAAAGCGCCACGAGCTGACCGGCCTCGATCTGCCCCGATACGGCTTGCAGGGCACCGATCCAGGTGAAAGCGACGCTGAAGACGCCGACCACGAATACCTGAGCGGCGTCCAAATCGGCCAGCGAATAAGCCACCTTATTTCCGGCGAGCTGGGTTGCCCGCGACCGTTCCCGGTAACGCTCCACGAAAATGTGTTCCCCGCCTATGCCACGCAACACGCGCAGTCCGGCAACGGTGTCGGCGCCGAGCGCAGTCATTTGTCCGGCCGCTTCGCGCTGATCCTTCTGGCGTCTTTGGAGCGGACGGATCACGAAGAGCAGGCCGGCACCGCACAGCGGCACGCCCACTAACACCACCAGGCCAAGCTGCCAGGACGATTGGAAGACAAGGTAGGAGACCAGCAGGTACCCCACTACAGATCCGGCCAGACGCGCAACCACGTCAAAGATTTCGCCAATTCGCATGGCATCGGAGGCGCTGGTGGAGACCACCTCGCCGGTGGAAAACTTTTGCGGCAGTGCGTCCCCGCTGCGGGTGACCTTGTAGCCCACCACTTGCGAGGAACGGTACGCCGCCTGCATCCAGTTGCTCACGGCGGCGCGGTGGCGCAGGGTGGTTGAGATTGACTGGACCACGGTGATCCCTACCAGCAGGCCAACCCAGACGGAGAGCCGGGCGAAGTCACCGGGCAGAATCCCCTGATCAATCGCCTGGCCCAAGATGTAGGGTGTCAGCGCCTGACACACCGTCCAGATGGAGCCGTAGAAGATCCCCAGCCAGAGCGTGCCGCGTTGGGCACCCGCCAACCACAGGAGATAACGGCCCGGCGAGCGGAGGTCCGGTTTTTTGGCGGATTTGTAAGGAAACGAGCGCACTACGGCCTTCTAACGAGAATTGTGGATTGGCAGGCAGGTCAGGCGCGATCCGGCAATCCACTGTTACAGCGGAAGCGATCGGCGCGGGCGGGGGCTGCGTTATCTATCTCACAATCATTTACCCTAGTACACGTGTGCGCCCGAATCCAACAGGAACCCACATTCTTTGAACGGGCTCGGCTAGGATCACCGGATAGGGACAATCAAGGGGACAGAATTGGCCGATGCACACGAACACACCATGGCTGCTGTTGCGGATTTTCACCGCGAAAAGCGTAGCCAGCGGAGACAGATTTTCACCCTCCTCTTTCTCGGCTGGCTCATGTGTCTGCTGATCCTGCAGGTACACCACCCAGCAAATACTGCCATCGTTGCCTCCTTTGGTGACCTGAATGTGGTGTGGGCCCGTTTCAGTGAACGGATCCTGGCACCCTTCACCAGTCCGGAAACCTTCGACTTTGGTCTTGACGCCCTCGGCTGGATCATTGGTGCCACGGCCACCATTTTGGTGGCGTTGGTGTTCAGTGGACGCAACCCGCTGGGCATGGCTAATCAAGCCCAGGTCATGGCGTTGGATGACCTGCTTGAACTCTTGACCCTGCTCGTGGGAATCGCTGCGGCGGCCACCATGTGGATGGCGCTGCACAACGTATTCTTCCTCCCCTCCGATCCTGATTCTGGTCCCAAGTTCTTCTTGGGTCTGCTGTGCCTGATGCTGGCCATCTTCTCTGTCGTGCGCCAGCGAGATGCAGCCGTGCAGCGCGAGATTGACGAGTTTCATCTGACCACCGCCATGCGTCTGCACACTCACCGATGGGAGCGCATGTGGGGAGTCTCTGCCAAGACTCGGATCAAGGTTGAGCCGGCAAAGACGGTCAAATTGGTGCTGTGGTGGGCAGGCAGCGGTCTGGTATTTACCGTTGTCCCGCTGATCGTCAACAGTGGTTTCTCGCCCGTGCTTTTAGCGCTGTCTCTGATGGCATTGATCTTGTTGGCGATTGCCACCGCGACACTGACCGCCTTGGCTGTCTCCTTGTACCGCAGCAATCCCCATCCGGGTGTGGGTTTGGGATATTCATTGGTCTTATTGGTTGTGGTGGCCTTGGCCGTAGTCAGCCCCTTGACGGTGGCAGCACTCCAGAACGAACGAGTACTGCATTCGCTCATTGGCTATTTCCTCTGGTTGACACCTTCGCTGCTGTTGATCTTCCGCAAACCGCAGTCGACCCACATGACTCCATTGGAATACCGGTTGGCCGCTCGGCCCAAAAACCGGCTGACCCACGGATTAATTGCCTGTTTCGATGGAGCACGCGAAGCCGCTTACTGGACTGAACTGAGCGTTGAAGGCCACAAGCAGGCCCGCTACGAAACGAAACTTGCCCGCCTTGAGGCTGAGCTTGCCGCAGCTGTACGCAGCGAGAAAGAAACTCTGCAATAGAGCTCGCCGGCAGCCCCACTGGAGTCAGGCTCGGGTCACCGGATCAGGCTCGGGTCACCGAAACAATCCGCTGTAGGCATTCAAGGCAAGTTGTCCGCCGAGGTGTGCATACAGGACGTTGCTGCTGGCAGGGATGTCCTGGGATTTGACCAGGTCAATGAGACCGGCCATGGATTTACCTTCGTAGACCGGGTCAATAATCATGCCTTCAAGGGAACCGGTGAGGTGGATGGCATCCAGGGTTGATTGCACCGGGATGCCGTAAAGATCCCCTGCCCAGCCTTCCAAGACGGTGATCTCATCGTCACGCAGTTCACGGTCCAAGCCAATGAGTTTTGCCGTGTGCCGGGCGATCCGCTCCACCTGCGCACGCGTTTTCTCAATGGTTGCAGAGGCATCGATGCCCAGGACGCGGCGGGGCTTGTCCTGTCCGGCGAATCCGGCAATCATGCCCGCATGCGTGGAACCAGTGACGGTGCAAACCACAATGGTGTCAAAGAAGACGCCCAGTTCCTGTTCCTGCTGTTCCACTTCATACGCCCAATTGGCAAAGCCAAGTCCACCTAATGGGTGCTCCGAGGCGCCCGCGGGGATGGGGTAGGGCTTTCCACCAGAATCCTCGACGTCCTTGATGGCCTGTTCCCAACTGCTACGGATGCCGATGTCGAAACCGGCAGCGTCGAGGCGAACATCGGCGCCCATGATGCGCGAAAGTTGGATGTTACCCACACGATCACTGAGTGGGTCTGGCCAATCAACCCAGTTCTCCTGCACGAGACGGGCCTTCATTCCCAATTTGGCTGCGACCGCGGCCACCTGCCGGGTGTGATTGGACTGGTAGCCACCAATGGAGACTAGTGTGTCTGCGCCCTGGGCGATGGCGTCCGGAACGATGTATTCAAGTTTTCGAGTCTTGTTGCCGCCAAACGCCAGACCACTGTTGACGTCCTCGCGCTTGGCCCACACTCTTGCGCCACCTAGGTGTTGGCTCAAGCGGGGAAGATCGTGGATGGGGCTAGGCCCAAACGTCAGCGGATAGCGTTCAAAATCTGAGAGGGCCATGATTTCCTTCGTTGTGGGAACATCAAAAGCAGTATGCAATATATTGGATACTAATTACGCGATTCCGTCAATGCTAAGTCCGGTAACTCAGTGAGCCAGATATCCTAGGTTGCATGCCCACACCCCCGCCCCTTGGAATTCACAAGCGCTCACTGCTGCGAAACAACGTGTATGAATCCATCCGTGACGCCATCATCGACGGCACTTTTGCCCCGGGCGAACGCCTGCGCGATGCAGAGCTTGAGGCGTGGCTGGGCGTCAGCAGAACACCCATCCGCGAAGCAGTTCTGCGCCTCGAGCACGCCGGCTTGATCCAGTCTGAGCCGGGGCGCGCCACGATCGTGACACCCTTCGATCCGGTTTCAACCAAGAACGCGCAACAAGTGGTGGCTGCCATGCACGAATTGGCCACCCGCCTAGCAGTGCCCTCATTAAACGATGGTGAGCTAGCTACTATGACGGCGGCAAACACAGATTTCGCAGCCGCCCTGAAGGCGAACGACGCCGATGCCGCCCTGGCTGCCGACGATCAGTTTCACGCCGTCATGGTGACGGCCGCAAACAACACCATGATTCCATCCGTCCTAGAGCAGGCCATGCCGCTTCTGCGACGTGTTGAGTATCAGCGCTTTAGCACCGACGCAGCCAAGCATTCAGTTTCTACCCACGCACAGATCATCGCCTTGGCTATCGCAGGAGATACCGACGGAGCCGCCCTGGCCACGAGGGAGAATTGGCTTTCATTGGCTGCCCACTAGCGCGTTAACGCTAACGCGAAGGGATGACGGAGGACCGTCTGGGAAACGTCATCGCTAGACGCCCAATGACCATGTAGCCGTCGCTATTGACGCGGAGCCGAATCACCCAGCATCTGCTCCACCGCCTCGCAGGCGCCCAGCTCGTGTTCCGTCGCGACAGGTGCATGGCAGGCAACGCGGCGCAATAGTGAGCGGAACAGTTCCCGCTCGTCGTCGGCGAGGGTGCCCAGGACTGCCCCTTCGGCTTCGGCGACCCGCTGCTGCAAATCCGCCAACACCGCAAGGCCAGCATCCGTGGCCACCACAATGCGGGCACGACGATCGGCAGGGTTGAGTTGGCGCTCCACTAGACCGGCCTTCACGAAGTCATCCACCAGGTACGTCATGACGGTCCTGTCAATACCCAGATGCTGGGCTAGCGCCAACTGGTTGGGCTGTTCGCCACTAACAACGGCAACCAAGACTTGATAACCGCGAGCGCCATGGGGAAACTCACCTATGGCCTCGTTTGAAGCGTTTTGGTAGTTGCGCACAAGAACGCCCAGTGTCCACCCAAAATCTTCTTGGGGACTGACCTGCGGCGATACGGCGGTTGCTGCGTTACTCATGACACCCATCATAACGGATATCTACGCTTTACAACAGATCATATTTGAGTAAGATGATCTGTAGAGCAACACATATCGTACTTTCCGCTACCGCTGCGGAAATAGGCGTGAGGAGCATTTCGTGGAACTAGGCGTTTACAGCTTTGGTGACGTACATCAAGATCCCGTCACGGGTGTGCAGGTCAGCCCGCAACAGCGCATGGCCGATCTCCTTGAACGTGCCCGGCTGGCCGATGAGGTAGGCCTTGACTACTTTGGACTCGGCGAACATCATCGCCCCGAGTATGCCATCTCCTCTCCCGTCCCCGTGCTTGCTGCCGCCGCCGCGCAAACCAAGAACATCAAAGTAGGCTCCGCTGTCACGGTCTTGAGCACCGAGGACCCCGTCCGCGTCTACCAGCAGTTCGCCACCCTGGACCTGCTTTCCGGAGGCCGCGCGGAACTGACAGCCGGTCGCGGCTCTTTTATTGAGTCCTACCCGCTTTTCGGCGCCGACTTGAACGATTACGAGGAACTCTACGAAGAGAAGATCGCCCTCCTGCTGGCACTTAATGAAGCTGGTCGCAAGGAAGAGTCCATCACGTGGAGCGGCAAGTTCCGGCCCGCCTTGGAGGACGCCACCATCTATCCTCGCCCCGTCAACAACAATCTGGACATCTGGATCGCCACGGGCGGCACTCCCAGCTCAACAGCACGGGCCGCAGCATTGGGCACCAACGTCATTTACGCACTGCTCGGCGGAGCCGTCAGCAATTTCGCCCGGCACGCGCAGCTCTTCCGGGCCGGAGCCGAGCAAGCCGGGCACGATGCCAAGGCACTCAAGGTGGGGGTCAGCGCCGTCGGACTTGTCAGTAAGAACAATGCCACGGAGACGTTTTACCCGTACTGGCGCCGAGTCATGGAGGACATTGCCCGCGAGCGCGGCTTCACCCCTCCCAACCGCATCAGCTACAACATGCAGACCGCACCGGCCGGCGCCATCTACACCGGCACCCCGGAACAGGTCGCCGAGAAGATCCTGCTCACGCATCAGCACATGGGCCACGACCGCCATATCCTGGAAATGGATTTCGCCTCGGTGCCGCAAACCGACGTCCTGAAGTCCATTGAACTCTTCGGCACCGAGGTCAAGCCCTTGATCGATGCAGAACTCCGCACCACAAAGAAGGTAAGCGCATGAGCCAGCAGTCCCCCGCCCTCCACGATCCGGCAACCACCACCATTGGCATCCTCGGCGCCGGAAAAGTAGGCACCGGCGTTGCCCGGCAGGCCATCAAGGCAGGCTACCGAGTGCTGATTGCCGCCTCCGGGGACCCGAAAAAGATTGACTTGATCGTCTCTGTCATGGCCCCCGGCGCCATCGCCGTCTCAGCGCAGGACGCCATGGAGCTCTCCGATTTGGTGGTACTTTCGGTGCCGCTGCACAAATTCCGCACACTGGATCCGGCCGCTCTTACCGGCAAGCACGTCCTGGACACCATGAACTATTGGCGCGACACCAACGGCGACATGCCGGAGCTGGCGGATGCCCGCTCGAGCTCGGAAATGGTGCACGCTCATCTTCCCGGCTCCCGGCTCGCGAAATCGCTGAACCACATTGGCTACCACGAGCTGGAGTTGGATGCCCGTGACGCCGGAGCCGCTGATCGCCGCGCGCTGGCCGTTGCCTCGGACGATCCCGAGACTCGCGCCATGGTGCTGAACTTCGTGGAGCACCTAGGGTTTGACGCGGTCGACGCCGGTCACCTCGCCCAGGGCGCTGCATTCGAACCGGACACCCCCATCTTCACCGGCTCCTACGATGAGGCTGGGTTGCAGGCAGAACTTCTGGCACATGCCGCTACTGCACAAGCTGATCTCAGCCCCGTCGCCTAGACGCCTTGAAGCCTTGACGCTTAGAGGCATAGGCGGCTATGCCTCAGGACACTTAGGTCTCTGGATCTGAGCGCGGCGCTTGCCGGTGCGGTCGATTCCCTATGCTTTATCCTCGATCACGCACCGGCTAGCGCCGTCTTGCCCAGCATCTAAATCTGGCCCTGCAGCTAAATCAGCGCTCACACCTTGGTGATGGCGGTGCGGAACGGTGTCGGGTTACTGAATAGATCCTGGACGGGGCAACGCGCCTCCACGGTGCGGGCCAGTTCGTCATACCGTTCCTGTGTTTCCGGACCGCTGATGTTCACTGCCAGACGGATATCACTGAACCCCGGGCGCACGGTGTCATCCAGACCAAATAGGCCGCGCACGTCCAGATCCCCCTCGGCGTTGATGGTGATGTCATCCACCTGAATGCCGAGCTGCTCGGCGTACAGCCGGTACACCACCACCTGGCAGGAAATGATGGCACCCAACGCGTATTCCACCGGGCTGGCAGCCACGTCGTCGCCGGCCAACGCTGCGGGCTCGTCCACAATGAATTGGTGCTTTCCGGAGCTGATGCGGGTGGCCACCGAACCCACGCCAACGCCGTCAACTTTGTAGGTCAGCTTTGCGCTATCCGGGTTGGCACCGATCCGCTGCGCCCATGCTGCACCTGCCTCGCTGAGACGGGCTGAACGGAGGGCTGCGTCATCGATCGACGGGATAAACGTTGATTCGGTCAGCGTTGATTCGCTAAGTGTTGCTTCACTCATGGTGGTGTCCTTCGTATGAAGGCGAGTGCGAGGCACTGCGCCATACTTACGCCAACGGCTGGTGTCGAAGGCGTCGAATCCTCACCTGGGGCACCCCACTATGGTTGCGAGGGTTGCCGTTCGACCGGCCAGGGCCGCATGGTCGAAACTCTTGATTCTGCCTCTCAGTCTGCCTACCACCGGTCCCCGCTGACAAGGATTCCGTCACACAGGGCAACATCACGACATCCATCAGTGAGAAATGGTCGCTTTGATCCGTGAAAGCGACCATTTCTCACGGATGAATCCGACATCAGGCTCCGCCGGGACGGGCAGGAGCGGAAGGCAGGTCCAGCCGCTCCGGAGGGCAGGTCCGTCCACCACCTAGAAGCAACTTAAGATGGATACATGAGCGCAACACTTGTGGCAAAGGGCCTTTCCGGCGGCCACGCCCACCGCACCCTGTTCACCAACCTCTCCTTCACGGTGGCCCCCGGCGACGTCATTGGCGTAGTCGGCGCCAACGGAGCCGGAAAATCAACACTTTTGGGCCTCCTTGCAGGCGCTGCCACCCCGCAGGGCGGCACCGTGAGCACAGCACCGCAGGACGCCTTCGTCGGATGGTTGCCGCAGGAGCATGAGCGACTCGACGGCGAGAGTATCGCCGCGTACATTGGCCGGCGCACCGGCTGCACCGCCGCCACTGAAGCCATGGAATCCTCCGCCGAAGCCCTGGGTTCCGGCAATTCCGCCGACGAGGACCGCTACGCCACAGCTCTGGATCACTGGCTGGCGTGCGGCGCCGCAGACCTCGATGAGCGCATCCCGGCCACCCTGGCCGAGCTCGGTCTGGATGTTGGCCCCGAGGCCGCCATGACAGGGCTTTCTGGCGGGCAGGCCGCGCGCGTTGCCTTGGCCGCGCTCCTGTTGAGCCGCTTCGACATCGTGCTACTAGATGAGCCCACCAACGATCTGGATCTGGCGGGGCTGGCCCGGCTCGAGGAGTTCGTGAAGGGACTGCGTGGCGGGGTGGTGCTGGTGTCCCACGATCGTGAGTTCCTGGCTCGCACCATCACCTCCGTGGTGGAGCTGGATCTGGCACAGAACAAGGTGGGCGTGTACGACGGCGGCTACGATTCCTTCCTCGAGGAACGCGCCATCGCCAAACGCCACGCCCGGGAGGCCTATGACGAGTTCGCCGACAAAAAAGCTGACCTCGTGGGACGGGCCCGTGTACAGCGCGAATGGAGCTCCCAGGGCGTGCGCAACGCCATGAAAAAAAGCCCCGACAATGACAAGATTCGGCGCAAGGCGGCCAGCGAATCCAGCGAGAAGCAGGCGCAGAAGGTGCGGCAGATGGAGTCCCGGATCGCCCGCCTGGACGAAGTTGAGGAGCCACGCAAGGAATGGGCGTTGCAGTTCAGCATTGGCGCAGCCCCGCGCTCCAGCACCGTAGTTTCCACCCTGAACGAAGCCGTAGTCCGGCAGGGAGATTTCACGCTCGGCCCGATCTCGGCGCAGGTCAACGCCGGTGAACGCATTGGCATCACCGGCCCCAATGGTGCCGGGAAGTCCACCCTTTTGCGGTTGCTGCTGGGCCGCACTACCCCGGACGACGGCGTCGCCTCCTTGGGTGCTAACGTGGCCATCGGTGAGATTGATCAGGCCCGCAGCCAATTCCCGGAAGCCGCTCCCTTGGGGGATGCGTTTGAGGCTCTGGTGCCGGAGCTGAATCAAGCCGAGGTGCGCACACTGCTGGCCAAATTCGGCCTCAAGGCCGATCAGGTGACCAGCCCGGTGGGCGCCCTTTCCCCAGGCGAACGCACCCGCGCCTCACTGGCGTTGCTGCAGGCCCGCGGTGTGAATGTACTGGTACTCGACGAACCCACCAACCATCTTGACCTGCCCGCCATCGAGCAGCTGGAAGAGGCTCTGGAAAGCTACGAAGGCACGCTGCTGCTGGTAACCCACGACCGCCGACTGCTGGAAAATGTTCGGCTGGACGCCCGCTGGGCCGTTTCCGGAGGGCAGCTCACGGAGCTGTAATGAGCTACTCAGCCAACCCACCCCATTCAACGCATTAGCGCAGCTTATCGATCTGACCATTTTGACTTACGTTCTCTAAAATGTTGCAATGGGTAACAGGTTTGCTGCTTCTTGGATCTGCGGCAAGCTGCTGATCGAATCCTGGTGCCACTTGCACCACCCCGGTCCCGGACATCGCCCCTGCGCTTGATTTTCCGTGGACCACCAGCGCTTACCCGGCTGGTTTTTGCCGCAGTCATATCTGCCGCCGCGCTCCCTGCGCATTATTGCCCCGCTTGGAGGCGCTGACGAATCGTCCGCTTCCGCACTATCGCCGCGGGCATGGATTCGAAGCGTCATGTTCACAACGACATAGTCGATCCAAATGATGAGGAGAACAGCATGACATTGCGAGTCGGAATCATTGGCGCAGGCCCCAGCGGCATGGCCCAGTTGCGAGCCTTTGAATCAGCACGCCAAAACGGTGCGGATATCCCAGAGATCATGTGCTTTGAAAAGCAGTCCGATTGGGGCGGCCAGTGGAACAGCAGCTGGCGAATTGGCTTGGATGGCCACGGCGAGCCCGTGCACTCCAGTATGTACCGCCACCTGTGGTCCAACGGGCCCAAGGAATGCCTGGAATTTTCCGACTACTCCTTCGATGAGCACTTTGGCCGTGCCATCTCGTCCTTCCCTCCCCGCGAAGTCCTCTTTGACTACATCAAGGGCCGCGTGGAAAAGTCCGATGTGCGCAAGTACGTGCAGTTCAATACCGTGGCACGCCACACCAGCTACAACGAAGCCACGCAAGAATTTACCCTGACTGTTGAAGATCTGACCACAGGCACAACCACGGACCACATCTTTGACAAGCTCGTGGTTTCCACCGGCCACTTCTCCACCCCGACCGTCCCCGAGTTTGACGGCATCAACAGCTTCCCAGGAGAGGTCCTGCACGCCCACGATTTCCGCGGCGCCGAGCGTTTTGCCGGCAAAAACCTGCTCCTGATCGGCAGCAGTTACTCCGCTGAAGACATTGGCATGCAGGCCCACAAAATGGGCGCAGCATCCATCACCTTCAGCTACCGTTCAGGCCCCATGGGCTTCGACTGGCCTGAGAACACGGTAGAGCGCCCACTGGTCACCCGCTTCGATGGCCGCACCGCCCACTTCTTAGACGGCACCCAAGGTGAGTTTGACGCCGTCGTACTGTGCACCGGCTACCAGCACAAGTATCCGTTCCTGCCCAGCGAACTGAGCTTGAAGTCCAAGAACGTGCTCTACCCGAGCAATCTGTACAAGGGCGTGGTGTGGCAAGGGAACACCAACCTGTTCTACCTGGGCGCACAGGATCAGTACTACACGTTCAACATGTTTGACGCGCAGGCCTGGTTTGCCCGCGATGTCATGACAGGCGCTATTGCGCTCCCCTCACCGGAAGTACGCGAGGCCGATATTCAGCTCTGGCTCGAGCGCCAGGCCGCACTACCGGACCACAACGCCGAAGCTGATTTCCAGTCGGACTACCTGCGCGAGCTCATTGACGCTACCGACTACCCGCCGTTTGACCTGAACGCAGTTTCGCAGCTCTTCAAGGACTGGATGGGCCACAAGGAAACCGACATCCTCGGCTACCGCGACATGGTTCACCGCTCCGTTGTCACCGGCACCATGGCCACCAAACACCACACCCGGTGGATCAACGCCATGGACGATTCACTGGAACGCTACCTCAACGGCCCCTCACAGGACGTGGACACCGCCACCTTGGCTGCGCTCACCAGCGAGGACCAGATCTCCCGCAAGTAGCCTCCTCCCCCGGAACGCTATCGCAGCAATGGCTGCTATTTTCGGAACGCTATCGCACCATGGTGCGATAGCGTTCCCATTTAAGGCACCATTGCTGCGATAGCGTTGTTCTGCCTTGCAGGTGCGGGAGCAAAAATCCGGCATTGACAAACGCTTCGGGTGCGCGCACTCTAAAAACATAACTCATGTTTTTAGATGGAGGAGTCATGGCAACACATTCAATTTCTGCACCCGTCGCCGGCTGGTCATCGCACGCACTGTCGCGTGCCAAGGCCGACCCCGCGTACGGCGCATTCCTCATGCTGTGGATTGGCTTCATTGCCATTCCGTTGATCATGGTCCTGGACAAGTTCTTCAACGTGTTGACCAACTGGGAGAGCTACCTAGCCCCGTGGATTGAGAACCTGTCCCCCTTCACCGCACAAGGAACCATGATGGTGATCGGCATCGTTGAGATCATCGCCGCGATTGCCATGGTGCTGCGTCCGCGCTATGCAGTGTTCGTCGTGGCTCTTTGGCTGGCTGGCATTATCGTGAACCTGCTGTCCTACTCAGGCTTCTACGATGTGGCGTTGCGCGATTTCGGCCTACTCGTGGCAGCACTGGCCCTGGCAGTCCTAGCCCGGACGTATACCAAGCCCGGCTTCCGCAAGGGCGGCATGAAGTAGCCGCTACGGAAACCTGGGTCAGCGGCACTGAACCTGCGTACCGTTAACTGCTAATGACGCGCCACTCACGAAGTGGCGCGTCATTAGGGGGTAACCGCAGGCAGAAGTGTGACCGCCGCGGGGGCTAGAACACTGACCGCCGCGCGAGGTGAGAACTGCTAAGGCTAGAACTGCGGTGAAGTCTAGCTGCCAACACCGGCGTAGGAGTGGAGGCCGGAGAAGTACATGTTCACGATGGTGAAATTGAAGACCACGCAGAGGTAGCCAACAATGGACAGCCAGGCGGCACGGGTGCCGGTCCAGCCCTTCGTAGCGCGGGCATGCAGATAGCCTGCGTACACCACCCAAATCACGAACGTCCAAACTTCTTTGGTGTCCCAGCCCCAGAAGCGGCCCCATGCCTTTTCGGCCCAGATGGAACCGAACATCAGCGTCAGGGTCCAGCCCACAAAGGCGATGCCGTTGATGCGGTAGGACAGGTTTTCCAGGCTCAACGCGTTCGGCACCAGCCGCATGACGGGGGCCTTGTCCGGCTTGCCAGCAGCAATAGCGGTCTCGCGGCGCGCCTGGAACAGCTGCAGCACGGACATCGCGAAGGTTATGGTGAAGAATGCCGAGGACAGCACCGCAATGGAGACGTGGATGATCAGCCAGTAGCTCTGCAGCGCCGGAACCAGGTGGCCCACAGGCGTCCAGAAGGAGACGTGTGCGGCAACGATCATGACCAGCGCCAGGCCGATCACAAAGGTGCCCAGGAAGCGCAGGTCGCGGCGGATCAGCACCAGCAGGAAGACCACAACCACGGCGAACGAGCCCGTGGTGCAGAATTCGTACATATTGCCCCACGGCACACGCCCTGCGGCCAGTCCGCGGAACACCACGGCAAAGCCTTGGACGATGGCGGCCACAACAGTCAGTGCCACAGCCACCCGGGCCACCACGCGGCGTTCCTTGCCGTAGCGCATGGAGTCGCCGGCGGTGACGCCGTCGGATCCCGCATGCGTTTTGCTACTGGGACGCACAGCCCGGTCTTGCGGACCGGATTCCAGTCCCTGACCGGCCGCTCCGCGAGCACCAACGCCTGCCATGACCGTGCTGTTTTGTGCTGCGGCGCCCTGCGATACCGCGGGCTCGGGGGCCAAGCCTCTTTTGACTGTTTGGCTGAACGTCACCAGGTCCCAGACATAGGCACACACCGCAACGGCGTAGGCCAGACCGGCAACCAGCATGAGCTGCTCGCTGAGTAGGGCAAAGCCTTCATTGATCTCTGGCATTACTGGTCCTTACTTGCCGCGGTGACGCTCTGTGCGGAGTCATTGATTGTTGTTTGCTCACCATTTTGCCCTGCAACGTCCATGGGTACCAGCCATTTGTTGTGCAGTGATTTGTTGATGGCCGCATATTCTCCGGCCAAGCGGTGGTCTTCACCGCGAGCCAGCAGACCGAACTCGACCATGGTGCGCCCATCAGGGTGGTTTCCTGTCCGGACCCAGACGCGTCGTCGGTTCAAGAACAAGGAACCCATCAGGCCGGCCAGGGCCAGCAGCGCGAACACCAGAACGTAGACCTGGCCGGGGTCGTGGCGAATGTCCAATGCGGCGAATCGTTTGATGCTGTCGAAGCTGATGCTGCCGTTACCTGCGGGCAGTGTGTAGCTCTGGCCGGGGGCCAGAACAATGCCACCGGCGTCCAGATTGCGGGAGTTGATCTCCGTCATTTTGGAGGTATCCAACGTATAGACGTTGCGCGGCACGCCGCTATCCAAGCCAAGATCGCCGGTGTAGGCGTTCAGGTTCAGTTGCGGGTTGAAGGGGTCCGGGTCGGAACCAAAGGCTACGCCCCGCTCATCTACCAAGGCCGTAGGGAGGAAGAAGCCCACAAAACCAAGCTGATTCGGCTTGGCATCGGGGGCCTTGATCACCACGAGCGAGGTGTAGGCGCCGTCGGTGGGGATGGTGACAACGGGGCCTTGGAAGGTGATGTCCCCGGCGCCGTCCTTGATGGTGACCACGGGAGCATAGCCGTTGCCCACCAGATACATATTGGTGCCGCCGACATTCACGGGCTCGTTGACCTTCAAGGTCTTGGTTTCGGCTTCAGCGCCGGGGCCGTCCTTGATGGTCAACGTGGCGTTGAAGTCCAGCGGCTGTCCGTAGTGCGCTTCTGTGGAGCGATCGTACTTGACGACTAGGCGGTCCAGTGTGGCCGAGTAGGGGCTCAACCTACCGTCACCAAAGTTGGCGCCGGGGGTGAACGTGTCATAACTGGTCAAAGTGTTGACGAAGGTGTCACCCTCCACGAGTACTTTCTGTCCGCTGTAGCCAAAGAGTCCGCTGAAAGCGATGGCGGCCAGCACGCCGATCATGGCCGTGTGGAAAAGCAGGTTGCCTACTTCTTTCAGGAACCCGATCTCGGCACCCACCGAAGGCCGCTCGGTGTCCAGATCGCGCACATCCACCCGGTAACCGCGCGATTTCAAGATGGCAGCAGCATCCTTGACGGCCGTTTCGGCGTCCACGCCGCTGTCGGCGGGGATCGTGACGGTTCCATATTCAGCCAGTCGGGAAAGCCGTTTGGGTGTGCGCGGCGGTGCCGAGCGCATGGCCTTCCAATGGATCTTGGCCCGCGGTGTCACACAGCCAATCAAGGAGGTGAACAGCAGCAGGTAAATGGCTGCGAACCAGGGCGAGGAGTAGACGTCAAAAAGCTTGAACCAGTCCATGACCGGTCCCGAACCTGGGTTGTCCTTCAAATACTGTGTCACTTCGGCAGGTGCCGAGGGCCGTTGTGGGAACAACGAGCCAGGCACGGCCGCCACGGCGAGCATCAGCAGCAGGAACAAGGCTGTGCGCATGCTTGTCAGCTGACGCCACGCCCACCTGAGCATGCCCAAGAAGCCAAGCTGCGGCAGGACAGCCTCGCCACCACCAGCCTTGGGCGTCTGGCCCTTGGGTTCTTTCACTACGTTCTCTTTCATTAGATGGGCAATCTCACATCGTTGGCAAACCATAATTGCAGTTCATTGACCCAGGTTCCCCACAGCCCTGAAACCATCAAAATACCGAGGGCAATCAGCATGCCGCCTCCAAAGTACTGAAGTCCGCGCCGGTGTTTGCGGAAGAACGCTAGCGCTCCCACCCCCCGGCGGGCACCCAGCGCAATCAGCAGGAACGGTATTCCCAACCCCATGCAGTAGATAAACGTCAAGAACGCGCCCTTGGCGGCATTTGAGCCGTCGGAGAACGCGAGTAATTGCACGGCACTGAAGGTGGGGCCAATGCATGGCGCCCAGCCCAATCCAAAGGTTACGCCCAAAATGGGCGCACCCCACAGTCCAGCCGGTGGCTTCGCATGAATCTTGGCTTCGCTTTGGAACCAGCTCATTCCGCCGAGGAAAACCACACCCATAAGAATCACCACCAAGCCCAACACCTGGGTGACCCAAGCGGCGTCGGGCCCCATGAGCCATGCACCCAACTGGCCAAAAACGGCGCCGATGAGGACAAAAACTACGGAGAAGCCCAGCACGAACAGCCCGATTCCGGCAAACATTCGGCCTCGGCGCTGGTCCTGCAAATCTGCCCCGCTGAGTCCGCTGACGTAGCCCAGATAACCGGGAACCAGTGGCAGCACGCAGGGGGAAAGGAAGGAGACCAGCCCGGCCAGCAGAGCCACGGGTATGGCCAGCAGCATAGAACCGCTCAGGATTGTTTCGGCAAAGGGATTGTTCATGGGAGGGGCTGTTAGTTCTCCGCCAGTGCGGAGGTGATGAGCGCCTTCAGGGTGCCCTTCTCGGCAACGCCGAGGATTCTGGCCGAGACCCGGCCTTTCTTATCCAACACCAGTGTGGTGGGCACTGCGGCCGGGGGCACATGCTTGGTCATGGCCAACAAGACGCCGCCGTCCTTGTCCGCAATGCTCGGGTAGCTCAGCTCAAAATTGCGCTCAAAAGCCTCTGCAGCGGCCTTGTCATCACGGACGTTGACGCCTATAAATTCCACACCCGAGGGCTTGAAATCCGTGTAGAGCGCCTGCAGATCACGCGCTTCAATGCGACAGGGGGCGCAGGCTGCGTACCAAAAATTGAGTACCGTAACGTGTCCGGGGAAATCTGCGGCATCCACAGAAGTGCCGTCGAAGAAGGTCCCGGTGAAGGTCACCGGTTCCTTCCTGTCGCCAGCACCATATTCGGTCACGGAGCCATCGCCGGCAATGTAGTTCTTGTTATCTCCCGCGTTGGCCTGCTGCGCCAACGGGTCCTCACTGGTACAGGCTGCCAGCACCGCAGTCAGTGCGGCACCGCCAACAACAAGGAGCGATCTACGGCTCATCGAAGAAGTCACGGAGCAGGTCTTTCAGTTAACAGGGAGGCCATTGGGCAGACGCGGAAATGGCATTATGTTCTACGCTACGTCGAATAGCTGATGATCAGCTGTGTGCCCTAGGCGCCGGGAGTGGTCGAGGCGCCGGGCAAAAGTGCCGCGGCGGGTTCGCTGTAGCTCACATCCACAATGTCATCGCCGTCAAACGTCAGCGATGTCAGAGAGGCCAGCGTGCATTCGCGGTTGCGGGGATCATGCCAGAGCCGCTTGCCTTCCGCGCTGCGCCGAGTGGACCAGATGGGCAGCTGGTGGCTGACCATGATGGCCTGTGCGCCATCGCCTCCAATCTCAAACGCACGACGCCGGGCATCACGTGCCGCTTCGAGCATGCGATCCGCTTGGGCTTGGTAGGCCTCACCCCAAGATGGCCTGAAGGGGTTCACGAAGTAGGGCCAGTGCTTAGGCTTGCGCAGCTCGGCCGGGCTCATGACCAAACCCTCGAAGTGATTTTCAGCCTCAATGATGCGAGGGTCGGTCACAATCTCCAGTCCCAGCGCCTCAGCCGTGGGCTGCGCTGTTTCTTGGGCACGGGTCAAAGGTGAGGCCACCAGATAAACCGGTGCGCCGCCGTCGTTCTTCAGGGCAGAAAAGTGCTCCGCCACCATCACCGCCATGGCGCGCCCGCGCTCTGAGAGGTGAAACTCGGGGAGCCGGCCGTAGAGGACGCCATCGGGGTTGAAAACCTCGCCGTGACGCAAAAGGTGCACTGTTACTCGGGACATTGCACCAGTTTCTCAAAGTTGTTGTTCAAGAGGTTAATCCGGCCAGGGAAAAGTTTTTTTGAAACACGGGAATATTAGATGCAAACGCATGCTTATGCTCTGTGAAGGTCAACCGCAGCGGCTGATCTGCTCTTGCTTCACCAACTATTTCAAGGAGTTCCACATGTCAGTAACCACCATCGAATCAACCGGTCTTGCCCAGGGCGTCTGGAACCTCGATCCCTCACACAGCACGGTTGGCTTCGTTGTCCGCCACGCAGGCATCTCCAAGGTTCGTGGCCAGTTCACCGCCATTGACGGCACACTGACCCTCGGCGACACCCTCGCCGAGTCCTCCGTGACCGCCACGATCCAGTCCGCCAGCTTCAGCTCAGGCGACGAAGGCCGCGACGGCCACGTCAAGAGCGCCGACTTCTTCGACGTCGAAACCTTCCCGACGCTGACCTTCGTTTCCTCCGCCGTCTCCGGCGATGCTGAGGACTTCGAGCTCACCGGCGAGCTGACCATCCGTGGCATCTCCAAGACCGTAACCTTCAAGGGCGAATACAACGGCGTTGCTGTTGACCCGTTCGGTGCAACCCGCGCAGGCTTCGAAGCCAAGACCGTCATCAGCCGCAAGGAGTTCGGTCTGACTTGGAACGCTGCCCTTGAAGCCGGTGGCGTCCTAGTCTCGGACAAGGTCACCATCACCTTGGATGTTGCTTTCGTCAAGTCTGCATAATTTTTCCAACACTGCTTCTGCAAGCCTGCTCTGAGTCTGCTCTAAGAAGCCACTAATGCCGGTCCGCTACCCCAGCGGATCGGCATTTTTGCGCCCACCAGAGGCTTAACACCGCACCCTTCGACGACGTGTGAGACGCCGAGTATGGCGCCGTGCATAGCGCCATATACAAGGCACGGTACAAAGGCTAGGGTCTAACTATGAGCACACCGAATGAGCTTCCAGGTCCCGAGCAGCAAGGCTCGCAACCACCTCCTTCCGGCTATGGTTCCCAGCCCAACCCCACCCCTCCCGTGACGCCAACACCTCCCACGGGTCAGGGCTATCAGGGAGGCCCCGCGCAGCCACCTCCCGGATACCAGCAACCCGGCACCCCGCCGCATCAGCCACCTCCCGGATACCAGCAACCCGGAGCTCCGCAATACCAGCCACCCGGCGCTCCGTCAGGTGACTTCAAGTTTGAAATGCCGCAAGATATGCCTCACTCCGTCCGGGAGGTGATGCCAGTGGGTGGATTCGCTGGCATCTTCAAGATGGACGGGCTGCCACAGATGTTGAAACTCAGCTACATCATGTGGCTGGCCGCGGCCGGCATCTGGGTCCTGACCACTTTGGTGTTGCTGCTGGGCTCACTCTTTGCCTTGGGTGCAGGGAACGACCCCTTTGGATTTGGGGCTGCGGTCCGAGCAGCTGGCGTAAAGGGAATCATCGTTTCCCTCATTTCCTTCGTGCTGATTGCCGCCATTGTCATATGTGCCATGAAACTCAAGGAAGGCATGCAGTGGGCCAGGATGGCACTTTCTGCCATCGCCTTCCTGACCATCGTCTTGATGTTCTTTGGCGGCGGGGGCGGCTTGCTAGCTGTTGTGGCAACGGTCCTGATGTGGCTGCCGGAATCCACCGCATGGCTCAATTCCCGCTCCGGAAACGCACTCCACTAGTTTCTTGGCAGTAGCTGCTCCGGCAGTAAGCGATTGGGCAGTAGGAGATTGGGTAGTAGGAGCGCAGAGAGAGGTCGCGTAGGGTTTAAGTAATACCCGCCGCGGCCTTTCTCCATGTCTGGCTGCAGTTGACTTGTCTGCCGGCCATCACCGGCACCCCTTGAGAGAGCAGTCGCCATGAGCACCCCCGGTGAAGAGCCGCACGAGCAAACCCCGAGAACCCCGGGAAGCTACGGTGAAATTGCACCTGGCGTCCCTCGCTACGGTCAGTACGCCCCAGCCGGGTGGGAACCGCCGCAGGAGATCAAGGACGCCCAAGCTCGGCTCACCTCCAACTCACCACTGGCACCGGCCTCGAAGTACCCGGGATTTCAGGGTGCCCAGGCAGGCCTAGGCTCTGACTCGGGCGCATCATTGGCACCACCAAACAAAGTCATTGTCGCCACCCGAATGATCATGGCCGCCGGGGTTCTCCAACTGCTTGGCTTGGTGGTTTGGGCCTTTGCCATGACCACGCCCACCGGACAGGAACTGATCCGTGCCGCCGTGGAGCAGTCCGTCGCAAACAATCCACAGGCACTTGCCGACGCCGGCGTGACCGAAGATCAGTTGTTCGCTTCAGCTGCGACCCTCTTGGCCGTCATGCAGGGAATCTGTGTGGTCCTGTATTTCTGGATCGCCGCCAAACTGCGGCGCGGGCGCACCTGGGCCCGAACCCTGGCGCTGATTCTAGCCATCATCTCGATTGCGTTGGTGCCTGACGGCGGCTCGTACACACTGTACTCAGGAGCCCGGATCATTCTGGGGTTGGTTGCGGTGCTCATTCTTTTCCGCTCCCCTGCCAAGGAGTTTTTCCTAGCTCACAAGGCTCGCTCGAAGCGCTGACACAGCGGTAGCTGACAGAGCCCGCACAGCTCAGGCGCCGGGCCTGTCCTCTTCCAGCCCTAATTCCTGGAGCCGTTGTGCGTGGTAGGCAAGGATTTGTAACTCGGTAGCCATATCCACTTTGCGCAGGTTCACATGGTCGGGAACAGCAAGGGGAATCGGGGCAAAGCTGAGAATGCTACGCACACCGGCGGCCACCACCCTGTCGCAGACTGATTGCGCCACGGCGGCCGGTAACGCCAACACCGCCATGTTGGCCCGGGTGGACTCGACAACTTTTTCGAGGTTTTCCACGTCGCTGACGCGTAGCCATCCGATTTCCGTGCCCACCACCAATTGGTCGGCATCCAATAGGGCCACTACATCGAAGCCGCGTGATTCAAACCCTGCATATCGCGCCAGCGCACGGCCCAAGTTTCCGGCCCCGACAATGGCTACACGCCATTCATGGGTCAGCCCCAAGGCTTGGGCAATTTTGCGACTCAAATTGGCTGCGTCATAACCAACGCCGCGGGTTCCATAAGAACCCAAATAGGACAGGTCTTTGCGAACATTGGCGGAGCCGACACCTGCAGATTCGGCTAGTTCTTCAGAAGAGACGCTGTCCGCGCCGTCGGCCAACAAGGCGTTGAGCGTACGTAGATAGAGAGTTAGTCTGGCCACGGTGGCAGGGGGAAGCTGTCTGGCCGGTTCTACTGCTTCTACTGCCGGCTCCTCCGCGGGTTGCGTTGGGATCAAAACACCACTCCACCTTCTCAAACTGAGGCCGCAGCGCACTGCTGAACACGTGTCTGCAAAGTCCGCGTCGGTCTTGATCAACTCTAAGACGTGGCAAGGTCAGAGCCAAAAAGCTGCGGGCAGGTTCGCTGTACGGGGAAATTTCGTCCCCGTACAGCGCAGCCTTTGCAGCCCAGCGGTCACTGGCCCGTCAGGGCCCGGCTAAGAATTGTTCCCAAACGGATGGGGTCAATGTGCCAGAAATCGCGCTGGATCCCGTTGACGAGCACTACTGGAACTTCCTCGCCGTAGAGCTCGGTCAGCTCGGGATGCTCATCGAGGCTGACCTCGGTCCACCGAAGCTGTAACTGGCCAGCTACGGTGGCCACCACCTCGCGAGCATTTTCGCAGAGGTGACAGCCTGAACGTGTCACGAGCTGCAGCAGTGGCACTTTGGGGGCGGCAAGCGAGTCAAGCGAGTCAGAGGGGTCATGTGCAACAGATTCCATGACTACAACGTTACTCAACTCCAGCCCCTACACAATGTAGGCACCTGCACAGCAAACACCTGCACACAGCCATGAGCCGCTCCACTGCTTGCCATTGAGCTGCCCAGAGCCGCCCACGGGCTGTCCCGGGCCTAAAAATGAAAGTTTCCCCACAGTTAACCACTACCACCGGTGGCGTGCAGTCACAGGGTGAAAGCATTGACTAGACTCGTTCCATGCCCGACGTGACTAGCAACAGTGCCGAGGCCCCCTCGACAGCTGTAGAGCATCACGGCG
The DNA here is from genome assembly GCF_040686795.1 of Specibacter sp. NPDC078709. NCBI lineage: Bacteria > Bacillati > Actinomycetota > Actinomycetes > Micrococcales > Micrococcaceae > Specibacter > Specibacter sp. NPDC078709. The sequence continues at coordinate 228,224 of NZ_JBFBLU010000005.1, forward strand.
AGGCCGCCTTCTTCGATGTGGACAACACCCTCATGAAGGGTGCCAGCTTGTTCCACGTGGCCCGAAAAATGTATCAAAGGCGCGCTTTCACGCTGCACGATGTTGCAGGCTTCGCCTGGAAGCAGACCAAATTTATTCTGCGCGGCGAAAACATGAACGATGTCCATTCCGTTCAGGACTCGGCTCAAAAACTGGCTGCCGGCATCAGCACCGAATTTATCCGCCAGCTTGGCGAAGAGGTCTACGACGAGATGATCGTTTCCAAGATCTGGCCCGGTACCAAGGCCCTCACCCAAGAGCACCTGAAGTCAGGTCGCCAAGTGTGGCTGGTCACCGCCACACCGGTAGAAGTTGCCGGAGTCATTGCCTCCCGGCTGAACCTGACGGGAGCCTTGGGCACCGTAGCCGAGAGTCAAGACGGCATCTACACGGGGCACCTGGTGGGCGAGATTCTGCACGGGGCTGCCAAGGGTCGCGCCATTGAAGCTCTGGCCATAACCGAAGGTCTGGACCTGTCCCGTTGCTGGGCATACAGCGATTCTTACAACGACATTCCCTTGCTGACTGCGGTGGGCAACCCCGTCGCGATCAATCCGGATGCGAAACTGCGCAAGCACGCCCGGGATAACAACTGGCCGATCTACGATTACCGCTCCGGGCGCCGTGCGGCCACCCTAGGCCTCAAGGCAGCCACGGGCGCGGGAGTTGTCTACGGGCTCTGGAAGGGCATCTCCATGGTCCGCAAGCGCTAACCAGGCGGTGGCACACGGGTCCGCGTCCGGCGTCGAACAAGAAAAAAGCACCCTCCCACCACAAGGGTGAACGGGTGCTTTTTGCACAGAAAGAAGATTTACTTCTTATTGCGACGCTGGTGACGCGTCTTGCGAAGCTGCTTACGGTGCTTCTTCTTGGACATCCGCTTGCGGCGCTTCTTAACTACTGAACCCATGAAAGTTCCTCACAAACTGCATAGAACAACCTCGAACGAGGCCGTAAACGATTAGGTCGACCGATCTCAGGAATCGGTCAAAGCCGAAAATGGATCTTTCCTAGGGTACCGCCTTTACCCTGTCTGCGCCGAACCGGAGGGTCCTTGCGTCGTTGTGCGATCAACCACGGCATCCTTCAGGAAACTCTCGACGGCGTTTGCCGGGACCCGATATGACCTTCCGAAACGCACTGCTGGCAGCTCGCCGGCATGCACCATGCGGTAAATGGTCATCTTAGAAACACGCATGAGTTCGGCCACTTCTTGCACCGTCAAGAAGTGAACATCGGAGAAATTTTGCTCCTGCGTCATGGCTGCCTCAGTTTTCACGCGCTATCAAAAGGTGGCTGCTGGCGCCTGTACGCCTTCTGCCCGTAGCGCTAACTCTAGGGGCAGAAGGCGGCTTCGGGGAAGTCATGACCGCCGTATGAAGCCGGGCTTAGGCGGTTGCTGCACCATTGCGGCGGGTGCGTGAGGCGTCGGCCAGCTTGGCCAGGACGTCCGCTGTGATGTCCCAATCCATGCAGGCATCCGTGACGCTCTGGCCGTACACGAGTTCCGCAGTGCCCGCAGCAACGGCGTCCACGTTCAGGTTCTGGGCACCGCCCACCAAGAAGCTTTCGAGCATGACGCCGGCAATGGTGTGGGCGGAGGCATCGCCGGATTCGAGCTGGGCGCCGATTTCAAGGGCGACCTCTGCTTGGCGGTGATGACTCTTGCCCGAGTTGGCGTGGCTGGCGTCGACGATCAGTCGCGGGTTGACTCCTGAACCGGCGGCTTGTTCCGAGGCCACGGCCACATCGGCAGCCTTGTAGTTGGGGCCCTTGCGTCCGCCGCGCAGGATCACGTGGGTATCCTGATTGCCGGCCGTGCTGACCAGGGAGGCGCGGCCATTTGAGTCAATGCCGAGGAACGACTGCGCCGCACTGGCCGCATTGCAGGCATCCAGGGCAACTTGCAGATCGCCGTCGGTACCGTTCTTGAAACCAATGGGCATGGACAGACCGGAGCTGAGCTGGCGGTGGATCTGGCTTTCGGTGGTTCTGGCTCCAATGGCGCCCCAGGAAATCAGGTCTGCCGTGTACTGCGGGCTGATCGGTTCCAGGAATTCGGTGCCCGTGGGCAGGCCCAGCGCGGCCACGTTCAGCAGGAATTCGCGCGCCATTTCCAGGCCGGTCGCGACATCATGGCTGCCGTCGAGAGTGGGATCGTTGATCAGACCCTTCCAGCCCACCGTGGTGCGCGGCTTTTCGAAGTAGGCACGCATCACGATCAACAGGTCTTCTTCGTGGGCCTTGGCAGTTTCAGCCAGCAGTGCGGCGTATTCCAGTCCAGCCTTGGTGTCGTGGATGGAGCAGGGACCCACCACCACCAGGAGCCTGTCATCGACGCCATCCATGATGGCGCGGACCTGGTCACGGCCACGTTCGACGACGTTAGAAGTGTGCGCGTCCAGCGGCAGCTTTTCTGCCAGTTGGGCAGGTGACGGCAGTTCGGTGAACTGGCTGACGCGCAGATTTGCTGTGGTGGCTGCGTTTGTTGCGGGGGCTGCGGTGGCTGCGGTGATGCTCATGGGGAAAGTTTCCTTTTGCGTGGCTGGCAGCGAGCCCCTTTTCAGAAACCCGCCTGGAAATGGCGAAGGACAGAGAAAAGATTCTCTGTCCTGTTGGCTCTGAAGGTGATTGGATGCGTGTCAGTTAGACGCGGGCCCCTCCAGAGCCAACGAAAAATACGCATACCAACGGTTTGTCATGTCCACACCATACGTCGATACTTATGCGGCCAGCAAATCGGCCACGTAATGCAGTTGCCTAACCCACTGGTGCTCCTGACCGCCTTCATGGTTATTGAAGCGGTAGTATTCAATGCTTTTGGCAGGCTGGAGCGCAGCTTGGCGGCCATAGGCGTTAAAGGAGCCGTAGACGGTCGATGGCGGGCAGACATCGTCCAGACCTGCACAGGAATACAGGGCTGGGGCGGTGCAGCGGCTGGCGAGGTGCACGCCGTCGTAGTAGTTCAGTACCTCCAAGCTGCTCTCGTAAGAGGTGCGGTGACGCTTGAGGAAGCTAGCAATTTCCGGATATGGACCACGGACTGCGAGATCGATCGAGCGGGAGAAGTCCTGCAAGAACGGTACATCGGGCATGACGCCGATGACGCCGTCGAGCCTGCCCGCAGCCAGGCCTGCCGCTGCGATTGCGAGCCCGCCACCTTGGCTGATGCCGGTGACAATGACTTTGTTTTCATCGATCTCGGCGTGCGACTGTGCTGCTTCGATGGCGCGGAAGGAGTCAACGTAGGCGCGGCGATAGTAGTAGTCCTCCCGGTTGCTGATGCCTCGGGTCATGAGGCCTGGGTGGGCCACTCCACCGGCGGACGGGTGCGGGTCAGAGGTTTCCCCCAGCAGTCCGCCGTAGCCCTGCCCACGGGTGTCCATAATGAAGTGCGCGTAGCCGGCCTGCGCCCAGGCGGTGTCCTGCTGGACCAGCCCGCGGCCGCCGGAATAGCCGATGTACTGGACCACCACTGGCAAGTTTTCACCGGGAATGCGGTGCGCCGGAAGGTGCAACCAACCCTTGATGGTATCCCCGCCAAACCCGGCGAAACTTACGTCATAACTGTCGATGAGCGGCAGCAAGTTCTCCACGGGTTCAAAGCTGGCGGCGAGCTCAAATTCGCGCGCCTCGGCAATGCTCGCATCCCAGAAGGCGTCAAAGTCTTCCGGCACGGTGGCAGTGGATTCGTGACGTTCCAGTTGCCCCAACGGCAGGTCGAACAGCGGCATGGACAGGCTCCGTTTCAGTCGGTTTCCGACGCCTGGGCCGGACAGTGCTTACTGAAGACATCCTATGTCCTACTTGAGCGAACGTGACGTTATTCCACTTGCTTTGCAGCAGAACTCAAATTCGCCGCGAGGTGGGCCCACGATCCCGAGGGCCCCAATGTCTAGACGCGCCGGAGGCTGGACATTGGGCGGGATTGGGGACTACCGCAGCGGGTTGAAATGCCGCATGGTCGCTGGCCGCGTTCCACCCGTCAGTTCTGCAGCGACCATCTTGCCCGTGAGAGGACCCAGAGCGATCCCCCACATGCCGTGGCCGCCAGCGACGTGCACGCGCGGGGATCGTGTTGCCCCCACCAGCGGGAAACCGTCGGTGGTGCAGGGCCTGGAACCAACCCACTCCTCGGAGCGGTCCTCCCAGTTAATGCCGGTGAACATGGGTGAGGCCGCTTCTACGATGGCCTTGATGCGCCTTGGGTCCAGAGGTGCGTCGGCATCCCTGAACTCCATCATGCCGGCCACCCGGAACCTGTCACCCAGTGGGGTGCAGGCCACCCGCTGAGCGGGGAAGTAGATAGGGTGACTGGGCATGGATTCCGGGACCACTGTGAAGCTGTAGCCGCGACCGGCCTGAACCACTCGCTTGACACCAAATTTACTGGCTAGCGATCCCAGCCAGGCACCCGTGGCGAGAACTACGGCGTCGGCCGTCATGGAACGGCCTTCCGAACCAATCACCTCGACGCCAGTTCCTGTGTCACGGACGTCCATGACGTTGAAAGAGCTCATCAAGGTGGCACCACGGGCAACCACTGCCTCGGCCAGTGAATGCATGAAGGCGGGCGGGTCGATGAAGCGCTGGTTATGGATTTCAATCCCGGCAACCACACCTGAGCCAAGGGTGGGTTCCAGCTCGCGGATCTGCTCACCGGAGATGAGGTTGAAGTCGACAGTACCTCCGGTTTCGCGGATCACATGAAATTCCTTCACCAAGGCGTCGCGGTCTTTCAACGAAGCAAAGCCCGTCAGGAAAGGCGTTGCTTCGTGGGTTGGCTCCGCGACAGCGTGGGGGCCGGCAGCTATTTCGGCAAAGGCGTCGATCCCGGAACGGCCAATCTCGGCAAAGACCGCCATGGCTGCGCGCCACTTGCCCGGCGTGCAGTTGCGGGCAAAGCCGAGCAAAAACTTCAACAGCGCCGGGTCGGTAGAGAAGGGGATATAAAGCGGTGACGCCGGGTCCAGCATGGCTTTGAGCCCGTAAGTGAGCACGGAGGGCTCACTTAGTGGCAACGTCAGCGCAGGCGTAAGCCAGCCTGCGTTGCCCCAAGAGGAGCCCGAGGCCACACCCTCACGGTCCACGACGGTAACCTTGACGCCCTGCTCCTGCAAATACCAGGCAGTAGACAACCCAATGATTCCCGCACCAACAACCACTACATGTTCAGGCGCCTTTGCACTGACCACGATTCACTCTCCTCGCGCGTTGGTCGGCCCCTTTTCGGGCCGACGCTAATCCCAGCGTAGCCGTGTTTCTCGGAGCCGTGGACAGCAGCTCCGAAGCACGCCTACGGCATTGATTGAACTTCGTCCTTGCGACCACCGGTGCGATCGTTGGCCGCACCCTCCTGAGGGCCATTCTTGCGGTAGCGGTAGACCCCGATCGCCACGACAACGGCGGCCAATCCCATAGACAATAGCAATGCTTCTCGCGTTTGCGGAACAACAGCCATACCAACGAGCAGAGCCGCGATGGCGACAATGGAAAGCCATGTTAGGTAGGGGAAGAGCCACATTTTCAAGGCGAGGTCTTTCGCGTCCGCACCCATTCTGCGCCGCAAGATCAGCTGGGAAATAGCGATGACAAGCCACACGAACAAGGCAATTGCGCCGGAGGTGTTCACCATGAACAAGAAGACAGTCTCGGGAGCCAAGTAGTTCAAGCCCACGGTCACGAAACCCACCACGGTTGAAGCCAACACTGCACTGACTGGAACGCCGCGCTTGGAGATTTTGCGCCAGGACTTGGGGGCATCACCGCGCATGGAAAGTGAAAACAGCATGCGGCTTGCCGTGTAGAGCCCAGAGTTCAAGCAGGAGAGCACCGAAGTCAGCACTACAACGTCCATGATGACGCCAGCTCCAGGGATGCCAAATAGTTCAATGACTGCCACATATGGGCTCTTGGCTACGGATGCATCGTTCCATGGCAATAGGGTCACCACGACCGCTACAGATCCAATGTAGAAAACCAGGATGCGCCATACTGTGGATTTGACTGCCTTTTTCACAGCGTCCACAGGGTTTTCGGACTCCCCTGCGGCAATCGTGGCAATTTCGGCACCAAAGAAGGAGAAGACAACCACTAGCACGCCTGCCAACACAGCACCAGGTCCATTCGGGAAGAATCCGCCGTTACCTGTGAGATTCTGCAGACCCGGAGCGTCGACGCCAGGCATCAGCCCCAGAATCGCCGTGATACCGAGCAACAAGAACACGACGATGGCGGCCACCTTGACCGAGGCAAACCAAAACTCAAACTCTCCGAACGACTTCACGGACGCCACGTTGGTTAGCGTCAGCAGCACCATCAGGATCAGCGCCCACTCCCACTGGTCAACCATGGGGAGCCACCGGTGCATGATGGCGGCGCCAGCGGTGGCTTCCACCCCGAGCACGATGATCCAAAACCACGCGTAGAGCCAGCCAATACTGAAACCCGCCCACCGACCCAGGGCCTTGTCAGCGTACGTTGAGAAGGAACCGGTTTCTGGATGTGCTGCAGCCATTTCGCCGAGCATGCGCATTACGAGAATGACCACGAGTCCGGCCGCCGTATAGGCGACCAAGATGCCCGGTCCGGCCTGCTGGATGGCGGCACCCGAGCCGACAAATAGCCCGGCACCGATGACACCGGCAATGGCAATCATGGAAAGATGCCGGGGCTTAAGCGACTTTGATAGCTGTTGTTCTGCTTGCATTGGTGAAACTTCCTCTTGGGTATCCATCGGCGGCAACGCCGTCGCGTAGATTTCGTGAGCTGAATCACGGTGACGATTCAGACTAGAACGACCACCCGCAGACCTCCCTTGTCCAAATACCCAAAATTGTTTCTCCGTATCTGCGCAGATGCACTGAATCCTGCCGGTTTGGGTCCCCCTGTTGACCGTGAGGAAACATGATGGGCTCAATTGCGTGCCCGGCAGTGCGTGGAAACCGGTGGGCGGAAGATCGGTTTTCGCAGTAGTGAGAGCCTCCTAGTAGTCAGAGGATCGATGGTGCATAATGAGGGAACGAGTCCGAATGAATCGATACAAAGCCTATTTCGTCGACTCGGCTAAGCACTCGGAACTCAAGCTCCGCGGACTGCTCTTTCCCTCAGCACTACCCAGGCAAGGGCCCACTCAGTTCCTGGCCCAACCCACTGCCTCTCACCATCATGCAAGGAACCCTTATGCCCCATGTTTCGCTTCGGCGTCCGGCACCTCTCCTGTCAGGCCATCTCCGGATGGGAGCTAATGGCACGCAGTCGGACGCCACGCACCGCCACGGCATCAACGCCAACAGCCGGCATCTCACCAGAGACGGCGGCGCATGGTTCCCCATCATGGGTGAATACCACTACAGTCGGCAGGACCCCGCGCGCTGGAAAACCGGGCTGGAGCGCATGAAGCAAGGCGGCATCACTGTTGTCTCCACCTACGTCTTCTGGCATCACCATGAAGAACAGCACGGTCAGTTTCGATGGTCAGGCAAATATAATCTCCGTGCTTTCGTGGAACTGTGCGCTGAACTGGGGCTGGACGCCGTTGTCCGCATCGGTCCCTGGGTCCATGGCGAGGCCCGCAACGGCGGCTTCCCAGATTGGCTGCAAGAATTGCCCATCAACCACCGCAGCGACGATCCGGAATATCTGAGGCACGTCCGGCCGTTCTTTGCGCAGATCGCGCAGCAGCTCAAGGGCTTGTACAACGGCGACCGTGCCAGCGGTAGTAGTGCCGAGCGCACCAAAAGAACCGGCAAAAGCACCGGGCCCATCGTGGCCATCCAAGTGGAAAACGAGCTCTACGACCAGCCCGAGCACATCCTCACGCTCAAACGGCTGGCCACCAGTCTCGGCATGACTCCCCCATTGTGGACCGCGACGGCGTGGGGCGGCGCGCAGCTTCCTGCCGGTGAGGTACTTCCGCTCTATGGCGGCTACCCTGAAGCTTTTTGGGAGGACGCCCATCCGGGGTGGGCCCGTGGCAGTCGCAAGCACTACTTTTTCAGTAACATCCGCGACGACCACTCCATCGGCGCGGATCTGCGCTCCACGGCGGTCACCGATGATGAGAGCAACGACGCCCCGTATCCTTACGCCACCTGCGAGCTGGGTGGCGGCATGCCCTCTGCTTATCACCGCCGCCCCATTATCCCGGCTCAGGATGTCGCGGCGCTTGCCTTGTCTAAGATCGGCAGCGGTTCCACGTGGCAGGGCTACTACATGTACCACGGCGGTTCCCAAGGGATGGGCGAAAAGTCCACCCTGCAGGAGTCCCAGGCCACCGGCTACCCCAACGATTTACCGGTCATCAGCTATGACTTTCAGGCGCCGCTGGGTGAGTACGGCCAGATCCGTGAGTCCTATCACCGACTGCGCCTGCAGCACCTGCTTTTGGCCGAGGTCGGTGCGCAGCTCGCAACCATGCCGATGACCCTGCCCAGTGTTGTCCCGGCCGGGCTCGATGACACCCACACCGTCCGGTGGGCCGTGCGCAGCGACGGCCACAGCGGTTTCATTTTCGTCAACAATTACCAGCCGTCAACGGACGCACTGCCAGCACACGACGACGTCCAGTTCCGGCTCGCCCTCGACGGTGGCGGACTCACCGTGCCCAGCCTGCCCGTGACGATCCCCGCCGGGGCGCACTTCATCTGGCCGTTCAACCTGCCGTTGGGCCAAGACCTCACCCTCCTTAGCGCCACAGCACAGCTCATCACGAGCCTGCCCACCGACGCCGGAATCTGCCATGTCTTTTCCCGCACCTCCAGCATTCCCGCTGAGTTTGTGGTGCAGTTTCCCGCGGACGACGGCGGCCCGCACCGCACACTGTGCCCGGAAGTCCCCCTGGGGTCCGGCCCTGTGCTGATACCGCTGGCGGAAGGTGTCAGTGTGCTGCTCGTCGATGAAGCAGCCTCCTTACGCCTGTGGAAGGCGGATTTTGCGGGCGCACCAAGAATCGTTTTGGCCGACTCTCTGGTGGTCTCTGACGGTGAGCTGCTACTGGATATCAGCACGTCAGAGCAGCTGATTGGGGTGTTCCCGCCCATCACGCAACTGCACACGGCCGTGGGGAGCCTTGCGGACATTAGCCGGGCACCGAATCTGGGGCCGTTCAGTATGTTCTCCGTGAGCGTCCCAGCGGCTGCACTTGAAACGACTCTGGCCGTGCGGCTGGAAAAAGCAGCTGTCGGCCCGGCGCCCATCCGCGCGGGCGGAGCCCACCAGCGGGCCTGCGCACCCTTAGACGGCGACTACGCCGATGCCGCCCGCTACGTCATCGCCTTCACTCCTGAGGAGCTGGCCAGCGGCCCCGATCAGCTGCTGCGCATCACGTGGACGGGCGACGCCGCACGAGCATACGTCCACGGCCAGCTGATCTCCGACAATTACTGGAACGGTCTGCCCTGGGACATTGACCTGAGCGCGCACCGCGAAGCTATTTTGCGCCACGGCCTGAGCATCCAAGCTTTCCCCTTCAACCCCGACGCCGCCATCTATGTTGCAGAGTCCATTCGCCCCCGGACCACCACGCTCGAGATCCACGACGCGCGCATCCTCCACCGCCAAAACATTCAACTATCAGGAGGCTGAAGGCAACCCCCTGCCGCAGCACTTCCGCGTTGTTAGTGCTGTGGCAGGTACTGGATGCCCGGATGGCTCGCAGCAACAATGGTGCGTAATTCCGTGAGCGAACTCGGCGCAGCACCGGCGGCCCGTGCCTGAATGAGCACATTGCCCAGCGCCGTCGCTTCCACCGGTCCCGCCACCACCGGCAGCCCGGTAGCGTCAGCCGTAAGCTGGCACAGCAGCCGGTTTTGCGAGCCGCCGCCCACAATGTGAATGACGTCCAGCTGCTGGCCGGAAAGCTCCTGTGCCTGCGCAACCGTTGTTGCATAGGCAGCAGCCAGGCTGTCCAAAATGCACCGTACGACGGCGGCTGGCCGGGTGCCCAGCGTCCCTCCCGTAGCGTTGACCGCGGCACGGATGCGCTCGGGCAGGTTTCCGGGGGCGATGAAGTCCGCGGAATCCACGTCGATGCGTGGTCCACCAACGGGTTCGGCAGCGGCGGCAGCCAACAACTCCGACAAGTCCAACAGCTCAGGCAAGGACAGCGTGGCGGAGGAGGCACTGGAAGCCGGAGTCCCGGCGTCGTACACTTCATGCTCCCAGGTCCGCATGGATTCGCTCAGCAACCAGAGCCCACCCACATTGCGCAGGTAACGAATGGTGCCGTCCACGCCGCGCTCGTTGGTGAAGTTCGCCAGGCGGCTCGCCTCGGACAGGACCGGGTGGTGCAGCTCCACACCTACCAGCGACCAGGTGCCGGAGGAGATGTAGGCAAAGTTTGGGCTAGTGGCGGGCACGGCAGCAACGGCCGAGGCGGTATCGTGCGAACCAACGGCCACCACCTTCGTAGTCGCTACCAGCCCGGTCCGTTCGGCCACCTCGGTCAGCAGTGTGCCGATGGTTTCACCTGGCTCGATCAGCGGTGGAAACAGCTCTGCCGGCAAGCCCAGAGCGGTCAGGAATTCCGTGGCCCACTCCCCCGCCACCGCGTCAAAGAGACCCGTGGTGGAGGCGTTCGTAGATTCGGTCCGGCGCGCACCTGTGAGCATGTAAGCCAACAGATCCGGGATCAGCAAGGCCTGTTTGCCAGCCAAATCTGGCTCCGCAGCCAGCTGGTAGAGCGTGTTGAACGGCAGGTGTTGCAGTCCCGTGGTGGCGTACAGCCGTTCCGTGGCGATGCGTTCGTGAACGCCAGCCACTTGGGCGGCTCCCCGGCCGTCCCGGTAACTGAAGGGCTGGCTGAGGAGCTTGCCCTCGGCATCGAGCAGGCCGTAGTCCACAGCCCAGGTATCGATGCCGATGCTTTCGATGACGCCGCCTGCTGCGGCGGCAAACTCGGCGGCCGCAGCAAGACCCGTCAGGACCTCCGCGAAGAGTCCGGCAAAGTCCCAGTGCAGGCTGCCGTGACGCTCAATGACGCCGTTGGGGAAGCGGTGCACCACATGCAGCTGCGCCGCTTCGTGACCGGCGCTCCCCACAATCACGCGCCCGGAGGAGGCACCAATGTCGACGGCGGCGAACAGCCTACCCGCCGAGGCAGGGCCAGGCACCGCTTCCCCAACACCGCTCATCGCAGGAAGGCTGCGGCGACGCCGGCGTCTACCGGGATGTGGAGTCCGGTGGTGTGGGAGAGCTCAGCGCTGGTGAGCACGGCGGCGGCGTTGGCCACGTTTTCCGGCAGGACTTCGCGCTTGAGCAGGGTCCGCTGGGCGTAGTATTCGCCCAGCTTCTCCTCGTCCACCCCGTACACGGCGGCGCGCTTGGCACCCCAACCGCCGGCGAAGATGCCGGAGCCGCGGACCACGCCGTCGGGGTTAATGCCGTTGACGCGGATGCCGTATTCGCCCAGTTCAGCAGCGAGCAGGCGCACCTGGTGAGCCTGATCAGCCTTCGTAGCGGAGTAGGCGATGTTATTCGGACCAGCGAACACGGAATTTTTAGAGGAGATGTAAATGATGTCTCCGCCCATGTCCTGTTCGATCAGGACCTTGGCCGCAGCCTTGGAAACCAGGAAGGAACCCTTGGCCATGACGTTGTGCTGGAGATCCCAGTCCTTCTCGGAGGTTTCCAGCAACGGCTTGGAGATGGACAGACCGGCGTTGTTAACCACCAAATCCAGGCCGCCAAATGCCAAAACGGCGGCGTCAACGGCGCCCTGCACAGCGGCTTCGTCCGTGACATCGGCACGGATTCCGATGGCCACATCCGGGCCGCCCAACTCCAGTGCCACGGCCTGAGCCGCTTCCAGATTCAGGTCGGCAATAACAACGCAGGCACCTTCTGCCGCGAGGCGGGTGGCAATAGCCTTGCCAATACCGCTCGCCGCACCGGTCACCAAGGCGATACGAGTCGCATGCGACTTGGGCTTGGGCAGACGGGCCAGCTTGGCTTCTTCCAACGCCCAATACTCGATGCGGAACTTCTCCACCTCAGCAATAGGAGCATAAGTAGAGAGAGCCTCTGCGCCGCGCATGACGTTGATGGCGTTGAGGTAGAACTCGCCAGCGACACGTGCTGTCTGCTTATTGGCCCCGTAGGAGAACATGCCAACGCCGGGCACCAGCACAATGGCAGGATCAGCACCCCGCATGGCCGGGGAATCCTCAACGGCGTTGCGGTCATAGTAAGCCGCGTAATCGGTGCGGTACTCGGCGTGGAGTTCCTTCAAGCGTGCAATGGAATCTTCCACCGAAGTATCTGCCGGCAGATCCAGGATGAGCGGGGTGACCTTGGTGCGCAGGAAGTGGTCCGGGCAGCTGGTGCCCAAAGCACCCAAACGCGGGTGTTCGGCCGAAGCCAGGAAGTCTAGGACGGCGGTGTCGTCACTGAAGTGACCCACCGCGGCTTTGTCCGTGGATGCCAATCCGCGAATCGTCGGTGCCAGTGCAGCGGCCTTGGCCAGACGCTCGGCCTCGGGCAGTGTGCCGTAACCGGGAAGTTCCGCACCAAAGGGATCCTTGCGGCCATGAGCGGCAATGTAGTTCTCTGCCGTTTCAATCATCCACAACGAGTTGGCCTCGGCCTCTTCACTGGTGGCACCCCACGCAGTGATACCGTGACCACCCAGGATCACGCCAACAGCATCCGGGTTTCCGGCCTTGATCGCAGCAATGTCCAGGCCCAGCTGGAAACCGGGGCGGCGCCACGGCACCCAGGCCACCTTCGTGCCGAAAATAGTAGCGGTGAGCGCTTCACCATCAACCGCTGTAGCAATCGCGATACCGGAATCCGGGTGCAAATGATCCACATGGGCCGCATCAACCAGACCGTGCATGGCCGTATCAATGGACGGCGCAGCCCCACCCTTGCCGTGCAAGCAGTAATCAAAAGCGGCCACCATCTCATCTTCACGCTCAACACCCGGGTACGTGTTAACCATGGCGCGCAAACGATCCAGACGCAGCACCGCCAATCCGGTTTCCTTCAAAGTCCCCAGGTCTCCACCGGATCCCTTGACCCAGAGAAGCTCAACGTTCTCACCCGTAACAGGATCAACCGCAGTGCCCTTCGCAGAGGTGTTACCACCGGCGTAGTTCGTATTGCGCTTATCCGCACCCAAACGGTTCGAGCGCAAGATCAGTTCAGCCACCGTGTCGGCACCCCTGGACGCCTTGGTGGGGGCCGCCGTCATGCTAGTTGCTTCAGTCATTTCTTATGCTCCCCAACCGGCCTGGGTTCCGCCCACGCGCTCTTCGTTGATCTTCTTCTGGTAACCGCTGGCAGCAAATTCGGCCAGCGGATTTGCCGGCAGGCCGCGGGATTCACGCCAGCCGGCAAGAACCGGGCGAACGTCGGTGTAGAAAGCGTCGGAGAAGATCTCATTCGCCCCCAGAACATCTCCGGCATTCTGCGCTTCGGTCAGGGCAACACGGTCCACGAGCAGTGCGCGCGCCGTCATTTCCTGCACGTTGAGCACGGAACGGATCTGGCCGGGGATCTTTTCTTCCAAGTTGTGGCACTGGTCCAGCATCAGGGCCACGCCACTGTCCGGGCCCAAGCCGTCGCCGCGGATCACTTCATACATGATGCGGAAGAGCTGGTACGGGTCGGCTGAGCCAACAATCAGGTCATCGTCGGCGTAGAAACGCGAGTTGAAATCGAAGGAACCCAGCTTGCCCAAGCGCAGCAGCTGAGCCACGATGAACTCAATGTTGGTTCCGGGGGCGTGGTGACCGGTGTCCAAGCACACCAGTGCCTTCTCGCCAAGAGCCAGTGTCTGGGCGTAGGAAGTACCCCAATCCGGGACGTCCATGTGGTAAAAAGCTGGCTCAAAGAACTTGTATTCCAAGACCATGCGCTGGTTCTCGCCGAGGCGTGCGTAGATCTCCTGCAAGGACTCGGCCAGTCGGTCCTGGCGACCGCGGATGTCGCCCTGGCCCGGGTAATTGGTGCCGTCTGCCAGCCAGATCTTCAGGTCGCGGGAGCCGGTGGCATCCATGACGTCAATGCACTCAAAATGGTGATCAATGGCTTGACGGCGTACTGCCGCGTCCACGTGAGTCAAGGAGCCGAACTTGTAAATGTCGTCCTGGAAGGTGTTTGAGTTGACGGTTCCAAGACCAACGCCCTGGTCCGCAGCGTAAGCGTTGAGGGCGTCGTAGTCTTCGACCTTGTCCCACGGGATATGGAGGGCAACAAGCGGGGCTAAGCCGGTGAGCTTGTTAACTTGAGCGGCATCAGCAATCTTCTCTTCAATGGTCCGTGGCGTACCCGGGGTACCAAACACCTTGAAGCGGGTACCGGAGTTGCCATATGCCCATGAGGGCACCTCAATGGCCAGATCATCTAGGCGGTTCAGCGCCGTTGCCATATCCGTCATTTGTTGATTCCTTCTACGTCGTTGCCAGCCGTTGCCAGCTGGTGTTCAAGATTGAAAACTTCTTCCAGCACAATGAACCCTTCATCGGGATTGGTGTCCGACGCCGGGAAGAGACTTGCCATTTCTCCCTGCCACCGGGCGTTGACCTCGGCTAGGGCCATCCGGGCTCGTGCTGCGTCAAGGTCATCGCAGTCCACAAACCCGATCAGGAGCCCGTCCTCCCCTAGGTGCAGCGTGTAGTCATTCCAGCCAGCAGCCTTGAGTTCCCGCAGCATCTCCGGCCACACCGCTGCGTGCCGTTTCTTGTACTCGATCAGGTTCTTGGGATCGACTTTGGACCGAAAGCAGACTTTCACGGCACTCCCACTCTTGAAACGATTCATTGTTACGTTTCAAAGTACACTTGGATGCAAAGTGATGTCAACCATGGTTCTGCAGGACACTGCGGCCTGAACCTCGAAACTGGAGTATTACATGCGGTCAGCAAGCATCAAGGATGTTGCCAGCCATGCCGGCGTTGCCGTGGGCACCGTCTCCAATGTCTTGAACTACCCTGGCCGCGTAGCCCAGAAGACGCGCGACCGCGTACTGGATTCCATTGCCGAACTTGGTTTTGTCCGTAATGACGTGGCCCGCCAGCTGCGGGCTGGCCACAGCCGCACCATTGGACTGATCGTCTTGGATATTGGCAATCCCTTCTTCTCATCGGTGTCCCGGGCCGCGGAAGACTCGGCCGCGCAGGGCGGCAACGCCGTAGTCCTGGGCAATAGTGGCCACGACAGTCAGCGCGAAGGCCACTACATTGAGCTCTTTGAGGAGCAGCGCGTCCAGGGGCTACTTATTTCCCCTGTCGGGGAGAACTCCAAGCGCCTGACCTCACTCTCGGAGCGTGGAACAAAGGTGGTGCTGGTGGACAGCACCTCAAGCACAGGCGAATTCAGCTCCGTGTCCACCGACGATGTTTCCGGCGGTTACATGGCTACCCAGCACTTGCTGGACATCGGCAAGCGCAAACTCGCCTTCGTAGCCGGCCCGCAGCAGCTCCACCAGGTCACCGACCGCCTCGCAGGCGCCAGGCGCGCCGTCGCCGAGGTGACCGGCGCCACCCTTGAAGTTCTGCAGGCCAGTGACTTGACTGTCCTTGCCGGACGCGAGGTAGGAGACTCCCTGGCGGAACGCGAACCCTGTGAACTGCCTGATGGATTGTTTTGCACCAACGATCTGCTCGCCCTTGGTGTCATGCAGTCACTGACCATGCTGCGCACCTTGCGGATTCCTCAAGATGTTGCGCTGGTTGGTTATGACGATACTGTTTTTGCCGCCTCAGCGGTGGTTCCACTGACCTCCATTCAGCAGCCCACCGCCTTGATCGGGCGCACAGCCATTGAGCTCCTCACCGAGCAAGTAGAAAACCCCAACGCGCAGCCGCGCTCCGTGGTCTTCAAGCCTGAACTGATACTGCGGGCCAGCACTCTCGGCTAGCAGCTCAAGGCCACTTTGTTATCGAGCCCACTGCGTTCGCTGAACGCATTAGCCCCGCTGGTCTCATGGCGCTCACTGGGCTTCTTTCCCTCGCTCCTGTCACGGGACTCACTGAGCTCACCTCACAATGGGGCATTGACCACCTTCATCCATTTTTGATACGTTTCATATCAGCATGAAGACCATGCCTGCTGCTAACGCTAAGGGCCTGCAGCGGCAGCTTTGGCGCCGCTTCTGAGTTACTCAAACTCGCCCGGAACATACCTCAAAAGGATTCACATCATGGCCAGCTCGGAACACTCCGCTTCACCACAAGCTCCAGCAACCCGCGTTGCACTGGTGGGGGTACACGGTTTTGGTACCCATCACCTAGTCAATCTGGACCGGCTTGTGGCGGCAGGCCTGGTGGAAATGGTGGCTGTTGCCGATCCCAACCCACCGGCTCCGGGCCGCTTGGCGGAGCACGTGGCCGTGTTCAACAACCTGGACGAGTTGCTAGCTGCCGGCACGGCACCGGAGATCATCATCATCGCCACCCCCATCCAGACCCATGCCACGCTGGGCTTGGCGGCGCTGGCCTCGGGTGCCGATGTCTATTTGGAAAAGCCGACGGCAGCTTCCATGGCCCAATTCCAGGAACTACGTGAGGCTGCCGCGCAAGCAGGCAAAGCTGTCCAGATCGGCTTCCAATCGCTGGGCTCACTGGCCCTGCCAGCCCTTGCTCAGTTAATTTCCGACGGCGCTCTGGGCACTATCCGCGGTTACTCCGCGTCAGGGATGTGGGTGCGCGACAAGGCCTATTACCAACGTTCCCGCTGGGCAGGTAAACGCACCATCAACGGCGTGGACGTGGTGGATGGTGTCACCACCAATCCGTTAGCCCACGCGGTGGCTACGGCTCTTCATATTGCCGGCATCAATTCGGCGGAGGCCATTGCACGGGTCGATACCGATTTGTACCGTGCCCATGACATCGAGGGCGATGACACCTCCACGGTTCGGGTTGTTCCCCGTCAAGGCCCCTCGGTGATGAGCGCACTGACGGTGTGTGCCGCCGCAGATTCTGATCCATTCGTCACGGTTCACGGCACGGCAGCCCAGGCCGTTTTCTACTACACCGAAGACATTTTGGAAATCACCACCCCTGCCGGCACTGTGCGTCAGGAGTTTGGCCGCACCGACCTTTTGGAAAACCTCATAGCGCACCGGAACAATGGCACCGCCTTGTTGAGCTCTTTGGAGAACAGCGGCGCCTTTATGAGTGTGCTCGAAGCCGTCCGCACCGCCGAAGACCCCGCGCCCATAGCTCCCGCCCATCTGGACTGGATCGGAGAAGGAATGGCCGCCCACCCTGTCGTCAAAGACATTGACCAATGGATCGCGCGGGCCGTAGCAGCGCAAGCCACCTTCAGCGAAATTGGTGCACCCTGGGCCCGAGCCGTCCCGTCAGAGACGTCATTGAGCATTTCCGGTGTGCCTCTCGCTGAAGAAATCAGTGGACAGAACATCGCCCAAACACTGTCCCCCCGCCCCTATCTGCACCCGGTCACCACCCGCGGCGGCATCCTGGTCACAGCGGCCATGCCTTTGGATCACCCCTGGCACCTCGGCGCAAGCATCGCCATCCCGGCAGTGAACAACGTCAACTTCTGGGGCGGGCCAAGCTTTGTTCGTGACACCAACGCCTATGAGTGGCTTGCGGACCACGGCGTGGTCGTGGTGACCAGTTCCACACAAGACAACTCTTCCTGCCGCCAAGAATTGTCGTGGCAGGACCCGGAGGGCAAAACGCTGCTCCACGAAACCCGAACTTGGTCTTGGCGTGAGGCAGGTTTTGGGGCGTGGACGCTGCAGCTGAACTTTACGCTTTCCCCAGCATCAGACACAGCGGTGGTGCTGGGCAGCCCTGGCTCCAACGGCCGCGAAGCCGCCGGATACGGCGGCTTCTTCTGGCGCTTCCCCCAGGCGGCGAGAGTGCATGTGCGGACAAACGCCCACACCGGGGAGGACGCCGTCAATGGCACTTCCGCCCCTTGGCTCGCATTCTCGGGCGAATTTGGTGGCAAGGAAGCAACCCTGGTCTTCACAGCGCCGCCTGAAGCCCAGGACCCGTGGTTTGTCCGTTCACATGACTACCCGGGCGTCGGTTCATGCCTGGCCTGGGACAAACCCCTCACACTACAACCCGGAGAACCCTTGTCCCGGTCCATCACTGTCACCGTGGCCGACGGCCTGGTGACAGAGGAACAGCTCCAGCACTGGAGTAACACCCACTGACGGGTTACAACACCGCCGGCTGACAAAAACCCACTGACCTTCTTCACGGTGAGCGCATCCACCCACACGCTCGCCCAGGAATCATTCAAAGCCGTTAAGGAACCCGACCCAAGGAGCTACATGCCCTCCCTGACCCCCACGACGTCCAGTCATCCCACCCCCAACACCAGCACCGGCGAACTCCCCACAGAGGAGGCAACTGCCAGCGCCTTGCGGATGGCGCGGTTCTGGGACAAAATCCCGGGCATCGCCTACGGCGCCGACTACAACCCGGAACAGTGGCCCGTTGAGGTCCATCGTGAGGATCTGGAGTTGATGCGCCAAGCCGGTGTCAATGCACTCAGCGTGGGCATCTTCTCCTGGGCTTGGCTGGAACCTGCCGAAGGCAACTACAACTTCAGTTGGCTCGATGACATCATGGACAATCTCGCCACAGCAGGCATCAACGTGGCCCTCGCCACGGCAACAGCGGCGCCGCCCGCGTGGCTGGTACGTAAGCACCCGGAAATCCTGCCCGTCACCATTGACGGCACCACGCTGGGGCCGGGCTCACGGCGGCACTACTCTCCGTCGTCGTCCGTCTACCGCGCGTACGCCGCGAAAATGACACGCGTTCTCGCCGAACGGTACAAGGACCATCCGGCGTTGGCCTTGTGGCACGTTGATAACGAGCTGGGCTGCCATGTCTCGGAATTCTACGGACCCGAGGACACCGTGGCCTTCCGAAGCTGGCTGGAACGGCGCTACGGCAGCATCGAGGCTCTCAACGAGGCATGGGGCACCGCTTTCTGGTCCCAGCGCTACGGCAGCTTTGCCGAAATCTTGCCCCCTGGGAACGCCCCCACCACCTTGAACCCAACCCAGCAACTGGACTTCGCGCGCTTCAGTTCATGGGCATTCATCGATTTTTACAACATGTTGGCAGCCGTGATCCGCGAGGTCACTCCGCTGATTCCCACCACCACCAACTTCATGGCCAGCAGCGCCACGAAAGCTTTGGACTACTTCGACTGGGCTAAAAACGTCGATGTGATCGCCAACGATCATTACTTGGTCGCGGCCGATACCGAACGCCATATCGAGTTGGCTTTCAGCGCCGATCTGACGCGCGGAGTCTCGGCTGGCAAACCGTGGATGCTCATGGAACACTCCACCTCGGCCGTGAATTGGCAGCCACGCAACATGCCCAAGATGCCGGGGGAAATGCTCAGAAACTCGCTGACCCATGTGGCCCGCGGCGCGGATGCCGTGATGTTCTTCCAGTGGCGCCAAAGCAAGGCGGGCTCGGAGAAATTCCACTCCTCCATGGTTCCTCATGGCGGAACGAACACCCGTGTCTGGCGCGAGGTGGTGGAGCTTGGCTCCGCTTTGACGTCCCTGGCATCCATCCAAGGCTCCCGCGTGGAGTCCCGCGCAGCCATTGTCTTTGACTACGAGGCGTGGTGGGCCAGCGAATTGGATTCACATCCCAGCACCGATGTGCAGTATCTGGATATGCTTCGCGCGTTCCACCGCTCGCTGTTCCGGCGCGGCATCACGGTGGACTTTGTGCACCCGGACGCCGCCCTGGAGAACTACGATCTGGTCTTCGTTTGCACCCTGTACACCGTCACCGACAGTGCCGCAGCGAACATTGCCGCCGCTGCTCAGCGGGGGGCCACGGTGCTTATCAGCTACTTCAGTGGGATCGTCAATGAGAACGACGCCGTCCGTCTGGGCGGCTACCCCGGCGCCTTCCGCGAACTCCTCGGCATCAACATAGAAGAGTTCCATCCCCTGCCCGAGGCCGGCACCGTAGCGCTGGACAACGGCAACGCGGGAAGCATCTGGAGCGAACACGTTCATCTGGCCGGCGCCGAGGCAAAGGTCTCCTTCACGGCTTACCCGCTTCAGGGAGTACCCGCCATTACCCGCAACACCGCAGGCGCTGGATCCGCCTGGTACCTAGCCACCTTCCCCGACACCGCCACCTTGGAAGGCTTGGTGGATGCCCTGCTAGAAGAATCCGGCATCGTTGCTCCGACGACGGCGGCTGCCGGAGTTGAGCTGTCCCGCCGCCTGCACGCTGATGGCCGCAGCTTCCTCTTCGCCATCAACCACAGTGATCTCGATGCAACGGTGAGCGCCCAAGGAACTGAGCTCCTCAGCGGAGCCGCCTTCACCGGCATCGTAGCTGCCGGAGCAGTTGCCGTGATCGCCGAATCCTAAGACATACAACAAAGGCCGGTGGCTTTGCAGGAAATCCTGCAAAGCCACCGGCCTTTTGCTGTACTAGCTTGTTTGCTTGTTTCTCTAGTTCGCTACCGTTCGGTACCGAACACCAACAACGGCCAGTACCAGCGCACCGGGGACAATAAAGACCAGCGGCGGCAGCATCCAGACAAACGTCACAGCCATCGCCATGGCTGCCAGCAACAAGACCGAACCGGACACATCACCGGCCGCATCAACCTTGGCTTGAGCCCATGCACCGGACCAGACATCCTTGGCGGGCACGTCTGTAGCGGGTACGTCCTTGGTGCGCACGTCTTTGGAGCGCACCTGAGCAGCCTCCTGTTCAAACTGCCACAGGGCAGCTGTACGCAAGAGCACCACAGCCAACCCAGCAACGAGAGCCACCGTAGCAACGAGGACCGGAGTCCCGCCGGGAAGTTGCTCCGAACCAGCCAGCAAAGCATTGATGCCTGCCACCACGCCGGCCGCCAACGCAACCAGACCAAAGCGCCAGCTTCCGGGCAGGGCCGCCCGGAAGTCGGCCCAAAGTGAGGCCACACTGTCGCTACGGCCCGAGATATGGCGTTCCATATGAGCGGAACCCGCCGCGAAGGCTGCCGGGGCAGTCACCACGGGCAGCGCCAGTACAAACAAGCACACTCCTAGCAAAAGGGTCTCACTGAGGAGCGCGAACTTGTTCACTTTGGGCGCCGCCGTCGCGGCAAGCCTGGCGTTGCGTGCCTGCCGGGTTTCTTTGCCGGAACGGAGTGAGGAAGCCATCTCTAGCCCTTGAGTCCTTGCGTAGAAACACCTTCGACGATGTGGCGCTGGAAGATCAGGAAGAACAGCAGCACCGGAAGCAACGCCAAAACCGACATGGCGATCATGGCACCGTAATCGGAACTCTGCGTCTGGTCAACGAACAGGCGCAGGGCCAGTGGCAGCGGGTACTTGTCCGGGGTGTTCAAGTACAGCAACGGCCCCAGGAAATCGTTCCAACTCCAAATGAAGGCAAAGATAGAGGAGGTGATAATTGAAGGCTTCATCAGCGGAAGCATGATGCTGAAGAAGATCCGCACATGGCCGGCTCCGTCAATACGTGCAGCCTCATCCAGTTCCTTGGGCAAATTACGCATGAACTGGACCATCAAGAACACAAAGAATGCTTCCGCACCAAGGAACTTGCCCAGGAGCAGCGGCACAAAGGTATCCACCAATCCCAACTGCTGGAAGATGATGTACTGCGGGATGATGACCACGTGAAAGGGCAGCAACAAGGTCACGATCATCAGGGTGAAAAAGAGCTTCCGCCCCGGGAAATTGATACGCGTAAACGCATACGCCGTCACGGTTGAGGAAAACACCACCCCGACAACTGAGCCAACGGCCAAGAAGAGCGAGTTACCAAAGAACTGCAGCGTGCTAACCCCGCCAATGCCGTCCATGGCTTTAGCGAAGTTTTTGAAGCTGAAGTTGCTCGACCAGATTGCAGCGTTGCCGACAATCTCACTGCTGGGCTTGAAGGCTGAGGCCACCATCCACGCTGCGGGGTAAAGCACCACCGCGATGAGGATCAGTGACACTGCATGGAAAATCAGTGTCTTGATGCTGCGGCCAAAAAGGGTCCGGGACTTCGGTGAACGGAGCACCGGGTCACCAGTGCCACCACCAATAGTCTCATCGGGTTTGATGGAAGTGATTGTCATTTTTCATCCCCGCTGTAGTGGACCCAGTTGTCGGAGGTCTTGAAGAAGATCAAAGTGATAATACCGATCACGATCAGCAGCAACCAGGCCATCGCCGAGGCGTAGCCCATTCGATAGTCCCCAAAACCACGCAGGTACAGGTAGAGCGTGTAGAACATGGTGGACCCTGCGGGGCCGCCTGCACCATTGGAAATGATGAAAGCAGACGCGAAGATCTGGAACGCGTGGATGGTCTCCATCAACAGGTTGAAGAAGATCACCGGGGAGAGCATGGGCAAGGTGATACTGGTGAATTTCTTCAACCAGCCCGCGCCGTCCATCTCGGCGGCCTCGTAAAGCTCTGCCGGGACCTGCTTCAGGCCTGCCAGGAAAATGATCATCGGGGCACCAAACTGCCAGACCGTCAGCAGGATCATCATGGGCATGGTCATGTTGGGGTTACCCACCCAGCCACCGATCCCAATTCCGAAGAACTGCAGGAACTGATCCACCGGACCGGCGTCACCAAACATGGCTTTCCACACGATAGCGATGGAGACGCTCGCTCCGATGAGTGAGGGAACGTAGAACGCTGAGCGGTAGAACCCCTGGCCGCGACGCTTGCTGTTGAGCAGCATGGCAATAGCCAAAGCGGCGAGCAGCTTCGTTGGCGTACCGAAGACAACGTAGGTCAGCGTGACCTTCACAGACTGGATGAATCGATCGTCCTGGAAAAGGTCCGTGTAATTCTCAAGACCGATCCACTTCGGTGCTTCAAACAAGTTGTAATTGGTGAATGAGAGGTACAGAGAATAAATCATCGGACCCGCAGTCAGAACAATGAAGCCCAACAGCCAAGGAAGGAGGAAGGTGTAACCGGTGAGGGCCTCAGCCCTCCGCTGCTTGGACTTTTTAGTCGGCAGCGGAGGACCGGACTTGGCGCGCCGGGAGAGAGCTGGTGTTCGCGTCACAATGCCTTGCTTTCGTTAACTACGCGTTTTGCTTAATAACGTCTTCAGCCGAGATGAACCACTGCTCCACAGCCTTATCCACGTCGACCTTGCCGAAGTTCAGCTCTTCCTGAATACGCAGGAACTCGGACTCCAGAGTACCGAAACCAACGATGGGCGGCTCGGGTGCATCGCTGAGGTACTTGGAGATCGACTCCTCGTAGGCCACCACCTGGGCATCGACACCCTCAAAGGTGGTACCTTCACGCTGGGTCTTGGACGCCGGTACGCCACGGGTGGTTTTGAAGATGTCGCCCACCTCGGGTGCGTTAACCATGAAGTCAATGAACTTCGTCGCTGCTGCGGCATTCTTGGTCTTGGCACTTGCCACCATCAACATGGCCGGCTTAAGGAAAAGACCCAGGTTGTCAGGATCATCGGAGGGTACAGCAACCATTTTCAGTTCCGTAGCGCCGGAGTCTCCCAGGTAACCGCCCATGAAGTTATCCCACGTAGGCTCCGAGACCGTCTTGTTGGCGCCAAAGGGCGACTTGGGCAGCAGCTGGGTCACCTGATCGGGCGAAATAAGTGCAGGGGTGCCGCGCAGTTCCGAGACGGATCCCCACCAGTTCTTCAAGTCAGCCTTGGTGAAGCCCAACTTTCCGTCAGCGGTGAAGGCCTCGATCTTGTTCTGGCGAAGCCAGATGTTGAACTGCCACCAGACACCGGTGTAATCGGAAGAACCGTAGTACTTGCCAGCGCTGGCCTGACCGGCATCCTGCAAGAACTTCTTGTATTCCGTGTAGCTCCAGACACCTGTCGGTTCGGCCACGCCAATTTCTTTAAGCTTGGCCGGATCGTAGTAAATGGCGAAAGCATTGGTTCCGGTGGGGACCGCGAACTGCTTGTCGCTGACCTTGCCGGAGGGGAGCAAGGTCTGCTCGAAACCGGAGAGGTCTACACCGGCCGCACCCAAGTCCAACAGCTGGTTGCGCTGTGCGTAGTCACGCAAGTAGGAAAGGTCCCACTGCATGACGTCCGGTAAGCCGCCGCCAGCTGCTTCGGTGGAGCGCTTCTGCCAGTAGCCGGCCCAGTCAGTGAAGGTGCCTACAACCTTGATGGTGGGGTTCTGCTCGTTGAACAGGGCAATGGCCTTATTCGTACGCTCAGCGCGGTCCTCGTTGCCCCACCAGGTGTAGTTGATGACGGTGGGCTCCTCGACTGTGCCAGCGCCGGAATCACCGGAGTTGCCACAGGCACTCAGCAATGCCGTTGCTGCCACGCCGGTGGTAATGGCGGTAATAAAATTCCTTCTGCTGATCATGAGAGCTCCTTCGCCCGTAGATTTGCGCGGAGCCGCCGTGGCCGCCGCAACTTTCATTTCCGCCGTGGTATTCACAACCGGATACGTGATTCAAATAACACTTCTGAAACGATACAATATCGTCCAGAAGCTTTCTTGGCAAGCGCATTCCCACTACCTCGAAAGTTATTTTTAATTCTTGGCTTTGCGCGCCCCGCGCAGCTTTGCCGCGCGGTCAGCCGTCTGCTCCGTGAGTGAGCTCGTCGGCGCCCAGTGGCAGACACAGCGGCTCTGCGGATGGTACCACTTGTTCCAGCAGCCCATCGGCGCCGTGATGCAAGCGATCAAAGCACAACTCGCGGTGATATCCATTGCCCCTTGGAATGGCGAAGCGGTGGTAAGCCACCACCCAATGGTCCGTGCCGGGCACCACGGCGATGGAGTGATGGCCGGTGCCCACGATGCCGCGCTCAGCGACCTTGCTCAGGAGCACGCCCCGATGCTCCCACGGGCCCAACGGAGCCGAGCTCGTGGCATAGTGCACCCGGTAGTTCTCGCTCCTCGTATCATCCACCGACCATGAAGCGTAGTAGATGTCCCCGCGCCGGTGCACCCACACGGCTTCACGGAATTCTTCCGGCACCCAGGACACCACCTCCGCTGGGTCAAAGGACACCATGTCCGGAGCCAGCCGCACTCCGTGGGCCACACCATTGCCCCAGAACAGATAACTGGTGCCGTCCTTGTCGGCGAAGATGGCAGGGTCTATCGTCACGCCGTCGAACTCGCCATCAACCACAAGAGGCTGACCACAGTCCACATAGGGGCCGGTGGCGGCACCCGCCACAGCCACCCCGATGGTGCCCCTGTCCGCCGTGAAGTACAGGTAGTGCTTGCCGTTGGCCTGTGCATAGGCTGGCGCCCAGGCATACCCTGAGGCCCACTGCGCGTCACGCACGTCGAAGGCAACCCCATGGTCCTCCCACGAGAGCAGGTCGGTGGACGTGAACGCCCTAAAACCAGTGGAGCTCCATTCCGGAGATCCGTCCGTGGTGGCAAAGAGCAGATAGCGCCCATCAACCACGGCGATCGTGGGATCGGCAAAGTAGCCCGGGATGGGTGAGGGCAACTCCGTTTTCACAGCCGCTAGTGCATCGCTCACTTCTTCGCCACGGAAAGTTCGACGACGGCCCACGACAGAGCTGGAAGCGTCAGCGTGAGTTGGTCCCCGGCTGCCGCCACGCCGTCGAGGGGGCGCATGCCCACCTGGCGGGGCAGCTCTAGCGTGTTTTTGGCGAAGCGGTCCAGCCCCGAGGGGACGTGAAGCACCTCCGCTTTGGTGACTTCTCCGGCGTCGAACCCGCCTAGGCGCACCTGCACCTGAGCCGCCTCCTCCAGCCCACGGTTAGCCAAGAACAGCGCCATTTTCCCAGATTCTTCGTCCCAAGTGATGCTGGCATCGACCAGATCGGCGGCACCAAAGCGGGACGTTTCTACGGTGTCGGAAAGAATTTCGGTGCGCATGACCTGACCCTTGGCGAGCGAGGCCATGAGGGCAAACGGGTGGAAGATGGTTTGCCGCCAGGCCGGGCCATTCGGCTCCGCCAGGATGGGCGCAATGACATTGACCAGCTGGGCTTGGTTGGCGATTTTCACCCGATCGCTATGGCGCAGCAAGGAGTTCAGAAGCGTGCCGACAACCACCGCATCGGTCACGTTGTATTTGTCCTCAATGACCCGTGGATGCTGCTGCCAGGGCTGCGTGGCGAGGTACTCAGGGCTGTCGGGATCACCCGGGCGGCTGTACCAAACGTTCCACTCATCAAAGGATAAGTTGATGTGTTTTTTGTGCCGCCCCTTGGCCCGTACGGCATCGGCAGTGGCAACCACCGCTTCGATAAAGTGATCCATATCGACGGCGCTGGCGAGAAAACTCTCGGCATCCCCTTCCTGCTCCTGATAGTAAGCATGAAGGGAAAGGTAGTCCACTTCCTCATATGTATGGGTCAGGACCGTCCGTTCCCACTCCCCAAAGGTCGGCATGCCGGAGTTGGAGCTGCCACAGGCGACCAATTCAAGGGTGGGGTCCACCAGGCGCATGGCCTTGGCGGCTTCTTGTGCGAGGCGGCCGTATTCGTGGGCGGTCTTGTGCCCAATCTGCCAGGGCCCGTCCATCTCGTTACCCAAGCACCACAGCTTGATGTCGAAGGGCTCCTTGTGACCGTTCTTCGCCCGGAGATCTGACCAGTAGGTGCCACCCGGATGATTGGCGTATTCCACGATCTCGCGGGCAGCCTCGACACCGCGGGTACCCAAATTGATGGCTTCCATAATCTCGGTGCCGGCTTTTTTGGACCAGTCGACGAACTCGTGCAGACCAAATGCGTTGTTTTCCACCGTGTGCCACGCCCCGTCGAGACGACGGGGCCGGTCCGCAACCGGACCAATGCCGTCCTCCCAGTTATATCCGGAGACAAAGTTCCCGCCCGGGTACCGGATGACCGTTGCACCAAGTTCCTGGGTCAGCGCAAGCACGTCCTTGCGGAAACCCTGTTCGTCGGCTTCCGGATGACCGGGTTCATAAATACCCGTATAAACGCACCGGCCCATGTGTTCCACAAAAGAACCAAAGAGACGGCGCGGAACTTCGGAGATGGTGAAATCGCGATCAATACTGATCCGTGCACGGGACATGGCAGTTCGCTCCTTGGCATTCAGCTTGAAGGCGCAGGTGCATACCGCACGTGCTGCGCATCACCTATTGTGAGCGCTAACAAACATCATGTCAAGGAAAAAGACATATTTTTGAATCCTTTCACCTTTATTGCCCCTTGAGTCCCGAAAAGGCAAATGACCCGCAAGAGAACTGCCAGGAAAGATAATTCCTTGGCAGTTCTCTACGGGTCATCGCTGAAGCAAATGGGTCCTAGATCAGGCCCTGCGCGAGCATGGCGTCGGCCACCTTCACGAAGCCGGCAATATTGGCGCCAACCACGTAGTTGCCCGGGGACCCATAAGTATCTGCGGTCTCAGCACAACGGTCATGAATGCCAATCATGATCTTGTGCAGGCGCTCTTCGGTGTGCTCGAAGGTCCAAGCGTCACGGCTAGCATTCTGCTGCATTTCCAGGGCAGAAGTAGCCACGCCACCGGCGTTGGCTGCCTTGCCCGGAGCGAACAGGATGCCCGCTTCCTGGAAGACAGCAATGGCACCGCTCGTGGATGGCATGTTGGCGCCTTCGGCGAGGGCGAGGAGGCCGTTCTTCACCATGCGGGTTGCCGCTTCGGTGTTGATTTCATTCTGCGTTGCGCACGGCAGGGCCACAGCGGCGTTGACGTCCCAGACGGAGCCGCCCTCAACGTAGCTGACGGAAGAGCCGCGGCGAACAGCGTATTCCTTCAGGCGGCCGCGCTCCTTTTCCTTGATCTGACGCAGCAGCGAAACGTCAATGCCGTTCTCGTCCACGATGTAGCCGGAGGAATCAGAACAAGCAACGACCTTGGCGCCATACTGCTGGGCCTTGGCGATGGCGAACGTGGCAACGTTTCCGGAACCGGAAACGATCACGCGCTGGCCGTCGAGGCTGGTGCCGCGGGTCTTGAGCATTTCCTGGGTGAACATGACGGTGCCGAAGCCAGTAGCCTCGGGACGCACCAGCGATCCACCCCAACCGATGCCCTTACCGGTCAGAACGCCTGACTCGTAGCGGTTGGTGATGCGCTTGTACTGGCCGAAGAGGTAGCCGATTTCGCGGCCGCCAACACCAATGTCACCCGCAGGGACGTCGGTGTATTCGCCGATGTGGCGGTACAGCTCGGTCATGAAGCTCTGGCAGAAACGCATTACTTCGGCGTCGGACTTGCCGCGGGGATCAAAGTCGGATCCACCCTTGCCGCCACCGATGGGCATGCCGGTCAGTGCATTCTTGAAGATCTGCTCGAAGCCAAGGAACTTCACGATGCCCAAGTACACGGACGGGTGGAAACGCAGGCCACCCTTGTACGGGCCTAGCGCCGAGTTGAATTCAACACGGAAACCACGGTTGATCTGTACGCGGCCGGCATCGTCCATCCACGGCACACGGAAGATGATCTGACGCTCGGGTTCGCACAAGCGCTGAAGCACGGCGGCATCAACAAATTCTGGATGCTTATCCAAAACGGGGCCAAGGCTTTCAAAAACTTCCAAAACAGCCTGGTGAAATTCTTTTTCCCCGGGGTTACGGGCTAAAACTTGCTCCCGGATGGCTTCGAGCCTGGTATCCATGAGTCTCCTGAAAAGGGTGAGGCACCGTCACGCGGCGCATAAATATGCTCAGTGGCAATTTTCCAGTCACGACGCCAGATAGGCTAATTCTTCTCACGATTCAAGCACTTATGCATGATCTTGCGCATTTAGTGGAAGCAAAATGGAGACGTCGTGCTCTGCTGGCCCGTCGCTGGCTCATCCGGTTCCGCCGGCAGTGCTAGCTCCCGTACTTCTGTCTCCCGTGACGCTTAGTTCTTGCGACGCTTGAAGGTGGGCAGTGCCGGCAGGTTGGAAAGCAAGTCAGCGGCCCTATTGGCCAAACGGCCGGCGTTGCCCACGCTGCGGCTGAACTGTCCGGGAGTGCCGCCGTCGTTCTCATTCGCTTGCACAACGCCGGACTGCACACTGCCAAACGGCACAACGGCTGCCGTTCCGTTTGAAGCTGCCCGAGGAGTCGCTGCCGCCGCGGAGACGGCTGGGGCCCGGTCAGTTTTAGACTGTGCCACCGCGGACGGCGCCTCCGGAGACTGCTCGGGCTGATGAGAAGCAGCCACCGTGGCAGCAACCTTTTCGGGAACTGGCTGGGCGGGTGCTGGCTGGGCGGGCGTAGCTTGCGACGGAGTTTCCTGCTCCGGTGCCGGGGGCGCAACCACAGGGGGTGCAACCACAGGGGGTGCAACCGCAGGACGCGGCTTCGCCGACACTGCTGTCACTGCTGTCACCACTGTCACTACTTCGGAGCTGTCGGCAGTCGCAGCACCGTCGGCGCCATTTCCCTCGGCCGCGGCGGTGGCGACCACACCGGCACCCAAGGTTTCCAACCACGTGGACACCAAAGCAAGCGGCTCAGTGTTGATCCCGTAGTAGCGCTTCTGACCCTGAGCACGCATGGTCACCACACCAGCTTCACGCAGGACCCGCAAATGCTTGGAAACAGTGGGCTGAGAGACACCCAGTTCATCGACCAGTTGCCCCACCGACTTGCTTTCTTGCGCCAGCGCTTCCAAAAGATCTCGGCGGGTGCTTTCGGCGATCACCGCAAAGACTTTTTCAACAACCATTCCACTACCCTAACGACATATGCCCAATCCGGCATCCTGAGCACCCCAACATGGCACGGTAGAACCCAAAACTAGCCCTCAGTCGAACCAGGGATCCAAGCCATACAGCGGGAACACGGACTTCCGGGTGGCCATGACGGTCCGATCCAGCGCATCCGAGGGGTTGTAACCCACTTCCCACGAACGCCACCACGTGTCCGCATCCTCGCTCATGAGCAGCGGCGCCACCATCCCGTACTTTTCCGCGACATAGCTACGCCACGATTCCGGAACTGCGGTACGCAGCGGCACCGGCCGTCCTGCAACGATCGCCATGAGGTGGCTCCACACCCGCGGCACCACGCTGACAATGTTGTATCCGCCGCCGCCGGTGGCAATCCACCGCCCCCCACACACCTTGTCCGCGAGTGCCGCAATGCTCAGCGCCGCCTCCCGCTGCCCATCCACACTGGTATTCAGATGCGTCAGCTCATCGTCCCGGTGTGAGTCACAGCCGTGCTGGCTGACGATCACCTCGGGGGCAAAGGCTTCTACGAGTTGAGGCACGACGGCGTGGAAGGCTCGCAGCCAACCGGCATCTGAGGTGCCAGCTGGCAAGGCGACGTTGACAACGGAGCCTATCGCTTCGGGCCCGCCTAGATCGTTGGCGAATCCCGTGCCCGGAAACAGCGTCATCCCCGATTCGTGCAGGGAAATGGTCAGGACGCGTGGATCGTCCCAAAATATTTTCTCGGTGCCATCGCCGTGGTGGGCATCAATGTCAATGTAGGCCACCTTGGAAACACCTGAATCCAGCAGTTTCTGGATGGACACAGCAGCATCGTTGTAGATGCAGAAGCCGCTCGCCTTCCCGGCAAAGGCGTGGTGCATGCCGCCACCAAAGTTCACTGCCCGCGGAACGGCTCCGCTGATGATGGCGTTCGCGGCTACCAAGGACCCACCGGCCAGCCGCGCGCTGGCCTCGTGAATGCCAGCAAAGACAGGATCGTCTTCGGTGCCAAGTCCGCGTTCGGGGTCGGTGAGTGTGGGGTCATCGCCTACCCGGCGCACCGCTGCAATGTAGTCACGCGTGTGTACCGTGGCCAAATCGTCGTCCGACGCTATGTAGGACTCCACCACATCCACCTGCGGGAGATCGAAGATTCCCAACTCCCGTGCGAGCGTTGCGGTGAGGTCCAGGCGCTTGGGCGACATGGGATGATTGGGGCCAAAATTGTACGCGGACATGGCCGCATCGCAGACTATGCTTGTCGGGACGGCCGTTGGCCCTGAGCTGGCGAATGATGACATCCATCACAGGCTACCGAAGTCCGGGCACAAATGCCGTATCCGCGACTTTTGCGCATTACTGGTTTCTTGGCAGGATTTCACGGCAGGAGGGGAAGCACCGCGTTGACTGCTAGAACTGCGCTCCCCCAGAAACAGCCCCGCTGGCCGCTAAAAGTAGTGGTCAGCGTTCGCGACTTCGTGGACGGGGTGGCCAATAGCTCCCCGGCCAGGTTGGCATTGATTGTCTTTGCCCTCGTCATCTTCGCCTTCACTTTGACGCTCTGCCTGCCGGTGGCTGCCCGCGATGGCCAAGCCACAGCGTTCCACGATGCCCTCTTCACCGCCGTCTCCGCGGTCTGCGTGACGGGTTTGACCACGGTCTCCACAGCCTTGCACTGGTCCTTCTTTGGCCAGCTGGTCATCTTGATCGGCATCTTTGTTGGCGGTTTGGGTATTTTGACGCTGGCGTCCTTGATGTCGCTCATGGTCAGCAAGCGACTGGGCGTCCGTGGAAAGTTGATCGCTCAGGAAGCCATGAACGCCGGCCGTTTGGGTGAGGTGGGTACGCTGCTGCGCATTGTCATCAGCACCTCGGTGGCCATTGAAGTCATCTTGTTCCTGGCACTTGCGCCACGGTTTCTGATTCTGGGCGAATCCCTCCCCCAATCCATTTGGCATGCAGCGTTCTACTCCATCTCCTCCTTCAACAACGCCGGCTTCACACCCCACTCCGACGGCGTAGTCCCCTACGAAGCAGATCTGTGGATACTGACACCGCTCATGATCGGCGGCTTTATCGGCAGCCTGGGCTTCCCCGTCCTGATGGTCCTGTTGGCCACCGGCTTCCGCTTCAAGAAATGGACGCTGCACGCCAAGCTCACCATTCAGGTCTCCCTGATGCTGCTCGTGGCAGGAACCATCTTGTGGGGCGCCATGGAATGGGCCAACCCGAACACCATTGGTGAGATGAATGTTGGCGACAAAATCACGCACGCCCTATTTGCCTCCGTCATGACCCGCTCCTTGGGTTTCAACTTGGTGGACATGAACTCCATGAATTCCTCCACCATGCTGCTCACGGACGCTTTGATGTTCGTGGGTGGCGGCTCCGCATCCACCGCCGGCGGCATCAAAGTCACCACCCTGGCCGTGATGTTCCTAGCCATTGTGGCCGAGGCCCGCGGCGACAACGACGTAAAAATCTACGGCCGCACCATCCCGCAAGGCACCATGCGCGTAGCCATTTCCGTGATCATGATGGGCGCCACGCTGGTGATGATCGCTTGTGGGCTGCTGCTGGCCATCTCGGGCCAAAGCCTGGACCGGGTGCTCTTTGAAACCATCTCGGCCTTTGCCACGGTGGGTCTGAGCACGGGGCTCAGCGCCGAGCTCCCGCCGTCGGGCGTGTATATTTTGTGCGCCATGATGTTCTTTGGTCGCATCGGTTCCATCACGCTGGCCGCCGCCTTGGCCCTGCGCCAACGCCGCCAGCTGTTCCACTACCCGGAAGAAAGGCCCATCATTGGCTGAGAAAATTGACTCCAGCAACCGCCCGCCGCACAATGCGCCCGTGCTGGTCATTGGGCTGGGCCGCTTCGGTGCCGCCACGGCGCATCAGCTGGTTAAGCAGGGCCGGGAGGTGCTCGCCATTGAGCGCGACCCCGCCTTGGTGCAGAAGTGGGCCGGGGTGCTCACCCACGTCGTCGAGGCCGACGCCACTAACATTGACGCGCTGCGCCAGCTCGGGGCACAGGACTTTAGCTCCGCCGTCGTGGGTGTGGGAACGTCCATTGAATCCAGTGTGCTGATCACGGTGAATCTGGTGGATTTGGGCATTGCGCACCTGTGGGTCAAGGCGATCACGCAGTCGCACGGCAAGATCCTCACCCGCATTGGCGCCAATCACGTCATCTATCCTGAGGCCGACGCCGGTGTCCGGGCCGCGCACCTGGTGGGTGGACGCATGCTGGACTTTATCGAGTTTGATGATGATTTTGCGATCGTGAAAATGTACCCGCCGAAGGAGACCCAGGGGTTCACGCTGGAGGAATCCAAGGTCCGCTCCAAGTACGGGGTGACGGTGGTGGGCGTGAAGTCCCCGGGCGAGGATTTCACGTATGCACAGCCGCACACGCGCGTTTCCAGCCGCGACATGCTCATTGTTTCCGGCGATGTTGAGTTGCTGGAGCGCTTCGCCTCGCGGCCCTGAGACTCACATTTTTGGCCTACGGAACGTCTACTGGGCAGGAGGTACTTTTAGATGATCAGGCACATGGTTTTTGATTCCCCGCTGGGGCTCTTGACGGCAGTAGAGCACGACGCCGGACTCGCGGCTGTGTACATGGCGGAGCATAAGCGCCGCCCGGCGTTGGAGACGTTTGGGGAAGCAGTTGCTCCGGCAGCCTCCCGGGTTCTTGATGCCACGGCGGAACAACTCGGTGAATATTTTTCTGGCGTGCGCCACAGTTTTTCCCTGCCGCTGGCACCGGTTGGCAGCGACTTCCAGCACCGGGTCTGGGCTGCTCTGCGGGAGATTCCTTATGGCGAGCTGCGTAGCTACGGAGAGTTGGCGGCGATGCTGGGTGATCCGTCGATGGCGCAGGCCGTGGGTTCTGCCAACGGCCGTAATCCGATCAGTATCGTGGTGCCGTGTCACCGGGTGGTGGGATCGGACGGTTCACTGACCGGTTATGCCGGTGGCCTGGAACGCAAGCAGTTCCTGCTGGAGCTGGAGAATCCATCCCGGACGCACACGGAGGCGCTGTTCTGATGTGCCGCCTCGAGGTGGACTTGCTGTGACGGCCAGATCGACCGGGACCGGCCCTAAGGCTGGCGGCTCGGGAGCTGGCAGCTCGGGGACCGGCGGCTCCGGATCCCGCGGCACGGGATCTCTCGCCACAGGATCTATCGGCGCGGGATCCTTGCCGCCTTTTGAGGAGCTCGTGGGGCGGCACGGGGCGGTGGTCCTGCGTGTTTGCCGTGCCCTGGTGGGCCCAGTGGACGCTGATGATGTGTGGCAAGAGACGTTCTTGGCCGCCCTGCGTGTTTACCCATCCACGGGAGATGTCAGTAACAGGCAAGCGTGGCTGGTGACGATCGCCCGGAACAAGGCCATCGACCATCACCGTAAAGCACAGCGGCTGCCAGTGCCGGACGGAGGCGCGGCCGCATCGGCACTCTCCGGAGTCCCTGACGGCGGCGCACGCGCTGACGCGCGAGACGCTAGGGGGATGGGGCTGGGCGGAGGGGACGACGTCGTACGAGCCGTTGAGGCTGGCGAAACAGCTGCTCTTGTGTGGGCGGCGCTGGCTGCATTGCCGCCCAGACAGCGTGAAGCCGTGGCATACCACCATTTGGGCGGGCTGCGCCATGCCGAGGTGGCTGCTATTTTAGGCAATTCCGAGGCGGCTGCGCGCCGGGCCGCCTCCGACGGGATGAAGGCTTTACGGGCGCTTTTGAGTCAGGGAAGGGCTGATTTTTGATGAATGAAAGCAAAGTTGATGCAGTGTTTGCCTCTGTGGCAGGGATCGAGGGCGCGCAATTGTTGAATCTGGCCACCCGGTTCAGGATGGCTGCCGCCGTTGAAGGACTGGTAGATGTGGCGTACCGGGTGGTTGATTCACCTGTGGGGCCGTTGCTCCTGGCCGGGACCAAGGCCGGACTGGTACGCGTGGCCTTCGCCGTTGAGGGGCACGATGCCGTACTAGCACAGCTTGCCACGGCCATTAGTCCGCGGGTGCTACTGTCCCCAGCGCTGTTGGAGTCCGCCGCCAGGGAACTGGGCGAGTATTTTGAGGGACGCCGGAGACAGTTCGAGCTGCCTCTGGATTTCCGTCTGTCGCACGGATTCAGGCGTGAGGTGTTGGGCCATCTGCCAGAGATCGGCTATGGTCACACGGCTAGCTATGCGGCGGTGGCAGCCCTGACCTCCAGCCCACGGGCGGTGCGGGCTGTGGGCACGGCGTGCGCCCGCAACCCGCTGCCGCTGGTGGTCCCATGCCACCGCGTGGTCCGCTCCGACGGCAGTCAGGGCGCGTATCTGGGTGGCCCGGAGGCAAAGTCGCTGCTCCTAGCGCTAGAAGCAGCGGCCGCCTGAGGCCCCTCCCCACCGCTACGCCGCACGCGACGAACGCCATCGCAGCAATTACCGTTTTTTCACGGACGCTATCGCAGCAAAAGCCATGTTTTTACGGACGCTAGCGCAGCAATGACCGTTTCTATGCGAACGCTGGCGCAACCTACGTGAGTTAGTTGCTGCCTAGCTCTTGGGTGATTTGGGCGGCCCGGGCGGCGGCGGCCCGGGCGCCGGCCTCAATGATCCCGGGCAAACCTAGACGGTCGAACGTGGCAATGGCCTGCTCCGTAGTGCCGTTAGGACTGGTGACTGCTCGGCGCATCTGAGTGGCGGTGGCACCGGGTTCTGCCAACATGATGCCAGCCCCGGCCACCGTTTCACGGGCCAAGATCTGGGCGATCTCTGAATCCATGCCAAAGCTTTCAGCGGCTGCTGCCATCGCTTCAGCCAAGTAAAAAGCGTAGGCCGGGCCGGAACCGCTAATGGCCGACACAGCGTTTTGCTGCTCCTCGGGAATATCAAGGACCACCCCGGAGCCAGCAAAGACCTCATGGGCTGCCGAGAGATGGTGTTCGTCAACGCTACTGCCACCAGAAAGTGCCACTACGCCACGACCCACCTGCAACGGCGTGTTGGGCATGGAGCGAACCACGGGCTGTCCCGGCTTCAAGGCGCCCTCCAGCTGAGAAAGGGACACGGCTGCTGCCACACTGATGACCACGGTTTCAGATTCCAACGCCCCGGCAATCTCCCGGCAGAGATCGAGCGTGCCAACGGGTTTGACTCCCAGAATGACCACGGAGGCACCCACGACGGCCTGAGAATTGGCGTCAGCTTCTTCTTGGGAGGCCAGAGCGGTGACGCCGTGGCGGGTAGCCAACTCATTAGCCCGCTCGGGGCGACGGACCGTAACCACCACGGAAAGTGGTGGGACACCGGTGGCCAACAATCCTGCAAGAATCGCTTCACCCATGGAACCGCAACCCAGAAATACAATCTTTTTCATCATGTCCCCATCTTTCTTGGCCGTGGCAGCGCATGCAACTGCAACCGGTTTACAGCACTTAATGGCAAACGCACAGCTGGCGCCCCGGCTATTCTCAACCGCGGCCCGTAGTCTCTTAATTACCTCATAAGGGTGCGAGTGATGATCGGACTGGTCCTGTCCTGAAGGCCAGTCAAATCGCCGGAGATCTCGCCAGTGATTCCCCCCATCCACTGGTGCAGAACCTCCGGCGATTTCGCATTTAACGCCCGAATCTTGGGACTAAATTAGGCGACAGTACGCGACAGCTCCCGGCACCCTAGCAACCCCAGCGGCACCGGCACTGACAGCTAGCTATGGCGCTGTCTGTCCCAGATGCACCCTGGCAAATTCGAGAGTTTCGGCCAACCATTCCTCACGCTGCCCAGCCCCCTTGGC
Organism: Specibacter sp. NPDC078709; assembly: GCF_040686795.1. Classification (NCBI taxonomy): domain Bacteria; kingdom Bacillati; phylum Actinomycetota; class Actinomycetes; order Micrococcales; family Micrococcaceae; genus Specibacter; species Specibacter sp. NPDC078709. Next base: position 264,631 of record NZ_JBFBLU010000005.1, read on the forward strand.
CTTGCGGGTGGAGATCTCGGCGACCACTGCGCCGTCGAACCCGTTGTTGGCAATGTGCTGGAGCACCTCAACGCATTCCTGTGTGCCGTGGCCGGGGATCAGGTGCTGGTCCTTGGTGGAGGGCGAAATACCGTCGGTCAGGTGGATGTGGCGCAAGCGCGATCCGAGTGCCTTGGCGGCGTCCAAGCTGGAAGCCCCGGCGGACGCTGCGTGCGAGAAGTCCCACGTGACATCTTTGTAGTCCTGAGTTACTGGATCCCAGTGCGGCAAATAGGCCAACGCCTCACGCCCGCGGACTCTCCACGGGTACATATTTTCAACCGCAATACGAATCCCAAAGGCGTCGGCAACGTCTCGCACACCATGAGCAAAAGTTTCGGCATAGTCGTTCTGCCAGCGGAACGGCGGGTGCACCACCACCACGTCAGCACCTACATCCACCGCCATCTGCGCCGAGCGCTGGATCTTGTTCCACGCGCTGCCCCACACTTGTTGCGTCAGCAGCAATGTGGGCGCGTGAATGGCCACGATGGGCTGGTCATAGCGCTCGGCAAGGCGGTTCAGGGCCGTGGAATCCTGACTGTCGCCGTTGTGCGTAACCAGAACCTCGACGCCGTCGTAGCCCAGGTCCGCCGCCACCGCAAAACCGTCATGGACAGAGAGCGGAAAGACCGATGCCGTGGAAAGTGCCACGGGAATATGGCGCGCGGGACCAGGCGTAGATTCGGAATCCTGGCCGTGGTTGTGCCTGCTGTGATCGCTCATGTCCACCTACTTTGTGTCCGAATTTCTCAGCTTAGCAACATGAGCGGGCGGATCCAGCGGTCCGTCAAAAATCAGCTGGTCAAGACGCCGCAGAATCAGCCCTTCACGCAGCGCCCAAGGACTGATCTGCATACTCGTCACCTTGAACATTTCCAGCGCGGACTGCGCCACGAGAGCCCCGGCCAGCACCTGCTGAGCCCTCGCTGCCGAAACACCGGGCAGGTGCAGTCTGTCCGCGGAGGACATGGCCGATAACCGCTGGGACCAGAGCCCGAGATCACTCAGGTGCAACTCGCGGCGCACATAGGGCCCCAAGGACGACGGCGCAGCTCCAGTAATACGTGCCAGCGCCCGGAATGTTTTGGAAGAGCCTGTGACGAGGTGTGGCGCCCCGAGTTCCTTAGTCGCCGCGATAGGGTCCTTTAGGGTCGACTTGATGTGTTTGCGGAGTTCCTTGATGCTCTTGGCTGTGGGCGGGTCCTCCGCCAGCCATTCACGGGTGAGCCGGCCGGCACCCAGCGGCACGGAATGTGCCAAGTCCGGAAGCTCGTTGGAGCCCTGTGAGATTTCAAAGGACCCCCCGCCGATGTCCAGGTTCAGGATGGACCCGGCACCCCAGCCGTGCCAACGACGCACAGCAAAGAACGTCATCGCAGACTCTTCCTCACCGGTAAGTTCGGTCAGCCTGATAGTAGTTTCATGCTGCACCCGGTCTAGTACTTGCGCACCGTTGGTGGATTCTCTGATGGCGGAAGTACAAAACGCTAGGAGGTCCTTGGCCTTATGTTTAGCGGCAAATTCCCAAGCCTCAAGGATGAACTCAATGAGCTCATGTTGACCCTCATCGGTGATGTTTCCCTCTGCATCCAAATATTTCACAAGGCTCAGAGCCCGTTTATGGGAGGCAAAAGGAACAGGATTGGCGCCCGGGCGCGCATCAACAAGCAGCAAGTGGACAGTATTGGACCCGATGTCGAGCACGCCTAATCTCATAGCCCCATTATTGTCCTCCCACCTCCAAAACATGCGAAAGGCCACCCGGTAGCGGAGCAACATTTGCGTTGTTTCGCTATCGGGTGACCTTCGCGGCTGTCACTTTGCTACTTCTTCGGCGGGCTACTTTTTGGCAGCTGCCTTCTTGGCGGCCGGCTTTTTGGCTGCCGGCTTCTTCGCGGCAGTCTTGGTGGTCCGTTTGACCGGACCGCGGGCACGCTTGTCAGCCAAGAGCTCGATGGCGCTCTCGCGGGTGAGATCCTCAATATCGGTCCCTCGCGGCACCGTAATGTTGGTGATTCCATCCGTGATGTACGGACCGAAGCGGCCTTCCTTGACCACAATCTTCTTCTCAGAAACGGGGTCGTCACCGAACTCCGCCAAAGGCGCCACTGCGGCACGGGCACCGCGCTGCTTCGGCTGAGAGTAGATCTCCAGCGCCTGCTCCAACGTGATCGTGAAGATTTCTTCTTCCGTTCCAATGGAACGTGAATCAGAGCCCTTCTTCAAGTACGGACCAAAGCGGCCATTCTGCACCGTGATCTCGTTGCCTTCGGCGTCAGCGCCCAGCACGCGGGGCAAGCTCATGATCCCCAGAGCTTCTTCCAGCGTGACAGAATCCACGCTCATAGACTTGAAGATTGAACCTGTCCGAGGCTTGACCTTGACGGGCTTCTTCGGCGGCTTCGGCTTGCCGTTTTTGTAATACTCAATGGGCTGGTTGGCGATTTCTTCAGCCGTCATCTCCGGAATAACTTCGGTGACATACGGGCCGTATCGGCCATTCTTGGCCACCACCGTGCGTCCCGATTCAGGGTCGACGCCGAGCACGCGTTCCTCCGGTGCTGCCGTCTCCATGAGCTCTTGAGCCTTGGCAGGGGTCAGCTCATCCGGAGCCAGATCCTCGGGAACATTGGCGCGGGCCGCTTCAATGATCTCCCCGGTCTTGGCATCCAGAGTTGGAACGGTGCTTTCCAAGTACGGACCAAACTTGCCCACGCGCAGCACCAAGGTGTCGGTGATGGGCATCGAGTTGATGTCCCTAGCGTCAATGTCGCCAAGGTTGTTCACGATGTCCTGCAGGCCGCGGTTACCGTCGCCACCGAAGTAGAAGTGCTTGAGCCAGTCGGAGCCTTCCTCCTGGCCGTTGGCGATCCTATCCAGGCCCTTCTCCATGCCGGCTGTGAACTCGTAGTCCACGTAGTCGGTGAAGTGCAGTTCCAGCAGGCGCACTACGGAGAACGCAATCCAGCTCGGCACCAGAGCTGAGCCCTGTTTGCTGACGTAACCGCGGTCCATAATGGTGGACAAGGTGGAGGCGTAGGTGGACGGGCGGCCAATGCCGCGCTCTTCCATTTCCTTCGTCAACGAGGCTTCCGTAAAGCGCGGCGGCGGCGAAGTGTCGTGGCCGTTGGCCTGAACTTCGGCAGCGGTCAAAGCATCATTTTCCTTGACGTTGGGCAGGCGGCGATCCGAATCATCGGAATCGTTGCGTGACTCGTCGCGGCCTTCTTCGTAGGCGGCCAAGAAACCCCGGAAGGTGATGACAGTACCGGAGGCTGAGAACTCAGCGTCCTGTCCGTCAGCGACGCCGCCAATAGCCTTGGCACCCAACTTGATGGTCGCCGTCGAGCCCTTGGCATCTGCCATCTGGGAGGCGACTGTACGCTTCCAGATCAGCTCGTACAGTTTGAATTCGTCCTTACCCAAGGCACTGGCGACCTGGGCAGGGGTGCGGAAGGAGTCACCGGCGGGGCGGATGGCCTCGTGGGCTTCCTGCGCGTTGGCGCTCTTGCTTGCGTAAACGCGCTTTGCCGCAGGCACGAACTCGGCGCCGTACAGCTCCGAGGCCTGGCGGCGGGCGGCGTTGACGGCTTCATCACTCAAGGAGGATGAATCGGTACGCATATAGGTGATGTAACCGTTTTCGTACAGGCGCTGGGCGGTCTGCATGGTGGATTTGGAGGAGAAGCGCAGCTTGCGGCCGGCCTCCTGCTGCAGGGTCGACGTCGTAAACGGCGCGGCCGGGCGGCGGGTGTAGGGCTTGTGCTCCACTGAGCGGACGGCAAAGCTGACGTCTTGCAGGGCGGTAGCGAGGGCCTTGGCGGCAACCTTATCCAGGTGGGCCACGTTCTTACCTGTCAGCTGGCCCTGATCGTTGAAGTCGCGACCAGAGGCCACGCGCTTGCCATCAACGGCGGCAAGTTTGGCGCTGAAGGATTCACCTGTGTCGGTGGTGCTGAACGTGCCAGCCAGATCCCAGTAGTTGGCCGAACGGAACGCCATCCGCTCACGCTCACGCTCCACCACCATGCGGGTCACCACGGACTGAACACGGCCGGCAGACAGCTTGGGCGCGACCTTGCGCCACAGCACCGGAGAGAGCTCGTAGCCGAACAGTCGGTCCACCACGCGGCGGGTTTCCTGCGCATCGACCAGATCAGTATCCAGTTCGCGCAAGTTACCCAAAGCGCGCTGCAGGGACTCCTTGGTAATTTCTGCAAAAGTCATACGGTGCACGGGCACCTTGGGCTTGAGCACCTCGAGCAGGTGCCACGCGATGGCTTCGCCTTCGCGATCCCCATCAGTTGCGAGGTAAAGTTCGTCGGCGTCCTTGAGCTGCGCCTTGAGCTCCGCCACCTTCTTCTTCTTGTCGGAAGAGACCACGTAGTACGGCTTGAAGTTGTTCTCAAGATCGACGGCGAACTTGCCAATCGAGGACTTCTTCAGCTCCGCAGGCAGCTCGGAAGGCTGCGGCAGGTCACGGATGTGCCCAATGGAGGCTTCGACCACGAAACCTTCGCCGAGGTACTTGGCAATGGTCTTGCTTTTGGCAGGGGACTCGACAATGACGAGCTTTTTGCCGGTCTTGGGCTTGCTAGCTGCTGCCTTGGTGGGCACGGTACTCCTACAGGGAATGAAAGGTGGACGAACGGCGTCCCCAAGAGCCTAGTTCACCATATTTTTACCGCGAAAGCGTATTGCTTGGGAAACCGAGTGCGGAAAACCGCCCCTTTTTTGGGCTGTTCGTGGCCAAGCTCATTCGTTTTCGCACGGTATGTGAAGTTCGACGGCGGTCAGCTGGCACTACCGCTGGGGCCCCGTCACTGAGCGGGAATCAGGAAGCCGTCACGCACCAAATTACGGACTTCGCCGGCGAGAGATTCGGCGAAGTCTGAATCGTCTCTTTCTAACAACACAGCCAAGGCGCCGATGATCTGCCCGGCGGTCAGCTCGCCGTCGCACGCGGAAACAAAGCCAGCCAACTCGGTGCTCAAAAGGTTGGTGCGGCGCAGCCCAGCACCCTGGCGCAACAAGATCACTCCGGGATGTTCAGCCCCAGGCGTCTGGTGGCGTTCCTCGGTGACGTCGGAGGCCACCAGCAAGTACTCAAAAGTAAGATCAGGGTGTTTTTTGAGCCAGAGCACCCGGTCAACGGTGCTGGCCAGATGCGGGCCCACGGGCTGTTCAATGGGGTAGAGGATCTCCTCGAAGCGCGGCGCTTCAACCGTTTCGCCGTCTGCGGGGCGGCGCAGGAAGATGTAGCCAAAGCCAATTCCGGCCACGTTCCGTGAAGCAAAGTCCAGCAAATACTCCTCATAAGCACTGGCATAGGCGGCGGAATCCCGGCCCTGCGAGGCGTCCTGCAGCCAGGTTTCGGCATAACCGCCAGGAGATACCTGCTCGCGCTGGATGAACCACGCCTCGATGTCCGGGGCCAGCCACTGAGCCGGACGAGCATGCCACGGCTCTGCTGTGTCGGCCTGATTTGAGTCGGTGTGGTCTGCGCCTGCACCTGTTACTACGCGGGTGACCTCCCAGTTCCCGAGCATCTGCGCCGTGCCACCCGAGTTCAACACGTCCGGCAAGCCGCGGACCAGCGATTCCACAATGGCGTCGCCAGCCATGCCGCCGTCACGGTAAGTGAACTGCTCGCTGCTCTCCTCGCCTCGATGCCGGGGCGTGATGACGAAGGGCGGGTTGGAGACCACAAGATCGAAGCGCTCCCCCGCAACAGGCTCGAGCAAGCTGCCAAGACGGAGCGAAACTCGGGCATCCGGGTTAGCCGGGTCAAAATCAGCGGCTCCAAGGTTCAGCGCCGGAGCGTTCAGCACCAAGTTGAATCGAGTGAAGGCCAGCGCGCGTTCGGAAATGTCCGTGGCCACCACACGTTCGGCGTGGTGCAAGAGATGGAAAAGCTGGATGCCGCAGCCGGTGCCAAGGTCCAGCGCTTTGCGGACCGGCCGGCGGATGGTGCCCTGGGCCAGCGTCAGCGAAGCTTGGCCGATGCCCAACACGTGATCCTTGCGCAGCACGCCGGGGCGCTGGTGAGCGCCGAGATCACTGGCCACCCACAAATTGGTGTCCTGACCACCCTCTTGGGCTGCGGGCCAGCCGTAGGGTCGGAGGTCGACGGCGGCGCGCACCACGCCGGGCTGTTCCGCCGCTTCGATGATGCCCAGCTCTACGAGTGCCTCGATGTTAACGGTGGGCAGCGCCGCGGCCAGCATCTCCTCGGGGATCGGCTGCGAGAGTAACCATAGCTTCACCACGGTGGCCAGCGGATCAGTGTTGGCCCGCAGCAGCAGTGCGGCAGGAACCATCTGGTCCCGGTCCAGCGCACGGTTGGCGTCATCGCCCAGGAGCTCCGCAACGCCGTCGACCGTGTAGTTCATGGCGCTAAGATCGGCGGCCAAAGTGGCTAGAAGCCCGGGGTTGTCGCTACGTGGGGCGTCCGGGACGGTGGCGAAATCAGTCATGCCTCAAGCCTAACGAGTCCTGACACGCCAAGCGTGCGTTCGTCCCACGCTGGTCAGGCCACCGATGGGGCCCACACGCCCGAGGGCCCCAAGTCAGGTGCGAGCTTTGGGAGGCCGTGCGGATTAGTCCGTGCAGCCCTGCGGGCACTGTAGGGTAGCCGGGTCGCTGGCGCAGTCGGCGCAGTACAGGTTCAGATTCCGGCAGCTGGGGTTGGAGCAGTTTTCAAATTTGTTGCTGGGATTATCGCAGCGGATGCAGTGGCCAATTTCCTTGGCTTCGTCGCTAAATTCCATGTGCATGCGCTTGTCGAAAACGTACAGGGAGCCTTCCCACAGGCCCTTGTCCTTGAAGGTTTCGCCGTAGCGGACAATCCCACCGTCCATTTGGTAGACCTCCTTGAATCCCCTGTTGACCATGAGGGAGCTCAGGACCTCGCAGCGAATGCCGCCGGTGCAGTAAGTGACGACGGGTTTGTCTTTGAGGTCGTCGTATTTGCCGGAGTCCAGTTCCTTGATGAAATCGTGAGTGGTGTCGACGTCGGGGACAATGGCGTTCTTGAATTTACCGATCTGCGCTTCGAACGCGTTGCGGCCGTCAAAGAAGACGACTTCTTCGCCGTTGGATTCCTTCTGGGCAACAAGTTCGTGGAGTTCTTCGGGCTTGAGGTGTGTGCCGCCACCCACTACACCGTTTTCATCGACTTGGAGTTCACCGGGGGCGCCAAAGCTGACGATTTCATCCCGGGCTTTGACGCTCAAGCGGGGGAAATCATTTCCTGTCCCATCGGACCATTTGATGTCCATGTTTTTGAATCCGGGGTATTCACGGGTGGTCTTTAGGTACTGCTTCAGATCCTTGATATCACCGCCAACAGTGGCATTGATGCCATCTTTGGAGATGAGGATGCGACCCTTCAGGCTGAGCTTTTCGCACAGGGCACGCTGCCAGAGCTTGATCGCTTCGGGGTCACTGAGGGGGGTAAATCCGTAAAAGAGCACAATTTTGTTCATCGACACGGATTAAAGCCTACTTTGTGCCACCAAACGGCGGCATATGAGCTTCCTTACTAGTCCTCGGGCATAGGCTGGGGGCATGATGGTTGCTTCCACAGGGCTAGCTGGCCAGACAGCTGCATGGTTCGCCGGTTGGACTGCGCTACGAAGCTATCCAAGTCGCTCCGGACAGGGGTATCTGGCAGCGTTGCGCCTCGATCGCAGCGGTGGGTGGGAGTACTTCACGACCAACCCAAGCCCCGCCGCTTTTGCTGATCTGGCACAGGAGGTGAACTCCTCACCACGGCGTGCCTTGTGCGTTCTAGGAGCAGATGTTCACCGGTATGTGAAGATGGCCCACCAATCAGGGATGGGAATGCTTTCCACCTCAGAAAAACTCATGCTCTGTCACATGGAAACTCAGGACAATCAGGACCCTTTCCTTGGTGACCCCGAGCTGTCTTTGCTCGTCCAACCGATGGGCGGCCGGCACAGCGCATCGGTCTGCGACGCCCGATTCTCTGTCTCGATTGTCCGAGACCAAACTGTGCTGGCCACAGGAAAAGTGGGCATTTACGGCGAATATGCCATCTTTGACCAAATCGAAACTCACGCCGAACACCGTCGTCGCGGCTATGGACTGCTACTGATGAAAGCTCTCACGGCTAGAGCCCAGGCTTTTCCGGTCACCACCGGATTGTTGCTGGCCAGCACCGATGGGCAGCGGTTGTACTTCAAACTAGGTTGGCGCAGTATCAGTCCCGTCACCGTCTTGGTGCCCAGGGCACGTATTGAAGAGTTGGCCCGGGGACTCTGATTACCGCATCCCGAAGATTGCTCCCCGAGAGATCGCGCCGAGGAGAGGCTGCGCCAGGATATTTCAGTGCAAGCAGGAATAGGCCAGCAACAGGAAAAGGCTGGCCTGCTGCAGTGGCACAATGATGAGGTGCCCACCAATAATTCCCTGATCCAGCTGCTCGGCGGGGGAAACGCCCCTGCCCAGCTGCAGCATGTCCGGAGGATTCCGGCGCGCCAGGCCATTCACCGGCCGTGGCCGGAGTGGGTACACCCAGATATTGTCACGGCCTATTCTTTTTTGGGTGTTGACCAACCCTGGCGACACCAAGTGGAGGGTGCCACGGCCGCGCACGACGGCCAGCACACCATCATTGCCACAGGGACCGCCTCGGGAAAATCACTTGCGTACCAGTTGCCCGCCCTCGACGCGATTCATCGGGCAGGCCTACGTCTGGCGGAGAATCCCGGTCTGTTGGAGGTCGACGGTGCCGTAACCCTCTACCTCTCCCCTACCAAGGCACTGGCTGCTGACCAGCTGGCCGCCTTGAACTCGCTGAATCTGCCCACTTTGCGGGCCGCAACGTACGACGGCGACACGGCCCCCGCGGATCGGCGTTGGATCCGTGATCACAGTAATTTCATCTTGTGCAATCCGGACATGCTGCATTTTGGGGTGCTACCTAACCACACCTGGTGGGCCCGCTTTTTCAAACGGCTCAAGTACGTCATCATTGACGAAGCGCACAGCTACCGCGGCGTCTTCGGTTCTCACGTGGCCGTTTTGCTGCGTCGATTGAGGCGGATCTGCGCCCACTATGGGTCCAATCCGGTTTTTGTCGGAGCATCAGCCACCTCAGCAGATCCGGGTAGCTCTTTCTCCCGGCTGATCGGGGCACCTGTCACCACGGTCACTGAAGACAGTTCACCTCACGGCGCCACCACTGTGGCTTTGTGGGAACCGGAACTGACGGAGTTCGCCGGTGAAAATGGTGCCAAGACACGTCGCACGGCCATTGCCGAAACGTCAGACTTGCTGGCCAATCTTGTATCCGCACGTGTGCGCACCATCGCCTTCATCAAGTCCCGCCGCGGCGCCGAGACCATTTCCGCTGTGACAAAGCGCCTCCTACAAGACGTCGATGCCAGCCTTCCGCCGCGTGTGGCAGCCTACCGCTCCGGTTACCTTCCGGAAGAACGCCGGGAATTGGAAAAGGCTCTCCGCGCAGGTGATCTGCTGGGTGTCTCTAGCACTTCAGCCTTGGAACTCGGGATCGATATTTCCGGTCTCGATGCAGTCCTGGTCGCTGGCTGGCCCGGAACTAAAGCCTCTTTCTTCCAACAAATTGGCCGTGCCGGACGTGCCGGGCAGGACGCCCTGGCCGCTTTTGTGGCAAGCGATGATCCGCTGGATACTTTTCTGGTCCACCATCCAGAAGCCATTTTTGATAGCGCCCTTGAAGCCACGGTGTTCGACCCGTCCAACCCCTACGTCTTGGGGCCACACCTATGCGCGGCGGCTGCCGAGCTGCCCATCACCCTTGCCGATCTAAGCATTTTTGATGCCAGCACCCCAGTGTTACTTGATCAGCTGGTGGCCCAAGGCTATCTACGACGGCGTCCTGCCGGCTGGTTTTGGACGCACCCGCAAAGTGCAGCCGCGATGGTCAACCTCCGAGATGACGGCGGTGGACCCATCAACATCATCGAAGCTGACACGGGGGCCTTGCTGGGAACGATGGGCTCACCCCAATCCCATTATCAAGCCCATACCGGAGCAGTTTACGTCCATCAGGGCACCAGCTACGTGGTGTTGGAACTCAATGAAGCCGATCACTGCGCCTTGGTTCGTCGCGGTACTCCGGACTTTTACACAACAGCCCGCGACGTCACCCAAATTGAGGTCGTCGAATCACTCAAGCACGAAGTGTGGGGCCCGGTGGAAATGCACTTCGGTGCAGTTCAGGTTCGCACTCAGGTTGTTTCATTCCAGCGCAAGGCGCTCATGTCCAATGAGGTCTTGGGTGAGGAACCCTTGGAGCTGGAAGCACGTGACCTATTTACTAAGGCCGTGTGGTTCACACTAGACAATGAGACGCTGTTGGCAGGAGGTCTGGTGGAACCGCAATTTCCAGGAGCCCTCCATGCCGCCGAACACGCAGCCATCGGTTTACTGCCCCTGGTCGCCTCCAGTGACCGGTGGGATGTTGGCGGTGTTTCCACAGCCATCCACGCCGACACAGGCCAGCCCACCATCTTTGTTTATGACGGCCATCCCGGCGGAGCAGGTTTTGCTGAGCGAGGTTTCGACATGGCCCGGGTCTGGTTGCGTGCCACCAAGGAAGCTATCGAGGCGTGCAAATGCCCCTCAGGCTGTCCATCCTGTATTCAATCGCCCAAGTGCGGCAATAAGAATAATCCTTTGGACAAGCGCGGTGCCGTGCTGCTGCTACAGACCCTGCTGACGCACGCCCCCAGCTGATCCCCCTGTTCAAGTTTCAAGGAGCATGTGCACGGCAGCGCAGCTTGCTTCTCTTTCACGGCACTGGCTGACTCCCCGCGGGGAGCACCGTATCTGGCGGCGGTCCGGCCCTAGCTTGACCGTAGGCCGGCCACGGCAGCGTAGTTCTGACAGCCACTTTTAGCTGCACCGAATTGCTGCCCGCCAGCTCAATACAGGCCACGAGCGTGGCAGAGTTGGCAGCGGCCACCTCTGCCGCAACGTGGCAGGCGGAGCCCTCGCTTAGCCCTCTCAATGCATCTGCCGCAGCCACCGCAGCTAGATCGGCTGCGGTCGCTGCCTTGCCTGCCGCCACTGCAGCCGTTGCCAAACCCAGCACCAACGTCAGCAGCATGAGCATGGCCAAGGCGAGCCCTGCAGCCAACACGGTCCCGGCCCCGCGCTCATCGCCACCCATGTTCCTGCTCTTCCCAGCCCGTTGCCACGGCTTCGCACCGCCCTTTTGCCACAGGGCATTGGGGTGTCCGAGCCCACCGCCACAGGGAGGCCTTGCGGATGGGTTGGCTGTCCTCGGCTGTGGCTGTGTGGCCCACAGCGGGGTTCTTCATCACCTTCGGATTTGATGGGGGCAGCGTTGACGATTCGAGTTTTGCCGTTGCCTGCGCCTGTTGGGTCCACGGCACCAGCCCAGACAAGGCTCCTCCGGTCCGGCCTCGAACGGTGACCGTGCCGTACCCTCCCGAGCTGCCGACAGTGGTTGAAACATTGTCCCCTGCCACTCGGGAAACAACTGCCGTAACTTGCCCGGGGGAATCTCCGCGAGCCAAAGCTCGGGCGCCTGCTCTAGCGCCCTCTTCGAGCCGCAGCTGCAACATACCGGTAGAAACTCCGAGAAGCAGCAGCGCCAACAGCACCGTGACAGCAGGCAGGACCACCGCGAGTTCAGCGGTAACGGACCCTCGGATTCGCGGTGGCGAGTGTCCGCCAGTCCACGGCGGCACCTTGCCTTCCTCTTTCAGGCCCATAGCGTGGCCCCTCTCGTACTGTTTCTGGTGTGCCTGTCAGGGCTTTTCCATTGCGCACTTCCGGTGGTCGGCTGCTTCGGCCGGTACGGCTCTTGCTCTACATGCTCAAGGCAGCCCGGATGATGTTCATGAGGAATCCACGGACTTCATCGCTCTTGAGGATCACCACCAACAGGCCAGCAAATCCGACGGCCGCAAGTGTAGCTATGGCGTATTCTGCAGTAGCCATGCCAGCTTCCATTCCTGCCCGCGGACGCCACCGCCAGGTCCGTCCGGGGCGGAACTGCCGGTTCACCACAGGAGCGGTCTTGGTTGCGCCGGGAAAGATCTCAGTAACGTTGCCCAATGCGAGGTTGCCCTCCGCACCGGTTGTCATAGTAGGTACAGCACCATTGCTTCTCATCGTGACTCCTCATTGGTAGGGATTATCGTGGCAGTAGCCGGTTGGCTCTGCCCCAGCCCGTTACTTCCGCTGCCGAAACTGCCGGGGCCAAAGGGATGAGCTGTTGCATCAACTTTTCACCCGCATCGATTCCTGCGAAACCCCGAAAAGGCGTTTCGTGGGCGGATGAAGCACTAGCCATAGCTGTGGATTAATGAAAGAGGTTCAGGCCAGCAGATTCGTCGGCACGCCCGGACGCGGAGGCGGGAGCTGACACGGTTTCAGGATCAGGTGCAGGCAGACTCGCGCCTCACTAGAAAGCCGGGACCATGGCGATCACGACAGGAACAATCCCTAACGCGACAAACGCTGGCAAGGAGCAAAGTCCCAGTGGTAGGACCAGCTTGACGCCGAGCGCCGCAGCCCGCTTTTCGGCCTGCCGGCCACCAGCTTTACGAAGATGAGCTGCCTCGGCATAGAGCAGCGGTGCCGCACCGGCTCCCGTCAAGGCGCCAAAGCTCAAGGCCGCATGAAGCTGGGCCAACTCACTGCTGCCCGTATTTCCCTCCCACGCATCGTGCCAGGAAGCCCCGATTTCTAACCCAGCCGCCACCCTCAGCAGAGCCTCGCGGATGCCACTGCCGGAGACTTCGGCCACCACCTGCAACCCGTTTTGGATGGTCAGCCCCGATTCCAGTGCAGTTCCGAGCAGGTCCAGCAGCAGTGGCACCTTCCCCACTCCGGAGTTGCTGTTTCCAGTTGGGCCCCCCGGCACTGGCCGGGAGTCGGCCCCGCCAACGTTGTTTCCACCGCCACTCCGTGCCGCCACAGCAGATTTGAGAGGCTTCGCGGCTAGGCCCACACCCCATGTCAGCGAAAGAACCAGCATGGCTGCCCCTGCAAGGATGAAGACCGTGGCTGCGCCCATAGTTATCTCCTAGATTTCTGCCCGGTCACGTTTACCCGACCCCTGATACTGTTCCCTCGCTGAGCAAGACCGCCCGCGGGCCGGGCAGCCTGAGCAATCAAGGCCGCCGACCACATCCTGCCGGCCACGGTAAAGGCAATCCCGGCTGCCAGCACGGTCCAACCCACAGGCGATCCAAACAGAACAGCTAGCGGATCCACTCCCATGGCCATGCCCAGACCCAGCCCAATAAACGGCAGCCAGCCCAGCAGACGCACTGTGGCCCGAGGACCCGCCAAGGCCGTTTCGCGCAAGGCCGCCGCATCAAAGTCCGCTTCCATAGTGGCGGCCAACCTGTTCAGCACTGCCCCCACGGGTGCACCGCTGGCTTCGCAGACTTCAAGGCACGCGGCAATTTCCAACCACATCTGGCGTTGCCCGGCACTCAGCCCGGGGAATCGCCGTCGTTCTTTGGAAATGTCAGGAGCGCAGGCGTTACGGATAGCCGCCGCGCTCGATAGTCCCAGAACGCTGGCGCGCTGCACCCCCAGCAACAAGGTCACCGTCGCGGTATTCCCCGCGTCCTCGGCCTCCGCTTTCCCGGCCACGAACCATCGGCGGGCCGTCCTGGTGGTGTGCAGTTCACCCGCTATTACATGGGCCAACACACCCCACAGCTCCGGTCCTGTCCGGCCGGCAGCCAGCAGCGCCGCCAATTGACGGACCACACGCGGAAGGGACTCTGCTTCCGTTTCCCTGCGACTGTGCGAGGTTGCACCACGAGGCGGCAAGGGCCCGCGCCTAGGCGCGTGCTGCACAGCCGTCATGCCAGTTAAAAGCAGCCAGGCAGCCACCGCGGAGACCGCGAAGAGGAGCACCGCGCCGCTCATCTTTCCCCCACTTCGGGAGCTAGACGTAGCCTTGGATTAGCAAGAGAGTCAGCCAATGCTTCAGACGAGATCCGTCCTCCAGATCCCTCTGGCTGGCCACCGGTTTCCAGTCCCAAGCTGTCAGCAAGAGCAGGCCAGGCTGGTCCGTGGAGCAGCCTAACCGCGGCTGATTCACGAACAACTCCAGGGATGGCCGCCACCAGCGAAACAGCAGGGACCACCTCCAGCCTGCCATGGCGCAATTCCACCATGGCAATCTCAGACACCACGCGGCGGGCGTGTTGGCGTTCAATATGGATCACAGCATCGAGAGCGCTGGCCCCCTGCAGGAACACAGCTTCCTGGCTCATGCCTGCGAGCGCACCCAAAGCTGCGAGCCGTGCCGGGACATCCTGGGCACCATTGGCGTGGATGGTTCCGCCACCGCCGCTGTGGCCCGTGTTCAATGCCATGAGTAGTTCCCGAACTTCCCGCCCACGGCACTCCCCCACAATGAGCCGCCCAGGGTTCATTCGCAGTGCTTGACGCACCAGTTCTGCCAAGTCCACAGCACCGGCACCTTCAGAGTTTTCATGGCGGGCTTCCAGCGTGACCACATGCGGGTGCGGCGGCTCCAACTCTGCTGCATCTTCGATGAGAACGAGTCGCTCAGATGGATCGCACATCCCCAAAAGAGCCGACAACAACGTGGTTTTACCAGCCCCCGTGGCGCCGCTGATGAGAAAATTTAGGCGCCGCTCCATCACCTTCACCAACAGCTCAGCCATCGCTTGAGACAGCGCACCCGAAGCCACCATATGAGTCAGGGTCAACGGGTCCTTCTGCTGAGTTCGAATAGACAACAACGTTCCCGCAGACGAGATGGGTGGCAGCACAGCATGCACGCGGTAACCTCCGGAAATTTTGACATCGACGCAGGGGCTACTGTCATCAAGCCGGCGACCACCGCTTGCTATGAGCCGCACGGCCAGTGCGCGCAGCTGCCCTTCGTTACTGAACGTCACAGCCACCCGTTCCGGACCAGCACCACGGTCCACCCACACGGAATCGGGGGCATTGACAAAGATGTCTGTCACGGCGAGATCAGCGGCGAGACCTTGCAGCGGACCCAGACCATTGAGCTCCGCCGTGATCCGGTCCATGGCTACCAACGACCCAGCCGCACCCAGCAACCGCCCGCTGTCACGCACCGCGCTAGCCACCTGAAGATCGGTGACCGGCCCAGTCTGCGCCAGCACCGCCCGGCGGACTGTGTCCAACAGCTCGGTGTCCAAATGCTCGGCGTCCACCAAGCTTTCATTGTGCAGTGCATTCTCTACCGGCTCCGATCCGGTGTACCTCGGTCCACCGGCGTCCGCCCCCTTGATCCCGTCAGCGGAACCAAGCCCAGCCCACGTGGGTGGGGCATGTTTTCCCCGGGCGCCCCGCGGCGTCATGGTCTGACTCCGGATCGGATTCGCTGCGGCACCACGGTGTCCCCTGCCATCCATTCAAGGACCCCGGCCAGTAGCGAACGCACGCGTCTTCTCCGCAGTAGCTCCGGAAGGCGCTGAGCCGCAAAAGCCTGTTCCAAACCGCGCAGCTTGGGCAATTCCCCCACCAGGGGCAGCCCCGCAGCCGTTGCCACCATTTCCGCATCGCTACCCTCCGCCACAGGGCCACGAACGACGGCGGCTACCGGCAAGGTTGGCAGCGCCGCTCCCAGCTGCAGGGCTGCCGCCACGGCACGAAACCGGCTCGGGACAACCATCACCACACCATGGCAATGAGAGCCGAAAGTTTCTAGGGCTTCCGGCGTCCTGCCCAGATCCACCACCACCAGACCGTAAGCGCCTTGGGCCGCACGCATGACTTCCTTGACGGCGTCGTGCGTGTGGGATTGCTCGTACACCGGCTGCTCAAACTGCCCCGCCTGTTTGGGACGAAACCCGCCAGGAGACTCTCCTGGACTAGCAGCCGTCACACCCCGTCCGCCGACGCCGTCTTCTCCCTCCGCTGCCCGTCCCGGTTCCCACGACAGCAGTGCTAAAGGGCCCACTTGGGGCAAGGCCGCCGCCAGTTGACCTGGGTTGATGGATCCTGACACCTGAAGCAATTCCGGCCAGTGCAAGCCGGGCACACCCTGCGCTGTCAGCATGGTCCCTAGTCCGCCGCCCCACCGGTCCCCATCCACCAGCAAGGTCCGCGTCCCCCTCGCAGCAGCCTCCGCCGCCACCAACAAGGACAACGTTGAGGCGCCGGATCCACCACACCCGCCCACAACACCCAAAACCCCCGCACGTGAGGCCGGGTTTTGCAGGCAGGCCAGATAGTCGGCTAGCCAATGGGCCGAGTCCGGTAAAACAGCCACCCGGTCGGCCTCCAAACGTGCCGCCTGCAACCACATTCGGGCAGCATCGGCAGCAAATCCCACCACAATCACGGGCCCGCTCCACCCCGCCGTTGCGGCACCTGGCGCCGCATCAACCAGCACCGCCGCAATGTCCCCCTGTGCGCCGGCGTCATGTTCTAGGTCCTCTCCAATGACCAGTTCGACGGCGGCCGCGGCAGCAACGCGTCCCACCTCGCCTTGCAAGTGCGAGGAACTAGATAGCAGCAACACGGTGGTGTCCCGGCGCGGTAGCCACGGCTTCTGCACCGGGTCAAAAACATGGCTGGCTGCCGGCCCTTGACGTCGTCTCATAGGCACACTCTCCGCTCACTGGGTTACCGGATAAAGACCCGCCCCGGTAAAAGTGGACGACGCTCCGAGCAAGGCAGCCTGTGGAGGAATTAACACCCCAGCCAGTGGAGAATAGAAGCTATGTACGCATTGCTGGCTGTGAGTCCCCACGATTCTGCCGTTGTGCTCCAGCTCAGGCACGACGACGGCACAGCCGCCGGACCCGTCCAAACGCTCACACGCACCGACTTGGCCGCCGCTGTGCACGCAATGGAGCAGGCCCACCATCCGCGCTGGGTGTGGGACCGGGCTACCCATTGGTACCCAGAGCTCCTTGCTGCCAATGTGCGTCTGGAACGGTGCCACGATCTGGCCCTGTGCCAAAACATCCTGCTGCACTCGGAATTTACTGCGACCACCAGCTATTCCCAGCAGGCCACTGCCGTCCCTCCTGAAAATGAAGCTCCGAGGCAAAGCGCTTTCGTGGCAGGTAATGCCGCTGGCCAGGACAGCTTGTTTGATGCCCCTGCAGCCGGGACGGGGAGCAGGAACTGGGACTTGGCAGCCGTTGCGAAGGAACTTGGCGCCCAAAAATCTGCCATTCATTCCTCCACACACCCCGCCAGACTCACACTCTTGCTCAGTGCAGAATCAGCAGGTGCGCTGGTGGCGGCGGAGATGCATCATGAAGGTATCCCTTGGCGAGAAGATCTACACAGGAGGCTGCTTCATGAGGTACTCGGCCCGGAACCCGTTGGCTACGCTCGCCCCGACAAGCTGGAAGCTTTGGCCGGAGTCCTGCGGACCACCCTGAACGCCCCGTCTTTGAATCCCGACTCACCGCAAGATCTGATGCGTGCCCTGCATCGGGCCGGGATCGAAGCCAAATCGACCCGAAGCTGGGAACTGCAAGAATTTAAGCACCCCGCTATTGAACCCCTGCTCGCCTACCGGAAGCTCAGCCGGCTTTTCACCACCAACGGCTGGAACTGGCTGCAACAGTGGGTTCACGACGGCCGCTTCCATTCCGAATATGTGGTGGGCGGTGTGGTCTCCGGACGTTGGGCCTCACGAGGGGGTGGCGCCATGCAGATCCCAGCACAGATCAGGGGCGCCGCCGTGGCCGATCCTGGCTACACCTTCCTCGTTGCGGACGCGGCCCAATTAGAACCCCGCGTGTTGGCGGCCCTGTCCCAAGACAGTGCCATGGCTGCTGCCGGGCAGGACTCGGCAGGACACAATAAGGACCTCTACGCGGGCATCGCTGCCCAAGGTTTTGGCGGCGATCGCAGCATGGCCAAGATTGCTTTGCTGGGCGCCATCTACGGTGCCACTACGGGCGAATCCGGGCGACTGGTCCCCCAGCTGGCGCGGATGTATCCGCGTGCACTTGATTATGTGGAGCAGGCTGCCCGGGCCGGTGAGCGCGGCGAGACGGTCACCACTCATCTGGGTCGCAGCACCCCGCCCACCTCCGTCGATTGGCAGGCAGGCCAACAAAGCACCTCGGCCCAGGAACAGCGCCGTGCCGAGTCCGCAGCCCGTTCTCGCGGTCGGTTCACGCGCAACTTTGTGGTGCAAGGGACCGCCGCAGAGTGGGCTTGTTGCTGGTTGGCTGATTTACGACGCCGGCTCCACACTCTCGCAGCTAGCTCAGCTGCCGCTGGGGGCACCCTAGTTTCAGGCGGCCCGCAGTTGGTGGCGTTCCTGCACGACGAAGTGGTTGTGCACTGCCCCGTGGATTTGGTGGAGGACGTCAGAACAATTCTCCATGACTCCTCACAGGCCGCGACAGACCTGCTCTTTGGCCCGATACCACTGTCATTTCCGGTGAATGTCAGTGTGGTCCAGTGCTACGCTGACGCGAAATAGCGAGCTTTTTTGGGTCAACTGTGGCGGTCAGATCGGCGCCGGTAGCTCTCGTTTTTCGTCCCATGGAACGGACCAGCCAAGCTCGTGGAATACATAGTTCAGGATGCCGGCTGTGAAGCCCCACACCACCACACCGTTGACCATGAAGGCCGGTCCACGGTACGTGAATCCCTGACGTTCCAGTACTGCGGTGAAGCGATTGACCGGATCCAGCAGGTCGCGAACCGGTACCCGGAATACCTGAGCTGATTCGCCGTAGTCAACAACATCAACTGGCGTTTGCCGCGCCCACCAGCCCACCACGGGCGTCACCATGAAGTTACTGACAGATAAGTGGACCTCGGGAAGCACTCCCAAAACTTCAACACCCGAGGGATCAAGACCGGTTTCTTCCTCGGCCTCGCGCAAGGCGGCCGCCGTGACAGATGCATCCTCCGGGTCCACTCCCCCGCCGGGGAACGCCACCTGGCCCGGGTGATCATTCAAGGTAGCTGCGCGTTCCACCAGCAGTACGTCAAGATCTGCCGAGACCAAGGGATTTTCTGAGGCGGCCAGAACATCGTCCAAGGCACCAAAGAGTAGCAGCACTGCGGCAGGACGGGTTCCGGCGGCGTCTATGGGCGTGTTCCACAGGGAGGCTCTACCCAGCTTCTCGACTTCCGGCAGGGCTGCCGTGGCAGCAGCTTTTCCTGCCAGCGTAGCCAAGTCTGCGTGGGCACTCACTGCTGGTTCTGCTCGTTCTGGGCCGCGCCCACGGCGACACTTTTGCTCCGCGCCGCCAGTTGCGACTCTTGCCGGTACTGAGCGGCCTTTTCCACATTAGCCATCATGCGGGCCAGCAATTCTTCTTGTCCCGGAGCCAGTTCGTATTTGAGCAGTTTTGCAGCCTTCACAGGGTCCACTTCCCCGTCCCCGTAGGCCGGGCACAGGTGGGCGATGGGGCAGGCCCCACATGCGGGTTTACGCGCGTGACAGATGCGCCGTCCGTGAAAAACCACCCGATGGGACAGCATCGTCCAGTCCTTGCGCTCAAACAATGCAGCCACATCGGATTCAATCCGGACGGGGTCAGTGGACTCGGTCCAGCCGAATCTGCGCGCCAAACGAATGAAGTGCGTGTCCACCGTGATTCCGGGAACACCAAACGCATTGCCCAGCACAACATTCGCAGTTTTTCGCCCGACTCCCGGGAGCGTAACGAGTGCTTCAAGGGAGCCGGGGATCACGCCGTCGTACTCATCGACGATGCGCGTGGCCAAGGCCAAAAGATTTGCTGCCTTGGCCCGGAAGAAACCGGTGGGCCTGATCAGCTCCTCAAGCTCCACGCTGAGCGCCTGAGCCATCGCCAAAGGGGTCGGGAAGCGGGCGAAGAGCTCAGGGGTTACGGCATTGACACGAATGTCAGTGGTCTGCGCCGAAAGCACAGTGGCCACCAGTAACTCAAACGGATTGCGAAAATCAAGCTCCGCATGAGCGTACGGGTACAGCTCCGCCAGCTCCCGGTTGATTTTGCGGGCCCGCCGTTTGAGTCCGAGCGCCGTTTCCTGAGCCGCCATGGTTGCGAGCTACTGGCTGTCGGAAGCCCGCTCGATACCGACAAGGTCGAGCAACAAGCCGGTCTTGCCGTGGCTGTCCTGCACCAAAAAGCTGTTACCACGGTCTTCCAAGGCCAGAATCCATGCGCCGGGAGCCAGCTTGAACGCGAATTGGCGCGTCTTTTCATCAATCACGTTCTGCGGGCGGTCGACGGCAAACCAGAAAGGTTCGGCAACAACCGGCTTCGTAACCGGGTTGACGGTAGCTGTGATGCTTTCGCGCGCAGCTGCCGGTGCAACGGGGCTCTCAACAGCTGTTTCGGGCTTAGCCGCTTCAGGCTTGGCAGCTTCGGGCACCTGCGGGTTCAAGGTGGTTGCGGCGGCGTCCTTAGACGGCCCGTTCTCACCGTGGGCAAGTGCTGGCGCGTCCACCGAGGTCTGCGCGGCGGTGTTAGCTGCCGGAGCGCTACGATCTGTTGCGGGGTTCTGTGTGGAGCTGTGTCCGGAGGTTGCTGCAGCCGAGGTCGCGGCACCCGATGTTGCGGCAGCGGAAGCGGCCGGGTTTGCTGCGGCTACGGCGCCTGCAACGGCAGCACCAGCACCAGCTGAGTTTTCCTTGGCCGGTGTGAAGATCTGGCCGGCTGAGGTGTGAGTAGCCGCCGGAGCCGCGTTCCAGCCACCCTGCTGAGCACTCTGCTGAGCACCAGCGCCCTGCTGACCGGGAACGTACTGGGTGGGCCCACCGTGAGAAGGAGCACCCTGGCCAAACTGCTGCTGACCAAACTGCTGACCGGCACCTGGCTGGCCCGGGCCTTGCTGGCCGGCACCTGACTGGGTGACCACAGGCTTAGGTGCAGCCGGACGCTTGACGGCAGGAACGGCGTCGCGCGCGGCAACGTGGGCGGGAACGTCAGTGCGGCCGCTGAAGTCTGCAGCAAAAACGGGGATCCACTGAGCACAGACTGTGGACACCAACAGGAGCAGGGATCCGATCAGGCCAATCAGGTAAGCGATGCTGAAGTTGCTCACCGTTGCCGAGAAGAAGAAAAATGTTGCGAAGGAGGCCACGACTGAGGAGAACTGGTCAACGGAGAGTGAGCCGATCCGGACCTTAGCGGCCGGGTTCATGCGGCGGGCCAAGAACAGGCCACCCACAATGAGGGGCAAGATCACACCGATGCCAATGAAAAACAGCCCGGCGGTCGTCCACAGGTTCGCATTCCCCACAATGGTTTTGACGATCGGCACCACGGATGCCACAAAGATGATCGCTACCGAACCCAGAACTATCAGATCCCGAAGAGTCAAAGGTCCCACAGCAGCTTTAGCGGCCGTTGCACCCTTGCTAGCAGTTTTGGTGGATCCTGCCGCCGCGGTTCCTGCCGCCGGAGCTGCTCCAGTTCCCGCTGCTGTTCCCGCTGAAGGACTACTTTGTTCATTCATGGTCTTGCTCCTCAAATGTCACGTTTGCTCCCAGCCTAGTTAACGGGCCGGGGCAACACTAGCGAGCCACAGCTCAAATACGGTGCAAATACGCCAAATTCGGGTTAAATGGGGCAGAAATGGGGAGAACTACCCATCGTCTCAGAGCGACAATATGCTGTTGAGCGCAGAAACCACCCCGTTGACCCCATTCGACTGTGACGGCGAACACCCCCAGCTGTGAGACGCGATACAGTTAAAGAAGGAACGAAACGTTGTCCTTAGCAACCAGCCACCGGAAATTTACTTCCTCAACGGGGAGGCGGCCTCATGCCGCCTGAACATCGCCGCTGAATGGATTTTTGCAGGTTATTAGCTAAGCAGGAATGAAGGGATATTTGATGTCTGAGGTCACAACCGCAGCAAGCGACCAGTCCGGAGACGCACTGGAAAACCTGCTCACGGAAAGCCGCCACTTCGCGCCGAGTGTGGAATTTGCCGCTAACGCGATTGTTCACGGCGACGAGTATGCCAAAGCCGAAAGTGACCGCCCGGCCTTCTGGGGCGAGCAGGCCCGCGAGCTCCTGACCTGGTCCAAGCCCTTCACCAAGACCCTGGACTGGACCAACCCTCCCTTCGCTACCTGGTTCGAAGACGGCGAAATCAATGCCGCCTACAACGCGCTGGATCGCCACCTCGAAGCTGGCAACGGCGACCGGGTTGCCATTTACTTTGAGGGCGAGCCCGGCGACACCCGCACCTACACGTACGCGCAGCTGACCGAAGAGGTCAAAAAGGCCGCCAACGCCTTTGAAAACCTGGGTCTGGTCAAGGGCGATCGCGTCGCGGTCTACCTGCCCATGATCCCCGAGGCCGTCATCACGCTGCTGGCCTGTGCCCGCATCGGTGCCATCCACTCCGTGGTTTTCGGCGGGTTCTCCGCAGACGCCCTGCGCAGCCGCATTGACGACGCCGAGGCCAAGCTGGTCATCACCGCTGACGGCACCTACCGCCGCGGCAAGCCCAGCTCCCTCAAGCCGGCCGTTGACGAAGCTCTCACAGCGCCCGGGCACACAGTCCAGCACGTGGTGGTCATCAAGCGTAATAGCCAGGATGTCAACTGGGTCGAAGGCCGCGATGTCTGGTGGGACGACACCGTGGGCACCGCCTCCACCGAGCACACCGCCGTGGGCCACGCCGCCGAGCACCCGCTGTTTATCCTCTACACCTCCGGCACCACCGGCAAGCCCAAGGGCATCCTGCACACCACCGGCGGCTACCTCACCCAAACCGCCTACACGCACCGTGCCGTGTTTGACCTGCACCCGGAAACGGATGTTTTCTGGTGCACGGCCGACGTCGGATGGGTCACCGGCCACTCCTACGTCACCTATGCGCCGCTCATCAATGGTGCAACGCAGGTCATGTATGAGGGCACCCCGGATTCCCCGCACCAGGGCCGCTTCTGGGAGATCGTTGAGAAGTACAAGGTCTCGATCCTGTACACGGCACCCACGGCGATCCGCACGTTTATGAAGTGGGGCGAGGACATCCCCAACAAGTACGATCTCTCCTCGATTCGTTTGCTCGGCTCGGTGGGCGAACCCATCAACCCCGAGGCCTGGATGTGGTACCGCCGCGTCATTGGCGGAAACAACGCCCCCATCGTCGACACCTGGTGGCAGACCGAAACCGGTGCGATCATGGTGGCCCCGCTGCCCGGTGTCACCAACACCAAACCCGGCTCGGCGCAGGTCCCCATCCCCGGCATCGCCGTTGATGTGGTGGACGAACTCGGCGCCTCGGTGCCGCACGGCCATGGCGGCTACCTGGTCATCCGGGAGCCGTGGCCTGCCATGCTCCGTGGCATCTGGGGCGATAACGAACGCTACAAGGATACCTACTGGTCCCGCTTTGATGACATGTACTTCGCCGGCGACGGCGCCAAGTGGGATGACGACGGCGATGTCTGGTTGCTGGGACGCGTTGATGACGTCATGAACGTTTCCGGCCACCGCCTCTCCACCACGGAAATTGAATCCGCGCTGGTCAGCCACCCCTCGGTTGCCGAGGCCGCCGTGGTTGGTGCTGCGGACGAGACCACCGGTCAGGCCGTGGTGGCGTTCGTGATCCTACGCGGTTCCGCCGTGGAAGATGCCGATATCGTCACCACGCTGCGCAACCACGTTGGCAAGGAAATTGGTCCCATCGCCAAGCCCAAGACCATCTTGGTGGTGCCGGAGCTGCCCAAGACCCGTTCCGGCAAGATCATGCGCCGCCTGCTCAAGGATGTGGCCGAGGGCCGCGCCGTGGGCGATGCCTCGACACTGGCTGACAACACTGTCATGAACCAGATTGCCGAGTCCCTCAAGGCGTAACCCTCAGAAGCTACGCCCGGGTCTCGATGGGCTCGACCAACGGTGGTCGAGCCCATCGAGACCCGGACAGCATCATTTAAGGGCATTATTAACCTATGACTTCCTCCCACGCTGCGGACCGCGGCACCTTGCTGATCCTCAACGGCCCCAATCTGAACCTGTTGGGGACCCGCGAGCCAGAGATTTACGGCGCAAGTACCCTGGCCGACGTCGAACAGCTCACCACTGCGGCTGCCAAGGCCGCGGGGTTCAGCACTACCTGCCTGCAGTCCAACCACGAGGGCGCTTTGTTGGATGCGATCCATGCGGCGCGCGGCACGGCGGTGGGCATCATCATCAACGCAGGCGCGTACACGCACACCTCGGTGGCGCTGCGGGACGCGATTGCCGGCGTCGAACTTCCCACGGTGGAGGTGCACATTTCCAATGTTCACAAGCGTGAGGAATTCCGGCACCATTCCTACTTGTCGGCAGTGAGCAACGCAGTCATTGTGGGCGCCGGCGTCCACGGCTACGAGTTGGCCGTCAGCTACTTCGCGAAGACACTCGCCTAGAAACCAGCACCCCTAGGACCTAGAACTCAGTGACAGGCCGTTAGCCAACCTTGCAGGAACCTGCCCCCACGGCGCGGCTGAGGGTGGGGGCTGCGGCGATCACGGGCCCGGCCTCTTCCATGGTCAACGCGAAGCCAATGTTGTCGGTGGAGGTGGCCTTGGCGAAAACCACTCCCACTATCCGGCCGTCCTGGTCCAGGAGCGGACCACCGGAGTTGCCTGACTGAACATTTCCAGCCAGCTGGTACACATCAAGAGCGGATTTCTCACCACCGGTAATGTCCGGAACCAGCATGGGCCCCGAGGACAGGACAGTTGCCGGACGGACCTGCAAGGGACCACCCAGCGGATAACCGGCAAATGCCGCATCCGTGTTTCCAGGCAGTGCGCCAGCCGAGGGCAGGGGCGCTGCGTCGAGGGAGTCGACGGCGAGCACGGCCAGGTCTGCGATGGGGTCGAAGTACACCACTCGGGCAGGCAAGGCGCCCTGGGTCTGGGTCTGCACCATGGGCATCGTCACGCCGGCCACGACGTGGGCATTGGTGACCACGCGTCCGGGCGAGACCACAAAGCCTGTGCCGGTCTGGTTTTGGCCGCATTGGAAGGCGGTACCGGAAATCTTCATGACTGATTGAGCCGCTGCGTTCCACGCTGAGGTGTTCGTGTCGGCGTTCGGTGCGGCCACCTCCACATTGGGCCCTGTGGGGTTGAGCAGTGCGGGGATGCCCTCTTCCAGCACTAGGGAGCGCACCTGGGCCACGGCTGACTTGACCGGATTCGGTGTCCACAGCTCAATGCGGGAAATGACCTGGGACTTACCTAACTGCGCAGAAACCAGCGGGATACCCAAGTTCCCCACGCCAAAAGCGAGGATGGAAATGACCAGCGCACCGACCACCACGTTCAACGCTCCGCCCAGAAGACGGTTCACGGCACGGATGGATTCAGATCTCACGCCGCGACCAATGGCCTTGCCGATCTTCATGCCCAGGGCGTGGCCCAACGCAATCAACACAATGGTGGCCCCGATAACCATGGCCGTGCGCCAGCCGGGACTCGGTGCATATTGGCTAATAAAAGGGGCCGCAAAGAATGCGCCAAACGCTCCGGCAATAAAACCGGCAAGGCCGCCCAGACTCGCGACTAGTCCAGCTTTGAGCCCATAGATCAGCTGCCACAGCAGCCATAAGATCAATAACGCATCAAGCCAGGAAAAACCAAACACTGTGTTGTGCGCTCCTCATCATTGCCGGTCCGTCCAGCACCAGCACTGCAAGAGGGCGGCGCGGATGCGGAAGGTCGGTTCCGGACATCTGACATGCCCAAAGGCACATATTACCGTCGAAAACAGTGATTCTGCTGGGCTTTTTGCCTCTAGAGCCTGCCAATATGCTGACAATGAACGCCACCAATGCCAAATTGGTCACAAAATGGGAAAACATCTGAAAGAATCAATAACAGGTCATAACTTTTTTGCGCTACTTAACATTAGGAGATTTCATGGACATCGAGGTATTGCGCCGGGCACCACTTTTTGCCACGCTCGACGACGAGGCGTTCCGCCTTTTAACCGACGAACTGGCAGAGGTTGATCTTTCTCGCGGAGCTTCGGTATTCCGCGAAGGCGATCAGGGCGACCAGCTCTACTTCATCGTTTCCGGCAAGGTGAAGTTGGGACGCACCTCTGCCGACGGCCGCGAGTCACTCGTTGCCATCCTCGGTCCGGGCGAACTCTTCGGAGAAATGGCCCTCTTTGATCCGGCTCCCCGTAGCACCACGGCCACCGCAGTCTCTGAGACTCGCCTGGCCGGCCTGAAGAACGAATCGCTCAACGCCTTGCTGCGCAACCGTCCCGAGGTGTCCATGCAGCTGCTGCAGGCCTTGGCTCGTCGCCTGCGCCGCACCAACGACAACCTCTCCGATCTGGTCTTCTCGGATGTCCCCGGCCGCGTGGCCAAGGCCATCCTTGACCTGGCGGACCGCTTTGGCCGCCCCGCCACCGACGGTATTCTCGTAGCTCACGAGCTCACGCAGGAAGAACTGGCCCAGCTGGTGGGCGCTTCACGCGAAACCGTCAACAAGGCTTTGGCCGAGTTCGTCCAGCGTGGCTGGCTCCGCCTAGAAGCCCGTGCAGTGGTCATCTTGGACGTCAACCGCCTGCGCCAGCGTTCACGCTAACCTTCACCCTCGCGGGGTAAGAGAGCTGCCGAGGGACCCGCTGCGAGCTTGCGAGCAGTGGGAGGCAGCGAACGGGGAGGTCACCTTTTTGATAAAGGTGACCTCCCGCCGTCGTACTTTAAGCGAAACCCGCTGGAATTAGGCGAAGCTGCCAGAGGCTCTAGAGCCGCAGGACCAAGGCGTTGGCTGTCAGCCCGGCAGCTGTGCCGAACAGCAGCACCGTATCGCCTTGACGCAGCCGCTCCTGTTCCAACATCTTGACCAGCACATAACCCACTGACGCTGAAACCATATTCCCAACGTCCGCAACCCAGTCGATGTACTGTTCCCGCGGAATGCCAATGCGGCGCAGAGCTACCGTGATGGCGGGGCTGGCTTGGTGCGGGATGACCAGCGACATATCTTCCAAGCTCAGTTGCGTGTCTGTGAGGAAGTCACCGAGGAATTCCGGCAGGACGGTCATCATATTGCGCAGCGCAGATCTGCCGTTCATATCAAACAAGTAGTCGGCAGGGTCTGCCGCGGCGTACTTTTGTGCGGGGGAACGGCTCAGCCCGCCACGAATCTCGGTGTCGTGAGCGTAGGCTGCCCAGGTACGCTGCTTGCTGGCCACCACGCCCTGCACTGGATCGGAGGTGGTTGTCAGGACAAATGCCACGGCAGCATCGGAAAAGAGGGAGAAACTTTCCTGCTGCTCCGGGTTGAGGAAACGTGACCCAACATCCCCGGCAGTGATGAGCACGGATTCGTAGGTGCCGTCGGCAATGTAGCGAGAAGCAATGTCCAGTGCCGTGATCATGGAGGTGCAGGTGGAATTCACATCGAACGCCGCAGCCACACCAAACGGGGCAATCTGTTCCAGCACCAATGCCGCAGTACACGGGATCGGCTGGACGCCGGCGGCACTGGCACCGATGATGCACTGCAACTCTTCAGCTTTGATCCCGGCCCGGTCCAGCGCCTGTTTGGCGGCGGTCGTGAGCATGTCCAGTTGACTCTCGTCGTCTGAGACTCGGTATCTGGTTTGCGTGCCAAACTTCACCACATTGTCGGGCAGGTAGCTGCCGTAACCGGCTATTCGACAATTGCGGATTGGAGGCATCAGGCATCCCTTTCGATAAGTTTTTCAAGTATCCACTGAGCCTCTCGCTTTGACCAAGGCACCCCGCCGAGGGTCTCGGAATGGGGAGCGGGTGTGGCCTAGCTCAGCAATTCTTTGCGGTCTTGGTGGTCGTGGCTGAAATAGAGCTTGACGCCTTGTCTCTGCCATTGCTGCAGTTGCGTAATGGTTTGTGAGTAGTCGCTCCAGAGGTGATTGATGGAGCGGGGCAATGCTTTGATTTTCTCAACCTCACCCATCAGGTCCTCGCCCCACGAGGCGTCGCCGGCCAGCAACGCCTGCTCTTCCACCAACGCACCCATGTGTCCTTTGGCGTGACCTGGCAGGTCCACCAGCCGGTAGCTACCGTCACCAAGCAGGTCCACTTCTCCTTGGCCCGGATCCACCACCAGTTTCTTGGCCGTCGGAAACCAGCCAGGCAGCAACCGCGGCAGGAAACCTTCCTTCAAGTGCGCTTTGGCCAGCGTTTCCAGCATGGCAATGCTGAGCACAAAGGTGGATTCGGGAAAGTAGCGCACACCGCCAAGATGGTCGGGGTGCAGATGGGATAGCACCACAAAGTCGATGGATTCCGCAGGGATCCCATCGGCTAGGAGCTGCGCGGCAATGCCCTGTTCCGGTCGGATCTTAGGCGGTAGTAACAAGCTATACAGGAACCCGGCACCGCCGGCACGCCATGTGGCTGGTCCGTAGCCGGTGTCAAAAAGAACCTTTTGCCCGTCTGGGTGGCAGTACAGAAAAACTCCGGCGGGAAAGACCCGACGTTGACGCGACTGACCATGCATCAGCGCTTTCATTTGATGCGTGGTGTATCCGCAGGCGTAGTAACGCAGTTCCCCTTTAGGCATGGTCAATTTAGGCATGGTCAACAGAATACGTGGCCGCAAAGGCTGCGAGCGCTTGTTCAATGTCTACTGTGGGTTCATAACCCAGCTCGGTCCGAGCTCGTGAAATGTCCAGGGTCTGTGAATAGGCGATGGTGGTAATCATGTACCTGCTCAGTGGCGGCTCTGGATTTCCCGGCAGCACATGGCAGAGACGTTCCAGCAATGCTCCCAGCCCGTAAAGGACCGTGGCGTTGGCCTTGAGGTACCGCGGCGGCAGGCCGAGGTCCTTGAAGAGGATTTCCAATAGCTCCGCAAAGGGGCGCGGCTGCCCGTTGGTGATGTTGTAGACCTGACCGTTGGCGTGGGGTGCTGCGGCTGCCAGCCTCAGGGCCAGCGCCACGTTTTCCACGGCCGTCAGGTCCACCAAATTTTCGCCACCACGAAAGAGCGGAACCCCGATCTTGCGATAGGCCTGCAGCAGCCGCGGTGCCACGCTGGTGTCACCGGCACCGATGAGCCCCCGCGGTCTGATGGTCAGCAGTTCCGGAACTCGCCCTGCCTTGTGGGCCTCGAGCAAGAGAGCTTCGGCAGCGATCTTAGAGCGGATGTAGGAGCTCAAAGGTTTGTGCCGTGGCGGGTGGATCTCTTTGATGTTCAGTCTGTCCCCTTTGTCGGCATAGATGCTCGGTGAGGAAACAAACACGATCCGGGGCACACCATTTCGTTCGACGAAGTCGATCACGTGGCCGGTTCCGGCAACATTGCTTTCTTCGAAGTCTTCCCATTTTCCCCACGGGTTGGACAAAGCGGCTGCGTGCACTACCAAGTCCACGGGGTGCTCTAAGCGCCCAAGTTGAGCCAAGTCTCCAGAGACGGGGGTGGCACCCAATTCCTGCAGCCGCTGCAAGGCCTCTGGGTTACGCCCATGCGCCACCACGGTGTATCCGTGAGCCAAAAATTCACTGACCGCGTACCCGCCGAGGAACCCGGTAGCCCCTGTAATCAGAACCGATGGTGGGGGCGCTGGGAAGTCAGTCGTCATGAACCCATGGTAGGACTTCGGCCACCAAGCGGCCCCGACGCACCGCCGCCACCGCGCAATTCCCTATAGTGGAAATATGCACATCGCCATGGTCACCGACTACTACCTCCCCACGCTTGGCGGAGTGCAAACTGCCATCAAGGCGGCCAAGGAATCGCTGGAAAAGTTGGGGCATCAAGTCACCATCTTTTGCCCACTCCTCAAGGACAACAACAACGCCGGAATAGTTCCGCTTCCGATTTCAAAGGTTTTCCGGCCCGACGGATTCCCGTTCACTTGGCCACCCAAGGATGCGATTGCGCTGCTCAAGGCGGAGTTTGCTGCACGAAACGTGGATGTGGTGCATGTGCACTCAGAGATTTTCGCGGCCCTCGCCGGGATCAGGGCTGCGCAGGATCTTGGCTTGCCTCTGGTCCAAAGTATGCACGGCCGGATTGATGTGTACACGGCCAAAGTGCTTCCACTGCCTCAGCTGACCACAGCTCTGCTCGCCGGACTGCACAGACGTCACCTGCCGCACACCAGCACCCCCGCCGATCCGAGGTCCCCTTACATGAGCACGGCCATGGCCCGGCGAATGTGGCGCCTGATGGTCAATCAAGCCAATGCTGCCGACGCCGTGACTGTGCCCTCACAGCATTTCGCCAACAAGCTCATCCACCAAGGGGTCCTGCCGCCGGTGACTGTTGTCTCCAACGGGCTAGAAGACTCTGTTCTGGACCTTGTAGGCGCCCCACAGTTCCGCGGCAAGACTGAGCAGGAGCCGCTCCGGGTCATGTGGTGCGGACGGGTGTCGCCAGAGAAGCGCCCCGACGTTTTTATCCGCGCAGTCGCTGCGGCCGGTGAGTCTGTGGTTGCCAACATTTACGGCGACGGCGTTGCCGGCAAGCGGGCACGTCGCTTGATCCACAGACTCGGAGTGGGCCACCGGATCACTATGCACGGCGGCGTCCCACAACAGGACGTCCTTGAGGCCATGAAACAGCACCACGTTTTTGTTTCCACGTCCCATGACTTTGACAACCAACCCATGGTGATCCTTGAAGCGGTCTCTTCGGGGCTGCCGGTGGTGGTTTGTGATCCTGATCTGGCTGAAGGTTTGCCAGCCGGAGGGTTCCTCGTGACCGATTCCCCACAGCCGCATCAGCTCACTGCTACGTTGGTTTCTCTCGCCGCGGATTCCAGGCAAATAGCAGCCATGAGTAAGGCAGTTGGGTCCAGCAGCAGCCGGGTGGCCTTCGGCACGCACAGCGCCGGGCTACTCGATGTCTATCAACAGGCAACAGCGGCAAAATCCGCTCTTTGAGCGCTACGAGCGCTACGCCCAAAAACCCCAGAAAGGTGCAGTTCCTACCGCTCCCGGCAGGCTGCACCTTCAGATGCAGGCGCCGTGGCCACCTCTAAGTTGAATTCACCGTCAGCTCCCACCACAAGGGCTGGCTGGTATTCGTTGATGGGCCTCTTGTGGTTCAGGTAGGCGATACAACCGCGGGCGGCAGCAATCTTTTCCAGAATGATCTCCACGCCAGGAACCATCAGCTCATCAAGGCTCTGCCCCGTGGTGACCGAAAGCCCAATTTCATCACCCAACGCGGTGCTGTGCCGGTCCGCCAAGATTTCACTGGCACTGGCCCAACGGCCCCAAACACCCTTGCTTGTGAGCAGTGCCGGGTCCTGGCCGATCGGCAGCGCCGCGGCAAAGTACCGCGTGTCAAAGCGCCTATGGGCGAAGTCAGGACTCATCCAATGACTCAACGGCTTGAGTAGATCCGTCCGCAGGGCTAAACCATAGCGACCCAACATCTCCGAAAAGGTGGTCTCCTGCGCGGCGATGGCTTCGCGTGTCCGCATCCAGTCCGGCCCATTGAGGCCCTCCGCAAGGGAGGATGCGTCAGCTCCGGCCAGCAGGACCCCGGTTTCTTCAAAGGTTTCCCGGATGGCAGCCACCACGTGGCGCTTGGCCAGCCCAATATCTTCGGTGCCGAGGCTCTTGGCCCACGCAGCAGGTGAGGGACCCACCCAGTCGGTGACGTCGTCGTCCGCGGGTTCAATGGCACCCCCGGGGAACGCAACGGTTCCCAGCGGCGAACCGCCCGGACGGTACGTCAAAAAAGTCTTGAGGCCGGCGGGGCTGTCTTTCAACAGCACCACCGACGACGCCGGACGGGGTTTGCTAGGCGTGCGCCCACCAAAATCCAGCCAAGCCTGTGCGGCCTCCCGTTGACCGGTGTTCAGCGGGAAGAGCCGCTTGCCGGCGGGCCGAAAGCCCGCCGAATTATTACTGGAATTCGGCAATCAGCTCAACCTCAACGGGTGAATCCAAAGGCAAAACTGCAACTCCGACGGCGGAGCGCGCGTGGGCGCCTGCCTCACCAAATACTTCGCTCAGGAGCTCGGAGGCGCCGTTGATGACGCCGGGCTGGCCGGTGAAGGAAGGATCCGAGGACACGAAGCCTACGACCTTCACAATGCGGGTGACGCGATCAAGGTCACCAATAACGCTTTTCAGGGCGGCAATGGCGTTGATTGCGCACGTTGCGGCCATGGATTTTGCGTCCTCAGCGGAAACTTCGGCACCAACTTTTCCGGTGGCTGGGAGTTTGCCGTCAATAAAAGGCAGCTGCCCGGAGGTGTAAACATGGTTGCCGGAGATGACGGCCGGTACGTAGGCAGCCACGGGTGCAGTCACCGGCGGCAGGCTGATTCCCAGCTCGGCCAGACGTGCCTCAATGCGTCCGGATCCTTGAGTTGTCGCGGTATTCACCGTTACGCCTTCTCTCTCTTGAGGTAAGCAACCAAGCCGCGTCCGTCGGGTCCTGGAACAACCTGAACCAGCTCCCAGCCTTCGTCGCCCCAGCTATCCAGGATGGCTTTGGTGTTGTGGATAATCAGCGGAATCGTAGAGTACTCCCATTTGGTCATACGTCAAAGCGTAGCCCCTGCCGGTAAACTGGAAAAATGGCAGCAAAAAAACACCCCATTTTCGATACCGCCACAACGCTGGGCAAATTGGTTCTCTTCCTAGGAGTCAGCGCTATTTGTGGCGTCTTGGTGGCCGGGCTCATGGTCCCGGCCGCGGCTCTGGCGAGCACCACCACCACCTCCTCCATCACGCTCTTTGATGAGCTCCCGGACGAGATGAATGTTGGCACGCCGGCTCAGTCGTCCAAGATTCTGGCATCGGATGGTTCCCTGTTGGCAACCTTCTATGACCAGAACCGCACCGAGGTGCCGCTGGATCAGATCTCGCCATTCATGAAGGACGCCATCATTGCGGTGGAAGATGCACGCTACTACGAACATGGCGGCATTGACACCCGCGGTCTGATGCGTGCTGTCACGGCGATGGCCCAGGGCGGTGGCCGCCAGGGTGCTTCCACTATCACGCAGCAGTTCGTGAACAACGTCATCATCCAGACGTACGCTGCCGACGGGGAGTACGACAAGATTAAGCTCGGCGCCGACAAGGGCGTTGGCGAGAAGGTTCGCGAAATCAAGCTGGCCATCGCCATCGAAAAGAAGTACACCAAGGATGAGATCCTGCAGGGTTACTTGAACTGGGTGCTCTACGCCAACGGCAACTTCGGCATTGAATCCGCTGCCTACAACTACTTCGGTATCCACGCCAAGGATCTGAACCTCCAGCAGTCTGCCCTGCTGGCAGGTGTGGTCAACAGCCCGCAGATCTACGATCCCATTGCCAATCCCGAGAATTCCCTCAAGCGTCGCAATCTGGTCCTAGACCACATGCTGGATCAGGGCATGATCGATGCGAAGCAGCACGCGGACGCTGTAGCCAGCCCAATTGATTTGAAGCTGCAGCCCAGCCGCAACGGTTGCACCACTGCTGTACGTGCCGAATACTTCTGCGAGTACGTAGCCAATTTGTTTGTCAATGATCCGGCCTACGGAAAAACTGCCGAAGACCGCCTCAAGGTCTTGCTGCAGGGCGGCCTGACCATCACCACCACACTGGATCCGGTGCTGCAGGATGCCGCCCAGGCCCAGTTTGCGAACTTCGCTCCCATTGACAACAACCCGGACAAGGTCGGCCAGGCCATTGTGTCCGTCCAGCCCGGCACGGGCAAGATCCTCGCCATGGCGCAGAACACCAAGCTGGCAGCACCGGAAGGCCAGTGGAAGACGGACTACAACTTCGCCGTCGACCGCTTGGATGCCAAGGGTGCCACACTGGGCGGCTCCGGCGGCTTCGACGTGGGTTCAACCATCAAGCCGTTCACCTTTGCCGAATGGTTGAACTCCGGCCACAGGATCAATGACACCGTGGATGCCTCGGTGCGCCGCTATCCACAGTCGCGTCCGTGGAACAACAGCTGTGGCTCCACTACCGGCTTCTACGACAGCTCCGACCCCCAAGTTGCCCCGGACCTGCAAAATGCCGACGGTCCCAACGGCATTTACTACCGCACGTTCACGGCCAGGCAGGGGCTCTCCTTGTCCCTGAACACCGCGACCATGGCAACTGCAGCCCAGTTGGATATCTGCAACATCCAGAAGATGATGACGGCCACCGGCATCCACATGGGCAGTGACGTCACCAAGCCCTACAACGTCTCCAGCATCAGCGCCCTGCTCGGCAGTGGCGAGGTTGCCCCGCTGACCATGGCCAATGCCTTCGCCACCTTTGCCTCCGGCGGCGTCCGCTGCGACCCCATTGCGCTGGTGTCCATCACCAACGCCAAGGGCGACAAGTTCCCGGTTCCGGGCGCGAATTGCCAACAGACAGTGAAGCCTGAGGTTGCTGCCGGCGTGAACATGGTTCTCCAGCAGGTACTGCAGCCCGGTGGCTCCGGCTATGCGATTCCCTTGCAGTACCCGGCTGGCGCCAAAACAGGTACCACCAACACTTCCGAGCACACCTGGACCGTTGGTTACACCAAGGGTTTGGCTACTGCTTCCTGGGTGGGCATGCCGGAGAACAAAGCAGACTCCACGAACGGCAGGCTCATCGCCGGCCAGCGTATCCCCTACGTTGACGGGTCAACCTATGCCGGCAAGGCCTGGCAGGGCTACATGAACCAGGTTGCCGGCAACTTCGATGTTGGCGGCTTCGACCTTCCGCCTGCCAGCATGATCAATCCGCCGGTTGTGATCAAGCCCAAGCCAGCTGAAACCAAGTCTGCAGAGAGTGACAAGAAGGCGGAGCCTGACTCTAAACCGGCTGACTCCAAGCCCGATACCGGCAACGGCAACTCAGACAAGAAAGACTAGAGTAGCGCTCATATGTCCAGTACGCGAGTAGCCCCGTCCCGTTTCTCTCCTGTGAAAGCGGCGGCGGGGCTTGCCGTTGCCGCCGGTGTAGGTGCGGTGGCGTACGGCTCTTTGATTGAACGGAATTGGTTTGAGCTCCGGGAGGAGCAGCTGGCCATCCTGCCCCCCGGCTCCGCACCGTTCACGGTCCTACACATCTCGGACATCCATTTGTCCCCCGGGCAGCACAAGAAGACCCGTTGGCTGCGCGAGCTGGCTTCGCTGGCGCCGGACCTGGTGGTCAACACCGGCGACAACCTCAGCCACCCCAAGGCGATTGCGCCGCTGTTGGATGCCCTGGGCCCACTCATGGAGTTCCCTGGGGTGTTTGTTCCGGGCTCCAACGACTACTTCGCGCCCAGCTTCAAAAACCCTTTCTCCTACTTTGCCGGACCGTCCAAGCTGTCCACGGGCAGAAAGCACCATCCCATTCCCCTGGACACGGACGCATTGCATACCGGATTCGGTCTAGGTGGCTGGGTCAACCTAACCAACCGGGCGCAGTCCATCCCACTCAAGGGCATCCGCTTCGACTTCAGCGGTGTGGATGATCCGCACCTGAACCGGGAACGCTATGCGGGCTGGCCCCGTGGCGCAGCGGGCCAGGACAGCGCCCCGCATGTGAAGGTCGCCGTGGTGCACGCCCCCTACCAACGGGTACTGGACCACTTCACCGCCGACGCCGCCGATCTGATCCTGGCCGGCCACACACACGGCGGCCAGGTCTGCATACCCGGCTACGGAGCACTGGTCAGCAATTGCGATCTGCCCACCTGGCGTGCCAGAGGACTCAACGATTGGGAGTCCGGCGGACGTACTGCTCCGGTTAATGTCTCCGCGGGCATCGGCACCTCCCGCACGGCCCCCTTCCGTTTCGCCTGCCGCCCCGAGGCAGTTGTGTTGACCCTGACTGCGAAGGCGTAGCTGGCCCTGCAGCAGGCAGTGCGTTCTGCAGTTTCCATTAGCTTGTCCCTAAGGTTTTGCCTAGCTTTTCCCTAGCCAAGACGCCGCCCTGCCGCTCGATTTCGTATTCGTGGCCTCTGTCCGCTATTCTTGAGAGGTTGCTTTTCCAGACCTTCACTGGTTAGGGAAGAGCGCGGATCGGGGTGTGGCGCAGCTTGGTAGCGCGCGTCGTTCGGGACGACGAGGCCGCAGGTTCAAATCCTGTCACCCCGACCAAAACAGAAAAACAGTGGCATCCATTGGATGTCACTGTTTTTGTTTAACTAGTGGGGTTAGCGGGTTAGCGGCCAGAATGTGTGTATGGCCCGGGCGTGTCATCGGCTTCTTCCGCCCCATCCTTGTTGGATTCCGTTTCCGTCTTCGGGGCTGAAG
>NZ_JBFBLU010000006.1:0-266842 GCF_040686795.1 Specibacter sp. NPDC078709
CGTGGGTGCCGCCCAAAATGGTCATTCCAGACCAGGCGGCGAGGTCGGCCAGATGGAACATGGGTGCGGCATGGAGCAATGTGGCACCTGCTTGACGGTCTTATAAGACCGTCATGACCCGCCAACGCCGTCTTTTTAGGTTCGGACAGCTGTACAGGAGCCGGGCCCCAACGTTGCTGCTAGTCCGGCGATCATTGCTTTGAGTCCCAGCGCGAACGCGGCGTCGGCGTCATTGGCCCGGCCCGTTCCGGGCGAAGGGCCCAGCCCCCTGTGCTGCACGGCGTCGCTGAAGTGGGGTGCCTCCGAGGCGAGGGATCCGACGTCGAAAATGTCATCCGGTGCGGTGACGTCGTAGGCAGATCCGTAAATGAATGATTCCAAGGCCACGATGGCGTCAATGATGGATTCACGCTGCCAGCCGGCAGCAAGAAAGCCTTGTGTCACGGCCTCATACATGGTGATGGTGGCCGGTGCATTGGTGACCGGCAGTAGCGCAATAACGGGGATCAGCGGCAAATGCGCGGCGAAAACATCCCGATAGGACCGCGCCCAACTGGCCACCGCGGATTCCCATGGCTCGTTTCTGAACGCGG
Organism: Specibacter sp. NPDC078709; assembly: GCF_040686795.1. Lineage (NCBI taxonomy): Bacteria > Bacillati > Actinomycetota > Actinomycetes > Micrococcales > Micrococcaceae > Specibacter > Specibacter sp. NPDC078709. The sequence continues at coordinate 594 of NZ_JBFBLU010000006.1, forward strand.
AAACATCCACGCGGCCCATGAGGTGATCCTCCACGAGCAGCAATACGTCCTGCTTTGAACGCACATGGTTGTAAAGGGCTGATGGCGCCACATGCAACGATTTGGCCAGGGCTGCCATGGTCAAACCCTTATAACCGTCGTGGCTGATCAGCTTCAGGGCAGCCTTGGTGATCCTCGCAGAACTCAGCAATGCCTGCGGGGGGCGGCCCGCCCGGCGTCGTGCTTGATGATGCAGATCTGCGGTCTCAACCAAGGTAAATCCCCGTCCTTATCCTTACGCAATCTCCTCGCGCAACTTCTTCAGGCACCTAGGCGCAGTTTTCTTATTTTCTTTGGCCAGCCCCTTTACGGCAGCAGTGACGTCCGTTACAGTCTATTCTAAATGAACGCCATTCATTTAGTGAAGGGCATCACTGAAGTTTTGCAAGAGAGGGAAGCAATGACATCGGCAGACAATCCCGTCAGGATCGAGCGAGACGTCGTTATCATCGGCGCCGGACCATCAGGCCTGACCGCCGCGCATGAACTGAAAAAGGCGGGCCTGAGTGTGGCCGTCCTGGAAGCCCGCGACCGAGTGGGTGGACGCACCTGGTCCAACACGATCGACGGCGCCTGGCTGGAAATTGGCGGCCAGTGGGTCTCTCCGGACCAGACGGCACTGATTGGACTGCTCGAGGAACTTGGCCTGGACACCTACTCGCGCTACCGCGACGGCGACAGTGTGTATATCGCCCCCGACGGCACGCGCACGCGCTACACAGGTGAAATGTTCCCCGTCAGCGCCGGCACCGAGGAGCAAATGAACAAGCTCATCGCCGTCTTGGATGAACTCGCCGCCGCGATGGATCCGGCCAAACCCTGGGACCATCCGCAGGCCCGCGAGCTGGACATCATCTCCTTTCATCACTGGCTGCGGACCCAGAGTAACGATGAGGAGGCTTGCAATAACATCGGCCTGTTCATCGCCGGCGGCATGCTGACCAAACCCGCCCACGCCTTCTCGGCTTTGCAGGCGGTCTTCATGGCGTCCTCCGCCGGCTCCTTCAGCAACCTCGTCGACGACAACTTCATCCTCGACAAGCGCGTGGTGGGCGGCATGCAGGGCGTATCCCTCGCGATCGCCGCCGAGCTCGGTGCCGATGTCATCCTCAATTCCCCGGCCCGGACCGTCCGTTGGGAGAAGAACGACGCCGAATATCTCGCCACCGTGATTGCCGACGGCGCTACCGTCACCGCCAAGCGTGTGATCATGGCCGTTCCGCCCAACCTCTACAGCCGGGTCTCCTTCGATCCGCCGCTGCCGCGGCGCCAGCACCAGATGCATCAGCACCAATCCTTGGGTTTGGTCATCAAGGTTCATGCGGTCTATGAAACCCCGTTCTGGCGGAAAGACGGGCTGTCCGGCACCGGCTTTAGTGCCTCCTCGTTGGTTCAGGAGGTCTACGACAACACAAACCACCAGGACCCCCGCGGCACGCTGGTTGGCTTCGTTTCCGATGAAAAGGCCGACTACGCTTTCACGCTTTCGCCGGAGCAGCGGAAGAAGGAAATTACCGCGTCCCTTGCGGAGTTCCTCGGCGATGGCGCTGGGGAACCGGTGGTCTACTACGAATCCGATTGGGGTTCGGAAGAGTGGACCCGTGGTGCCTATGCGGCCAGTTACGATCTGGGCGGCCTGCACCGCTACGGCCCGGATCAGCTCACCCCCGTAGGCCCGATTCATTGGTCCTGCTCGGATTTGGCCGCCGAGGGCTACCAACACGTGGACGGTGCCGTCCGCATGGGACAGTTCACCGCCGCCGCCCTGATTAAAGAACTGGCCTAGCACACCGGTTCACCAGCACTAATTAGCGACATCTCTGAGCTGTTTCTCTTAGCGACAACGAAGTCCTGAGGAGGACCCTTATGCGGTATGTAGTTGGATATACGGCCAACGCCCGTGGCGGCGATGCCGTCAACCTGGCCGTGGCCTTGGCCCGCCGGCAGGGTGCCGCCTTGGATCTGGTCATGGTGATGCCCCAAGACTCTCCCTACAACGGGGCGTACCCGCCGGTTTCAGGCATCGGCGACATCATGTCCCAACAGATCTCGCAGTGGGTAGAGGAGGGTTTGGCCCTGATCCCGGACGACGTCCCAGCTCAGGCTCACATCCAGCGCGGAGAATCCGAGGCTGAAGCGCTCATTGCTGCAGCGCAAGAGTTGGGAGCTGGTCTGTTGGTCATTGGGGCCAGCAGCACTGGGCTGTTCAAGCGGTTCTCCATCGGTTCGGTTGCCAGCTCTTTACTGCACGCTTCGATGATTCCGGTGGCGCTTGCCCCGTCGGGTTACAGCCGTACTGAACCCATCACACGCCTGACCTGCGCACTGGGCACTCGCATCGGGGCCGAAGAAGTCCTCACCGTTAGCGTCGCAATGGCCAAACGCCGGGGCCTGCCCTTGCGGCTGATTTCCCTCGTGGCCCTTGGCAATGACGGCCCCGGGGCCAGCGAGCCTGGCGCTTCTGTGGATGACGCCCGGGCCCACCTGCGCGGCGTTGCCGAAGCCAGTCAGGATCTGGAGCCCGGAGAGCTGGAAACACTCAAACTCGAGGTTGTGGTTGGCACCGGGCGGAGTATTGAGGACGCCGTGGACCGGCTCGACTGGGAGGACGGGGAGCTGTTGATGATTGGCTCCAGCCGGCTGGCCCAGAACAAATCGATCTTCTTAGGCGCCACCGCCAACCGCATCCTGCGCGCACTGCCGGTCCCCATGATCGTGGTCCCGCGCGACTTCGCACTTTCAGACGAAGAGGCCACGTTATGAGTAACCGAGAAACTGCCACAAAAACCACTACCGGGCTGAGCGAGAAGGGCCTGAAAGCCGGATCGGTAGGGTTGATTGGCGCCGTCGTGATTGGCGTTTCCTGCATCGCGCCGGCCTATACCTTGACGGCCGCACTAGGCCCCACGGTGTCCGAGGTGGGCGTGCACCTGCCGGCCATCTTCCTGGTCGGATTCATCCCGATGCTGCTCGTGGCGCTGGGCTACCGAGAACTGAACAATGCCATGCCCGACGCCGGGACCTCCTTCACATGGGCATCGCGCGCCTTTGGGCCGTGGCTTGGTTGGATGGGCGGTTGGGGCTTGATCGCAGCAACCATCATTGTGCTGTCCAACCTGGCGGCCGTGGCGGTGGACTTCTTCTACCTGATGCTGGCCCAAGTCTTCAGCAACGATTCCTTAGCCGATCTAACCACCGTGCTCCCGCTGAATATCGCCACAACCTTGGTCTTCATTGCCGGTGCCTGCTGGATTTCCTACCGCGGCATGGAAACTACTAAGACGTTCCAGTACGTTCTGGTGGCATTCCAACTGTTGGTGTTGGGGTGGTTTGCTATTGCCGCATTCGCCCATGTGGCTAACGGCACGGCCTTTGACGCCACAGCTATCCAGGCCGATTGGTTTAACCCCTTCGCCGTGGAGTCTTTCTCGCAGTTTGCTGCTGGTGTTTCCTTGTCGATCTTTATTTTCTGGGGCTGGGATGTCACCCTAACCATGAATGAGGAAACCAAGAACCCGGAAAAGACACCGGGCCGGGCGGCCACCGTCACGGTGGTGGTGATCATGGTCATTTACATGACAGTTTCTTTGGCCACGCTGGCGTTCGCGGGCATTGGCACGGAGGGGCTGGGCGCAGGCAACCCGGAAAACCAGGGCAGCATCTTCGCTGTTCTGGCTGGACCGGTTATGGGGCCCTTCGCGATTCTGATGTCGTTGGCCATCTTGAGTTCGTCCGCAGCGTCGTTGCAGTCAACGTTTGTATCCCCGGCCAGAACGTTGCTGTCCATGGGGCACTACAAGGCGTTGCCCAAGAGCTTTGGCAAGATCAGCCCCACCTACAAGTCGCCTAGCTACGCCACCATTGCGGCGGCCATTGCTGCGGCGGCCTTCTATGTTATTACCCGCACACTCTCGGAGAATGCTCTGTGGGACACCATCACGGCCTTGGGCATGATGATCTGCTTCTACTACGGCATCACTGCACTGGCCTGCGTGTGGTATTTCCATGCAGAAGCGTTCCACGGAATCCGGAGCTTCCTGTTCAAGTTCTTGGCGCCGTTGGTGGGCGGAGTCATCTTATTGGTCATGTTCTTCAAGACCGCTTACGACTCCATGGATCCCGACTACGGATCGGGCTCCAATATTGCCGGCCTCGGTCTGGTGTTTATCCTCGGTGCCGGCGTGATTCTGTTGGGCGCAGTCTTGATGCTGATTATGAATTGGCGCCACCCGGAGTTCTTCAAGGGCCAGGTCCTCAGCCGGGCCAGCCAGCCGTACAACCCGTAACTCAACGGCCCTACCCCACGAAAAATGCCGCCGTTCCCGCAATTTGCCACAGGTAGACCAGGTGGCAAATTGCGGGAACGGCGGCATTTAAGATCCCAGCGCGGGAGACCTGACTGCCGGAACGGTCAGGCTAGCTCTTCGGGCGGCGGGCTGCTTCGCGGTCCTTGGCCAGCTTGGCTTCGGCGCGTGCTTTGGCGTGCACGGCGCGCTCCTCAACCAGCCACGCGGGGGGAGCCTGCAGTAGCGCGGTGATCTCCGCTGTCGTGAGTGGCTCGGTGATGTTGGAGCGGTTGAGGCCACCAATGGAGATGTTCAACTTCTGCGCAATCACGGGGCGGGGGTGCGGTCCGTTGCGGCGCAGTTCGGCGAGCCACTCCGGGGGAGTGTCCTGCAAAACCTTAAAGTCCTCCCGGCTGATCGCGTTCTCTTGGAATTCTGCGGGAGCCGCGGGCAGATGGATGCCCAGCTTCTTGGCCGCTGTGGCGGATTTCATGGCTTGGGGGGAAGGATTAATGCTCATACATCAAGGGTACCGGTGCGCGGACGGTAGTTTAGGGCAAAGCGGTGCGTTAGGGTAAACAGGTGTCTGAATCCCGCGAACTTACAGTGACCTTTGTCCCGGGTGTGACCCCCGGAAAGTGGATCCACCGCTGGGAGGAGCGCATGCCTGGCGTGCCGCTCGTCTCCACACCAGTGCCCGAATCCCGCCAGCTGGACGCCGTGCGCGCTGGCGAAGTCGACATGGCGTTCGTTCGATTGCCCGTAGACAAGACGGGACTGCACGTCATTCCGCTCTACAACGAACTCTCCGTGGTGGTGGCGCCCAAGGATCACCCCATCGCTGCCTTCGACGAGTTGGACGTAGCGGATCTGGCCGATGAATACCTCCTAGCCGACCCGGATAATTTCCCGGAATGGCGCGATATTTCCACCGAAATCGCCGCCGGCACCCGCAAACCCCTGCCGCCCATGGCCTCCATCGAAGAGGCTCTGGATCTGGTCGAAGCCGGGCTCGGCATCCTGATCCTGCCCATGTCCGTGGGCCGTCATTTCAGCCGCAAGACCCTGCGTTCACGCTTACTCCATGGCGTTGCCGAGACCAGCATCGCCTTGGCATGGATTGACTCGTTCCAGCCGCTGCCCGCCGAAGATGAGGCCGTCATCCAGGAGTTTATTGGCGTGGTGCGCGGCCGCAGCGCCAACAGCTCGCGCCAGCCTTCCGTGCAGGCCAAGCAGGATGCTGCCCCTAAGAAGGGCGCCAAGACTGGAAAAAGTACGACGTCGGCACGCACCCCTGCTGCCAAGGGAAAGTCGGCCGGGGCTAATTTGCGCGGCGGTGGCCGGCCAGGCGGCAAGGCTCGGGCCGCAAAGCGCGGCCGGCGCTGACTCACCCCTTCCATTTGCCAGATTCCAAGGAGCGCGATCTCGATGACCGAACACTTTTTTCTGGATAAGTCCGACCCCGGAAGCTGGCGGGCACTGAATGGACTAGCTCTCAAGGTGAAGTCAGCAACGGACGCTTCTGATATTCCACGATCCGTTGTGGAACTTCTGAACGTGCGCGTCTCTCAGATCAACGGGTGCGCCTTTTGCTTAGACATGCACAGCCGATACGCGTTGGACGCCGGGGTGAGCAGCCAACAGCTCGCGGTTTTGCCAGTGTGGCGACAAACCGAAGTCTTCTCCGAGCTTGAGCGGGCGGCGCTCTTGATTGGTGAAGCTGCTGCACTCCTGGGCGATAGCGATTCGAGGCAAGAGGAGCTCCAACAAGCCCGAACGGTGCTGACGAATGAGCAATTCTCAGCACTACAGTGGGCCGGCATTGCTATCAATTCGTTCAACCGCGTCTCCATCATGAGCCAGCACCCCGTTCGAGCCCGAGCGTAGCCCCCACACCCTCCCGCTGCTCGCCCCACGCCCTCCCGATCCGCCGCGCGCCCTCCCGATCCGCCGCGTGCCGGGTCTTGCGGCCGCGGTGGTCCTAGACTTGGCCCCATGAGCAACCTCGAAACCACTCCCGATGAAGTGATCTGTGAATTCGAACAAAATGTTGGCGATTCCGAGGTGCTCCCGCCACGGGCGGTCCCGCTAGGCGGAGTCCGGGCCATGGACGTTCGCCGAACCCTGCCGCAAAAGCGCCGCAGCCTCATCGGGGCTTGGTGCTTCGTGGATCATTACGGTCCCGATCTGGTCCCTGCCACCGGCGGGATGCACGTACCGCGCCACCCCCACACCGGACTGGCCACGGTTAGCTGGTTGTTCTCCGGCAAGATCGATCACCTTGACTCGGCGGGATTCGCCGCCGTCGTCCGTCCTGGTGAAGTGAACTTGATGATCGCCGGCCGCGGCATCTCGCATCAAGAGTTCTCAACCCCAGACACAACCGTTCTCCACGGTGCGCAGCTCTGGTACGCACTGCCTGATGCAACCAGGCACATGCCACCAACCTTTTCGCATTACGTTCCGGAACCGGTCATTGGTGACGGCACGGAATTGCGGGTGTTTCTTGGCTCCTTAGCGGGTTCAACTTCGCCGGTGGAGACCTACACGCCGCCCTTGCTGGGTGCAGAGGCGGTGCTGCGTGCCGGTGCAAAGCTGGAACTTGAATTGGACCCGGCTTTTGAATACGGGGTTCTGCTGGACACCGGGGACCTGAAGCTGGACGGCGAGCACGTACCCGTGGATCATCTTGTGTACCTACCTCTCGGACGCTCGAACATGGTGCTGGAGACTGGTAACAACCCTGTTCGGGTGCTTCTCATAGGAGGGGAACCCCTGAGTGAGAAGATCGTCATGTGGTGGAATTTCATCGGCAGAAACCACGAGGAAGTTGTGGCCTACCGAGCCGCTTGGCAAGCCGAGATCGGCGCCGAACCGGCACTGCCGTTGGAGCAAGACGGAGGCTACCCTGACGGCGCGCCCTACCCACGTTTCGGTCCGTTCCCCGAGCACCGACCGGCCCCGCTTCCTGCGCCCGGACTTCCCAACGTTCAGCTACGCCCGCGCGGTTAAACCACCCATAGGAGACTCCATGCCCAACGAATCAACGATCACCGTGCGGCAGAACTCCAGCCGTCATCGGTACGAGCTTCTCGACGGCGATAAGGTCATTGGCAAGGCACATTGGTTGTCATTTGAGCGTGACGCCAGCCCGGAGCGGATTTTTTTCCACACCACGGTCGACGACGATTACGCAGGCCAGGGTCTGGCTGGAAAGCTGGCCCACTTTGCACTTGAGGACACCATTGCGGAGGGCTTGAAAGTGGTGCCTGTTTGCCCCTATATCAAGGTCTACCTACGCAAACATCCCGAGTTTCAGCAGCATGCAATTCCGGTAGGCCCTGAACACATAGCCGCGGTGAGCTCGGCTTAAACAAATATCCCGCAGGAGCGGATGTTGAATCAACAAGCGCTGCTGCGGGATATTGGTGGGTGCTGAGATTTAGCGTGAAGCTGAGATCTGTTCCATCTTCTGCTTGTTCACCAAGGTCTTGACCTGGGTCAGATCGTTGATGACGCTGTTGAGCTGCTTCTTGGATGTGGGCCACGTGGTGCCCTTAAAGCGGTTGGCGTCGGGGCCTTCCCAGCGGACGGACTGTGCCTTGCCGTCGAGGGTGCTCATTGCAGTGGTGATCTGGTCGATGGCTGAAGCCAACTTGGAAACCAGTTCTGCCATGTCCTGGGGATCGCTACCTAGCATTGCCATGATGTTCGTCCTTTTCTAAAAGTTTGCGGTCTAACCGCGAGTGGTTCGCTGTTACCGGGGGATTCCGGCTGAGCGATTACTAAGAATCTATCCCGGCCCTGCCAGTGTCGTCGATGGGTTGCCCTATCCATGCAGCGCTACCCATAGAGCCCTATCCATCCGCTCGGCCCCCTAGTTACCGTAACCGCGCAGGACTAAGCTCGAAATCGCGTCAACCATCAGCAGTTCGGCATGGTGCACGGGCTAGTGAAACACTCACTCCGTGCGGCATCAGCAGATAGGGAAGAAAGCAATGGCCACCTACAAAATCGGCTACTTCGTCGGAAGTCTCGCCAGCGGTTCCATCAACCGGACCCTCTCCAAGGCCTTGATCGGCCTGGCACCTCCGGAGCTTGAATTCACCGAGATCCCCATCGGGGACCTGCCTCTGTACAGTTCGGATTTTGATAGTGATTATCCGCCAGCGGGGCAAGCTTTGAAGCAAGCCATCGCCGCCGCTGACGGAATCCTCTTTGTCTCGCCGGAGTACAACCGCTCCATCCCCGGCGCCTTGAAGAATGCCATCGACTGGGCTTCCCGGCCCTGGGGCACCAACTCCTTTGCCCGTAAGCCCACAGGCATCATCGGTGCGTCCCCCGGCGGCATCGGTACCGCCGTCATGCAGTCCTCAATGCGCAGTGTCCTCAGCTTCTTGGACGCGCCGCAGCTCAACTCGCCGGAGGCCTACATCAGCTTTAACGCTGCAGACTATGGAGACGACGGCGAGGTCAAGAATGAGGGAACGAGGGAGTTTCTGAAGCACTACATGGACGAATACGGCGCCTTTGTGGCCCGGGTTCTGGCCGTTAACGCTCCGGGTCACATTGGTGACGAGCACCCTTCCACCAGCAAGTAATTCACCACCCAGATTCACCGCACCAAGAACGGTGCAGTACAAAAACGCCGGCTCCCACACTCACGTGGGGACCGGCGTTTGCCATGGACATTCAACGCAGTAGCCTCGTGCGGCAGAACCGTAGTTCCTGGTGGATCATTGACAGGCCAAATGTGCCGTGCCATATTGACCACAAATGGGGAAGTATCCGCCCAAGCTTGGTTTGTCAGCCTAAGGGAGAGACAGCTATGAAAGCGGCACTGTGGGAAATTGAAACCTTTGACTATCACACGGCAGGGGAGCCTTTCCGGATTGTGCCGGCGCTGCCCATCCTGATCGAGGGCACGACGGCGCGCGAACGACGTGAACGTGCCATCGAGGGGGATGCGAACAAGATCCGTAAGTTGCTGGTCAATGAACCGCGGGGTCACGCCGATATGTACGGCGGCTTCGTGGTGCCGCCAGATGATCCGGGTGCCCATTTCGGAGCCATCTTTTGGCACCGTGAGGGTTTTTCCACAGTGTGTGGCCACGGCACCATGGCGTTAGGTACCTGGGCAGTACGCAGCGGTCTGGTCCGTGCCCCGGACGACGGCGAGACTGACGTTGTGATTGATATTCCTTCGGGTCGCGTCACGGCTCGGGTGACCATGGCAGAGGGGAAAGTTCATGAGGTGGGGTTTCACAATGTTCCCTCCTATGTGGTGGCTAGGGACATTGAGGTCAAGACGGCTGATTTTGGGCGTCTGCGCGTAGACCTGGCCTGGAGTGGGGCGCTGTATGCCTCGGTGCCGGCCGCCGCAGCGGGACTGGAGGTGGCGCCGTCGAACTTGGCAAGGACAGTTGCAGCAGCTCATCAGGTGACCGCAGGACTCGCCGATCATCCTGCAGCGCAGCACCACCTAGACGCCTGGCAACATGGCATTTATGGCACCATTTTCCACGAGCCAATGCCGGCGTCCGGGCCCGGATTGAGGCAACGTAATGTGAGTGTTTTTGCAGACGGGCAGGTGGCCCGTTCGCCCAGTGGATCAGGCACGGCAGCGCGTGTGGCTCTGCTTAGCGATTCGGGGGAGTTGGCTGAAGGAGAGGGCCTGGAGCATTATTCCATCATTGATTCGCGCTTTGCGGCACGGGTTGTGGACCGGGTTGATGGGCCAGCGGGAGGACTCGTGGTGGAGGTCAGTGGGCGGTCTTTCCCTGTAGGGGAGGGAAAATTCACTTTGGACGCCGATGACGAGCTGGGGCTGGGATTTGTTCTGCGGTAGCGGCACCGTCCGCTTTCTGGGACGATAGCCCAGTGACTGAATCCCTTCGCCCCCATACCGGTCCGTCGCTGCAAATTCCTCGGAAGTGGCGGAAATTTGGGCTTTCGGAAATGCTGCAAGTAGGGCATTCGCCGCTTTCCATGTGGATTGCGTTCGTCATTGCCGTTTTCGTGACGGTTTCTGCTTTTGACGATGTGCGTCTGTCTGTCCAGACTGGTCCGGGAGGTCAGATTCCCTGGCTATTGATTTCCTGCACAGTTGCCTACTGGACCGTCTGGATGGCGCTAGCCTTTCGGCCACAATGGGTCGCCGCACTGTTTGTGCTCCAACTGGCCACGATGCTGCCGCAAGACTTGATTGCCGGGCCTCTACTGGCGGCTTTCGGGGCCATTGCCGTGGCTGCCTACCGGGTTTCCCTGCGCTCGCTTGCCGTCATCGTGGGTAGCTTCCTGGTATGGCAAATTGTCTGGGTACTGTTTGTTGCGCACATAGGAATAACGCAACTGTGGGGATATATACCGGTCACTCTGCTCCTCACGGCACCCGGCCTAGCCATCAAGTTGCTCCGCGAGAGGGCTCTCCAAGTAGCGCGTGAACAAAAGGCCGCCGATGAAAAGTCGGCTGCAGCCGCCGTTGAACAGCGTGCTGAATTGGCCCGTGAACTTCATGATGTTGTCACACACGGCTTGACCATGATTGCGGTCCAGGCAAACCTTGGCAAGATCTCCAAGGAAGAGCTGGCCAAGGAACACGCCCTCACCGAGATTGGTTCCATGGCCAGAAACTCCTTGGATGATCTCCGACGGTTGATCGTCGCCATGCGCGCGGACGAGCGATCTGCCGAAGGGGCACCCGCGCAGGATGCCGGACTTTTGCCCAGTGTGGCCTGTATCGACTTGGATGGCAGTTTTGCCGATGCCCAGAAACGGCTCAGCGGCCTCGGCTGCCCCACCAGTATCAAGACTTCCGGGAATCTGGATGACACTCCAAATGGCCTCCGTCCCACGGTCTTGAGGATTTTGCAGGAAAGTACCACCAATATAGTCAAGCATTCTGGGAAGGGGGCCAGATGCGAGATTTCCATGTATGTGGCGGATAACCACCTTGAGTTAGTGATCCAGAGCCGCATGACGCCGGGCAAGCCTCGGCTTCCCGTCTCCGGCACCGGACTGGCCGGATTGCAGGAAAGAGCTTCGCGGCTGGGAGGCACCCTCGAGGCGGGGCCCGACGACGGCTGGTGGCGTGTCCGCACGGTCCTGCCGTTCAAGGATCGCCAGTCCTTGCGGTAGCACTCTCGGCCTGCCGAAGCGAACCGGGGGCAGACCGCCTCGCCGAATCAAGGAGAGGCTTGGCCAAGTGGCCAAATCTCTCCGTTTGGGCGTTCAAATCATCGTCCAAGTGGACAGTCCTGGTCCTTTGACATTGAAAGGCATAGTGCGCCTGCGTAGCGTCGATGTTATCGGGGACATCGGGCCACGTTGGAGGGCCGGCGTTACAAATGTCTATTCCGCGATCTTGGAGATCATTATGAATGCAAAACACGTACCAGCAGGCCGCAAGGCAGTAATGAGCGGCAAGTCGAAGCCGTCCGGCATCTGGCCGAGTGGCTCATTTCCGAATCCCACACGCTGACCCGGAGCAATGCGCGTCTTTCCATCGCCGCAGCTACGTAGACTGTCTGCATGAACGAGTTGGCCGAAGATAACCAGAGTACTGACAGTGTTAACGTAGTCATTGTTGACGACGAAAAGTTTGTGCGTGGTGCGCTACGCACGTACCTGTCCCAAACCAAGGATTTAGTGGTTCTGGGCGAAGGCGAGAATGGTGAGGATGCCATCCGTCTTGTTCAGGAGCATAGTCCGGACGTGTTGCTCATTGACCTTCAGATGCCTGTCATGGACGGCGTTACCGCCATTCGCAACATCGTTGCGCAGAATCCGGAGATTGGAATCTTGGTGGTCACCGGCCACATCTCCGACGTCCACCTCAGAGCGGCACTTCTGGCTGGCGCCGGGGGATATGTGGTTAAGGATGCTGAACCGGAACGAATCGTGGCCGCCGTCAGAGACGTTCACGCAGGCGATTGCCCCATTGATCCGGCAGTTGCCCATCTGCTCATCGAGGACCTTCGCGGCAGCAGACCGGCCGCGCGGACGGAATCGTCCATTGAACTGACGGGCCGCGAGGAAGAGGTGCTGAAGTTGCTGTGCGACGGGCGCAGCAACAGCGAGATCGCCGCCGAACTCTATCTCTCCGAATCGACAGTGAAATACCACCTAGTCAGATTAGGCCGGAAGTTTTCCACACGAGACCGCCTGCAACTGGTTGTCACGGCATTGCGCTCAGGATTGGTCGCTTAGTCAGCTTCGCTAACCCGCTTCTTTCCTGTGGTTAGGCATGAATACGGTGCTATCGGGAACATGGGCCGAAAAGACTAACCAAAAGGATAGGGCCAAATGCTCTGTTCTGCGTATCGTTCGCGCGTGCTGAGCCTTAGGCTAGGAGCACCGTCGCCGATCGCGGCACAAAACTCCGCTACCGAAAAGGGCATCTCCATGAAAAAACCATTTGCTTCCGCAGGCATTGCAGCAGTTGTCGCAGCCGGACTCATCATGGCTCCAGGACTGTCCCCGGCCCAGGCCAGCACTCTCGAAGCACCCGCAACCAGCATCTCGGCACCCGTGAACTCATCCGGTGGCATGGGCTTGGGCGGCGCAATTTCCGGAAATGTGGCCACCACCTACGGAATTATGTTCCTCCCCTGCAATATCTTTGGCTGGAAACTCTGCTAAGTAACGCGTTAGAAGGCCAGGCACGTTTGGCTAGGGCATCGTCTAATTTTTAGGCGGTGCCCTAGCTTTTTCTATAGATTTTTAGTGCCTCAACTACAAAAATAGTGTGTTGACGGCGTGCCAGGTGCGGTTTCCGACCCCAAGTGAGTTCACTTCGTCGAACATTTTGTATCGGAGCATGAAGCCCGAGGGCGCTCCGTGTGGGACAGCTGGCGGGGATCGACTACGTCATCACGCACGAGCTCTGCCACTTGAAGGTCCCGAACCACAGCCGTGAGTTTTACCAACTGCTGAGCCGTGTCATGCCTGATTGGGAGCTACGCAAGGACAGGCTGGAGAAGTTCATGGCGTAGGAACTAGAAACCCTGCGCCTTGCGATAGCGCTGCATCTGCTGGTGACGGCGGATCAGGCTGTCGCGGCGCGGGGTTTGTTCTGTTCCGGCTTCCTCTGCGGTGAGGTCAATGTGGCTTTCACCAAACTGCCACAACAGCAGATCATCCAAGAGCCTGTCCGGGCCGGGGGAGTACCTGTGTTCCAGGGCCCTGCGGACATTGGAGATGATCTGCGGCTGCAGGAGGGCGGCCAGATCCACGGTCTTGCCCAGCCCATGCGCGGCCACCAGCTCAGCCGCCCAGCCCCAGTCGTCACCAGCCTTGCGATCAACATGCGGTAGCAGCGTTTGCCACACGGCCTTGATCCGGTTCGGGGTCAGCGAAACGTTGCCCTCACCTTCGGTATCCCAGTAGCTGGTGACCGTTTCATACCTGTCGTGAAGCTCGGAAAACGCCGATTCCACAGTCTCCAGCATGGCTGCCGTGGCAGTGAACTGCCGGTCAAAATAGGGGCTCCAGGCGCGCGGATCCTGGGACTTGAAGCGGATGTCGTGCTCAATCTCGCTCCAAGCGTGAGCGAAGATGGTGCGGATCTGGCATTCGAAAAAGTAGCTGCCGTTTGGCTTAGTATCCGGATCCAGCAACGCCTGGTAGTTGCGGACTACTTCGCTTTGGATGGTGCGCAGGATCAAGTGGCGGCTGGAGTAGCCGTAGGTGCCGGACTCGATCGAGCCAATATCCTTCTCTGTGTCGCCACGGCAGTCAAAGATGCTGCGCTGGCGTTTGATCAGGTTTGCCGCCTGCGCGTTCTCGCCGGGCAGGGTGGTGATAACGCGAACGCCCACCATGTCGGTGAGGTTCTTCAATGGCTCCGGGAACTGCAGGGCAGGGGCGGCGTCGGGTTCGGACACCATCCGTGATGCTTTTTCGCGAAATGATTCCACGGACTTGGTGCGGCTGGTGACAAACAGGGGTTTGTCCTCAGCCTCAGAGAGGACCTCACGAATGAGTGACTCCATCTCAGCGGTCAATTGGATCAGGGCCGGTCGGGTGCGTTCAAAATCGGCGATAGAGGCGCTGACGGCTGGGCGCAGTGATTCATCGAGTCGTTCCCAATTACTACTCATAAACAGAGCTTAAACGGCAGTGTGGGCTGCAAGCGAACCGCAATGCCGCGTATGACAGAAAAATAGCAGAAGTGAGGGCCGATTTCGCCCCGAACGCTCGCTACGGAGTGTTTTGCAACTTACTTGGCAGCTTGCTTTACACCGCGCTTCAGACGCACTGCATCCAGCAGTGCCGACATGGCTCAAATGAGAGTGTAGGAATCCGGTGGCATCGTAGGCTAGTGCCATGTTGACTGTTATTGGCGAAGCCTTGGTAGATGAAGTTGTGCAAGCCGGAAAGGCACCAGTGCCCCATGTGGGCGGGAGCCCCATGAACGTAGCCGTGGGCTTGGCCCGTTTGGGACACCCAGTGCAATTCCTTGGCCGTATCGGCAAAGACGCCTATGGGGACATGGTGGCAGGTCACTTGAAAACTAATGATGTTCTGGTGCCACTGGCGCCGGATGAACTCCCCACCTCCGTGGCCCGAGCGGTGCTGGACACTGACGGCGCTGCCAGTTACGAATTCGCTCTGGACTGGACGCTGCCTTCGTTGGCAACAAGCAGTGAGTCCACCTCCGGCGGACCGGCGGAAAGTGCCAGCCAGTTCATGCTGAACGGGACAACTCTGCTGCATACCGGGTCCATTGCCACCATGCTGGCCCCCGGTGAAGCGCACGTGCTGGCCGCCGTTGTTTCAGCGCATCCGCATGCCACCATCGCTTACGATCCCAACTGCCGCCCCAGCATTATTGGCGACGTTGACCATGCCCGCCAACAGGCAGAAAAATTTGTCCGGCTGGCTGACGTCATCAAGGCCTCCGACGAGGACTTGGAATGGCTGTACCCCGGCGTGGACCCCAAGGAATCGGCGCGCAAGTGGCTGGCGATGGGCGGCGCGGAAGGTCCCGCCGTCGTGGTTGTGACGCAAGGATCAGGTGGGCCATGGGCTGTGTGCGCTGCCGGTGAAGCGGAATGCCAGGTGCCGTCGGTGGAAGTTGTGGACACCGTCGGAGCCGGGGATTCCTTCATGGCAGCCCTGCTCTCAACTCTTGTGGATCGGGAACTGGATGGTGCGCAACGGCGCCGTGAACTGCGTGCCATCAGCACTGCAGTCCTGGGTGAGCTGATCGAGTATGCGGCCCGTGCGGCAGCCATCACTGTCTCTCGCGCCGGAGCCAACCCGCCCAGCCGGGCAGAACTTAGAAAATAGCTGCAAAATTAGGCGGCTGTGCCACGCCCGGGACTGTAGTGAGCTGTTGTGACTAGCCGTCTGAGGCCCGGAAGCCCGGCTTTGCGGGAAGTTGGATAGCCTTGGGTATGCGTTTAATTGCCAGTGACATCGACGGAACCATTCTGGGCCATGACGGAAAGATCAGCGACCGCACTGTGGAGGCCTTCGCAGCCGCCGCCGCAGCGGGCGTTGACATTGTGTTTGTGACCGGACGGCCGCCGCGCTGGCTCGATCCCATCCGGGACCAGATTGGCCACACCGGTACGGTCATTTGCTCCAACGGTGCCGTCAGCTACGACCTCGCCACCGAGCACGTCACCGAATCACATGTTCTGGACTGGGACACCGTGGCCCAAGTGCGCAGCATCGTCTCCGGGTTGGCCCCGGAACCGTACTTTGCGTTGGAGTCACTGCAGGGCTTCCATGTGGAAGAGGGTTTCCTGACCGCGCGCACGGCCGCCAGCGGAGAGTATTTTCCCGGAATATTGACACCGGATATGGCTGATAGCGGCATCGTGAAGATGCTTGCCGTCCTCCACCACGGCACGGCGGATGAGTTCATGGAGCTCGTCTCGCCGGCGATCGGTTCGCTGATCGCAGTCACCCATTCTGCGCCCACGATGGCCATGCTGGAAATGGGACCGCTGGGCGTCAATAAGGCCGTGACGCTGGCTAAATACGCCGCAGCACGGGGAATCGACGCCACCGACGTGGTGGCCTTCGGAGATATGCCCAACGATATTGAGATGCTCGCCTGGGCCGGTTCCGGCTATGCCATGGCCAGTGGCCATCCAGATGCGCTCGCAGCCGCCGCATTGCAGGCGCCACGATTTGAGTCCGACGGCGTTGCCCAGGTCATCGAATCCCGTCTGGCCGCGCTGCGCCTGGCCTGAGCAACGACTACGACAACAACAGAACCCAGAGAGTATGAGTAGAAACAAACCCGCCAAGCCGTTCCTGGCACCCGCGCAGCCGTTGGCCATTGCTCACCGGGGGTTCTCCCGTGTTGGGCTGGAAAATTCCGTAGCGGCATTCAAGGCGGCGCTGGAACTGGGCTACCAGTACGTGGAAACGGACATCAACACCACAACTGACGGTGTAGCCATGGTGTTTCACGATGCCACGTTGGACCGCACCACGGACATGCAAGGCGTCATTGCCGAGCTGCCCTATTCCCACGTGCGCCAGGCGCGCATTGGCGGCCAGGAGCCCATTGCCACGCTGGAGGAATTTGTTGTGGCTCTCCCGGAGGCCCGGTTCAATGTCGACGTCAAGGATGCCGGCTCGGTGGCCCCGCTGATTGCTACCATTGAACAACACGGATTGCATGACCGGATTTGCGTGGCGTCGTTCTCGGACAAGCGCCGCCGCACGGTGTTGGCTGGGCTGAGCCGGCCCGTGGCGAGCTCTCCGGGGAAGCGGTTGCTGGTGGCGTACTTTCTCGTGTCGCGCTGGCTCCCGGCATCGATAGTTCGTTTCCTCATGCGGGATGTGGATGTCTTGCAGCTCCCAACACATTACAAAGGTCTAGAACTTGTCACTGGGGCCACGGTGCGCCGGGCGCACTCGCTGGGACTGAAAATTCATGTCTGGACCATTGATGATCCTGCCGAGATGAATCGGCTTTTTGACTTGGGCGTTGATGGGATCATGACGGACAGGGCTGATCTGTTGGCCGATGTCATGCGCCAGCGGGGCTACTGGGCGTAATGCTTCGGCCATGTGGGTTGTGGGTGGCAGGATGGACACATGCGAATTCTCATTGCCCCGGACAAGTTCAAGGGGACCCTGACCGGGCCTGAAGCAGCGGCCGCCATGGCTGAGGGAGCCCTCCGTGTCTATCCGGACGCGGTGGTGACGGCTCTTCCCATTGCCGACGGCGGAGAGGGTACCGTGGAGGCGGCCGTTGCGGCTGGTTTTTCAGAACGCCTAAACGCCGTGGTGGGACCCATCCTCAAGCCCGTTGGCGCTGTCTGGGCCTTTGCCGAGGCCAGCAAGGTGGCTGTCATTGAAACAGCCCAGGCCAGCGGCTATCTGCTCAGTGAACCCACGGTAGAAAACTCCCTGCGCGCCCATTCCTACGGTTCTGGCCAGTTGATAGCTGCAGCCTTAGACGCCGGTGCCACGGAGATCATCATTGGTTTGGGTGGTTCAGCCATGACCGACGCCGGCACGGGTGCCCTGCGGGCGCTGGGCTTGAGGCTGATGGATGCACAAGGGAACCTGGTGCCGCTGGGCGGTGGATCCCTCATTGACGTCGTCGCCGTAGATGCCACGGGCCTTGACCCGAGGCTGGCCGCCGTCAAGGTGCGGATGGCTGTTGACGTGGATAACCCGCTTTACGGGCTCAATGGTGCCGCCCACATTTTCGCCCCGCAAAAGGGGGCCGATGCGGACGCCGTCGAACGCCTCGATGCGGGGCTGCGCAATCTGGCCTCGGTGGTCCGGGAAGCCACGGGCATTGACATGGACGTGCCCGGCTCCGGCGCGGCCGGCGGTTTTCCCTCTACCTTCGTGGCGTACGCCAATGCTTCCGTTGAGCGCGGCTTCGATTTGGTCGCATCCCTGATCGATTTGGAAACCCACCTGGCCGATGCAGACCTGGTCATCACGGGGGAAGGCTCCCTGGACGCGCAGTCATTGTCGGGCAAGGGGCCGCTCGGCGTGGCTGACGCTGCCCACGCGAGGGGGATTCCCGTCGTCGTGGTTGCCGGGCGCATCACGGTGACGCCGGAGCAGTTGGCCAAACACGGGGTTGTTGCCGCCGTCAGTGCCACAGACGTTGCCGGCTCCCCGGAAGCGGCGCTGGCGGACGCTGCGCGTTACACCACGCGTGCCACCTCCGAGGCGCTCAACGGCATCTAGCAACGGAACTTAAAGCAGTATGCGCCAAACTCGTGATGAGTTTGGCGCATTGACTCCTATGCGCTGAACCGAGCCTGGGCTCAGGGCATAGTGAGAGTTCAGCGGAGGAGTAGGCGTCCGCGGCGGGTTTTACTTCGTGGTGTTTTCAACGGCGAGGGAGTCGGGCTCCGGTTCTAGCGGGTCGGTGGTGGTGCCGCGCCACTTCGCCAGGGCGCTCATGCCGTGGTAAACAATCAACGCTGAGGCGGTGCCCAGTGCAATGCCGGCAAATTGCAGGTTCCCGATCTCCCACGTGAAGTCGGCAATGCCGACGATCAGTGCCACGGCGGCCGTGGTCAGGTTGATGTTGTTGGAGAAATCGACCTTATTCTGCACCCAGATGCGCACACCCAGAACGCCGATCATGCCGTACAGCAACGTCGCCGCGCCACCGAGCACGCCAACCGGAACCGTGGCAATTAATTCGCCAAACTTCGGGGAGAAGCTCAGCGCCAACGCCGCAATGCCGGCAACAAAGTACGCAGCGGTGGAGTACACCTTGGTGGCGGCCATGACGCCAATGTTTTCAGCGTAGGTGGTGGTGCCGGAACCGCCACCGAAGCCTGCCAAGGTGGTGGCAACGCCGTCGGCAATCAGGGCGCGCCCGGCGTACGGGTCAAGGTCTTCCCCGGTCATCAGGGCAACAGACTTCACATGACCAATGTTCTCGGCCACCAGCACCAGGACTACGGGAATGAACAAGCCGAGGACGGCGAAGTGGAAGGTTGGGGTCTGGAAGTGCGGCAGGCCAATCCAGCCGGCCGCCTCAATCTTGGAGAAGTCCACTTCCTGGCGCAGTACAGCCACCAGATAGCCGGCCACCACACCCACCAAAATGGCCAAGCGGCCCAGAATGCCGCGGAACAAGACGCTCACCAGGATGATGACACCCAGGGTGATGACGGCTGTGATGGGCGCCAGCTTGAAGTTGTTCCATGCCGACGGTGCCAGGTTCAGCCCGATCAGCGCCACAATGGTGCCCGTGACGGGAGCCGGCATGAGCCGGTTGATCCACGAGGAGCCGAACTTCTGCACAATGAGGCCAATGATGGCCAGGGTTACGCCGGCCACGACCACGCCGCCCAAGGCTCCGGCCACACCAAATTGTTGCTGGGAGGCCATGATGGGGGCGATGAAGGCAAAGCTGGAACCCAGGTAGCTAGGGACCCGGCCGCGGGTGAAGATCAGGAACAAGATGGTGCCGATGCCGGAGAAGAACAACGTTGTCGCCGGAGGCATGCCGGTCAGCAGCGGGACCAGGAACGTTGCGCCGAACATCGCCACAACGTGCTGGAGGCCAATGCCGATGGTCCGCGGCCAGCTCAGCCGCTCGTCGGGGGTGACCACCTGTCCGGGGGCAATAGTCTTGCCGTCACCGTGAATTCTCCATTGTGTGCCCAGCAAATTCATCCGCTTATCTCCCGTTCCAGGCCGCGCCTGTGCTCGGTCCGCAGATAAGAATATCGGATGAATGCTCTGTTATGGGTGCGGCAGGTGGCCCTCGTTGGCTAGAAGCACGACGCCGAGGAGATCGTTGAGTGCGTGTGCCAAGGCCGGATGGGCTAATTCATACCGGGAGCGGCGGCCTTCAGCGATGGCGACGGCTAACCCGCAGTCCCGTAGGCAGGACAAATGGTTGGACATACTCTGTCGTGAAACTCCCAGTTGGGCCGCCAAGTCAGCCGGATACTGCGGTTCTTTGGCCAGGTTCATGAGAATTTCGGCCCGGGTGGGGTCGGAGAGTGCGTAGCCAAAGCGGGCCAACACCGCTGCATTGCTAATGGGCTTCATTCTCAATATGCTACAGCATTTGATGAATTCAGCCTTCGCTGTACTATTGAGGCATGTCTGGTCACCATCATTCCCATTCCCATGCGGGCGCTCCCGGAGAAAGTCATTCGGGCCGCCTTGCCGTGGCTCTGGGGATTACGCTGGCAGTGTTCGTTTTCCAAGTCATCGGTTCAATCCTGACCGGTTCCTTGGCCCTGCTCTTTGATTCCGCCCATGTGTTGACCGATGCTGGTGGGTTGGCCATGGCGCTGCTCGCTGCTCGGCTGATGGTGCGCCCGGCCAGCAGCAAGCGCACCTGGGGCTTTGCCCGAGCTGAAGTATTGGCCGCTACAGCGCAAGCCGCCGTGCTTCTCGCCGTCGGGCTCGTGGTTTTGGTGGAGGGTGTTCAGCGCCTCTTCAACCCCACCGAGATCGCCTCCCAAGAAATGATCGTGTTTGGTGCGCTCGGCCTGCTGGGCAATATCGTGTCCATGTTTGTGCTGATGGGCGGGCGGTCCAAGAACTTCAACATGCGCGCCGCGTTCCTGGAGGTCGTGAACGACGCGCTCGGCTCGGTGGCCGTGATCGTGGCCGCGATTATCATTTCCACCACCGGCTGGATGCAGGCCGACGCCCTAGTGGCCATGCTCATTGGCGCGCTGATTCTGCCGCGGACCGTGAAGCTGCTGCTCGAGACCATTCACGTTCTGCTGGAATCCACGCCGTCGGGGCTGGACTTGGACGAGGTTCGCAAGCACATCATGGAACTGGAGCATGTGCGCGGTGTCCACGATCTGCACGCAAGCCAGATCGCGACGGGACTACCCATTCTCTCGGCCCACGTGGTGGTTGACATGGAATGCTTCCACGACGGGCACGCCGCGAAGATGCTCGACGCACTCCAACACTGCGTCGCCGGCCACTTCGACGTCAGCGTTGAGCACTCCACGTTCCAGCTGGAGCCTGTGGGGCACGCCGAACACGAGCAAGGCGCCCACCACTAGCTGTCCCCTAGATGCGGCGGCGTTCTTCAATTTCGATCCGTGAGATATGGCTGCTTTGAGTACTCATAAGCGCCTTGTCTCACGGACCGATGAAGCTGCATTGCGGAAGTGCTCACATTCGCCCCGGGTAGGAGGCGGCGGTTAGGGCCGGCGTTAGGAGATGACGCCGTCCACGAGCGCCTTGGCCTCGGCCTGGACCTGCGCCAAGTGCTCGGCGCCCTTGAATGATTCGGCGTAGATCTTGTACACGTCTTCGGTGCCGGACGGGCGTGCCGCGAACCAGGCGTTCTCGGTGGTGACCTTCAGGCCGCCAATGGCTGCGCCGTTGCCAGGGGCCTCGGTCAACTTGGCTGTGATCGTCTCGCCAGCCAAGGTGGTGGCGGAGACATCGGCTGCGGAGAGCTTGCCCAGCGCCGCCTTTTGCTCACGGGTCGCGGCCGCATCGATGCGCGCGTACGACGGCGCCCCAAAGCGATCTGTCAGCTCACCGTAGTGCACCGAGGGTGACTTGCCCGTGACGGCCGTGATTTCCGAGGCGAGCAGGGCCAGCAAGATGCCGTCCTTGTCGGTGGTCCACACAGAACCGTCCTTCTTCACGAAGGAAGCGCCAGCGGATTCTTCCCCACCAAAGACGCCCTCGCCGGAGAGTAGCCCGGGCACAAACCACTTGAAGCCCACGGGAACTTCAACCAGCTGGCGGCCAAGGTCTGCTGCAACGCGGTCAATGATGGAGGAGGAGACCAGCGTCTTGCCCACACCGGCAGTGGCGGGCCACAGCGTGCGGTGCGTGTAGAGGTACTGGATCGCCACCGCCAGGTAGTGGTTCGGGTTCATCAGCCCCGCGTCCGGGGTGACGATGCCATGGCGGTCGGCGTCGGCGTCGTTCCCGGTAGCAATGTCATAGGGTGCGCCAGCTTCAAGCTTCTTGATCAGAGATGCCATGGCCGACGGCGATGAGCAGTCCATGCGGATTTTCTCATCCCAGTCCAGGGTCATGAAGGCCCATTGCGGATCCACGGTGGGGTTGACCACCGTCAGATCCAGGTTGTGGCGTTCGCCAATTTCGCCCCAGTAGTCAACGGAGGCGCCGCCCATGGGGTCCGCGCCAATGCGCACACCGGCGGCCCGGATGGCGTCCAGATCCAAGACGGACGGCAGGTCATCGACGTAGCCGGAGAGGAAATCGAACTTGCCGGTGGTGGAGGCCGCCATGGCATCGGACAACTGCACGCGGCGCACCCCGCGCAGTCCGTCTTCAAGGAGTTCGTTGGCGCGGTTGGCGATCCAGCCGGTGGCATCAGAATCGGCGGGGCCACCGTGCGGGGGGTTGTACTTGAAGCCGCCGTCGCCCGGAGGGTTATGGGACGGAGTCACCACAATGCCATCGGCCAAGGCATCCGTGCGGCCCTTGTTGTAGCTGAGAATGGCGTGCGAAACGGCCGGAGTGGGCGTGTAACCGTGGCGGGCGTCGATCAATACCTGCACACCATTGCCGGCCAGCACCTCAAGGGCAGTGTTCTGGGCCGGTTCGCTCAGTGCGTGCGTGTCCTTGCCCATGAACAGGGGACCGGTGATGCCCTGAGAATTGCGGTATTCAATAATGGCCTGCGTGATAGCGGCGATGTGGCCCTCATTGAAGGACGACTTCAACGAGGATCCACGGTGTCCGGAGGTGCCAAAAGCCACGCGCTGAGCCGGATCGCTGAGGTCCGGTGTCAGATCGTAGTAGGCGTCCATGAGGGCGGAGAGATCAACAAGGTCTTGGGGAAGGGCAACAGTGCCCGCGCGGCTAGCCATAACCACAGCATGACAGAGACACCCCGTGGATGGCACGTGTTGCCCAAAGTGTGAACTCTTCATAGCAGTGGTTGCCCGTGGGGGGCGAGGCGCCACTGGACTAGCATGGATGACAAAGACAACCACTACCTGTGTACCTGCGAAGGCACAGGCACAGCATCGTGTAGGAGCAATACATGTCTGATCAGCCGGATACGCCACAGCCTTATATGCCGCCAGGCTACAACTCCCCGCCGGTGCCGCCTTATATGCAGCCGGCTCCTCCTGCTCAGTCTGCTGCGCCCGTGCCCCCGTACTATGCTCAGCCAGCTGCACCCGCGGCCCAGCAGCCTTACTCGCAACCGCCGCAGTTCAATGCGCCCACCTATTATCAAGGTGGCCCCGGCTATCCAGGCCCGGTTGATCCCAAGGGTATGAGTTTGACCAGCATGATCGTGGGCCTAGCCTCGCTCGTCTTGGTCGGGTTCCTTATTGTTCCCCAGATTGTTGGCATAATTCTGGGCCACATGGGACTCAAACGCGAAAGCCCCCAAGGGCGTGGTTTCGCCATCGCCGGCCTGGTGCTGAACTACCTGGCGTTGCTGATCTACGGGATCATCGTGGGAATTTGGTTCGCCATAGTGCTGGTGGCGGCCGGTTCTTCTCCCTCATACTCTTACTAGAGCGTCAGCGCTAAAACCGGAATAAGAAACCGAATAAAATACGACGGCGGCACTCACCGAATCGCGTAAGCGAAAGGTGAGTGCCGCCGTCGTACTTTAAAGCTTTTAAAGTCTGGAGCAGGGCTACATGATCCCGGCCATCAGCTTCTTAATGGGCTTCTTGGCGAGGAACAGGGCCACACCGAATCCAATGGAGACCAGACCGATGACGAGGAAGTAGGGGGTCTCGTTCTCGGGGTCGTACCACTGGGCGAGGACACCGGACATGGCGGTTCCGAGTGAGACGGACAGGAAGAACAAGGCCACCATCTGTGTCTGGAACGCGGCCGGGGCAAGCTTCGTGGCCAGCGACAAGCCCACGGGGGAGAGCATCAGTTCGGCGACTGTGAACAGCAGCAGAATGAACACAATCGCCATCATGGGCACCGAGGCCATGCTGGCGAACGGGATGAAGCTCAGGTAGGCCAAGCCCATGACCATGAGCGCAACGGAGAACTTCACCGGCGTACCGGGCTGGCGTGCGCCCCACTTGGTCCAGAGTGCGGCAAAAACACCGGCCAAGATGATAATGAACACCGGGTTGATCGAGGAAACCCAGCTGGCGGGAACCTCCCAGCCGAGGATTTCGCGGTCGAGGCGCTTATCGGAGTATAGGGCAATCACGGTGAACTGCTGCTGGAACAGCGACCAGAAAACCGCACTGGCCAAGAACAATGGCATGAACGAGAAAACGCGGCTGCGCTCCTCCCCGGTGACCGTCTTGTTGGCCAGAATCACCGCGAAGTAGGCAATAGTTGCTGCGATAACTACGGCAACAATGACCCACTTGAGGTTCTCGGCGGTGATCAACTTCAGGGTTACGGCCACAACAATCACTACGACGCCGGCAATTGCCAGTCCGGCGAACTTGCCGTACTGCTCGCGCGGGAGCGGGTTCGGGATCGCGTGAGCAGACTGCGGCAGGTTCTTGCGCGTCAGTCCGTACTGCAGCAGACCGAAGCCCATACCAACGGCCGCCGCGGCGAAACCAATGTGGAAGCCGTAGGTGACCTGCAGCCAACCGGTGGCCAGCGGGCCGATGAGACCACCAATGTTGATGCCCATGTAGAAGATGGAGAAACCAGCGTCACGCCGGTTGTCGTCCTTGGCATAAAGCGTTCCCACCAAGGCGGTGGCGTTAGCTTTCAAACCACCGGAGCCGACGCCGATCAGGATCAGGCCTACTGTCAGGCCAACGGCTCCGGGGAGCAGGGCCAAGGACAGGTGACCGGCCATGATCAGGATGGCGCTGTAGAACAGCACCCGCTCCGAACCCATGAGGCGGTCTGCCACCCAAGCGCCGAGAATGGTGGAGAGGTAAACACCGCCACCGTACGCACCGACGATGCCCAGCGCGGTGGTCTCGTCAATGCCGAGCCCGCCCTGAGTGACGGAGTAGTACATGTAGTAGGCAAGAATTCCCTGCATGCCGTAAAAGGAGAACCTTTCCCACAGCTCAACGCTGAAGAGGTTCAGCAGCATCTTGGGCTGTCCGAAAAAGGCGGTGTCGGGGTGTCTTGGGGGAGCCGTTGCCGGATCGGCGGGGCTGTTTTGTGAACTCACTTAAGCAATTTTGTCACTTCTGATGCCGATCGTCACATTTGGGTTTCCAGCAAGAAATAGGGTAGCTGCTCTTTATTGGTCCTCACTGCGCTCTCCCCGGTCCCCTCGAGCGCTAGGCTTAGCCCATATTGGAATCAAACTTTTTAGGAGAGCAAACATGTCAGACATCATGAGCGTCACGGTTGCCGAGATGGGCGAGGACGCTGTGATTTTGGATGTCCGCGAAGACTACGAGTGGGAGGCCGGCCACGTTGACGGCGCCGTGCACATTCCCTTGGAACAGTTGCCGGCGCGCCTCGAAGAGCTCGACCCCGACGTAGACGTCAACGTTATCTGCCGCACCGGTGGACGTTCATTCCGGGCTACCACTTGGCTGGTCCAGAACGGCTACAGCGCCTTCAACGTGGTGGGCGGCATGGGTGCATGGTTCGAAGCCGATAAGCCCATGGTCTCCTCCAACGGTCAAACTCCCCGCGTCCTCTAATTGTCCGCAACCAGCGGACGAAACCACGAAGCTACGCATCTACGAACGAGACAGGTTCTCCATGACATCCGCGCCCTTTGATACAACACTGCCCCTGACCTTTCTTGGGCCGGAGGGGACCTTTACCGAGGCCGCTCTGCTGCAGGTTCCGGGTGCGATCGAGATGGAACGAGTCCCGTCGACCAACGCAGCAGCCGCGCTTGCCAAAGTGCGCAGTGGAGAAGCTTTCGCGGCCATGCTCCCGATTGAAAACTCGATTGAGGGCGGTGTGCCAGCCACGCTGGACGCGATCTCCAACGGAATTGAACTGCGCATCTTGCACGAAGTGGTGGTGCCCGTCAGCTTCGTCTTAGTGGCGCCGGCAGGGGTGACGCTCGCCGATATCAAGGCCGTGGGCACACACCCGCACGCATGGGCCCAGACCCGGGACTGGTTTAGCGAAAACCTGCCACAGGCGGCCCATGTCCCGGCAAATTCGACGGCGGCTGCCGCCCACTCCCTAGTCACTGGCACTGACGCTTTCCAGGCCGCCGTATGCGCACCACTGGTTGCTCAGCAAACAGGACTGAATATTCTTGCCGCCGCCATCGAAGACAATACGGGGGCCGTCACACGCTTTGTTTTGGTGGGTCAGCCGGGATCGCTGCCGGCACCTACCGGTGCCGATAAAACCACCCTTGCCATTCCGCTCCCCGAGGATCACCCCGGCGCGTTGATGGCCATCCTGGAGCAATTTGCCAGCCGTGGAGTGAACCTGAGCCGCATTGAGTCCAGGCCAACCGGGCAGTTCCTAGGTCACTACACCTTCAGCGTTGACGTTGACGGGCATATCAACGACGCCCGGGTAGCCGATGCCTTGCGTGGCTTACACCGGGTCAGTTCCGACATTCGTTTCCTGGGCTCTTACCCGCGTGCCGATCGGCAGCCGCCGGCGATCCGCTCCTACAACTCGGACGCGGCATTTGCCGACGCCGCGTCTTGGGTCGAATCTCTCATCTAGTCGCTTACCTGCTCACACACCTGGGAAACGGCACGCTGACGAGGGTTCCTTCTCTGCCTGTCTGGCTTTGTCTGGCCAGCCCGGGCGAAAGAATCGCTGCGCCGCGACTCTTTCGCCCGGGCACCGGCACGCCTATGCTTGGCCTATCTCCACAAGGTGACTTCTGTGCAAGGTCACTTGCCGGAGATGGAAAAGTTGCTCCCAGCAGGGAAGAGGCGAGTCAATCATGGATCCGCAGGTAGAAAAGAACAGCAGCCAGGACGGCACCATTGTGAACCCTGGCAGCAGTTCAGGCCGGGACACTTCCGTCGGTGACGAGGGCGACGACGCCAATGAGTTGCGCTTTGACGAAGAGGAACGCCTCATTAAGGAACAGTCGCAACGCCCCGAAACTGACTAGAGCGGACTTCCCCAGGTTGCCCGTGCCTTGCCGTGCCGTGCCCTGCCTAGGCCGGGTTGTTTGGTGCAGCCACGCGGACCAGTACGGCCTTGTGCTCCACACTGACTCGCACACTGGTGGCGGGGCCCGAAGGATCCCCGTCAATTTGAGTTTCGACAGGCATGACCGTGCGGATGGTCAGATTCTGGGAACGGTAAAAATCAATGACGGGCAGGTGGTTCTTGTGTTGGAACACCACTTTTCCCGCCATCGCTAGCCAGCCGAAGGCGCTGCGGGGGCTGATTACCACCACGTCCAGGACGCCGTCGTCGATCAGAGCTCCCGGAACAAAGTCGATGCCGCCGGGGAGCAGCCCGCAGTTGGCAAACAGCACGGAACGGACCTTGCGCTGCTGGGCGGGTTCGTTGTCGAGAGTGATGCTGACCTTCTTGCGTCGCCCGGCCATGTGGCGCAGACCGGCTTCGCTATAGGCGAGCCAGCCCACGTGCTCCTTGAGCTTGGAATTGGTGTCATTCATGACATCCGCGTCCATGCCCAGACCGGCTATCACCATAAACGAGTGCTTTGATTCGGCCCCCGTCACGGCGTTCTCGATCTCCATGAGTCCAGCGTCAATGTGGCGTTGGTGGCCAAAGAGCGCAATTTGCACGCAAGCGGCCATGTCGGTGACATCGAGGCTGAGGTTGCGGGCCAAGAGGTTGCCAGTGCCCAACGGCACGATGCCCAGGGGGATTTCCGTGTGTCGCAGGGTCTGACCCACAGCGCGCACGGTGCCGTCGCCGCCGCCCACAATAACGACGTCGGCCTTGGCACCCAGCGCAGCTTCAGCCATAGCGAAACCTGGATCCTCCGCAGTGGTTTCGAAGAAGAGCGGGGCCGGCCAGCCAGCTTTGGAAACGGAGCGGCTGATGAGGGATTTGGCCGCCTCGGCGCCATTTTTAGTGGGGTTATAGATGAACGCCACTTGCTGTTTAGCGATGTTGATCTTGTGGGGAGAATCGGCCACGGCACTGCGGGTGTGCTTTTGCGCGAGCTTGCGCACACCCACCCAGCTCGCGGCGGCAGCCAGCACAATAATGGCCACAATGATGACGGCAAGGAGTTCGGTTTGCATGATTCTCTAACCATAGCGGCTGAAGTTGCATTGATTGGATAGGCTTAGGGCGTGATCGATGTACGAGACCTCTGCGAAAATCCTGAAATTTACCGTGCCAGCCAGCGTGCGCGTGGTGCTGATCCGTCGGTGGTGGACGCCATCATTGCTGCCGACGCCGCACGTAAGTCCGCGATCACCTCTTTTGAGGCGTTGCGGGCTGAGCAAAATGCGTTTGGCAAGAAGGTGGCCAAGGCTAAGGGCGAGGAAAAGACCGCCCTGCTGGCCGAGGTGAAGGAGGTGGCTATTGCCGTCAAGAGCGCTTCGGCTGCTTCCGACGCCGCTGCCGCGGAGCAGGACGCTTTGGTGCGCAGCATTCCCAACCTGGTCTCTGACGGTGTTCCCGAAGGCGGCGAGGATGACTTCGTCGTGGTCAAGACCGTGGGTAGCCCGCGTGAATTCCCCGACTTTGAGCCCAAGGACCACCTGGAAATTGGTGAACTCATTGGCGCCATCGACATGGAACGCGGCGCCAAGGTGTCCGGTTCACGCTTCTACTTCCTCAAGGGAGTGGGCGCACGCCTGGAAATGGCGCTGCTGCAAATGGCCATGGATCAGGCCATCGAAGCCGGCTTCACACCCATGATCACCCCTACCCTTGTTTTGCCCGAAACCATGGCTGGTACCGGCTTTGATGTGGAGCACGACGCCGAGATCTACCGTCTCGCTGACGACGACCTCTACCTGGTGGGCACCTCCGAGGTAGCTCTGGCCGGTTACCACGGTAACGAAATCATTAACGTTGACGAGCCCGTCCGCTACGCCGGTTGGTCCTCCTGCTACCGCCGTGAGGCCGGTTCGCACGGTAAGGATACCCGCGGCATCATCCGCGTGCACCAGTTCAACAAGGTGGAAATGTTCGTTTACACCTCAGTTGAAAAGGCTGCCGAAGAGCACCAGCGGCTGCTTGCATGGGAAGAGGACATGCTCGCCAAGGTTGAGCTTCCCTACCGCGTGATCGACACCGCCGCCGGAGACTTGGGCATGTCCGCCGCCCGCAAGTTCGATTGCGAAGCTTGGGTCCCTACGCAGGACGCCTACCGCGAGCTGACCTCCACCTCTAACTGCACCACGTTCCAGGCGCGCCGCTTGAACATCCGCGAACGTCAGGTTGCCGAAGACGGTGGCAAGGGCAGCACCCGCGCTGTCGCCACGCTTAACGGCACACTGGCCACTACTCGCTGGATCGTCGCCATTTTGGAACATCACCAGAACGCCGACGGTTCGGTCACCGTTCCGGTGGCCCTGCGCAAGTACCTCGGCGGCATGGAAGTTTTCCCGGTCCTCTAAGACTTTTGCGGTCTGTCCACACACCCTGTGAACGTCGGATTAATACTCACACTGTGCAAACAGCTGTGGACATTAACCCGGCGTTCACGGCATTAACAGGTGGAATATGTGGCATTTTTCCCTGAATCTGTTTAGCTGGATGTATGACAATGACAGTAAATACTGCAATTGCCGGCATCGATGACCGGTCCACTGCAAGCCCAAAGTACTTAGTAGCCCTAGATGTAGACGGAACGTTGGTTGATCACGACGGTGTTATGAGTGATTCCGTCCGCACCGCAGCAACGGCCGTGGTCGACGCTGGTCACCACGTCATCATCGCCACCGGCCGCTCACTCGGAGCCCTGCTGCCCATCGTGGAGATGATCGGCATGCGCACCGGGTATGGGGTCTGTTCCAACGGTGGTGTGACCATTCGCTTGGACCCCACTCTGGAGAACGGCTACGAGGTCATAGACCGTGTGACTTTCGATCCGGCTCCCGCCCTGAATACTCTGCGTGACAAGATCCCCGGGGCTCGCTTCGCGTTGGAGGACGCTGAGGGAAACTTTCTGGCCACCTCCCGTTTCCAGGACGACAGCTTTGGCATTGAGGCCCGCGGTGTGGACTTCGAGCACCTGTTGAACACTGATGCTGTGCGCGTTGTGGTCAATAGTGCTGAAGCCAGCACGCAAGAATTCTCAGACGCCATCTCCGCCGCTGGCCTGAGCGGAGTCACCTACGCCATCGGTTGGAGCGCCTGGCTCGACATTGCCGCGGCGGGCGTCACCAAGGCTTCCGCGCTTGAGGTGGTGCGTTCTTCACTGGGCATTGATCAGTCACTAACAGTGGCCATGGGCGACGGCTCCAATGACGTTGAAATGCTTCGGTGGGCTGGCCGCGGTGTAGCCATGGGCCAGGCTGAGGACAATGTGAAGGCCGCCGCCAACGAGGTAACCGCTTCTGTGTACGACGACGGTGCTGCCACCATCTTGCGTAGCCTGCTCTAGTCCCCACGCCTCGCAACCTCAGGGCGGGCCCCTCTCCGCACAGCCAGTTTTCCAAGAGCAGAAATGGCTGCTGCCATTGGGGTATGGCACGTGCCTCGCTCGAGGCTCCAGTGCGGAGGGTTGCCACCTCGCGGGCATTATACGACGTCTCGCCGCTTGAAAAAACCGTCAGGTAGGCTGGAAGAGGAATATGGACGATTAGTGAACTACCGACATGGAGGTACGTGCTCATGACCACCAATTCTCAGGGAACAGTTGATCCCCTTGATTTCAGTGCAGTATTCAAACGGGATGAAGGCAGCGGGCCGAAGGCCTCGTTCTACATACCCTCTGACGTAGCCGGCACACAGGCCGACAAGTCCGCGAACATTCTCAAGAGCCACATCAAACTAGCTTCCGAACAATTCGTGGAATCTGGGATGAGCAAGTCGGACACCGAAGCTATATTCGCACCCATCGCCGACCTAGTCGCCGATTCATCGTATTGGAGACTGCAGAGCCGGGGGCTCGCGGTGTTCGTTGCTCCCGACTTCCACTTGGCGGTGAGGATCCCGCTCGAAGTAAGTGAGTCTGTGACGGTCGCCGACCACTTCCAGGTTCTACCCTTAGTCCCCATCTTGGAAAATGACGGCAAGTGCTACATCCTGGCCCTGGCGAAAAACTCGCTGCGACTCTTCGATGCGACCCGTAACAACATCGAGGAGCTGCCGCTCGGAACGATCCCCGAATCTTTTGATGCCGTGATCGGCGAGCTTCCCGAACAATCGCTGCAGTCGCGCGCAATCGGCGGCGGGGACTCGGCCTTCTACGGTCAGGGCGGATCGGGTGAAACGGAGACCATGCTCACCGAGAAATTCATTCATGCCGTAGGTAAGGCGGTCGGCGATGAACTCGGGACCGCGCGGTCGCAACCACTCGTTCTGGCCTCTGTTGCGGAGTATCTGCCGATCTTCCGCGACGCCAGTTCATACCCTGCGGTCCATGGCCAGGTGATCGCGGGCAATCCTGAACATAAACATCCGGATGAGTTGCGCTCGGCAGCGTGGAAGCTGCTGCGTGAAAGCGAAGCCGCCCGCGATTCTGCAGAGCGTGAGCGCGCCCTATCATTGGTTCACAACGGCAAGGGCGCGTTGGATGTTGCTGAAATCGCGCGGGCAGCGGACGAAGGCCGAGTCGATTCCCTGTACCTGCCACGTGACGAGAAACGACTGACTTCACCAACAGTGCGCGAGTTGGTGAACCGAGCCGTCCTGTCGACCGTGCGAACATCCGGCACCTTGCGAACGCTGGGCGAATGGGACCGTGACGATGAGGTAATGGCCACTCTGCGGTACTGAGAGGGAGCCGCGGAGATCCTCAGGATCCGTGCCGACGTTACCGTCCCCAGGGAGACAAAGGCGGCGCACCCCGCAAAAGGGGAGCGCCGCCGTCGTACGTCATAAAAGCCGCAAAAAACTAGTGCTTGGTGTCCTCGAAGCGCTTGATGGAGGCTTCCAACTCGGCTTCTGCAGCTGCACGGTCGGCCCAGCCCTCAGCCTTGACCCACTTGCCGGGCTCCAGATCCTTGTAACGGGTGAAGAAGTGCTCGATCTCCTTGACCAGGAATTCATCCACGTCGGAAAGTTCCTGAATATGGTCAAAACGCTTGTCGTCGACAACGCAGAGGACCTTGGCGTCGCCACCGCCGTCGTCGGTCATGTTGAAGACAGCGATGGGGCGGGCGTCAACAACCACGCCGGGATGCAGATCGTAATCCTGCAGCATTACGAGCGCGTCCAACGGGTCGCCATCTTCGCCGAGAGTGTTGTCGAAGAAGCCGTAGTGAGTGGGGTACTGCATCGAAGTGAACAGCACGCGATCCAGGCGGACGCGCCCGGTCTCGTGGTCAACTTCGTACTTGACGCGTGATCCGCGGGGGATCTCGATGGTGACGTCGTGCTTCATCGTTAGGCTCCTCAAATGATGGGGTGTGCGCGGCCGGACACGGCTCTGCACGGAAAATCCGTCTAGTATGAGGATATAGGCGCTTTCGCTGCGCTAAAAACCCGCCCGGACTTTTCCGGCGCAATAATGCCCTTTTTAGTCCGATCGCGTGAGCCCGGACCACCTGCCTCGAAGGAACCGCCTGCTTCATGGGACGCACGTCAAAAGCTGTGACGAGCGGCTTGCTCATCTGCGCGCTGGCCGCCGTAACCGTGCCGGCCGGGCTGCACCTGATCCCCGCATTCCTGCCCCAAGACCCCGCCGCTGTGGCAGTTATCCCCACGGCCCAGCTGGCGCCCACCGGCATCAGCACGCTCACCGGAATTGACCCGCTGTCCGCGACGGCGCCCCTGCCGGACGCGGCTCAGCTCTCTGCCGATCTGACAAAAGCCCTAACGTTCGACGGCGAGGGCACCTTCAGCATGTATGTCGCCGACGCCTCTTCCGGGACGCCGCTGTTTTCCCAGGACGGGCAGACGGCGCGGATTCCGGCGTCGAACCTAAAATTGCTGACGGCCGCGGCCGCGCTCAAGACGCTGGGTCCAGATACGCACTTCACAACTGAAGTGTTGGCGGGCTCCAGTGCCACGGAAATTGTCCTGCGGGGCGGCGGAGATACCATGCTCGCCGCGGGGGAAAGCGATCCGGAGGCCGTCATGGGTCACGCCGGGCTCGCCACCCTAGCGCAGCAAACAGCCACGGCGTTGAGCAAGGCAGGATTCGCCGGGCCCGTCACGCTGACCCTGGATGACACTGTCTTTACCGGCCCTTCACTCAACCCCAAATGGACCAAAGGAGATGTGGACGCTGGAGAGATCGCGCCCATTTTCCCGCTCGCCCTGAACGCAGGCCGGTTTCACCCTGAGGTATTGAGCGGCCCCCGCCCGCAGGATTCGGCGATGACCACCGCGCAGGCCTTTGCCAATGCGCTCGCAGACGCTGGTGTGGCCACCACGGAAACCATTGGCCGCGGTACTTCCACGGGCGCGGTTCTGGCCTCGGTTGAATCGGCCACCGTGGCTGGGCAGACTCAGTACATGCTGGCTGAATCAGATAACTATGTGGCGGAAGCGTTAGGCCGGATGGTGGCCGTGAAAATGGGTAGTGAGGCCAGCAACGCAGGAGCCGTGGCCGCGGTCCGCCAAGTGGTGGAACAGCTGGGGCTGTCCATGAACGGGGTTGTCAGCACCGATAATTGTGGACTCGCCGAAGGCAACTTGATCAGCCCCGAACGCCTTGTTCAGATGGTCTCGCTCATGCTGGCAGACCCCTCTTCCGATGTGGGTCAGGCCCTGGCTGGGCTGCCTATCGCCGGGCTGAGTGGTTCCTTGTCCCAACGCTTCGTGGCTGCTCCGCAACTGGATGGGGCGGGGCTGGTCCGTGCCAAGACCGGGTCCCTGAATGAGGTGACAGCACTGTCTGGTTACGTCATCAACTCCCACGGCCGGCTGCTGGTCTTCTCGATCTTGGGCAATGGGCTCACCGGCGGTGCCGCTGCGGCACGCCCCGTGGTGGACGCAGCCGCAGCGGCCTTGGCCGCGAGCTAGCCTGTGAGTTAGCCTGCGAGGGCTTTCTCCAGAGCCTCGCCACGCTGTGTCAGGAAGGTGGCCACGGTGGCGGACCTGTCCGTGATGTCATCCTGGCTCAAGCCATCACTGGCGGGGATGGACGCTGTGATGGTG
This sequence comes from Specibacter sp. NPDC078709, assembly GCF_040686795.1. Classification (NCBI taxonomy): domain Bacteria; kingdom Bacillati; phylum Actinomycetota; class Actinomycetes; order Micrococcales; family Micrococcaceae; genus Specibacter; species Specibacter sp. NPDC078709. The sequence goes on from NZ_JBFBLU010000006.1 coordinate 34,952, forward strand.
GTCAGCAGCGATTGGGCAGTTCCGTCACCGAACACCTGCTGGTAGAGCTCCTGGTACGCGGACTTGTAGAGCGTCTGGAATGTGGCGGAGGCCAAGAAGCGGGTCTTGAGAGCGTTGCCGCGCACTTCCCATGAGATAGCGCAGCAACTCCCACTGGGTCGTTGTCAGAGGAGGCGATGCCGGAACGTTGCACCAGCCGGTGGAGGCGCAACATGAGCTCTTCGATGCTGAATGGCTGGCTCACGTAATCGTCGCCACCGGAAGCCAGCCCGGCAATCCGGTCATGTACGCCATCTCATGTACGCCATCGCGGGCCGTGAGAGAAAGTGCTGGGATAGTAGACGCGAACTCCTTGATTCTCCCCAGTAATTCAATACCGTCCAACCCGGGCAACATCCCAGCTGGCCATGCGCAGACCCATGCTGATCAGTTCTGTCAAACTTGCCCCATCATCCACCACAAGGGCGCGGATAAGGCTGCCGTCAGGATGGGACAACTGCGTCGAGGGGTCTGCGCCAGCAGAAGTACAGGCACATGTGATCTGATGGTAAACATGAGCCAGAACAGCAGCGCCGCATCCGGAACGCCGTCAGCCCCCGCCATGGTCAATTGGGAACTAGCCGCAAAAACGGCAGCCAATTTAGCCCCTGCCGGGCCGGATTTGAGCGGCTCGGAAATCTCCGCTGCAGTGGAAAACCTGCGCCTCATGGCCGAAAAATCGGTGCCACACGTGCATGAGATCAGCCGTCTTGAGGCAGCGAAAGACCTCCACGACTCCGAGGTTCTGATTGTGGACAGGGCATCCTGGGCCAAAGCCAACACGCAGAGCTTTGCCGTCATGATGGATCCCGTACTGCGGGCGCTCGCAGCCAAGCAGGCCGATTCTGCCAAGAGTTCCGGGCCAGCGCAGGGCAGTCCGGGTGCCGCATTCAGCGCCACTGTGACGGGGGCTCAATTGGGAGGCGCCTTGGCGTTTCTTTCCAGCAAGGTTTTGGGCCAGTACGATCCCTTCTCCGCACTCGGGCAGAACGACCCCAACGCTGCCCACTCCAACTCCGCCCACTCCAACGCGGCGAAGTCCGGCGGCCGGCTGCTGCTCGTGGCGCCGAACATCATCACCGTAGAACGCGATCTGAAGGTGGATCCGGCCGATTTCCGGCTTTGGGTATGCCTGCATGAACAAACTCACCGGGTGCAATTTGCGGCGGCACCTTGGCTGCGTCACCACATGATTGGTGAAATTGAGAAGCTCGGCACCTTGCTGGTGGGCGACTCCGAGAAATTCGGCGAACGTCTTCTCGAATCAGCCAAATCACTGGGCCGCAAGCACGATTCCACAGCCAATTCCACCCCGGAATCTTCCCGGGGCGGTGTTTTGGACCTCCTCCAGGATCCCGCGCAAAAAGCGGCGTTGTCGCACTTGACGGCCGTCATGAGCCTCTTGGAGGGACACGCCAACGTGGTCATGGACGGTGTGGATAAGAGCATCGTCCCCACTGTGCGCACCATCCGACAACGCTTCACTAACAGGGGCAAGGACCGCGGTGTGATTGAAAAGTTCATCCGGAACCTGATGGGGCTGGACGCCAAAATGCGCCAGTACAGTGACGGGGCCAAATTTGTCCGCGACACCGTGGCCGTGGTCGGCATGGACGGCTTCAACCAGGTCTGGAACCAGGTAGAGAACCTGCCCACCGAAGCAGAAATTCACAACGCCCGCCTCTGGGTTGACCGGATGGGCCTGTAATGAGCCCCCGCGGCCGGCTCGATCCCACCGTGGGCAAGGCCCGGGCTATGGTCGGCGCCCTGCTCGGGATAAAAACCACGGGCAAGAACTTAGTCGTTGAGAACCCGCCGCTGATCCTGGTGGGCTGTAGCGGCGGTCCTGATTCCCTCGCCTTGGCGGCCGTTTGCGCGTTCTTTGCCACACGAGGGGAAGTGCGGGTGGGTGCCGTGGTGGTTGACCACCAGATGCAAGCGGGCAGTGCCGAAGTCGCTCAAGCCACCGCCCATCAGTTGCAGGAGCTGGGCTTGGACCCCGTGGTGGTCCGGACCGTGGATCTGAAGCACGACGGCGGTGGGCCGGAAGCCGCAGCCCGCGCAGCCCGCTTTGGCGCACTCGAGGCGACGGCCCACGAGTTGGGCGCCTCACACATCCTCTTGGGCCACACCCTCGACGACCAAGCAGAATCAGTCCTCTTGGGACTCGCCCGAGGCTCGGGAACTCGTTCCCTCGCTGGCATGCGCGAACGCCGCGGCATATACCTGCGCCCCTTTTTGGGGCTGCGCCGGGATGAGACATTGGCCATATGCGAGGCCTTGGCTCTGAAGCCGTGGCATGATCCCGCCAACCAAGACCGAGCCTATTTACGGGTTCGGGTGCGCAATGCGGTGATCCCATTCCTCCACGAGGAACTTGGCCCCGGAGTAGCAGAGTCCCTGGCTCGCTCCGCCACCATTTTGGGTTATGACGCCGACTTCCTGGATCAACTGGCCGAGGCAGAGTTTGCCAAACTGGCCGAACGTAGCGCGGAAAAAGGCCCAGATGCGCACATCACCCTGCCAGAAGACGAGCTGAGGGCATTGGCTCCGGCCCTGAGGACGAGAGTGTTGGCGCTGGCCGCCGTCGAACTTGGGGGAGTGCAGCCGAGCCTTGAACGGCTCGGCGCGGCAGAAAATTTGCTGGCCCGAAAAGGGTCGGCGGGACCGGTGCAATTGGCCGGAAAAGTCAGTGCTTGGCGGATTTCCCGGAATCAAAGTGTTCCCCACGAAGGCCGCAGCTATGGGAAGCTAGTTCTTAGGCGCAGCACCTAGGCGCACACAGCAGCAACAAAAGCAGCAACAAAAATGCACTAAAAACCAGTACCGATCCTTCACAAACAGGAGTCATGGGTGGATTCACAAGACGTCCAAGCCGATCTTAAGCATGTTCTTTACACCAAGGAACAAATCCAAACACGCGTAGCCGAACTGGCCGCGCAGATTGATGCGGACTACGAGGGCCGCGACGTCCTTCTGGTGGGTGTTCTCAAGGGCGCCGTCATGATCATGGCGGATCTGTCCCGTGCCCTGCACAGCCACGTCACCATGGACTGGATGGCAGTGTCCTCCTACGGTTCCGGCACCCAGTCTTCGGGAGTTGTCCGGATCCTGAAGGACCTCGAAACCGACCTCATGGGCAAGCACGTCCTCATTGTTGAAGACATCATTGACTCGGGCCTGACCCTGTCATGGCTGCGCGCGAACCTCATGTCCCGCGGCCCGGCCACCGTGGAAATCTGCACGCTCCTGCGCAAACCAGCTGCGGCCAAGGTGGAAATCGACGTCAAGTACGTTGGTTACGAGATCCCGAGCGAATTTGTTGTTGGCTACGGCCTGGACTTCGCCGAGAAGTACCGCAACCTGGACTTCATCGGCACGCTCGCACCGCACATTTACGAGTAAGAGAAGCGTTCCAACGCTAGAAATGCCGCCGCTGCTTACTTTCTGCCAGGGTTTAAACCACGGCAGAAAGTAAGCGCGGCGGCATTTGTTGCAAATAACGTTATGCCCTCAGGGAACTAAAGGGCATTCCCGTGCGTGTAGCAAGGCGAACGGTGTAAAGCTATAACTTGGGAACGTGTCGGAAGCGTCCTGTACGAGTATGAATTGGTTGAGCGGGAGGGACGAGGCCTAGCCTCGAACACATGAAAGTCAAAAAACTCTTCAAGGGTCCATTTATCTGGATCATTGTGGTTGTGGTGCTCATTAGCGCCGGTCTGTTTACCCTGACCGGTACCAATCAGAGCCGCATTGGAACCTCTGACGGCCTAGAGCTGCTCACGAGCGACAAGGTGGCCTCCGCCAAGATCTTCGGTTCCGAAGGTCGGGTGGACATGATCCTCAAGGACAACTTTGTCAATGCCGACGGCAAGGACCAGGGCAAAAACGTCCAGTTCTTCTACGGCAACTACCGGGCCACCACGATGCCTGAGCTTATTGACAACGCCAAAATGACGAAGTTCGACGACCAACCGGCGTCCAACAACTTCTGGTCCAGCATCTTCTCCCTTCTGATCCCGTTCGTACTGATCGGTCTGATCTTCTGGTTCCTGTTCTCCCGCATGCAAGGCGGCGGCTCCAAGGTCATGCAGTTCGGCAAGTCCAAGGCCAAGCTGCTCACCAAGGACCACCCGCAAGTCACCTTCAATGACGTTGCCGGCGCGGATGAAGCCGTCGAAGAACTGCACGAAATCAAGGATTTCCTGCAGAACCCCGACAAGTTCACCGCGGTGGGTGCCAAGATCCCCAAGGGCGTGCTGCTGTACGGCCCTCCCGGTACCGGTAAGACTCTGCTGGCCCGTGCCGTGGCTGGCGAGGCTGGCGTGCCGTTCTACTCAATTTCCGGTTCTGACTTTGTGGAGATGTTCGTCGGCGTGGGTGCTTCCCGTGTCCGCGACCTCTTCGAGCAGGCCAAGGCCAACTCCCCAGCCATCATCTTTGTTGACGAGATCGACGCCGTTGGCCGTCATCGTGGCGCCGGCATTGGCGGCGGCAACGATGAGCGCGAGCAGACCCTCAACCAGTTGCTCGTTGAAATGGACGGCTTTGACGTCAAAACCAACGTCATCTTGATTGCTGCGACCAACCGACCCGACGTTCTTGACCCGGCTCTGCTGCGTCCGGGCCGCTTTGACCGCCAGATCCCTGTGGAAGCTCCCGACCGTTTGGGCCGCGAACAGATCCTGCGGGTTCACTCCAAGGGCAAGCCCATGGCTCCCGGCGTTGACTTGAACGCTGTTGCTAAGAAGACGCCAGGTTACACCGGTGCTGACTTGGCCAACGTGCTCAATGAAGCAGCCCTGCTGACCGCCCGTTCCAATGCCCAACTCATTGATGACCGGGCACTGGATGAGTCCATTGACCGCGTCATGGCCGGACCGCAGAAGCGCACCCGGGTCATGAAGGAACTGGAACGCAAGATCACCGCGTACCACGAAGGTGGACACGCGCTGGTTGCCGCAGCCATGCACAACACCGCACCGGTCACCAAGATCACCATCTTGCCCCGAGGCCGCGCCCTGGGTTACACCATGGTGGTTCCTGAGGATGACAAGTACTCGATCACCCGCAACGAATTGCTGGACCAGATGGCCTACGCCATGGGTGGCCGTGTTGCCGAAGAAATCGTGTTCCACGATCCCTCAACTGGTGCCTCGAATGACATTGAGAAGGCCACCGGAACGGCCCGCGCCATGGTGACCCAGTACGGCATGAGTGAGCGCATTGGCGCCGTGAAACTGGGTTCTGGCAACAGTGAGCCGTTCCTCGGTGGCGGCGGTGGGCAAGGTAAGGATTACTCCGAAGCCGTTGCCTCCATGATTGATGAAGAAGTCCGCAAACTCATCGATCAGGCTCATGATGACGCTTACGAAGCGTTGATCGCCAACCGCGACATCCTGGACCGTTTGGCCCTGGAACTGCTGGAACGCGAGACCCTGAACCAGGCCGAGATTGCAGAGATCTTCATCGGTCTGCGCAAGCCTGCCCCGCGCAAGGTGTGGCTGTCCAAGGACTCCCGCCCCGTCTCAGCGCTGCCCCCTGTCATCACCGACAAGGAGCGCCGCGAAGCCCTTGAATCCGGAGCTCCGAAGCCTGAGTCCGTCAGTCCCGAGGATCAGATTGCCAACGCGCACCTGAGTGGTGAACTCGATGCTCCCGGTAACCAGCCGGGTATCGAATTGGGCAAGGGCGATGCCCCGCAACTGCCCGGCCAGCCGTAACACCGGTAGGATCACATCCGTGACTGAATACGACGATGAACAAAAGGTGGACCTACCGCGCATTGAAGCGGCGGTCCGGGAAATTCTCCTCGCCATTGGTGAGGATCCGAATCGCAGCGGACTGCTGGACACACCCAAACGTGTGGCCAAGGCATACGGTGAAGTGTTCGCCGGCCTGCACCAGGACCCTGCGGATGTTTTAGGCACCACCTTTGACATTGCCCACGAAGAGATGGTGCTGGTCAAGGACATTCCGTTCTACTCGACCTGCGAACACCACCTGGTGCCCTTCCACGGCAGCGCCCACGTAGGTTACATCCCGTCGTCGGACGGGCGGGTGACGGGGCTGAGCAAGCTGGCGCGCCTGGTGGATATTTTCGCCAAGCGGCCGCAGGTGCAAGAGCGCCTCACCACCCAGATCGCTGATGCTTTGATTGAACATCTCAAACCTCGCGGCGCCATCGTCGTGGTGGAATGCGAACACATGTGCATGTCCATGCGTGGCGTGCGTAAACCAGGGGCCAAGACAGTCACCAGCGCTGTCCGCGGTCTGCTTCACGAGCCTGCAACCCGGGCTGAAGCCATGAGCCTGATTCTCGGAAGGTAACTGTAAACACCATGGATTCCCTCGCTGCTGCGCCCGGAACGGGCCCTGCCACCTCACCCTTGCCCGTTCTGCGGGCCCGCAAGTCGGTGGCTACCTTTGCCGCACTCCCCAAAGACCGCACCGTGGTCATGGGGATCTTGAACTGCACCCCGGACTCCTTCAGTGACGGCGGCGACTACGACTCCACGGAAACGGCTATTGCCCACGGTCTGCGCATGTTCTACGGCGGCGCTGACATCATCGACGTCGGCGGCGAGTCCACCCGCCCGGGTGCTGCTTATGTTGACGAAACCGAAGAGCAGGCCCGCATCCTGCCCGTTATTTCCACGCTAGCCAAGGCCGGGGCACTGGTCAGTGTTGACACCCGGCACGCCTCCACCGCCGCCTTGGCTCTGGACGCCGGTGCCGGGCTGATCAACGATGTTTCTGGTGCCAATGTGCACCCGGACATGATCGCTTTGATCGCCGAACGCCAGGCTCCGTACGTACTCATGCACAGCCGTGGTGACTCACGTTCCATGGATTCACTGACCGGATACACGGACGTCGTTCACGAGGTTGTTGCCGAGCTCGCTGAGGTTCGCGAGAAGTTCTACGCCGCGGGCGTCAAAGAGGAAAACCTGATCCTGGATCCGGGCATTGGCTTCTCCAAGAATGCTGACCAGAACTGGGAACTGCTGGCCAATCTGGACCAGGTGGCAGCCATGGGCAACAAGATTCTTGTTGGCACCTCCCGCAAGCGTTTCCTCGGCTCACTGTTGACCAGCGCTGGAAAAGCTGCCGCCCCGAAGGAGCGCGACGACGCTACTTCGGCCACCACAGCCATCGCCGCTGCTCAGGGTATTTGGGGTGTTCGCGTGCACGACGTCGATGCCAGCCTTGACGCTGCCAAGGTCGCCGCACGCTTGGTGCAGGGTAAGAAGAACCGCGAAGCGCGTCTATCCGCGCGCCAGGCCGCCCAGTGACGCAGCTGGACACCATCCGCCTAACCCGCGTTACAGCCATCGGCTACCACGGTGTTTTTGAGCATGAGAAGCGGGACGGGCAACCCTTCATTACCGACGCCGTGCTGCACTTGGACATAGGTGCAGCCGCCGCAACGGATGACTTGTCTAAGACCGCAGACTACGGCGCGGTGGCCGAGACCATCGTCGCCATGGTGACCGGGCCAGCTTTTGACTTGATTGAAACACTCAGCGTCCGCATGGCCGAGAGAATTCTGGAAGATTTTCCTGTCGTTCAAGCCGTCGAAGTGACCATCCATAAGCCGAAGGCACCCATTCAGGTCCCCTTTGGCGATGTGAGCATCACGGTCTTGAGGACTCGTGAAACTGCTGGCCTCTCAGATTCTGACGCCACTGCTGCTGGCACTGTTGCGGCGGGCTTGCCATGACTGCTCCCCGTGCGCTGACCCGGGCTATTCTGGCCCTCGGCAGCAATCTGGGTGAGCGTGAAGGCACGCTTTTGGGCGCCGTCGCTGATCTTGTGGATCGTCCGGAAGTACGCCTGCAAAATGTTTCCCCTGTCGTGTCCACGAAACCAGTGGGCGGCCCCGCCGGGCAGCCCGATTTCCTGAACATGGTCATTGCCGTGGACACCACCTTGTCCCCGCTGGACTTGTTGGCTCATTGCCAAGCTGTGGAGTTGGCTTACCACCGGACACGTGAGGTGCGTTGGGGTGCCCGTACTCTCGACGTTGACATCATCGTTTACGGCGACGTACACAGTGATGATCCGGTGTTGACGCTGCCGCACCCGCGTGCCGCCGAACGAGCGTTTGTGGTGTATCCCTGGTCGCTGATGGAAGCTAACGCCACCTTGGACGGCGTGCCGGTGGCACAGCTGGCAGCTGCCGCGGCAGATATGTCCGGCATTTCCCATGTACCGGACGTACCTCCCACTGTTGTGACCTAGCAGACCCTGCGGGAAGCCCACAGGCGCGGGAGAATCACTGAGCCTAAAGTCCAAACGGCGAAAAAACCAGTACGGTTAAATCAGCAGTCCCCAAGTGAAGCGATGAGGCAACAATGAGAAGCACAATGCGGACCATCAGGCCCGCGTGGTTGGCAGCCGTTGGTATTGTGCTGGCGGCCATTGGATGGGTGGCCACTTTGCTGACCTCCCGAGCCAGTTTGGCCCTGCCGGTGCTGCCACTAAGTTCCTTGATCACGATGGCTTTGATAGCTGTGGTGTGTCTGGTGTTGGGCCTGCGGGTGCGCCGCTGGCGCGACGGTAAACGGGAAAAGGCTCTTGATCCGCTGCTAGCCGCCCGAACAGTAATTTTGGCGCAGGCCTGCGCCTATGCCGGAGCCGTACTGTTCGGATGGCATGCCGGAATCCTCATCAACCAAATTCCCACCGTGGCCATGCGCAGCGATCTGGCCATCATTTGGGTTATGGTGGCGCATCTGGCTGGCGGACTGGTCATGTTGGCTGTTGGTGTCATGGTCGAACGATTCTGCAAAGTACCACCGGAAGACAGCGATCCCGGTACATCCAGTACCCGGCCCAAGCGTGAAGGACATGGGGAGGAAGAATTTGCCTAAGCAACATAGCAGCGCCATTGATCCTGACGGAGTAGTTTTCTTACCCGTCTCCGAAAAGCTCATGACCGCCCGCTTTATCTCTGCGGGAATTGGTGCCCTCATTTTCTTGATCATCACCGCGGTGCCGTTGGTTCTGCATCTCACGGGTGTCTGGGCGGGCTACCCGGCATGGTTGGCGTGGGCCGCCCCCGCCGTGGTGGTGGTGATCGCCGTATGGGAAATGATTTTGATCCCCCGCCAGGTGCGAGCCATTGGCTACGCGGAACGTGACGAAGACTTGTTGATCCGCGGCGGTATCCTGTTCCACCGGGTCATGGTGGTGCCATACGGCCGCATGCAATATGTGGATGTGACCATGGGGCCGCTGGAGCGGATGCTGGGACTGAGCACCATCCATCTGCACACCGCATCCCCGGGAACCAATGCGTTGCTCAATGGCCTCCCCGCCGCGGAGGCCGGCCGGTTGCGCGAACAACTCACCGCCCGTGGTGAGGCAAAATTGGCCGGCTTGTGAGCGAGCAATTACCTGAGAACGCCGGAGTGCCGGGCGTGCCTGACGCACCCGTCAGCTCCGGCGTGTCCGAAGCGCCCGCTGCGCCAGAAGGGTTCGCCACCGACAGCCCCGATACCTGGCACCGTGTGCACCCCGTGTCGCCCCTGGTCCGTGGGTGGATCGCTGTGGCAGCCGTCATCTTCATTTTTGGCCGAAACTCCCTCGACTCGCTCTTCTCTGGCGGCTGGGAGAGCGGTGGATCCGTGACCGGCGGGACACCCGTGGTGGTCATCCTCATCGTGGTGGGCGCCGCCGTGATCATTTTCGGTGCGGCATTTTTTCTGTCGTGGCGGTTTACGCGGTACCAGGTCACCGATGAAAACGTGCATATCAACTCCGGCATCATTTTCCGCCAACAGCGCCGCGCGCGCATTGACCGGGTGCAGGCCATTGACGTGATCCAGCCGCTCTTGGCGCGCGCATTCGGCCTAGCCGAGCTGAAGTTTGACGTGGCCGACGGCGGAAAGTCAGCTATCAAGTTGTCCTTCCTCAAGCTTGCGGAAGCCAAGCGGCTGCGCGCGGCAATTCTGGCCCGTGCCGCTGGCGTGGCGTTGGATCCGGATCAGCCCATGAACATCCAAGAGGCCCCGGAAACGCAGGTGCTGGCGTTGGCTCCGCGGAGAATCATTGGCGCCGCATTTTTCTCCACCACCACCGTGTGGGCCGTGATTTTCATTGTGGCGGCCGTTGTGGCTGTGGTGTGGACTGGGGAATTTGCCATTTTTCTCGGTGTTTTTCCGCTGTTCATCGGTATCTTTGCCTCTTACTGGAAGACGATTACGAACGATCTAAATTTCCGTGTCGCCACATCGCCCGACGGCGTTCGGCTGCACTATGGTCTGTTGGAGACACGCTCCCAGACCATTCCGCCGGGTCGCGTCCAAGCCGTGAGTATTTCGCAGGGACCTGTGTGGCGACCCTTTGGCTGGTACAGGGTTCAAGTCAACGTGGCTGGTTATGGTGATGACACCTCCGGCAGTTCCCGCAGCGTGATTCTTCCCGTCGGCACGGAGTCTGAAGTCATGGCTGTTTTGGGCCTGGTCTTTCCGGACCCCGGAGTGGAACGGCCCTTAGAGGTTTTTGCGGCCGGCCTGCACGGGGCGGGTGCCGATGAAGGCTTTGTGCACTCGCCGCGGGCAGCACGCTGGGTTGACCCCATCTCCTGGCGCCAAAATGCCTTCCGGGCAACGGCAACAGCGTTGCTGTGCCGCCGCGGCCGGTTCTTCCGCAGCTTGCAGGTGGTGCCGCACGAGCGCACCCAGTCGTTGGGATTGCGTCAAGGCCCGCTCATGTCCCGTCTGGGTCTGGTCAGCTTTGAATTGCATTCAACGGTGGGACCGATCCGCCCGCGCGTGCATCATCTTTCAACGGCCAACGGGCTCGCACTCTTCGATGAGCAATCAGCCCGCGCCGCAACGGCCCGCCGCATTCAACGCAGCGAAAAGTGGCTCGAAGTAAAACCGTCACTCCTAAATCAAGAAGAAGCAAAGGAGCAACACCTTGGCGATTAAGCCGGGCCGCCTTGGCATTGGAATCATTGGAGCTGGCAAGGTGGGTGCCGTTCTGGGAGCTGCGCTGCGCGGAGCCGGGCACGCCGTCGTGGGTGTTTCTGCGGTGTCCGAAGCATCCTTGGAGCGGGCAGAACTGTTGCTGCCCGGCGTTCCAGTCCTTGCGGTGGAAGACATTGTGGAGCGCTCGGAACTTGTCCTGTTAGCTGTTCCCGATGACGCCCTGGCCGATCTTGTGACTGGCCTCGCCGCTACGGGTGCGTGGCAAGCCGGGCAGCTGGTGGCGCACACCTCGGGGCGTTTCGGCACGGGAGTACTGGCCCCGGTCAAGGCTGCCGGTGGCATCCCGTTAGCTCTGCATCCGGCCATGACGTTCACCGGCATGAGTCTGGACCTGGCCCGCCTCTCCGACTGCTGTTTTGGTGTCACAGCTGATCCGGCCATGTTACCCATCGCCCAAGCCCTCGTGGTTGAAATGGGTGCCGAGCCGGTAGTTATTGCTGAGGCTGATAGGGTTCTCTACCACGCGTCACTAGCGCATTCGGCGAATCACATGGTCACGCTCGTGGCCCAGGCGGCACAGATTTTGGCGGACATTGGCGTGGAATCGACCAGCCAGGTGTTGGGTCCGCTGTTGCGTGCCGCCTTGGAGAATGCGTTGACATCGGGGGAGTCTGCCCTAACCGGTCCGGTGGCGCGCGGCGATGCCGGGACCGTCAGAGCCCATGCCGCTGCCCTGCGCGAGTACACACTGGACACCTCATCCTCGGACGTGCTGGACGCTTATCTAGCCATGTCCGCTAGCACAGCAGCACGGGCGGCTAAGCGGCGGCTGCTTTCCGCGGAAGCCTATCTTGGTATCCAAGCGGCTTTGCGAAACGACGACGGCGAACCCGGCTCGGCCGATCCGCTCACGTAGACGCGCCCATCGCGCAGAGCACCTTCCGAGCAGCATAAAATTTTGGCAATGAACTGGCAATGAACTGGCATTGACGTTGGCATTGAAGAGAGTGAAGAACATGAGCACCGTGTTGGTAACCACCATCGCCGAGCTGCGGGATAAGTCAGCGGCACTTTTGTGTCAGCGAGCTGCGCAGGGCGGGCAGGACTCGGGCCGCCAGCCCGGGACGTTGGGCTTGGTCCCTACGATGGGCGCCTTGCACCGCGGACATGCAACCCTGGCCCGCACCGCCGTAGCCGAGAATTCGGTGGTGGTGGCCAGCGTGTTCGTCAATCCGTTGCAATTCGGTGATGCCACGGATTTAGCACGCTACCCTCGCACTACAGAAGCCGATCTGGCCCTGCTCAGCGAGGCCGGCGTGGACATAATGTTCGCCCCTTCGGTAGAGGAAATGTACCCAGGCGGCGAACCCATGGTTCGGGTCACGGCAGGAATGATGGGGGAGCTATATGAGGGCGCCTCACGCCCAGGCCACTTTGACGGTGCCCTGACGGTCGTGGCGAAACTGCTGCACACAGCCATGCCCGACGGCGGCCTGCCGTACCAAGCTGGTGCTGGCGGGGACGGTCCCCAGAACATCGCCGAGGATGCTGCCGTTCGCCCGGCCTACCGAGCATATTTCGGCCAGAAGGACGCCCAACAGCTGGCTCTGGTCCGCAAAATGGTGGCTGATCTAAACTTCCCGGTGGACATTGTTGCTGTTCCCACGGTGCGCGACGATGACGGACTGGCTCTCTCCAGTAGAAACCGATTCTTGTCTGCGCAAGAGCGGGACTCCGCCTTAGTTCTCTCGCGTGCCCTGCGGCTTCTGAAGCGCCGATCCGATGCCCATGAGCCACTCGACATTGACTCGGCGCAAGCCCTCGTGGATAGTGCTCCGGGCGTGGAACTGGACTACCTGGAAGTGGTGGATCCGCTGACACTTGCGGTCCGTGCCGAAAACTGTCAGGACACCCCGTTCACAGGGGAAGCGCTGGTCCTGGTTGCTGCGAAGGTGGGCCCGGTACGGCTCATTGACAACATGCCGCTGGGCTGAGCCGCGAATCTCAGCCTGCCCCACCCCGCTCTGCCCCACCCCACACTGCCCCACCCCACTTTGAAGGTGCGCTCGGTTAAGACAGAACCATGCGCTACTCAAAGAGCTGCGCATGGTTCTGTCTTAACGGAACGCAGAAGCAAAGTCGTGCAGACGGCTCAGCTGGATTATACGGCGGAAATCAGCGCCGTCACGTCCTCCAAATGGGGGTAGGCGGCCTGGGTGCCCCGCTTGGTGGTTGCCAGCGCGGCTGCCACGGAGGCCTGCCTGGCCGCGTCCACGAGCGAATCGCCCGCAGCCAACCGCGCCGCGACAGCTCCTGTGAAAGCGTCGCCGGCACCCGTGGTGTCCACGGCGTCCACCTTCGTCGGTGCAATCAGTACCGCAGGCGCCGAAGCATTAGTGGAATCCAGCACCACAGAGCCAGCCGCACCGAGTGTCACCAGCACCTTGGACAGACCACGCGCGGCGAAACGTGCAACGGCCCCGTGCCAGGCTACGGCTGGCGCATCGGAGACCGGCATGGCAAACCCGTCAAGGAAGGCCGAGGCCTCATGGACGTTGACCAGCAACACATCCACCGACTGGGCCAACTCCTCGGTGATGGGAGCGTACGGCGAGAGGTTCAACAGAACTGTTGCTCCGGCGTCGTGCCCGGCAGCAGCGGCAGCCAGCGCGGTCTCCGGGGCCACCTCCAAGCACAGGCAGACCACGGCGGCGTCGGCAAAAACTGCCGGTTCCAGATGGGCGGGCAAGAGCGTTGCATTGGCGCCGGCGGAGATGATGATGGTGTTCTCGCCGTGGGCGTCGACCGAGATGACGGCGACACCGGTGGGCTCGCTGACGCGGCGGAGGTGATCGATATTGACCCCAGAACTGGCGGCGGAGGCCAGCAGCATATCGCCATTGGCGTCCTCGCCCACTGCGCCCAGCAGCGTCACCTGACCGCCTAGCCGGGCCGCGGCAACAGCCTGATTGGCACTCTTGCCGCCCGGATTCACCGCAAAACCGTTGCCGTGGAGGGTTTCGCCGGGATTGGGCAACCTATCGCAGTAGATGGTCAGATCGGCATTGAGGGAGCCAGCAACAACTATTTTGGCACTCATGGTGCTACCTCCGCGTCAAGGGGTTTGGGAACCAGCAGCGAGGCCGCGAAGGCTGCGCCGGTGAGGGCCAGGGCCACGATGACAACCGTCAGGTAGGAGCCGTGGCCGCCCAGAGGGGCGGTGGCAACCAAGATGGCTGGCAGGACTAGGAAGCTGAGTCCGGCGCCGAGGTTGAAGGCGCCGGCGTTCATGCCGGGCAAGAATCCGGGGTTTCCTGCCGGAGACAGAACTACGCCAAGGCCGTTGAGCATGATGTTTACAGTACCGGCGTACATGATGCCCAACAACACGGTGCCGGTGATCATCCAGGCCAGGCTGTGGAGCCCGAGGAAGCCGATGATGGCCAGCGCGGCCATGCTGCCCAGCAGCCCCACCCGCAACATCATGGTGTAGCCAATGACCGGCGCAAGGCGACCTGTGAAGGGACCAACCACCCAACCTAACAACGCGTAAGGCGTCAGGATCAGCAAGCTCATCTCCGTGGCGCCAATACCAAAGCCGGGGTCTGCGGCCTGCACAAAAGCCGGAACAATGCCGTTGATGACGGCGAAAATGCCCGTCATGGTCAAGGTGGTAGTCAGCAGCGGAGCCCAAGTGGAGCGCTGGCGCAGGTGCACAATTTCAACCATGGGGTGTGAGGAGACCTTCTCCACGCGCCAGAACGCCATAAAAGCGAGCACGGCGAGCAAGGCCAGTGCCAGTGAAGTCACGAGCGGAGCGGTTGTGATGCCACCCACCAGCTTGGTGGCTTCATTTAGGGCAGTGAGCAGGGCGCCCACGGCGATGACGATGAAGAACACGCCCAACCAGTCCATCTTGGTGCCTTCGCCAGGCTTGGATTCGCCGGCCAGGAATACGATCAGCACGGTGGCGATTGCGGCAGTGACCACCATGAGCCAGAAGATGCTGCGGAAGCCAAAGTGCTCGGCGAAGTAGCCGCCCACAAAGGAGTCAATGCCAGCAATTCCGCCATTGACGGCGGTGATCAGACCCATCAAAGCGCCGTACTTCTTGGGGTCCTTGACCGCGGAGCGGAGCATGATCAGGCACAGCGGAACCGTGGGGCCGCTGACGCCTTGGATGATGCGTCCCACAAAGAGCCAGGTGATGTCCGGGGCCATGGCGGAGATGATGGAGCCCACGCCCATCATGACCATCATGCCGATCAGCACTCTCTTGCGGCCGATGATGTCGCTCAGGCGGGGCAGGAACAGCGAGAAGACGGCGGCGGCTGTGAAGAACCAGGTCTGTGACAGGCCAATGGAAGCCTGACTGGCGTTGAGTTCCTCGCCCATGGTGACCAGCGCGGGGCTGAGCATGGAGGCGTTGAGCTGGAAGGCCACGCAGGCCGTCAGCAGCGCCACCATGAGAGCGGTAATGTTGCCGGGCTTGCTCAGCATCCCGGACTTTGTGGTTGCGAAGCTCACGCGTCGACCTCACCAATGTTCACGAGTGCGTCGGTGACCATGTTCCAGAACTTCGCATGGTCAAGGGTGACGGCAACGCTGGTCTTGCAGTCGGCCGGGGCGGGGGCGCGGAAATCGGCCACGGTCATGCCCAAGGTCAGCGTGCCCGTGAGCTCAATGTCCACGGGAACCTTCTGTGTGGTCATGACGGTGGGGTCAATGACATAGGCGACGGCGCACGGGTCATGCACCGGCGGGTAGTCAAAGCCCTGTGCATCCTTGTACGTCTTGGCGAAGAAATCCATCAGCTCCATGACGAACTTGGCCGGCTTGGTGCCCACGGCATCAATGGCGGCAACCACCTCGGGTGTGGCCAGCGCCTGGTGGGTCAGGTCCAGTCCAACCATGACAACTTCCCAGCCGGCGTTGAACACGATGTGTGCTGCCTCGGGATCGATCTTGATGTTGAATTCGGCCACCGGGCTCCAGTTGCCCACGTGGTAGCCGCCGCCCATGAGGACAACTTCCTTCACGCGCTCAACGATGCGCGGTTCCTTGCGCGCGGCCATGGCGATGTTCGTCAGTCCGGCGGTGGGGACCAGGGTT
Source organism: Specibacter sp. NPDC078709 (assembly GCF_040686795.1). Lineage (NCBI taxonomy): Bacteria > Bacillati > Actinomycetota > Actinomycetes > Micrococcales > Micrococcaceae > Specibacter > Specibacter sp. NPDC078709. Next base: position 51,043 of record NZ_JBFBLU010000006.1, read on the forward strand.
ATGGTGCCCGGTTCGTGCGCCATGATGGTTTCAATGATGAGGTCGACGGCGTGGCGTGGGTCCAACTCGATGGTGGACTCGGGCTGTTCTGGACCATCCATGCCGGACTCGCCGTGGATGTCAGGCGCTGTCTCGATGCTGCGTACCAAGGGGCGGTCGCAACCTGCGGCAAAGGGGACTCCGGTGATGCCGGCAATGGTGCCCACGCTCAGGGCGTTGCGGGTGACCTTTTCAAGTGTCTGGTTACCCACCACGGTGGTCACGGCAAGCAAGTCAATGTTGGGGTTGCCGTGGGCCAAGAGCAGGGCCACCGCATCGTCATGGCCGGGGTCGCAGTCAAGAATGATCTTGCGGGGCTGGGCTGCAGTTTGCTGTTCCATAGTATTTTCTCCACGTCGTTGGGGCGGCTCCGGAGTTTCCCGGTGATGCACAGTAATCAAGTGTGGCACCACAGGAAGTTAACGTCAAGCGCTTAACGCGAGGCACGTTAAGCGCTTGATTCGTTGCGGTTGCAATGATCTTCCCAGACGCCGGTACGATCGATCCATGCAGCCGCCACCATCAGCCCCCGCCCGCAAAAACGGCAACCGCCGCGTCACGGCGGCCATGGTTGCTGCTAGGGCGGGAGTATCGGCGGCAACGGTTTCACTGGTGACCAATGGCAAGACCGCAGGGCGGGTGTCCGAGGGGAATATCGCCAAGGTTGAGCAGGCGGTGCAGGAGCTCGGTTACGTGGTGGATTCCCTCGGCAGTTCCCTAGCCAAGGGGCACAGCAACATTGTTATTTTGGTTGCTCCGGACGTTTCAAATCCGTTTTATGCCAAGGTTATTGCCGGCCTGAGGGAAGTCATCGGCCAGCAGTATGCGCTCCTGTTGTCAGTGACTGATGCCGGACAAACGCCGGATCCGGCGGATGTGCGCCGCCTGCTGGCCTTGCGTCCCGCCGGACTGCTCATCGATGCCCCCAGCTCACGGTTCCTTGTAGAACTGCAGGCCAGCGAACCTATGGTGTTGTTGGATGCGGCCGGCATTAGTAATGATGTGCCATCAGTAAACTTCGATGTGGCGAGCGGGGCCCGGCTGCTGGCTCAGCACTTAGCTGGCCAGGGGCACCGGAAGGTCGCCTACCTTGATAGCACCACCGGCACCGAAACGTTCCGGGTGCGCCGTGCAGCCTTCTGCGACAAAGCCAGAGAGCTGGGCTGTGACGTAGTGGCCGTTGCCCAAACAACAATCGATGTGGGCGCGGCGGCGCTAGCCTTCGCCCAGGCATGGCCACAATGGTCAGCCGCCGGGGTAACCGCCATTGCCTGTGCCACTGATACCCAGGCTTACGGTGTCCTGCAAGAAGCTCGCGTGGTGGGCTTGGCTGTGCCGCAGAGCCTTGCTGTCGCCGGTTTTGATGACCTGCCCTATTCACAGACATCCAGCCCGGGACTGACCACGGTGCACTTGCCAGCCATGGAAATGGGGCGTCTGGCAGGACGGCAGCTGTTGCAAGTCATGGGCGGAAAAAACGTGGCGGTGACACCCGTGGTGCTTGAAGCTACCTTGGTGGTTCGAGGCTCCACCGTCGAAGGGGCCTAGGAAACGGCCTAGCCCGAATAGAAACCGGAATCGAAAAGTCCCAACCGGCGTTTCAACGTCAACGCAGGCACTGCTACCCAGTGCCGAGCCAGCGCTTGAGCTGCTGGACTGAGGGCTTAAAGCGGACGCGGAGCGTATACCCAGATTCACCAACTAAGCTGTTAACTCGTGAGCGCAGAAAATACCCTTTCCCCTGAACCCAGTGACGTATCCGAGCAAATGCTTGTCCGTATGGACAAGCGTGCCAAATTGCTTGAGCGAGGCGAACAGGCCTACCCGGTTGGGGTGGCACGGACCCACACTCTAGAAGAGATTCGGGCCAAGTACCCGGAGCTGGAAGCCGATACCGCCACGGGTGAGATCGCCGGCGTTACCGGCCGCGTTGTGTATGTACGCAACAAGGGCAAGCTGTGCTTTGCCACGCTACAGTCCGGCTCAGGCGTCCGCTTGCAGATCATGCTCTCCTTCGCCAATATTGGCGAGGAGGCACTGGCCAACTGGAAGTCGCTAGTTGACCTCGGCGACCACGTCTTCATCAAGGGCGAGATCATCAGCTCCCGCACCGGTGAGCTGTCCATCATGGCTGCCGAATGGGCCATGGCTGCCAAGGCGCTGCGCCCCCTGCCCGTCTTGCACGCAGAGCTATCCGAGGAAATGCGCGTCCGCCAGCGTTACGTTGACTTGATTGTCCGTGACACTGCTCGCGAACAGGTCAAGAAGCGCTCCGCCATTGTTAAAGCAATCCGCGACACGCTCCACGGTGAAGAGTACATTGAGCTGGAAACCCCCATCCTGCAGCTCATCCACGGTGGCGCCTCTGCCCGCCCGTTCCATACGCACCTGAATGCCTTTGACCAGCCCATGACCTTGCGGATCGCCATAGAGCTGTTCCTGAAGAGGGCGGTAGTTGGCGGCATGGACAAGGTCTTTGAAGTCGGCCGAATCTTCCGTAACGAAGGCGTTGATTCAACGCACAGCCCCGAATTCACCATGCTGGAAGCGTATGAAGCATATGGTGACCAATTCACCATGGCTAAAACCATGCAGCGCATTATTCTCGCCGCTGCAGATGCTGTTGGCTCGCGCATCATTGAAACTGATCAAGGTCAAATTAATCTCGACGGCGAATGGCCTTGGCTGCCCGTCTATGAGGGTCTTTCCAATGCTGTTGGCAAGGAAATTACCCCCGAGACGACGGCTGACGAATTGCGTGCTATTGCGCAAGAGCGTGAGATCAAGATTGATTCGGCCTGGGATGCTGAGAAACTGGTCACCGAACTCTTTGGTGAAATTGTGGAGCCTACACTAATTCAGCCCACCTTTGTTTGTGATTATCCGCCGTCGGCGCAACCGCTGGCCCGCCCGCACCGTGACAAGCCCAATCTCATCGAGGCGTGGGATTTGATTATTGGCGGCACGGAGACTGGCACAGCCTTCTCCGAGCTGGTTGACCCCGTTATTCAGAGAGACCGTCTCACTAAGCAGTCCCTGGCTGCAGCAGCCGGTGATCCTGAGGCCATGCAGTTGGATGAAGACTTCCTGAGGGCGCTGGAATATGGTGCACCGCCCATGGGTGGTCTGGGGCTGGGTGTGGACCGTTTGGTCATGCTATTCACCGGTGTTGGTATTCGTGAAGCCATTCTCTTCCCCTTGATGAAGCCAGAGCAGGAGTCGTAAATAATATGGAATACGTTGCAGTTATTCTGCCGTCATTGGGTGTTGGTGCAATTTTTTACTTCGCGATGAAGGCCATATTCAATGCCGATCGTGCAGAACGCGACGCATTGGCGCAGGCTGAAAATGAAGTAGATTCCAAGGATGAACAAGGCGTTTAGCGAGTCGCGCAATAACTGAACTTTGACGTGACAGAATTTTCAAACCATAATCGTTTCTGAAGTATTCATTTACACTATGTGAGGCGAGCAATCCCCATGGCACAGAAAATTCACATCACCCTTGTGGACGATATTGACCAGAGCGCAGCCGACGAAAACGTCACTTTCGGGCTAGACGGCATCAATTACGAAATTGATCTTTCCGCGGAGAACGCAGCAGCATTGCGCGAATCATTGTCTGCGTACATTGCTTCAGGGCGCCGCGTTGGTGGCCGTGCAGTGCGGGGTCGTGGTCCTGCAGCACCCAAGGCTGGCAGCGACGTAGCCGCAATCCGCGCATGGGCCCGGGAAAACGGGTACACGGTGCAGGAGCGAGGCCGCATCCAGGCCGAGATCCGCGATGCCTACTACGCGGCTCAGGGTAAGTAGCAGCGTAACTAGCAACAGAGTTTTTCGTCCTTCCTTAGGGCAGCGCAACGGCGGCATCACCTCACCAAGGTGGTGCCGCCGTCGTACTTTAAAAGCCGCAGCGGATATGCAGGGACTAGTTTGCTATTTCCCCTGTGGCGAACATGCCCCCACAGGGCCCGGGTACTGCGTAGCATCAAAGTACGCAGTAAAAGGAGTGTGGCGAAATGTTTGAGCGATTTACTGATCGAGCCCGACGTGTTGTTGTGCTGGCCCAAGAAGAGGCCCGCATGCTCAACCACAATTACATTGGCACCGAGCACATTCTGCTCGGTCTCATCCACGAGGGTGAGGGTGTTGCCGCTAAGGCCTTGGAGTCCTTGAACATTTCGCTGGACGGTGTCCGTGAACAGGTTCAGGAAATCATTGGTCAGGGGCAGCAGGCGCCCAGCGGGCACATCCCGTTCACCCCGCGCGCCAAGAAAGTTCTGGAACTTTCGCTGCGTGAGGCACTGCAGCTGGGCCATAACTACATTGGCACCGAGCACATTCTGCTCGGCCTGATCCGTGAAGGTGAAGGCGTTGCCGCGCAGGTACTGGTGAAGCTAGGTGCTGATCTGGGCCGTGTGCGCCAGCAGGTCAACCAGCTGTTGTCCGGCTACCAGGGCAAGGAACCTGCCGCCAGTGGCGGCGGCCAGCAGCCCGAAGGTACGCCCGCCGGCTCAGTTGTGCTGGACCAGTTTGGCCGGAACCTGACCCAGGCAGCGCGTGAAAACAAGCTTGACCCGGTCATTGGGCGCGAGCACGAGATGGAACGCGTTATGCAGATCCTCTCGCGCCGCACCAAGAACAACCCCGTGCTGATCGGTGAGCCCGGCGTTGGTAAGACTGCCGTTGTTGAAGGTTTGGCTCAGGCCATCGTGCGCGGCGACGTGCCCGAGACCATCAAGGACAAGCAGCTCTACACCCTTGACCTCGGCTCACTCGTGGCCGGCTCACGCTACCGCGGTGACTTCGAAGAGCGCCTGAAGAAGGTTCTCAAGGAAATTCGCACCCGAGGCGACATCATCCTCTTCATCGACGAAATCCACACCCTTGTCGGTGCCGGTGCCGCCGAAGGCGCTATCGATGCTGCCTCGATCCTCAAGCCCATGCTGGCTCGTGGAGAACTGCAGACCATCGGCGCCACCACCTTGGATGAGTACCGCAAGCACATTGAGAAGGACGCCGCACTCGAGCGCCGCTTCCAGCCCATCCAGGTGCCAGAACCCACGGTTCCGCTGACCATTGAGATCCTCAAGGGCCTGCGCGACCGCTACGAGGCACACCACCGCGTCTCGATCACCGACGGCGCCCTGACGGCAGCTGCCACCTTGGCTGACCGTTACATCTCTGACCGCTTCCTGCCGGATAAGGCCATTGACTTGATCGATGAGGCTGGTGCGCGTTTGCGCATCCGCCGCATGACTGCTCCGCCGGAGCTCAAGGCCATGGATGGTGAAATTGCTGCCGTCAAGAAGCGCAAGGAAGACGCCATTGACGCCCAGGACTTTGAGGGTGCCGCGTCGTTGCGCGATGACGAGCAGAAGCTCATCACCGCCCGTGTCGACAAGGAACGCCTGTGGAAGTCCGGCGGACTCGATGAGATCTCCGAGGTAGACGAGGAACTCATTGCAGAAGTTCTGGCGAACTCCACCGGTATCCCGGTCTTCAAGCTGACCGAGGCCGAGTCCACGCGTCTGCTGAAGATGGAAGACGAGCTGCACAAGCGTGTGGTGGGTCAGAATGAGGCCATCAAGTCCATCTCGCAGGCCATCCGCCGGACCCGTTCGGGTCTGAAGGATCCCAAGCGTCCCGGTGGCTCGTTCATCTTTGCCGGCCCCACAGGTGTTGGTAAGACCGAGCTGGCCAAGGCGCTGGCCGAGTTCCTCTTCGGTGACGAAGATGCCCTCATCACCTTGGACATGTCCGAATACTCGGAGAAGCACACGGTTTCGCGTCTCTTTGGTGCGCCTCCCGGATACGTAGGCTACGAAGAGGGTGGACAGCTGACCGAGAAGGTCCGGCGCCGTCCGTTCTCCGTGGTGCTCTTCGATGAGGTGGAGAAGGCTCACGCCGATCTGTTCAACTCACTGCTACAGATTCTGGAAGACGGTCGCCTGACCGACAGCCAGGGCCGCGTGGTGGACTTCAAGAACACCATCATCATCATGACCACGAACCTGGGTACCCGCGATATCTCCAAGTCGATTGCCACTGGTTTCCAGTCCGGCACTGACACGCAGACCGGGTACAACCGCATGAAGGCCCGGGTCTCGGAGGAGCTCAAGCAGCACTTCCGCCCCGAGTTCCTGAACCGTGTGGATGACGTTGTGGTGTTCCCGCAGCTGACCCAGGACGAGATCATCGAGATCGTTGACCTCATGGTTGCACGCCTGGAGACTCGCTTGGCAGATAAGGGCATGGGCATCGAGCTCACGCCTGCCGCCAAGATTCTGCTCGCTACCAAGGGCTACGATCCCGCAATGGGTGCCCGGCCATTGCGCCGCACCATCCAGCGCGAGATTGAGGATCACCTCTCCGAGAAGATCCTGTTCGGTGAACTCAAGGATGGCGACATTGTCACCGTTGGTGTTGAGGGCGAGGGTGATGACGCAAAGTTCACCTTCGTAGGCAACACTAAGCCGAACATCCCCGAAGCCATCACGGCGGCCTCGGCCTAAGGCTCCAGCAGTTCTGAAGCTCTAGCTCCAACGCTCAAGCTCGACGGCGGCATCCACCCTTTGCGGGGCGGGTGCCGCTTTCGCGTGGGGAGGGGTGTGGTGGGCCCACCGCCGCACCGAGAGTTTCGGCTGACCAACGGTTTCTCTGCCCCAACGGTTCCTCTGTCCCAAGGCGCACTGGCGCAGTAGCGGATTCGGGCATAGCTTGGAAGACGTGGGCAACTTCCTGCGTCGCAAAGGCTCGCCGATTTCAGATCGGGTGGTGCCCCATGCCCACAGCTTGCGCCGGGGATCTGAAACCGAAAGGACTATGTTCTTTAGCGACGCAGTATTTGCCATCGCCATGACATTGCTGGTGCTGGATTTAGAACTGCCCGAACTGGATCCAAAGATGTCGGCGGCAGAGTTTCAAGCAGTGCTGGCGGATCAGGCGGAACCGCTGGCGGCGTTCATTCTGAGCTTTATTCTGGTGGGCAGGTTGTGGATGAATCATCACCGGAAATTTGTGGCTATCAAGAACTACGATTCCGCCTTGCAAAGCATCAACCTGTTGGCCCTGTTCTTTGTTGTCTTCCTGCCAGTACCGACCTCTCTGCTCTTCCAAGCCAGCACCCAGAGCCCGTGGCCACCCATCATTTATGCGCTGACCATCAGCGGAAGTGTTGTGAGCCTGAGCATTTTGTGGGCCCACGCGCACAGGGCCAAATTGATGCATGGCTGGGTTGATGCCGCCTTGTACAGGTTGGTGCTCCACGGCACCGACCCGGTTGTGGCCGTGTTTGCGCTGTCCATTCCCGTGGCATTCATCAGCCCCGAGTGGGCCATGTATTCGTGGCTCCTGATTTGGCCCCTGTCGGTGGTGCACGGGAAGTGGCGGCTGGCGGAATGTAACCGGGCGGTGCAGGTCCAGGAAAGCGGTGCTTCAAGGAATGACGTTCAAGAGTCATAGACTAAAACGGTGAGTTCACAAACTACTGCCCCCGTCATTGTCCTCCGGCCTGCCCGCACGGCAGACGTTCAAGCGATCAAACGCCTCGTTGCACCGCTGGCAGAGCGACGAATCCTGATCTCCAAGGAGTCGGTCACGTATTTCGAAGCCATCCAGGAATTTCTCATTGCCGAAATTGACGGAGAGATTGTTGGCTGCGGTGCACTCCACGTCATGTGGGAAGATTTGGCCGAAATTCGGACCCTGGCCACGGCAGATTCGTGGCGCGGCAAGGGAGTTGGCCGCGCCGTCGTGGAGAAACTGCTGGACAATGGCAGGGCCCTGGGCGTCAACCGTGTCTTCTGCCTGACCTTTGAGGTGGACTTCTTTATCCGCAACGGGTTCACCGTCATGGCCAATCAGAGTCCCGTCGATCCTGAGGTCTACTCAGAGCTGCTACGTTCCGCCGATGAAGGCGTCGCAGAATTCCTAGACTTGGCACGGGTCAAACCCAATACGTTGGGGAACACCAGGATGATCTGCCAGCTCTGATTCTCTCTGGAATCGCCCTACCATCTGCCGTTTTCCCCGGGTAGTGTTCAAAGTGGGCGGCAGTGAGGCCGGCCCGCACTAGCCGCTGTGATTTCGGAGGGTTCCGTCATGAAAAAGCTCATCAATGATCCCAAGACTGTAGTCAATGAATCGGTGGAAGGGTTCGGTCAGGCGCACGCCGATCATGTAACCGTCCACCCCGACCCGTTGTTTGTCACGCGCAAGGATGCACCCCGAGAAGGCAAAGTGGGTCTAGTGTCCGGCGGTGGCAGTGGGCATGAGCCGCTGCACGCAGGTTACGTGGGCTTCGGTATGCTCGATGCGGCTGTCCCGGGTGCCATGTTCACCTCGCCCACACCGGATGCGATCATCCCCGCCACCATCGCCGCAAACGCAGGCGCCGGAGTGGTGCACATTGTGAAAAACTACACCGGCGACGTGCTCAACTTTGAGACCGCCGCCGAAATGGCCGAGGCCGAAGGGGTCTCTGTGCGAACCGTCCTCGTGAACGACGACGTCGCCGTGGAAGATTCGCTGTACACGGCCGGGCGCCGCGGCGTGGCCGGCACCGTCCTGGTCGAGAAGATCGCCGGGGCAGCGGCAGAGCGAGGGGACAACCTCGACGCCGTCGCCGCCATTGGTCAGCGCGTCGTGGACAATGTGCGTAGCATGGGTGTGGCACTGTCCGCCTGCACGGTTCCGCACGCAGGTGTCCCCAGCTTTGAACTTGCCGATAACGAGATTGAGATTGGCATTGGCATCCACGGTGAGCCCGGGCGGCGCCGCATTCCGATGGAAAATGCTGACGCCATCACCGATCACTTGCTGGAACCAATTCTGGCGGACCTTAAGCCAAGCCCAGGCGAGAAGGTGCTCCTGTTCGTCAATGGCATGGGCGGCACCCCCACCAGCGAGCTCTACATTGTCTACCGCCACGCAGCCAAGGTGCTCGAAACGGCTGGTCTGGTGGTGGAGCGCTCGCTCGTGGGCAACTACATCACGGCACTGGAGATGCAAGGCTGCTCCATCTCGGTGCTGCGTTTGGATGATGAAATGACCGAATTGTGGGACGCTCCGGTGAACACTCCGGCGTTGCGATGGGGGATGTAAATGAGCCAAATTCTTGATGCTGCCTGGGCCGAGCGCTGGTTGCGGCTCTCCGCCGCGGTGATTGCGGAAAACCGGATGGCCCTGATTGAACTGGACCGAGCCATTGGCGACGGCGATCACGGTGAGAACATGGACCGTGGCTTTAGTGCCATTCTTGAAAAGCTCGACGCCGAGCCGCCCGCCACCCCCGGTGCCGCCTTCAAACTGGCGGCCATGACCTTGATGTCGAAGGTGGGAGGGGCTGCTGGACCACTGTACGGTACGGCGTTCTTACGTGCCGGAACGGCTGTTGGTGACGCCACCGAACTGGACGGGAGCATCCTCGCGGAGGCTCTGGCCGCGGCGCGCGACGGTGTTGTTGCCCGCGGTAAGGCTGAGGTGGGTGAGAAGACCATGATTGATGCGTGGACGCCTGCCGTCGACGCCGCTGCCGCCGCGGTGGCTTCCGGTTCGGAGCCGATGGCCGTATTGGAGGCTGCCGCGACGGCCGCCGAGGCAGGGGCGCTCTCCACCGATCCGCTGATTGCGCGCAAGGGCCGGGCCAGCTATTTGGGGGAGCGGGCCATTGGGCATCGCGATCCCGGCGCCGCCTCATCGGCACTCATTCTGCGTGCCGCCGTTCATGCTGCCCAGGACGCAGCATGAGCGTGGGGCTGGTGATCGTCTCGCATAGCGAAAAGTTGGCGGCCGGAGTGGTTGAACTGGCGGCCCAGATGGCCCCCGACGTGGTCTTGGCTGCTGCCGGAGGAATGGACGACGGCGGCATTGGGACCTCGCTGGAAAAGGTCATGACCGCGATGGGGCTGGCGGATACCGGTGCCGGTGCCGTGGTGCTGACCGACCTCGGCTCGGCTGTCATGACCGCCGAATCTGCCTTGGAGTTCTTGGGGAGTCCGGCAACTGTACTGCTGGCCGATGCGCCGTTGGTCGAAGGGGCCATTGCGGCAGCGGTTTCAGCCCAGTCGGGCGCTTCGGCTGACGTTGTGTGCAAGGCTGCCGAGACGGCGCTTGCCCGCACCAATCCGGTGGGCGAACCCCAGGATGCCGGGCCCCAGGATGTCGGGCCCCAAGATGCCGGGACCGATAGTGCCGTGACGGCACTACTCACTTTGATCAACCCCATGGGGCTGCACGCCCGTCCGGCGGCATCCTTGGCTGGTGAGCTGGGAGCCATGGATGTGGAAATTGAGATCAACGGTGTGGATGGGCAGTCGGTCATGATGCTGATGACGCTCGGCGCAGCGCAGGGCACGGAGCTCAACATTTCAGCCACGGGTCCCGATGCGCAGCGCGCCGTGGACCTGGTGCGTAGCCACGTGGAAGCCGGCTTCGGCGAGATCTGAGCCCGCGGCGAGCGACTCCCTCGCAGCGCTCTATCCCGGCAGGTGGTAGCCGGTTTCGGAGAGTTGGGCGAGGCCGTCGACGACTAGGCCAGCGAGAGCGCGCTCTAGCTGGGGTGCGTGGGTGTTCAGCTTGTGCAGTTTGCCCAATTCAGGGGCCACTTCGGCGTGGAGCTCGGCCGCCTCCGCATCCCACAAGAGGTCGGCATGGATGGGCGAACTGGCTGCCCGCAATACTGCCATGACAGCACCGCGCACTTGCCTGTCCGTGCCGGCCCAGGGCTGACCTTTCGGGATGTAGGTGGGCTCGGGCTGGCCGGCGGCAATCCAGGCGCACTGCTCGAAGACTGGGCATTGCCCGCACTTGGGGCTGCGGGCCGTGCAAATGACAGCGCCTAGTTCCATCACAGCGGCATTCCAGAGGACCGATTCGGCGTCGTCCTCGGGCAGCAAATTCGTTGCCAGCGTGGTCTCAGCAGCCGTAAGAGCCGGGGCGGCAAGGGCCTGGCCGATGATGAGTCGGGCGTGCACGCGGCGAATATTGGTATCCACCACCGTGGTGCGGCGGCCAAAGGCAAAGGCGGCAACCGCGGCAGCCGTGTACGTGCCAACGCCGGGAAGCGCCAGAAGTTCCGGGTAGTTGTCGGGGACGGCGCCGTCGTGCTTATCAACAATTTCCGCGGCTGCAGCATGCAAGCGCAAGGCCCGCCGCGGATAGCCGAGCTTGCCCCAGGCGCGCAGCACATCGGCGGCCGGCGCTGCGGCGAAGTCAGCAGGGGTTGGCCAACGCGCCAGCCATTGCTCCCACACCGGTTGCACCCTGACCACCGGCGTTTGCTGGAGCATGATCTCGCTGACCAGGACTCCCCACGCTGAACAGTTGCGGCGCCACGGCAGGTCCCTGGCCTCGTGCTGGAACCAGGTATTGATGATTTCGTGCAGACCGGCTGGCGGCACCTTGGGTGAAACAGCGACGGTCATGGGTTTCCTTGCAGCATGGAAAGGTGGGCGCAGTGGAGCAGTAGATTCGACGGCGGTGGAGCCTGGGTCGGTCACGCACGCTTTAGCGCCTCCAGAGTATGTTCTTCCTCCCAGCGAAGGCAATTGCAACAGTGGTATCCACTGCCGCGTCGAGGCAGGAGCGGGGGGACTGTCCTGCTCGGCTAATAAAAGAACTTGGACGTTGGCATATCTCCCGTCCAACGCTGCCTCGAATTGAGCGCGGAGACTCGGGCGTGCGTCTGGGCAGCTTCCTGGCTCTCGCAATGACACTGAATCTCAACGAACGACTCACCGCAGCAACAGAGCCGCTCAACACTGATCTGGGCCACGGCAAGGTGGTTGACGGCGTGGTTGGTCTGGGTAGGCCCCTTGCTTCGCTAGGCTTGAGTTTATGGGCACAACAGGCAACTCCGGACGCGGCAAGGGATCCTCTTCCGCGCCTGCGGGTAAGCCCGTGGCCAAGCCAGCAGGCCAAGCTACCGGGAAGCCCAAAGTTTCCGCCAAGGTGTACCGACGGCGCCGCATCGTAGCGGGCGTGATGGCACTGCTGGTCATTGCCGCCTTACTGGTTGGTGGATTCTTTGTGGCGGGATTGTTTGGTGCCAACGCCCAAGATGACACCCAGAGCGGTGCGGCAGGGAACAATAGTACCCAGCAAGCCAAGCAGCCTGCAAAGGTGGGGACACCGCCGTCGGCCGTGTGCGACGAGGCCGGGATCAAGGTCAGCGCCAGCATGGATAAGGAAAGCTACGCCGCCGAAGAACTGCCCGTCATGACATTGCAAGTGACCAATTCCGGCAAAGCCCATTGCGACATCAACGTGGGCACGAGCCAAATGGAATTCGTGATCACCAGCGGCGATGACATCATTTTCAACTCCAAATTTTGCCAGACAGAAGCCACAGATTTGGTAAAAAATCTGGCCCCGGGCGCATCGGAAAAAGCCAATATGGTGTGGCACCTGAAACGTACGGCACCGGAGTGCGCCAAAGTGGTCTCTGAACCAGGCCGTGGCGGGGCCACTTACGTTCTTGTGGCGACGTTAGGGAAATGGTCTAGCCAGAAGGTACCGTTCACACTGCAGTGACGGACAACCTGCAGTAATGGGACCGGCCTTAGCTGCGTGTGCAGTCTCGGCATCGGCCGCCGGTGGCAGTTAGAGGAAGCGGTCCAAGAGGCTGGCCTCGGCGATGCGGGAGAGGCCTTCGCGCACATTGCGGGCCCGCAGTTCGCCAATGCCATCAACCATCATGAGCTCATCAATCGTGGCTGCCATCAGATTCTGCAGGCCACCAAAGTGGTCAACAAGACGCCCGGCAATGGCGCGCGGGACAGCCTTGAGGCCCGAAACCAGACGGTAGCCGCGCGGCTGAATGATGGCGTCGAGAGAATCATGGCCAGTGATCAGGCCAACCACGCCAGCAATCAAGCTCAGGTCAATAAGATCGGCCTGATCGATCTCCTGCAAGGCGGCAACAGCTGCATCAACATCCGTTGTTTCCGGGTCAGTGTAGTCGCGGATCACCATGTCAGCGCCGGAGCCGCGCGTTGTGGAAAGCTCTTCTAGCTGGAGCGACAGCAGCCGTCCGTCAACGCCGAGTTCCAGCACGTACTGGGCAATCTCTTCGGAAATGCGTCGCACCATCTCGTGACGCTGCAAGGTGACAGCCACGTCGCGGACCGTGACCATGGCCTCGATTTCAAGTGCCGACAATGAGCTGGTCACCTGATCCAGCCGGGCCCTGTACCGTTCCAAAGTGGCCAGTGCCTGGTTGGCTCGTGCCAGCACCTTTTCTGACCCTTCCAGTACGTAGCGCAGGCCGTCAACGTAAAGGGCAATGATCTGCATGGATTGGCTGACGGAAACTACCGGGACGCCCGTCTGGATAGCGACTCGTTCAGCCGTACGGTGCCGGGTGCCGGACTCTTGGGTTTCAATGCTGGGGTCCGGGACCAATTGCACTGCCGCCCGGATGATCTTGGTGACGTCCTTGTCGCAGACAATGGCGCCATCCATTTTGGCCAGCTCACGAAGACTCGTGGGGGCAAAGTCTATGCCGATTTCAAAACCGCCAGAGCATAGGCTGTCAATGGTTTTGTCGGAACCGAGCACAATGAGTGCTCCCGTGCGGCCTCGAAGAATGCGTTCCAAACCATCACGCAGCGGAGTACCAGGCGCGACACGGGCAAGCGTGGCTTTCAAGGCCTCTTCGGGGCTGCGAATCATGGGCGGTTCCTTCTTTTCAAGCGCGGGAATCCGCACAAGTCACTGACTCTATAATACTGGGCGCCCTACACCTTTCTGGCTCGCAGCGCTGCTGGACGCGCGCATCTTGACCTATCCGTGTCTTTTCGACCAATAAAAGCTCCTAAAGGTGCAGCAGCAGCTCCGTTGCCTCGGCTATGTGCTCGATCTGCTTCACCGTGAAGTCTGGGGGAATTGGGCCGGGACCGGCAGTGCTTAGCGGTACCAGTGCGTGGGTGTAGCCCAAACGGCTGGCCTCTTGGATGCGTTGATTGATCCCTGGCACCGGGCGCACCTCGCCGGCCAATCCCACCTCACCGAAGGCGACCATCTTGGGGTGGACAATCTTGTTGGTCTTTGCCGAAACAATGGATAACGCCACCGCCAGATCCATGGCCGGTTCACTCAGTCGTGCTCCGCCAACCGTGGCCACAAAACTATCGTCAGCGTCCAACCGCAACCCGGCCCTCTGCTGCAGGACGGCCAACAACATGCCCACTCGAGTGGAATCCAGACCGCTGACCGTGCGCCGCGGCTGGGATCCCAGAGCCGGGGTCAGCAGCGCCTGTACTTCGGCGAGCAAGGGACGGCGTCCTTCCATAGTGACGGTGATGCAGGTCCCGGAAACAGGTTGCGAGGTACGGGAAGTGAAGAGGCCGCTGGGATCGGCCAGCCCCTCGATGCCGCTGTCCGTCAAGTCAAAGCAGCCCACCTCATCGGTCTGCCCGTACCGGTTCTTCACGGCACGCAACAGGCGTAGACGGGAGTGGCGTTCGCCGTCGAACTGGCAGACAACGTCCACCAAATGCTCCAGTAGACGGGGGCCGGCAATGGAACCGTCCTTGGTCACATGGCCCACGAGGAGAGTGGTCATATTCAGGCGTTTGGCGGCGGCAATGAGCGAGGCCGCCACCTCGCGGATCTGCGACACCCCGCCAGCGGCACCGTCGATCATGGCGCTACTGAATGTTTGCACCGAATCCACGATCAGCAAGGCCGGCTGTACCGCTTCAACCTGACCCAGTGCGGTGCCAAGGTCCGTCTCGGCCCCCAGATACAGGGTGTCCGCGACTGCGCCAATGCGTTCGGCCCGTAACTTCACCTGGGCTGCTGATTCCTCACCCGTCAGATATAACACCTTCTGCGGTGCCTGGCCATGGTCATTGCGGGCAAACTTTGCCGCCACATCCAGCAACAACGTGGACTTGCCGACGCCGGGTTCCCCCGCCAGCAAGATGACGGCGCCGGGCACCATGCCGCCGCCCAAGACGCGGTCCAGCTCGGGTATGCCCGTCAGATTGTGGGCGGCTTGGGAGGCGTCGACCTCGGAGATCAGCTGGGCCGGCCGCACCACCGTGGTGGCAGCGGTGGTCCTGACAGTGACGGTACCGATCTCTTCCAGGGTGCCCCAGGCCTGACATTCGCCACAGCGTCCCACCCATTTAACAGCGCTCCAGCCACATTCTGTGCAGCGGAAATTCTGTCCCGAGTTAGTTTTTGCGTTCTTTGTTGCCATGGTTCCAGCCTACTGCCGGGGGCTGACACTGGCTGGCTAGATGGCTGGCGTAGCGAGGGAGAGGGCTGGGGAAGCGGCTGGCGCATCGGGGCACACGGGTGAGGTGCCCGGCGTCGAACTTTCAGGGGCGGCTAGAGATCCGGCAGCACGGAGCGGGCCTCGGAAGGCTCCATATCTGCAGCCTCCAGCAGGTCCACCATGAGGGTTCGGAACAGCAGCACCACCGCTTCGCCCTCCATGCGCGTAATTTCCAGCGTGGAGGGGTGCAGGCGGGTGGCGATATCGGCCAGGGCGTCCCGAGCGTGGCTCAAAGTGGAACGGGACTTGGTGTCAGAGAGGGCCGCGCCCAGCTCATCCACAGCGGAAGCGGTCTCGCTGAGGACATCGGCCAGGTGCATGGATCCGGCGTCGGACAACGCTGCATTGTTGATGACACTGGCTAGCCGCCGAGCCAAGACCCGGCTTGAACGCATGGCGTAATCCACCCGCACCATCAGCTTCGCCAAGCCCTCCACTTCCTCCCGGTGACGGCGGTACATGGGTGAGAGTCGGGCGATTTCAACGGAACCGTGCAGGCCCTGGCGCATGGCGTCGATGCGGGTTTGCTGGCTGCGGGCGCGGACCAGGGCATGCCACGCGGTAGTGGAATCGTTGTAGGAAACGGCGGAGGCGCACTCCCGCAGGACGAGGGAGAGCTCGCTGAGGACTTCCTTGAGATCGTCCTTGGGCTCGCGGCGTGGATCCCGGGGGAGCAAGAATGTGGCAGCTAGCGCGAAGCAGCCGCCCACAACCGCGTCTAGGCTGCGCGTAAACGGTCCGCCAGTCGGGATGGGCAGCAACACCACAAGGAGGGATTGCAAGGCCAACTGGGTGGTGAAAATGGCGCCGCTGTCCAGGAATCGAGCCAACAGGATGGATAGGAACAGTACCAAGGCTGCCTGCCAGATGCCGGCACCGAGCCAATGCAGCAAAAGATCACCAACGGCAATGCCAATAGTGCAACCCAAGCCGACTTCCAGCACTCGGCGCAGGCGCGGGTCCCGCGAGAATCCCAACGCAATAATGGCACTGGTGGCCGCAAACAGGGGGCCTTGGTGGCCCAGCACCAATTCCGAGAAGTAGTAGGCAGACACGGCGCAGACGGCCATCACCAACGCCGGCAGAACAGAGTTGACGCTTCGGCGCAGGCCCAAGCGGGCGCGCCGCTTCAGGAAAATGACTGTTTCGGCAGAGCGGGTTGACGGTGCCTGGGCTGACTCTGGCATGGTGCCTAGTCTATGCGCCAAGAGCGGCCACCCGGTTGCAGCTACTGGCTGCTACCGGGTGCCCGCTCCCTGATTAGTGCATGATGCGCTTGGTCTGTGTGCTCAGTCCAGATCTTCGTTGAAGCGTGCCATGACAGCTGCGAATTGGCGGACCTCGCTCACCTCCCACTGGGACAGCCGGTCGAACAGTTTTTGGCGGGAACTATCCTGTGCCATTTCGAAGCGTTCGTAGGCTTCGGGAGTCAGCGCCACAATCATCGCCCGCCCGTCAGCGGGATCTGCCGTACGGGTAATCAGTCCCAGCCCTTCCAGCTGTTTCAACAGACGGCTGACGACGGCCTTGTCGGCGTCCAGAATCTGCATCAGCGTTAGCTGATGCACGGGGCCGCGTTGGGAGAGGACCATCATTGCCGAAAAGCCCATTGGCTTGAGCTCGGGATGGATGATTGCCGCTCGGGTGGCAATGCTCTTCCTGGCTCGGACCAGCAACGTTCCAATTTGTTGCTGGACGGACTTGACAGCCTCGGCCATGCTTTCCTCGTTTACTTCCGCACCGACTGTGTTGGCCGTTTTTTTTGTTTCATCCGGTGCGACGCCGCCTGATGCGCTGGGGCCGGTCATTTGCGAGCCGTGAGTTCTTCAGCGTTTGGCGTGACGGCCACGGAGGCTTCACTGACATCGACCAGCACCTGCTCGGCTTCCTGCACGAGGGAGAGGGCGGTGGCAGCTTCGGCGTCGCTCTTGGTGCGTTCCTCACGGGTCTGGCTGCTCAGTTCGAGGTTTGGCAGGAAGGCAATGGCGAGGATTGTCAGAATACTCAAGGGTGCGGCGATGAAGAATACATGTCCCACGGCATCTCCGTAGGCCGATTCGATAATGATGCGCACTGAGTCCGGCAGGCTGTGCACGGCAGGGATGTTGCCGCTGGCCAGAGCCGTAGCAATGTCCTTGCCCTTTTCGCCAAGCCCGGCGATGGCTGCCTGAAGTTCGGCAGATTTGCCGACCAACAGGTCCGCGACCTTCGTGGCCATGAGGGCGCCCAGAACCGAGACGCCGATGGTGCCGCCCAAGGAGCGGAAGAAGGCGATGCCCGAGCTTGCTACGCCGATTTCCTGTGGGGTGACAGCGTTCTGAACGATCAGCACCAGGTTCTGCATGACCATGCCCAGGCCTGCGCCAAGGATGAACATGTACAGGGATACCAGGATGAAGTTGGTGTCGTAGTGAATGGTGCTGAGAGCAAAGAGGCCCACGAGCTGCAGGATTGAACCCACCACCATGATGGCCTTCCACTTGCCTCGTTTGGAGATCATGGCACCGGCAATGGTGGAGATGATCAGCAGGCCGGCCATCATGGGGATGGTCATCAGACCTGACTGGGTGGCATTGGCGCCGCGGGCAAGCTGCATGTACTGGGCTAGGAAGACGGAGGTTCCGAACATGGACACGCCTACCGAGATGGAGGCGATTACGGACAAGGTGAAGGTGCTGTTCTGGAACATGGTCAGCGGCAAGATCGGCTCGGCGGACTTGAGTTCCACGATAACGAAGGCAATCAGTGCCACGATGGCGCCGCCCACCATCAAGAAGCTAGGCGTACTAAGCCATTCGAACTGGGTTCCAGCTAGTGTTACCCAGATCAGCAGCAGCGAGACGCCAGCGGTCATAAGGACGATGCCCGCGTAGTCAATGGAGACCTTGCGTTTGGGCTGAACCGGCAGACGCAGGGTCTTTTGAATCAAGATGATCGCGATCACGGCAAACGGCAGAGCAACGAAGAAGTTCCAGCGCCAGTTGATGGCGTCCGTGATGAAGCCGCCAATCAGTGGGCCACCCACGGTTCCCAGTGCCATGACGGCACCGAACAGGCCCATGTACTTGCCGCGCTCGCGGGGAGAAATGATGTCGGCCATGACGATCTGGGTCAAGGCCGTCAAGCCACCGGCACCGAGGCCCTGGAAGACGCGCATGGTGATGAGCATCGAGGTGTCTTGGGAGAAACCTGCAATGGCTGATGCGATGACGAAGATCAGCAATGACAGTTGCAGGAGCAGCTTGCGGTTGGTCAAGTCAGCGAGTTTGCCCCAGATGGGGGTGGAGATGGTGGTGGCCAGCAAGGTTGCGGTAACCACCCAGGTGTAGGCAGTCTGGCTGCCATTGAGGTCCGCAAGGATGACGGGCAGTGAAGTGGAGACGACGGTTCCGGCGAGGATCGAGACAAACATGCCCATGAGTAGGCCCGTCAGTGACTGCATCACCTGACGGTGGCTCATCCCTGATTCGCTCAGCACAGGAGCTGCCTTCGCGATGGATATTTTCTGAGACAAAAAAGCTCCAAAAAGTGAAGAAAATGGTTGATTGGTGTCAACTATATATAAGTGGTTGCTTCAGGACAACTACTTTTGAAGTGAGCTGCGTCAAGTTCCTAGGGCTCCGAAGGTGATGATGCCTCAAAAATGTTCTGAACGTGACCGACATCGCACGTGATTTAGGAGAATCCGCGGATCGTTAACCCTCCGTTCACCTAAGCGGGGCCATGGCTTTACCTCGGCCTCCTACTCTCGAAGAGTAATGAATCGAAATGCAACCCATCGAAGAGGTAAAAGCGTGAAGTCACTTCACATTGGCCGCGTGGCAGCAGTACTCACCGTCGGCGCACTGGCACTTACAGCATGCGGCACGGACAACGTAGTGGAATCGGGCAACGGCGGCAGCTCCTCTGCACCTGCCGGGCCCTCCGTTACCGGAACCTTGACCGGAACGGGCGCCAGCTCCATCTCAGCAGCCATGGATGCTTGGAAGGCCGGCTTCGAGTCCACGAACTCCGACGCCAAGATCCAGTACTCCCCTGAAGGCTCCGGCGCAGGCCGCAAGGCCCTCATTGCAGGCGCAGTACAGTTCGCTGGCTCCGACGCTTACCTGAAGGACGAAGAACTCGCCTCCGCCCAGGAAAAGTGCGGCCCCGATGGCGCCATCAACATCCCTTGGTACATTTCCCCGATCGCTGTCGCGTTCAACATTGAAGGCGTCAAGGAGCTCAAGCTCGATGCCGACACGATCGCCAAGATCTTCCGCGGCGACATCAAGAACTGGAACGACGAGGCCATCAAGGCCGCCAACCCGGACGCTACCCTGCCGGATCTGGCCATCACCCCCGTGCACCGCTCGGATAACTCGGGCACCACCGAGAACTTCACCGATTACTTGGCAGCAGCTGCCTCCACGGTCTGGACCGACAAGAAGTCCGGCGACTGGCCTGCAGCACTCCCGGGTGAGAACGCCAAGGGCACCTCAGGTGTCGTCAAGACCGTCACCGAGACCGCTGGCGCCGTCACCTACGCCGATGACTCAGCCGTCACCGACGCACTGGGCAAGGTTGCGCTGAAGGTTGGCGACGCATTCGTTCCTGTTTCTGCAGATGCAGCAGCCAAGGCCGTTGACGCGGCAACGATCGTTGAAGGCCGTTCGGCTAACGACCTCTCCTTGAAGTTGGACCGCGCGACCACCGTTGCTGGTGCTTACCCGGCCATCCTCGTTTCCTACGGTATCTTCTGCGCTCACTACCCTGATCAGGCGACCACCGACCTGGTCAAGGCCTTCGGCAGCTTTGTCCTGAGTGATGAAGGTCAGAAGCAGTCCGCAGAAGCCGCCAAGAGCGCGCCCCTGTCGGCTGAACTGGCTACCAAGGCCAAGGCTTCGATCGATTCCATCAGCGTCGCAAAGTAAGCGTCAGTAACTAAGCTTCAATAGAAAGTACTGAATTGTCCACCACAAAGCTCGTACCCAAAACGGGAGCTGGGCAAGCCGGGTCAGGCCGCATCGGAGATAAAGTTTTCTCCGGTGCGGCCTTGACCGCGGGTGCGCTGATCGTTGCCGTGCTGTTTGCCGTGGCCCTGTTCCTCGTTGTCCAGGCCCTGCCGACCTTTGGCGCGGCATCTGCCGACATCACCGGAGGTGAGGGGTTCTTCTCCTACATCTTCCCGATTGTCATTGGTACTCTGATCGCCGCCACGATCGCCTTGCTCATCGCTACGCCCATCGGAGTGGCGGTTGCGCTGTTCATCTCGCACTACGCTCCGCGCAACTTGGCGCGTGTCTTGGGCTATGTGGTGGACTTGCTGGCTGCTATCCCCTCGGTTATCTACGGTGCTTGGGGCGCGAGCTTTCTGGCCTCCTCACTCAAGGGACCGTACGCCTGGCTGGCCGAGAACGTCGGCTGGATTCCGATTTTTGCTGGACCTGCTTCCGGTACCGGAAAAACCATTTTGACGGCAGGCATTGTTCTTGCCGTCATGGTACTGCCCATCATTGCCTCATTGACTCGGGAGATTTTCCTGCAGGCACCCATGCTGCACCAGGAAGCCGCGTTGGCATTAGGTGCTACCCGGTGGGAAATGATCCGTATGGCTGTCCTTCCCTTCGCCCGTGGCGGCATCATCAGCGCCGTCATGCTGGGCCTTGGCCGTGCACTCGGTGAGACCATGGCGGTCGCCTTGGTGCTTTCCTCCGGACCGCTGATCGCATCCTTGATCCGCTCCGGAAACCAAACTATTGCCGCCGAAATTGCCCTCAACTTCCCTGAGGCTTTCGGATTGCGCATGCATGAACTCATCGCCGCCGGCCTGGTGCTGTTCCTCATCACTCTGGCGGTCAACATGGTGGCCCGTTGGATCATCAACCGCCACAAAGAATTCTCGGGAGCCAACTAATGGCCACGCTCATGACCGAACGCAAACGGTCCGCCCTCACCCGCGGCCGCCTGCCACGCTACACCCCCTATGTGATCGCAGCGGCGGCTATCATCATCGCCGCCGCGCTCATGTCACTCATTGGTTTCAACGCCTTTGGGTGGGGCGTACTCTCAGCTATCTTCTTCGCTGCGGGCAACGTCATCAGCTCAGCCCTAGTTGAAGGACGCCGCAAGGCTGTCGACAAGCTGGCCACGTCTCTGGTGTACGGGGCCTTCCTGATCGCTTTGCTTCCGTTGGTCTCAGTGATCTGGACCGTTCTAGTCAACGGTGTTCCCGGCTTGCTGACCTCCGGCTTCCTCAGCACCTCAATGAACGGCGTGACGGGAGCCGTCGACAATGCCGCCGTCGCGAATGGCACACCGGTTGTCGGTGGCGTTTACCACGCGTTGGTTGGCTCCGTGCTGATCACCCTCTGGGCCACCCTGATTTCGGTGCCCGTGGGTCTGATGACAGCCATTTACTTGGTGGAATACAGTGCAGACAACAAGTTCTCCAGGGTCATCACGTTCCTGGTTGACGTCATGACAGGCATCCCCTCCATTGTCGCCGGCTTGTTCGCAGCAGCCTTCTTTGCCCTGATCATGGGGCCAGGGACCAAAACCGGGTTCGTGGCCGCCGTCGCACTTTCAGTGCTGATGATCCCGGTGGTAGTGCGCTCCAGCGAGGAAATGCTCAAGATTGTGCCCAACGAACTGCGCGAAGCCGCCTACGCACTGGGTGTGCGCAAGTGGCGGACCATCACCAAGGTGGTCATTCCCACGGCGATCTCCGGCATTGCCTCCGGCGTCACTTTGGCCATTGCCCGAGTCATTGGTGAGACGGCTCCGCTGCTGGTCACCGCCGGGTTCGCCAGCAGCATCAACATGAATGTTTTTGCCGGATGGATGTCCTCGCTGCCCACTTTTATCTACACTCAGATCATGACGCCCACCTCGCCGTCGAACGCTGACCCCTCAACTCAGCGTGCCTGGGCCGCAGCTCTTCTGTTGATCATCCTTGTTATGCTCCTCAACCTTGGTGCCCGCCTGGTCGCGCGTATCTTTGCGCCGAAGACCGGCCGCTAAATTCTTCTGAACGGAAAACCCACCATGTCAAAACGCATTGACGTTAGCGATCTGAACGTTTACTACGGCGACTTCCGCGCCGTTGAGGACGTCAACATCACCATCGAAGCAAAGTCCGTCACGGCCTTCATTGGCCCCTCCGGCTGTGGCAAGTCCACCTTCCTGCGCACCCTGAACCGCATGCACGAGGTCATCCCCGGTGCCCGTGTGGAGGGCAAGGTCCTGCTCGACGGCGACAACCTGTACGGCGACGGCGTTGACCCGGTGACGGTCCGCAGCCAGATCGGCATGGTCTTCCAGCGCCCCAACCCGTTCCCCACCATGAGCATCCGCGACAACGTGCTGGCCGGCGTGAAGCTCAACAGCCGCCGCATGCCCCGCTCGGATGCCGATGACCTCGTGGAGAAGTCCCTGCGCGGCGCCAACCTGTGGAACGAGGTCAAAGACCGCTTGGAGAAGCCCGGCTCCGGCCTGTCCGGCGGCCAGCAGCAGCGCCTGTGCATCGCTCGTGCCATCGCCGTATCCCCGGACGTGATCCTCATGGATGAGCCCTGCTCCGCCCTGGACCCCATCTCCACGCTCGCCATTGAGGACCTCATCAACGAGCTCAAGGACGAGTACACGGTGGTCATCGTGACCCACAATATGCAGCAGGCCGCCCGCGTGTCCGACAAGACCGCATTCTTCAACATCGCCGGCACCGGCAAGCCCGGCAAGCTCATCGAGTTCGCTGACACGGCCACCATCTTCAACAACCCTGCCGAGAAGTCCACCGAAGATTACGTCTCCGGCCGCTTCGGATAAGCCTTCTCGCCGGGCTGACAAATCGCTCTGCGGCACTCCCACGTACGACGGCGACACGCACCACACAGGTGAGTGTCGCCGTCGTACTTGGTTAAGCCCTAGCTAGGCGGGCTACCGCCGAGCTTCCCTTTTGCGCTGGACCTAGCGTGGGTTCGGCGCAGAGTCTGTTGTGCGTCAGATCCGGCGTGAGTTTGGCGCATAAGGGAAGTGGCGCACAGGGAGACCGTGCGGGTTGCCTGGCGGCTAGGGAATGCCCGGCGGTTAGGCCAGCGGCGAGAGAGCCAGGAAGAACAATGCGCCTAGGGCCAGGCAGACCACGGGGGTGGCGATCCAGGCCCTCGCAATATGGATCAATACCCGCCCATTGGTGGCCGCGAAGCGCTGATTCGCGCCGGCCCCCGCAATGGCTGCGGTGACCGCGTGCGTGGTGGACAACGGCATGTGGAGCACCATGGCACCAATGAACAACAGCCCGGCGCTGAGCATCTGGGCCACGGAACCGCGCATCGGATCCACCCGTACCAGCCGGTGGCCCAGGGTGTAGGAGATCCGCCAGCCGCCAAACAAGGTGCCCAGCGCCAACAACACCGCAGTGAAGATCGGGACCCACATGGGCAGTTCGCCAGCCCCAATGGAACCAGCGGCCACCAGCGCGAACAGGACAACCGCCGTCGTGCGTTGGCCGTCTTGGAGTCCGTGCCCAAACGCCACAGCAGCCCCAGCTACTGACTGAAGCTGCCGGGCGCGCCGGTTGACCCTGTTCGGGGCCATGTTCCGCGCCGCCCAGGACGTGGGGTAAACCGCCACGAATCCCAGCACAAAGGCGATCAGCGGGGAGATGAGCAGCGGCAGCACAACCAGCGTGAACATGGTGACGTTGATGCCATCGAGGGGACGGTGACCAATAACGACCGAGCCCAATGATGCGCCCACCAACGAGCTGATCAGGGCATGGGTCGATGACGACGGAAAGCCCCGCCACCACAGGTAAATACCCCACAAAGAGGCAGAGATGAGAGCCGCTAGCAGCAGGATCAGACCGTCCGTGCCATTCGGGACGTTGAAAAGTTTTTCCGCAAAAATAGTTGTTAGCGCCACGCTGGCCAGGGCGCCCAGGCAGTTGAACAGGGCAGCCAACAGGACCGCGACATTCGCTGTCAGGGCGCGGGTGCGCACGGAAAGGGCGACGGCGGCAGAGGCATCGCGGAAACCGTTCAGAAACGCAAAAACTGCGGCCGAGACGATCACGGCACCGAGCAGGAACGCGATCAACCTTAGGATTCCTTGACGATGATGCTGCCCACTTGGGCAGCTACCGTCCGCATCTGACGGCTGGCTGCCGCCAATTGGTCAGACAGGCTGCGATATTTTGTAAACGTTGTGGCGCTGTGGGAATCCAGCAATTCTGCGACGACCACTCGGTGGGTGTGGTCGGCTCGTTTGGCTAGCCGCAGCACCTCCAGCCAGTAGTCCTCAAGGCCGTCCAGATCGTTGAGGGATTTCATCGCAGCGGTGGTTAGTTCCGCCTGTCGGGCGAGGATTTCCAACTGATCACTCATGCGGGTGGGAATGCGGTCAAGGACGTAGAGCTCGATCAGTTCCCCTGCTCCTGTGAGAAATTCACTGGTTTCATTCAGGAGCTGGCCCAGCGTGTAGAGGTCTTCGCGGGGGAGCGGGTTCACGAAGCTGGTGCGCATGGTGGTCAAGAGGGTGGAGAAATTTGCGGTTGATTCCGCTTCTTGCTTCCGCAGCGATTCAGTCAAGGGGCCGAAGCCAGCCCTGCCAGCGCCCAGCAGCTCTGCCAGGGTCTGTGTACCTGCCAAGATATGCTCTGACATTTGGGCCAGTGCCTGCAACCCTGCAGTCTCTTGGGGGAAAAGTCGCAACTTCACGGCGAGACCTTTGTTTTAGCGGATTGATGAGGGAAAATCCGGGCATCTCCAGGGCAAAAAAGTGGTGTCGAACCGGGAGCGCCTCTCGGCACTGGGCCGCTCTAGGCGGCTATAAAATGGAGCCCGGGGGTTCCACGGTTCGACACCGCTTTCAGTCTTCTACGTCCGGCCCCGGCTGTCAACCGGGGTATCAACCAGAGACAGTTTCAGAGAGCTGATTAGTCTAGTTCGCCCTTGCGCCACGAGGTGGCGGCACCCTCGAGATCCTCCGCGGTTCGCACCAATTGGTGGGCTTTTTTAGTCAGTGCCGAGGCATGCTCGGTGTGGGCGGCTTCACGTTCGGCGGCGAGCGTGGCTTGTCCCAAGGCGACAACTCGGCAGAACGCCGCGGAACGGTCAAGCGCAACGTCGAAGTCGCCGTCGAACGCGCCGGAAAGAATGGCGTTAGCCATGACGGTGATTTCTTCGGCGCCGGGCGGCTCGGCAACACCTGCCACAGCATTGGCCACTTGGGCTCGCTGCTGCCCGGCACGGAAGAACACGCTGATGCCTTCAGGGTCTTGCAGTGTTGCGGCCCGCAGCGCGTAGAGACGCCAGAGGGCGCCAGGGAGTGAGCGGGCCGGGCTGGCTGCCCACAATTCAGCGATGGCTTCCAGGCCCTGCTTATCTGCCAGCTTGACCAGACGCCTGGTGACGGCAGGATCGTTGCTCTCCCGGCCGCCGCTGACCAGGGCGCGGGCGGCAAGATGGGCCGCCTCGGAGACACGGGCCGGATCGATGCCCCCGGCGTAGCTTTCAAAGTCGGCCGGTGAGAACGGCACCGGCTTGTGCGGGCGGGGGATGTTGGTGGCTGGTCGATCATTCATGACACGACACTACCCCTCGCCGCCCGGCCGGGTCGAGAGAATGGGGTTCGCTAGCCAGCAATCTGTGGAAGTCTGTGGAAGACGGTGATCCCAACAGTGGCTGTGAGGAAGTAACCGTGGCGCGATTGCATTCTGGTGCTTGCCGTGCGGTAGTCTAATATGCGTCAACTTTTGCAGGGATGGAAACATTACTACGCTAGTTGTCGTTAGGTCGGGCCTTTAGCTCAGTTGGTAGAGCATCGGACTTTTAATCCGTGGGTCGCGGGTTCGAGCCCCGCAGGGCCCACCGACTTAGCCGCAGGTCAGAACCACTTTTAGTGATTCTGACCTGCGGCTCTTTTTTGTTTTGGCCGCTAACCCGGGGTTAGCGGCCAAAATGTGTGTACAGCCCGGACGTGTCAGTGGTTTCTTCTTCGAAACAGCAGATGATGCGCCGAACCGGTTCGAGACTGCAGTAGACGCGACAAATTCGCGATGTTCATCGCATTATCTGCGTTTTCAAATCCGCAATCTTCGAGTCGCCATATCTGGCCCCGAAAATGCGATTAAACAGGCCGGCTAACCCGCCAACCCGTTATCCGGCGTTTTGGTGGGGTCGGGGCCAGGTCCCGTTAGTAGCCTCGCGAAGAGTCCTCGAGCGTGCCGGCAGAGTCGAGCGCAGCGATGAACTCATCCGATGTGGTTGGCGTGGAGAACATGGGGTAATCGAATTTGACCGCGGACTCGCCCTCTTCAACGCTGGTGGCGGCTACGGCGTCGGTCAAGGTCACCACGTTGTAGCCACGCTCGTACGCTGTGCGCATCGTGGATTCCACGCAGCAGTTGGTGAGGAATCCGGCCAGTGCCACGGTCTTGATGCCTTTGGCTCGCAGGATGAAATCGAGGTTGGTGCTGCCAAAGGCGTCCAGGCCTCGCTTGCCTTCAATAACAATGTCGGATTCCTCCGGAGCAAACCTGTCCATGATTTCAGCGCCCCAGGCTCCCTTTACAAACGCCGTGGCGTCTACCACGCCCTTAAGGATGCCGTAGGGATGCTTGGCGATCTCGTTGTAACCAGGTGCAAAGCTGATGGGGGAGTGGATCACCGTGGCTCCGGCTGCCCGGGCTGCGGCCAGCACTTTCGCTGCATTGTCGAGGGTGCCGTTGGCTTCCATGGAGTCCTTGACCGCCCCGTGCAAAACACCTCCCTCAGAGGTGAAATCATTCTGGAATTCAATGAAAACTACAGCTGTTGAATCGGTGTCCACGGGGCGCTCCTTGGGCTGAGGGGAGAATTTCTCACGACATTCCTGAATCTACCGCCGTAACGCGAACATTGGTAGAGCGCGGCGAAGTGGCAAGATAGTTCCATGACTATCCATGCCCCCGCTCTTGCCCTGACCATCGCCGGTTCCGAAGCGACAGGCGGTGCCGGCGCCCAAGCCGATCTGAAGACCTTCCAGGAACTGGGCGTCTTCGGCATTGTGAACCTCACCTGCATCGTTTCCTTTGATCCCAAGAACAACTGGAACCACCGCTTTGTGCCGGTGGAGCAGCAGGTCATTGCCGACCAGCTGGAAGCAACGACGGCGGCCTATGGTGCCGCTTCCGGTGCACCCACCACGCTGGACACGGTCAAGATCGGCATGATGGGCAGCCCTGCCACCATCACCACTGTGGAGACGGCGCTCAAGGCTGCCGCGTTCAAGAGCGTGGTCCTGGACCCGGTACTGATCTGCAAGGGCCAGGAGCCGGGCCACGCACTGGACACCGATCAGGCGCTGAAGGCCCAGATTCTGCCGTTGGCCACTTTTGTCACGCCCAACCACTTCGAAGCCGAGTCCCTCTCCGGCTTGAAAATCAGCAATGTTGAAGACCTCAAGGCTGCTGCCCGCAAGATCCACGAACTTTCCGGCGCGGTAGTCCTGGCCAAGGGTGGGGTGCGGCTGGAAGGTGATGACGCCGTCGACGTTTTCTTTGACGGGGAAACGCTGGAAGTGCTCTCCGCGCCGAAGGTTGGCGAAGTTGCTGTCTCAGGTGCTGGCTGCTCGCTCGCCGCAGCCGTGACGGCCGAGCTTGCCAAGGGCGCAACCCCGCTGGAGGCGGCCCGGACTGCCAAGGCTTTCGTCACCGAGGGCATCAAGAACCGTGTGGCGTCGGGCGCACCGTTCACCGCTCTGTGGCAGGGCGGCGCGCGCGCCTAAGGAGGACCCTTTAGGAGATCGGAATTGGGCGCCGGCCAGCTGTTGCCACGGCTTGTCCGGTGTGCCAAGCTCGCTCTATGAGTGTGAACGAAACCCTGGAATCCGATCCTTTCGACGCCACCGTGCGCATGAGCCGCAATGACGCTCTGCACCGCTATGAGCTGTTCGCGGCGGAGGAATTGGCCGTGACCATAACCTTCGCGGATCTGCCCGGCCATATCGATCTGCTCCATACAGTTGGTGAGCCCGGTTTCGAAGGAAAGGGCCTGGCTAAGGTCTTGGCGCGCTATGCCTTGGATGACGTGGTGGCGTCCGGAAAACGCATCATCCCGCACTGCAGTTATGTGGCGAGGTTCCTGGCTAAACATCCGGAACCGTACCTGCAGTACACCGACTTCCCCGATTCCCTTGAGGAGGCCTAAATGGACCGCCCCGTGGCACTGATTACCGGCGCAACGTCCGGGCTGGGTGCTGAATTTGCCCAGCAGCTTGGCCGTTCCCAGCATGATTTGGTGCTGGTCTCCCGTGATGCCGCCCGCCTCGAGGTAAAGGCGGTGCGCCTGCGCAACGACTTTGGTATTGATGTTCAGATTCTGCCAGCTGACCTTGTTACGGACGACGGCGTCGCTTCCGTCAGCGCTCGGCTGACGGACCCGCAGCGGCCAGTCTCGATGCTGGTGAACAACGCCGGCTTCAGTCTGGTGAAAGCCTTCGAGAAGAACTCTGTTGAAGAAGAAACAGCGCACCTGCGTATCTTGGCTCAGACTCCTATGGAACTCACCCATGCCGTGCTGCCCGGAATGTTGGAGCGCGGGGCGGGGCGCATCATCAATGTTTCAAGCGTTTCAGCGTTTATCCCGCGCGGCACGTACGGGGCGGCTAAGGCTTGGGGTGTCAGCTTCAGCCGTTTCGCGAACCTGCGTTACGGCCCGCGCGGCGTGAAAGTAACCGCCGTGTGCCCCGGTTTTGTGCACACCGAGTTCCACCAACGCATGGGCGCTGATATGAATGGTGTGAAGCCGTGGATGTGGCTCAACGCCGAGCAAGTGGTGCGTGAAGGCCTCGCCGATAACGCAGTGGGCAAAGCGGTGTCGATCCCGTCCAAGCGCTACGCCACTCTCATGGCGTTGGCCAAGTTGGTCCCCGACAGCGTGGCTGCCGCAGCTGGCAATCGCGGGCGCTGATTAAACCGAGTTAAATCGA
Source organism: Specibacter sp. NPDC078709 (assembly GCF_040686795.1). Classification (NCBI taxonomy): domain Bacteria; kingdom Bacillati; phylum Actinomycetota; class Actinomycetes; order Micrococcales; family Micrococcaceae; genus Specibacter; species Specibacter sp. NPDC078709. The sequence goes on from NZ_JBFBLU010000006.1 coordinate 80,317, forward strand.
GAGCGTGCCATGGTGGCGAGGACCCCGAACTCTTGGGGCACTCGGCACCATGGCACGCTCTCGGCCATGAACTCCGGGGTGAACCGGGTGGGGACTACTCCTCAGACTCTGGGCGGCCCACGGTGACCGGGATACCTGTGCCTGGGGTGGGCGGCTCGTAGGATTCGTCAAAGGGCAGGTAATCCATGTCGAGCAGCGGATTCTCGTCCTGCGACTTCACCAGTTCCTGAGCTTCCTGGACAGTGGCCACGCTTGGCATGGAGCCAGGCAGGTGCTTTTGTGCAGATTCACGCAGGAAGTAGATACCCACAACGCCAATGGCGGAGGTCAGCATCAGATAGTAGGCCGGCATCAGTTCGTTGCCGGTGAGGGTGATTAGGCCCTTCATGATGAACGGAGCGGTACCGCCAAAGATGGCCACGGCAAAGTTGTAGGAGATTCCCATGCCACCGTAACGGCTGGACGTGGGGAACAACGCTGGCAAGGATGATGCCAGGTTGGAGACGTAGAAGGTTACCGGGAAGGCAATCAATGCCAGACCAAGCATGGTGGTCCAGACGGGGCCCACGGCAATGAGCATGAAGGCAGGGACGGCCAGTACCACGGTGCTCACAGCGCCAACCCAAAGTACCGGGCGGCGTCCAATACGGTCCGACAATTTACCGGTCAGTGGAATACACAAGGCCATGACGACCAAAATGGGGATGGTCAGCAATGTTCCATGGACTGGATCGTAGCCCATTGAATCCGTCAGGTAGGTGGGCATATAGGAGGTGAGAGCGTAGCCTACCGTGTTGGCTGCTGCCACAAGAATCATGGCCAGCAGCACCTGCCGCCAGTAGACCTTGACCAGATGAACCGGCCCGTTTGAGGAGTCCTCGTCGCTGGCTGCAGCGGACTTGGACGCCTCCTCATTAGCATCCAGAGTGGCCTGGAACTGAGGTGATTCCTCGATCTTCATGCGGAAGTAAATGGCAATCAAGCCCAAGGGCCCTGCGATGAGGAACGGCACACGCCAACCCCACTGCTCCATGACCTCCTGGCCCAGAGTCAACTGCAACACCGAGACCATGGCGGCACCAATGGCGAATCCCAGGTAACTCCCAAGATCCAAGATGCTGGCAAAGTAGCCACGGCGCTTGTCCGGAGCGTATTCGCTCACAAAGGTGGTGGCGCCAGCATACTCACCACCGGTGGAGAAGCCTTGAACCAGTTTGAGCAGGACCAGCAGGGCCGCAGCCCAGATGCCGATTTGCGCGTATCCGGGCAGGAGCCCCACGGCGAAAGTTGAAGCAGCCATGACCATCAAGGTCGTGGCGAGCACCTTTTGACGCCCGATTTTATCTCCGAGCCAGCCGAAGACCACGCCGCCGAGCGGCCGGGCCAAGAAGGTGGCCGCGAAGGTCCCCAGCAGGAACAAGGTCTGAACATCTGGGTCTGCCTCAGGCAGAAATACTGGTCCCATGGTGGCGATGAGGTATCCGAAGACACCGACGTCGTACCATTCCATGGTGTTTCCAACAACGGTGCCGCCCAGTGCTTTTTTGAGCATTGGGGCATCAACAATATTGACGTCATCGACGCCGAGCCGGCGTTTTTTGAGTTTGGGCACACGGGACCTTTTCGGCCGGGTATGCGGGTGATCTGCGGTGTCCTTAACACCTGGTTCCGGTTGAGTCATGCTTCGGTCTATGGGCATTTGTTCATCCCCTTAAAGGAGTTCATTTGCTTGCGACTTCCTGCTGCATCGCTACGGGCAGACCATAAATTCTAGCAGATGGGACATTCTCACCCCTGAAACGGGGTGCTGTCAAGGGCAAAAAACCCCGCCATTGCAACCAAAAATGGTTACAGTGGCGGGGTCCTTGGAACGTCCGGGCCCACGCGTCCGCAGGGGGAGGGCGTGGGGACTAGGCGTCGTGGTTTGTCTCGAGGATGGTAACCAAGGAGTCCAAAGCGGCGCCTGCAGAGTCGTCGTCGGTGCGGAGCACAACAACTTCGCCGAACTCCATGCCGAGGCTCATCAATGCGAGCATGCTGTCGGCGTCCACCGCGTCCTCGATGGGATCGCCCACGCGCGCAATGGTCACTTCGGCGTCCAGCTCGCCGGCGGCCTCGGCAAAGATCGATGCCGGGCGGGCGTGCAGTCCCACGGTGCTGGCAATGGTGGCGGTTCGTTCAATCATGATTTTCTCCTCAAGCAGGTAATGAATAAAACAAATACTGAATAAAAGTCGCTTAGAGCCCCAGCTCAGCGAGGGCCGGCAGCCCTGCCCTAACCAGCTCGCGGGCCTCGGCAGCGGAGGAGGCCCCCACCGCCCGGTATGCCAACACTTTAGCCTCGGCGAGCGAAACGGTGCGCAACACGGCAGCCACGGCCGGTAGCGCCCGCGGCGTCATGGACAAGGAACTGACTCCCAAACCGGCAAGCACGACGGCGAGGGCCGGGTCTGCGGCCGACTCTCCACACACACCAACCGGCTTGGGTGCCGACGTCTCTAGCGATGCTGAGTGCTTAGCCTGCTCGACAGCCCCTTCGACAGTTGCCTGAATCAGGGCCAGTACGGCTGGCTGCCAGGGATCATTCAGGGCCGCGAGCGGCCCCAGTTGCCTGTCGGCCGCCATGGCGTACTGGGTTAGGTCGTTGGTGCCGAGGCTGGCAAATTCCACATTGTTCAGAATGTGCCGGGCCGTGAGGGCTGCGGAAGGAACTTCCACCATGACCCCCGGAACGCGCAGTCCGGCTGCGGTGCACAGCGCGGCGAAGTCAGCTGCCTCGGCAGGTGTTGAAATCATCGGTGCCATGACCCACACCTCGGCCTGAGAAGACCCAGCGGCATCGGCTATAGCAGCCAGCTGGCGGGCCAAAACGCCCGGAGTGGTGATATCTGTGCGGTAACCACGCACACCCAGGGCAGGGTTGGGCTCGGTGGTGTCAGTGAGGAACGGCAGCGGTTTATCCGCGCCAGCGTCGAGCGTGCGCACAACAACTTTTTTGCCTGGGAAAGCCTCGAAGACACCCTTGTAGGCGGCCACCTGATCCTCGTGGCTGGGCTCGGTGCTGTTGCCCAGGAAGCAAAATTCTGTGCGCAGCAGACCCACACCTTGGGCGTTGGTGGCAGCAGCCTCCTGGGCATCTTTCGCCCCGCCAACATTGGCCAGTAGCGGGATCAGCGTACCGTCGGCAAGCTGTCCCACACCGTCAAAGACGTTCAGTAGCGAAGCCTTTTCCTGCCATACCGCTACGGCAGCATGTTCGGCATCGGCTGGTTCAGTGCTCACGATCCCGGCAGAGCCGTCCACAAAGACCACGGCGCCGTCGGCAACGCCGAGCACCCCAGCAGCGGCAACAACCGCCGGCAGCCCTAAGCTGCGAGCAATGATGGCGGTGTGTGACTGCGGCCCACCTCCTGCCGTGACCAGCGCAATGACCTTGGTGGGATCAAGGGTGGCCGTGTCAGCAGGGGCCAGGTCCTCGGCAAACAGAATGAACGGTTCGGCGGAATCAGGGATTTCCGGTGCGGGCACACCTCGAAGCACGGCCACAATACGCGAACGCACATCCAACACATCGTGGGAGCGTTCGGCCATGTAACCGCCCAAGTTGGTGAGCATCTGGGCTACCGAATCGCCGGCTTCCCAGATGGCCCGCTCTGCCGAGGTGCCGGTCTTGACCAACTTGATGGCGGCCTTGATCAGCATGGGATCGGTCGCCATCAAGGCTGTGGCCTCAAGGACGTCCTTCCCGGCACCTTCAGCCCGGCCAGCACGCTCCAGGAGCTGCTCTTTCACGCTTGCCCCAGCAGCCTTGAGGGATGCAGCGGCAGCCTCGGGCGTCGTCGAACCTTCCAACTTTTCACCAGCGGGAGGCTCGGTGAGGGCTGGCGGCATGTGCCGGACCGGGCCAATGACCCGGCCGCGGAAGACTCCGACTCCAACAAAGTTCTGCACAGTAGCTCCTTCGACAATCATGGCCAGGGCCTAGGCGGCCTGGGTGGCAGGCTGCGTTGCTGCAAGGGTATCAACGGGCTTGCGAACAGCCCAGCGTTTCAGCGCTACGACAGCCAGCGCGGCGATCACGGTGCCCACCAGGATGGACACGGCGAACATGGCCAAGTTGCCGATGGCGAAGAAGACGAAGAATCCGCCGTGGGGAGCCTGCGAGGTCACGTGGAAGGCCATGGTCATGGCGCCGGTGACCGCGCCGCCCAGCATGGATGCCGGGATGACGCGCAGGGGATCGGCAGCGGCGAACGGGATGGCGCCTTCGGAGATGAACGATGCTCCCAGCAGCCAGGCCGCCTTGCCATTTTCGCGCTCGGCGAGGGAGAAACGCTTCTTGTCGAGCACGGTGGCCAGGGCCATGGCGAAGGGCGGGACCATGCCGGCAGCCATGACGGTTGCCATGATTTCCCACGGCGCCTGGGCGGCAATGCTGCCCGCGCCGAGCCCTGCAACGGCGAATGCGTAGGCAACCTTATTGACGGGGCCGCCGAGGTCGAAGCACATCATGAGGCCAAGAATAATGCCCAGTACGACGGCGGATGTTCCGGTCATGCCCGTCAGCCAGCTGTTCAGGCCTTCAGAGAGTGAGGCAATCGGTGAGCCCAGGAACAGCAGCATGGCGCCGGAGGCGATGATGGAGCCCAGCAGCGGGATGATCACCACGGGCATGAGGCCGCGCAACCAGCGGGGGACCTTCCAGCTGCCGATCCAGTAGGCCGCGAGGCCTGCCAAGATGCCGCCCACTAGGCCGCCGAGGAAGCCGGCGCCCATGAACACGGCGACGGATCCGGCCGTGAAACCGGGTGCGATGCCGGGGCGGTCGGCGATGCCGAAGGCGATGTAACCGGCCAAGGCCGGGACCAGGAAAGCCATGGACAGGCTACCAATTTTGAATGCTACGGCACCAAGGTAGGCGCCGACGGGGCCCAGCGCTTGTTCAGGGTAGTCCGTGGGCAGATTGGCCAAGCTATTGCCGGTCAGGATCTTGTCCGCGAAGTCTGGAATCTGGAAGCCACCCAGCAGGAAGCCAAGTGCGATCAGCAGGCCGCCACCAGCCACGAACGGGATCATGTAGCTGACGCCTGTCAGCAGGACCTTCTTGACCTTGGAGCCCAGGCTTTCGCTGGAGGCCTCAGCCCTGTTTTCTGCATTCTCTTCCGCGCCAAAATGCGGCACGCGGTGGGCATTCGGGTTGTCCGAGGCGGCAATTGCCTCCTGAATCATCTTGGCTGGCTCGTCGATTCCGCGCTTCACGGGCGAACTGACGAGCGGTTTGCCGGCAAAACGTTCCTTGCCGCGAACATCCACATCAACAGCAAAGATCACAGCATCTGCGGCCGCGATTACGGCGGGATCCAACGGAGTCACAGCACCGGAACCCTGGGTCTCCACCTGCAGGTCAACACCGGCTTCCTGAGCGGCCAAAACCAGTGAATCGGCGGCCATGTAGGTGTGGGCAATGCCCGTAGGGCACGCCGTCACAGCAACAAGGCGCTTCTGACGGGTTGCGGGGGCAGCGGCGGCCCCGGCGGCGCCGGGATCGGTGGAACCGGCTGCGCCCTGAGCGACCGGGGCCGGTGTTGGCGTTGCCGCCTTAGGCTTGTCCGCCAGGGCGCCTTCGACCAGGGCAACGATCTCTGCCGGGGATTTTGCTGCGCGCAGGGCCGCGGTGAAGTCCTTCTTAATGAGGGAGCGGGCCAGCTTGGAGAGCAGCTTGAGGTGTTCGTTGTCGGCGCCTGCGGGGGCGGCGATGAAGAAGATGATGTCGGCCGGGCCGTCCTTGGCGCCAAAGTCAACAGCCGGGTTCAGGCGTGCCATGGCGAGGGTCGGTTCAAGCACAGCCTCGGAGCGGCAATGCGGGATGGCGATGCCACCCGGGACGCCGGTTGCGGTCTTTTGCTCGCGGGCGAGGGCGTCGGCGAACAGGCCTTCTACCTCGGCGGCACGGCCGGTTTTTGCGATGAGCTCGGCCAAATTGCGGATGACCGAGGTGGTATCAGTGCCGAGATTGGCGTCAAGAAGCACCAGATCATCGTTGATAAGGGTTGTCATATCAGTTCTCTTCAGCTGGGGCCAGCACCGTCACAGCGACGGTTCCGGGGGTTGTTTGTGCGAGGGAGGGAACCATGGTTCCGGGGAGGGAAGCTGCGGCCGCGCCATGCGCCACTGCTTGCTGCAGGCACGCTTCGGGGGAATCCCCACGAAGCGTTGCCAGCAGATATCCGGACAGTGCGGAGTCACCCGCACCGACGGTGCTTTTTGCCTTGATGGCGGGGCCGCGGCCATGGAAGCTGCCGTGGCTGGTGGTCAAAACTGCGCCCTTGGAACCGAGCGTCGCCAGAACAGCACCCACCCCGTTCTTGAGCAGAGTAACGGAGGCCGCTGCGGCCGCCGCCGGATCTGCCTCAAGCTCAGGTCCGGTGGAAAGGCCCGTCAACTCGGCCAATTCCTCACCGTTGGGCTTGAGTAAGTCAGGGGCTGCGCGTAGGCACTCTTTGAGTGGGGCGCCCGAGGAATCGACGGCGATGCGTGGTGCCCGCGAACCATGCGCGGCACGGACGGCCTCAATCACCAACGCATAGAAATCACTCGGCACCCCCGGCGGAAGTGAGCCGGCCAGCACGAGCCAGCCCGCGCCGTCGGACTTCTCAACGGTGAGCGCCAGGAGCTCGTTGAGCTGGGTCTGGGTGAGGACGGGGCCGGGCTCGTTGACCTTGGTCGTGGTGCCGTCGGGCTCGGTGATGGCCACATTGCTGCGCAGGGGTGCCCCGATCGGCATGGCCAGGTGGGGGATGCGCTCGAGATCCAAAGCCAGGACGACGGCGTCACTTGCGTCCCCGGGCAACAGCGCCAGCGCCTCGATTCCGGATGCGGAGAGGGCCCGGACAATGTTCACGCCCTTGCCGCCGGGATGCGCAGAGGAGGCCGTTGCGCGCTGAACCTCGCCGCGCTGTAACGGAGCAGCCAGATCGATGGTGCGGTCCAGGCTGGGGTTGGGCGTCAGGGTGAGGATCATGCGATCACGACCTTTATGTCGGCGCCGGCCAAGGCTGCGGCAAGCTCGCCGGTGGGTTTTGTGGTGGTGACCAAGATATCGATCTCCTCGAGGGTTGCGAAGCGGACAAGTGTTTCGGCGCCGAGTTTGGAGGCATCGGCCAAGACCACCACCTGCCGGGCCGCCTTGACCATGGCGGTTTTGGTGGCGGCTTCGACAGGGTCTGGGGTGCTCAGACCAAAGGCGGCGTGGATGCCGTTCGCGCCGAGGAAGGCGATGTCGGGGCGCAGTGCGCTGAGCTGTTCCGTGGCGCGAGCTCCGACGACGGCGCTGGTCAGGGCTCGGACGCGGCCACCAACGATGTCCAACAGCAGATGCGTGTTGGTGCTCAGTGTCCCGGCCATGGGGAGTGAATTGGTGATGACGAGCAGTTCATCGCCAGCGTTGGCGGGGGTCCAGGTGGCCAGCCTCTCGGCCAACGCCGCCGTGGTAGTGCCCGAATCCAGCAAGATGGAGGCCGTTGGGGCGTGCGGAATCAAGGCCAGTGCAGCTGTGGCAATGCGCTGCTTCTCTTCGAGGTGTTGGCTCTGGCGTTCGCTTAGGCTGAGCTCTGTACGCGTCAACCGGTCCACACTCACCGCCCCGCCGTGCACGCGGCGGAGCTTGCCCACTTCTTCCAGCGCAGCCAGGTCGCGGCGAACCGTCTCTTGGGTAATGGAAAACAGTTCTGCCAAGTCATTGACGCCAACCCTGCCTTGGGCGCTGACGAGTTCGGCGATCCTGCGCTGCCGTTCCTCCGCAAACATGTCATTTCCTTCCGGTGGTGGGCGGCCAGCCTGATTTTTCTTGGCTGCCCTACTCCCGTGATCCGAATCACAGCTGTTGTTTCAGATGACTTTATCTGTGTTTATCTTCGATTGTCAACATCATTCCCACATAAACACAGATGCGGGTCTGTTTTGGGGTTTATGTTTGCTGTGGGTGGGCCTGTTGGGGGCCTGTTGGACTGGTCAGGCCCACGGGGCGCTTCGAACCGTTAGAAAAGGTCGTTTTGAACCGTCAAAGCGACCTTTTCTAACGGTTCGGCGAGGAAGCCCAATGAGGGAACCTGGCGAGCGGGTAGTCTGACCGCATGGAAACTGTTCTCTGGTCCCACCCGGAAGCTGAGCGAGCCGGGAAGCCGTTGCTGCTGATGCTGCACGGGTACGGTTCGGATGAGTCCCGCATGAGCGCGGTATTCAAGGACCTGCCACGGGGATTCGTGTGCGCCGCGCCGCGCGCACCCATGGACATCGCTGGGGATTACGGCTGGTTTTTGCTGGACTATTTTCTGGTCAACGACTTCGCCGCGGTGGTGGGAGCCGCTACGAAAGTCCTCGCATGGCTGGATACCGAGATGGTCCGCCACAAATTCAGCTCGGTCTCAGTGCTGGGATTTTCACAGGGCATGGCCATGGCAACCACATTGATCAGGCTGCGTCCGGACATGTTCATGACCGGCGTAGGACTTTCAGGCTTTGCTCTGAATAATGAACTGCTCGCCACCATGGAGCCGCTTGAGCGCAAGTTGCCGTTTTTCTGGGGTCGCGACGTTGCGGATCTTGTCATCAACCCCGACGCTACGGAGTTCACCTCCGAATGGTTGGCCGCCAACACCGATCTGCAACAGGCGCGCTACGACGCAATGGGCCACACTATGCGGGCGGACGAACTGGCCGATGTCTCCTCCTTCCTGACAGCGAACGTGCCCGGCTCCTTCACACCGAGCAGCTAGGAGAAAATCATGACCGGTCAGGCAAACGGTTTTGAGCACATCATCGGTCCGGGTGGCGAGGTCACCATCACCCATCATGGCCGCAAAGCCACCACCCTGCGCGGGCCGATGGCCCAAAAATTCTTGGTTGATCTACTCACCGCCGAGCCTCAGGAGCTCAGGGCCCGGCTGACCGGAAACTATCGCCGCGGCAATGAACGCACAGCAAAGAACCACCCGCGGAACTCGGATAACCGGCGCTAAACCTGACCCGCGCTGACGCCCCCAACAGTAAAAGCAGCCGAATGTCGGTGCGCAGTCAATCAAAAGGTTGATGGCCGGCGTCGTGCGGGTCAATACGCTTCAAAGAAAGGCCCGAACTGGGGCCCAGTAGCGAAGGAAACCTCATGAAGAAGCTCTTTTACTCGGCGTTTGCGTACATGGTTATCGGGGTCCTCTCCGGCCTGTTCTACCGCGAATTCACCAAAGGCAAGCAGTTCGACGGCTTCACCCAGCTCTCCGTAGTCCACACGCACCTACTCACCCTCGGCTTCATAGTCCTGCTCATTGTGCTCATCCTGGAAAAGTTGTTCACGCTGTCCAAATCGCGCCTGTTCAACTGGTTCTTCTGGCCGTACAACGTCGGCCTGATCCTGACCGCGGCCATCATGGTGGTCCACGGCATGCTGCAGGTCAACGGCACCACCGACGTCTCCGCAGCCATCCCCGGTATCGCGGGCCTGGGCCACATCCTGCTCAGCGCCGGCATGGTGTTCATGTTCCTGGCCCTGCGCACCCGCCTGTTCGCCCCGGCCGTGAAGGTCCCCACTGTGAAGCACGACGACGGTACTCCCGTAGCGCTCGCAGGCTAAGTCTGCGCGGGGCTGGCTGCGAATCCTGGGCCTAGAGTGGATTTCCTGACGGTTTGGTTTTCCTGACAGTGAACTGCCGCAAAGATCCGCAGAGGGCCGTTACGCTGGAGGCAAAGAGTTGGGGGCAAAAGAGGCAGGGGAGAACATGGCCAACAAGGATCTCAATCACGGGGTCATGGCGCAATCGCCGGGCTTCGCTAAACAACGTGGTCCGGTGAACCCGGCCGTTCAGATGGCAGCGGGTGCTGCATTCGATCCGAGTGGAAAGCCCACGCCTGCCGTCCATGGCATGCTACTTAAGGCTGTGGAAGTGCAGCGGCCGCTGGTGCTGGCCAACTTGCGCCGGCTGCGCAAACGGTACCCAAACGCCACCGCCTACGAGCTCAGCCAGCGTCTGGAACGGGACTTCCTCAATGGTGTCAGTAGCGGCGGGGCTGCCGTTGGTGCCACTGCCATCATCCCTGGCATAGGCACCGTGGCGGCGTTGTCCATTTCCGCCGCGGCAACCGTGGTCTTCCTGGAAGCCACGGCGCTTTACGCGCAATCCATTGCCGAACTTCACGGAGTGCGCCTGGCGAATCCGGAAAGCGCTCAGGTCACGGTCATGGCCATTATCTTGGGCGAAGAAGGCCAAGCCATGCTGCAGGGATTGACTGGGCATGCACTGGGAACCGGCAAGACACCCATGCAAGCTTGGGGCAAGACCGTCAGCAAGAACTTGCCGCTGAACACCATCAAGGGTCTCGTGGCACCTATGCAGAAAATGTTCCTGAAGAAGATGGCGGTCAAGGGCAGCGCCTCGGTGGTTGGCAAAGCTCTGCCCTTTGGCATTGGTGCAGCCGTGGGTGGCGTGGGCAACTACATGATGGGCAAGGCAGTTATTGCCTCGGCCACCCGTGCCTTTGGCCCGGCGCCCATGATGATTCCGCAGGAACTGCTAGCCGAGCTTGAATCCACAGCCAAACTCCCCAAGCCGCCGAAGGAACCGAAGCCCCCCAAGGAACCGAAGCCGCTCAAGCCCGGCAAGGCCCCCAAAGCCCTGAAATCCCCCAAAGCCCCGAAAGCACTAAAGCTGCCGAAGCGGTGACTGCTCCGCTAGCCGAACACCAGCGTGGCTACAGTGAAAATCGCCAGCCCTGCGAGTGAACCAACCACGGTGCCGTTAATACGGATGAACTGCAGATCCTTGCCCACCTGAAGTTCGATCTTCTCGCTGGTCTCCACAGCGTCCCAGCGTCCAACTGTGTCGGTGATCAAGGAGGTGATCTCGTGCTTGTAGGTGCCCACGAGGTAGGCGGCAGCGTCGGCAATCCACTTGTTGACCTTGTCCCCAAGGTCCATGTCGGAGACCAGACGGGCTCCGAAGTCCTGCACCGCCGAGGTGAATTTCAGGCGAAGTTCTGACTGTGGATCATCCACGGCGTCCGTTAGCGCCGTCTTGATGGTCTCCCAGGTTCGTCCAGCCAATTCCCGAACCTCAGGATCCCCGAGAACCTGGGCTTTGATACCTTCAGCCTTGGCGATCATGGCCGGATCATGCTGCAGTTCCTGGGCGAGGTCCTTCAAATAATTATCGAGCTGCTGGCGGACCTCGTGGTGAGGATCGTTCTGGACTGCGCGGGCAAACTTGTAGATTTCCGCGTGGATCTTATCCCCTACCAGGCCGTCCACAAAGACCGGAACCCAACTGGGGGAGCGGTCGGTCACCAGACCGGAAATGGTGTCGTGGTTGGCTTGGATCCACGTGGTGGACCGGTCAACGAGTAGGTCCACTAGGGCATGGTGGTGGCCTTCGGCAAAGATCCGTTCCGCGAGCTTGCCCACGGGTGGGCCCCACGGTGGTTCCAACACATGTTTGCGGACCATAGACTCGATGACGTCTTGGATGTCCTCGTCCTTCAACACCGAGATGGCGCCTCGCAGCGCGGCAGCACCCTCGGTGGTCACCCGCTCGGCACTGGCCGGTTTGGATAGCCAGCTGCCCACCTTCTGGGCGATCTGTGTGGAGGCCAACTTCTGCGAGACTACCTCTTCGGAGAGGAAGTTAGTTTCCACAAAGTCAGCAAGAGAGGCACCAATCTCATCCTTGCGGTTGGGGATGATGGCGGTGTGCGGAATCTTGATACCCATGGGGTGTTTGAACAGAGCCGTGACCGCAAACCAGTCGGCCAGCGCACCAACCATGCCGCCTTCGGCAGCGGCCCGAACATACGCCAACCAGGGAAAACGGGGCTGTAGGGCAAAGGCGAAACAGAACACCACAGCCATGAACAGCAGCAGGCCCAGCGCAATATTCTTCATACGCTTGAGCGCTGCGGCCTTCTGAACGTCCGGATGCTGGGGTGGAACTGACTGCTCGAGCCTTCGTGTTTGCGCCATGGAGTAAGCGTAGCGTGGAGCCATGACAGTTCAGATCTACGCGCACCGCGGTTCCAGCGCCGCCTTCGCCGAGCATACTCGCGCCGCGTATTTGCAGGCCCTCGCTGACGGTGCTGACGGGGTTGAATGCGACCTTCACCTCACGGCGGACGGGGAACTTGTCCTGCTACATGACGATGATGTGGCGAGGACGTCCAACTCGGCAGGGTCGGTGGCAGAGCTGACACTGGCCCAGTTGCGAACCCTCGATTTCAGCAGCTGGCACGGCGTCGTCATCCCGCCCGACTACGGCACCATTGCTACCCAGCTCCTGACCTTGCCTCAGCTTTTGGAGCTGCTGGCCGCTGCCGGGCGCCCCATTGCCTTGGCGCTGGAATTCAAATACGGGGCCACGTTCAAACCGCAGCTGGTCGATGCCGCGCTCAAGACGTTGCGCAGCTTCGGCTGGGACTCTGAAAAATCCAGTGCCGGAAACATTCACGTTTCCTTCATGAGCTTCCACCCCGACGCCGTGAAGCACCTCGCCGCGCAGATCCCCGCCGCGCACCTCTGCCAGTTGCTCGAAAACGTCCAGGTGGCCGGTGTCCGTGAGGAGTTGGACATGGGTGCCATCACCGGGCGCACCGCGGCTTTTCTGATGCGCCGAGCCATGGCCGAAGGCGAAAGGTTAATTGACGACGGCGTAGCTCAACTCGCCGGACCCGGCGTCGAGTACCTGCGTGCTCACCCGGGCAACGCTGCTCGTTGGGTTGCCGCCGGACGGGTGCTGCGGGTGTGGACCGTGGACACAGCGGAGGATCTAGCCTTGTGCCTGGCAGCCGGGGTTGAACAGGTCACCAGCAATAGGCCACGCGAAATTCGGGAGCTGCTGCGCTGATCCCTGAGCGAGTCCCTGAGCTAGTCCCTGCGCTGATCCCTGAGCTGATCCTGCGACAGGCCCGACAGGCTTGGCTGACTCGGCAGACCTTGACGCCATGTGATTGCATGGAAGCATGGCATCGCGAATTGAAGACTATGCACTGTTGTCCGATCTGCACACCGGGGCCCTTGTGGGCCGCGATGGGAGCATTGACTGGTTGTGTTTTCCGCGCTTTGACTCACCGGCGGTCTTTGCCGCCCTGCTGGGTACGAGCGACCACGGCCGGTGGCTCATGGCGCCCACACACCCGGAAGCCGCTGTGGCGAAACGCTCCTACCGGGGGCGAACCTTCGTGTTGGAAACGCTCTGGGAAACCCCTGAAGGCACCGCCCGCATCACCGATTTCATGCCGGTGGGAGACCGCCGGGCTTCCATTGTCCGCCGGATCGACGGGGTCAGTGGCCGAGTAGAAATCGGCCAGAAAATCACCGTCCGTCCCGGCTACGGCAAGGTTTTGCCGTGGGTTAGGCGCATTGACGAAGCTGATGGAAGCGAAGCAATCGTGGCCGTTGCCGGACCAGACGCACTGGTGCTGCGCGGCGCTGAGCTGCCCCACGCCGTCGACCATCAGCACAGTGGAACTTTCTTAATCGCTGCCGGGGAGAGGGTGGAGCAGGAACTGATTTGGTACCCGTCGCACCGCCCCGTCCCCACGCCCATCGACACGGAGCGGGCGCTGGCCGAGACCGTGAATTACTGGGACAAGTGGGCCGCCCGCTACAACCAAGACGGCAAATATGCGGCCATTGTGGAGCGCTCGCTGTTGGTTTTGCGTGCGCTGACGCATGAGGATACGGGTGGGATTGTCGCGGCACCCACCACCTCGTTGCCGGAAGATTTTGGTGGCGCACGGAACTGGGATTACAGGTTCTGCTGGCTGCGTGATGCAGCGTTGACGCTCGAGGCCATGCTCACCCACGGCTATGCCGAAGAGGCGCTGAAATGGCGCGACTGGTTGCTGCGCGCCGTGGCCGGAGATCCGGAAGATCTGCAGATCATGTACGGGCTCGGCGGTGAACGTGATCTCACGGAGGGCGAGTTGAGCCATCTGCCCGGCTACGAGGGTGCGCTGCCGGTGCGGATTGGCAACGGCGCCGTGGGGCAATACCAGGCAGATGTTGTAGGTGAGGTGCTGGTGGCGCTGGAGAAGCTGCGTCTGGCCGGCGGGCATGAGGACCACTTCTCCTGGCCCTTGCAGCAGGCCATGCTGGGATTCGTGGAGAAGCACCTGAATGCCAAGGATCACGGCATTTGGGAAATGCGCGGGGACCAGCTGCACTTCACACATTCGCGCGTCATGATGTGGTCCGCCTTCGACTGTGGCGTGCGGGCAGTCCGCGACCACGGCTTGTCCGGCCCTGTTGAGCGCTGGGAGGAACTGCGCAGTCAGCTGCATGCCGAAATCATGGAGTTCGGCTTCAACAAGGAACTCAACACGTTCACCCAAACCTATGGTGGCACAGCTACCGACGCCTCATTGCTGGTCCTGCCACAGGTCGGTTTCGTAAGCTATAGCTCCCCGGAAATGCTGGGCACGGTGGATGCTCTGGAAGCGGAACTGGTAGATGCTCATGGTTTGATCCTGCGCTACCGAACGGAAACCGGGCTGGACGGGCTGGCACCCGGCGAGCACCCGTTCCTGGCCTGTTCCTTTTGGCTGGTTGAGCAGTACGCCCACACTGGCCGCCGCAAGGACGCCGTGAAACTGATGGATACTTTGGTGGGACTGGCCAACGATGTGGGCCTGCTCAGCGAAGAGTACGACATGGGGCAGGGTCGCATGGCGGGAAACTTCCCGCAGGCTTTCTCCCATCTGGCTTTGGTCCGTGCCGCAGATGCCCTCCACGGCACCGAGCACCTGAGCTTGTCCGACGAGCCGATCGACACCCACACCATGCCCATCGTTGTGCCGTCATGATCATGCCGTTATGAGAGGAGCTTCGGGGCGGGCTCTGGGGGCACGGTCGTCGTTCTTGCAAGGGTGCTTGACGTTCTTGCCATGCGGACCAGGGTGAAGCTGTGAGCTGCAGCGTGACACTATGGGCTCATGAAACTTAGCGAGTCACCGGCGGCCAAAATTGGTGCGTCGATCTCGATCGCCACAGGACTGTACGGGATCTCCTTCGGCGCACTTTCGGTAGCCTCAGGGCTGACGCTCTGGCAGACCATGGCGCTGAGCCTGCTGCTCTTTAGCGGTGGCTCTCAATTTGCGTTCATCGGTGTTGTGGCGGGCGGTGGATCGGCCGTGGCGGCCATGAGCGCCTCGGCCCTGCTGGGCATTCGCAACGGGGTTTACGGTATGCAGATCAATGCGCTCCTGCGGCCCACCGGCTGGCGGCGTTTTGCCGCTGCCCACGTCACGATTGATGAATCCACCGCCACGGCCACCGGGCAGAGCGATCCGGTCGAACAAAAGCGCGGCTTCTGGGTGGCTGGGCTGGGTATTTTTCTGCTGTGGAACATCATGACCTGCGTGGGAGCTCTTGTTGGTGCCGCGCTGGGAGATCCCAAACAGTGGGGGCTCGACGGTGCAGCCGTGGCAGCGTTTCTGGGCCTGTTGTGGCCTCGCATCAAGTCATTCCAGCCCGCAGCCATTGCCGTGGTGTGTGCGCTGGTGACCCTTTTAGCGGTTCCTTTGGTGCCGGCCGGGGTGCCCATTTTGGTGGCTGCTGTGGTGGCCGGGCTTATTGGCTGGTTCCGCCCCGCTAAGGATAGCGGTCATGACGATGACGGCATGGAGCCGGACCTTGACCCATATAAGCACGACGCCGGAACCTTGCCCGTGCACGAATCTGGCCTTCGTAGACACAAAAGTGGACACAAAGAGAGCCACAAAGGGATGGAACTATGAGCCTGTGGTTTTGGCTGTTGGTTGCGGCAGTATTGGCTTACGCCACTAAGTTACTGGGCTATTTGGTGCCGGCAAAAGTGCTGGATAATCCCCGAATGTCGCACGTGGCCGGGACGCTGACCATTGGCCTGCTCGCCTCACTGACCGTGGTGAATGCGGCCGCAACTGGTACCTCTGTGGTGCTTGACGCCCGAATAGGCGCGTTGCTTGCGGCGG
Organism: Specibacter sp. NPDC078709; assembly: GCF_040686795.1. Lineage (NCBI taxonomy): Bacteria > Bacillati > Actinomycetota > Actinomycetes > Micrococcales > Micrococcaceae > Specibacter > Specibacter sp. NPDC078709. The sequence continues at coordinate 96,307 of NZ_JBFBLU010000006.1, forward strand.
CAGTGGCGCTCTGGCTCAAGGCACCATTTTTGGTGGTGGTCCTGGCTGGCGCTGCTGCCGCCGCGGGGCTTCGATTACTTGGTTGGCCCTGAACCGTACGGGTTCTGGTTGGGATCCTGCGGCTGGCCGTAAGGCTGGTTGGGATCCTGGCCGTACTGAGGCTGCGCCTGGGCCTGACCGTACTGCTGAGCGTTAGGATCCTGGCCGTACTGAGCGTTGGGGTCCTGCTGGCCGTACTGCTGAGCGTTAGGATCCTGGCCGTACTGTGGCTGCGCCTGGGCCTGAGCGTATTGCTGGTTGTACTGCTGGCCGTACTGGTTGGCGTACTGCTTCTGCGCCGGGCTCAGATAGGACGGGCCGCGGTACTGGGCATCGCCGTAGGAGAGGATAGCGGCAAAAACCACCGGGAGGAAGATCAAGCCAACGGTGAAGCCCGTTTCCTTGCCGAACGACTTGGACATGTCGTTCAGGATGACAATCATCATGTAGATGTTGAAGTAAGGGATAAGTAGGAACCAGAAGTGGGACTCCGGGCGACCCACCATCTTCACCATGATCCACGTGTTGTAGAACGGGATATAGGCCTTCCACTTTGGATGCCCTGCCTTGGCAAAGGCGCCAGCCCAGACAATTCCGTTAACCACCAAGGCGATGACAAAGAAGAGGAAGTAGAGGCCCATCATGAGCATGATGACGGCCATAGCTTCAGAAGAAGTCATGGTGCTTTCGTAGTTGTAATCGTAGTTGTAGGTGTCCGGTGTTGGCGCCAGCGGAAGGGCGCTAAGAAGAGAGGCAAGCATGCCAGCAACTTTATCTGCATCCAGACAATGCACCAATGGGGTGAAGTACCCATAATGGAAGCTAACCCCAAGTTCCCTAGAAAGCCCCATCAACTCTTAGCAACCCCCATCGATTTCAAGACACTCCCAGAACGGAAACTTTCATGATTGTGGCCTTTTCAGTAGCGCCTAGCGGCAACCCCTTGGATGCCCCTGCAGGAACAGGCGACGAGGCATCCGTCCATACGGCTGTTGCAGCCGCAGTCAAAGTGGTCCGCGAGTCCGGTCTGCCCAACCGCACGAGCTCCATGTTCACCGAAATTGAGGGTGAGTGGGACGAGGTCATGGACGTCATCAAACGTGCCACCGAGGCGGTAGGGCGTTACGGATCCCGAGTTTCCCTGGTACTGAAGGCAGACATCCGTCCCGGCCACACCGGCGAACTCACTGGCAAAGTGGATCGGCTGGAAGGCGCGCTGGACGCTCTGGGCGAGTGACCGGCGTCGTACGTGAGCAGGTGCATGAACAATGCGAAGGGCAGTCCATGACTGAGGCTCGAGAAGTGGCCCGGCGAGAGCTCTGGGCGGCGGTCGCTGCAATCCCGGGATTGGCCGAGGGGTTGAAGCTAAGCCAGGAGGAGCTGTGGACCGAAAATCCCTGGTTGTGGCACGTCAACGGGGACGTTTCGTACACGGTCGCAATTGATGACAACGGTCTTTTTCTGCTCACAAGATTCGATCGAGGCCAAGGAGAGCCGGCATTTCGGAGCAATGATGCGCGGGCGTGCGTTGCCAGCATGGTGCTCCAGTGGCTCAGCGGTTCCAATGATTTCTATCCCGGCCATTCTCCCTACGAAGAAATTCCTCGGATTTTTGAGGTCTCAGAACACCATGAGATCGACGAATTTGGCCGTGATTGCTCCGTCATTCGTTGGCACTGGGGTGAGGGATCCTGGGCGCAATCCTGCGGGGCTTACTCGTTGCTCAACGGACTAAAGTGGGCGTGGATCTTCACCGCTAGTGACAAGACGATTGCCAATGCGGCTTCCTTTCCGGACGGCTTTCCACTGTTCCTGCCTCATCCGGGGCCCAGGCTGGAAACTCCCCCGGGAGATCTCTCGAACTTGAGCCTTGAACGGTGGCAGGCGTGGCGTTCAGCTCGGACGGCAGCTGGGGAGGTGCAAGGCGCCGGGCCGGAGCAAGGTGCTGGTGCCGGTGAAGCGCAGCTTTGACTGCGGCTACGCTGGCAGGGTGACTATTTTGCCGCACGCCATGCACTACCTGAGCGAAGTGACGCCCTGATGGGACGTAAACGAGTACCCAAAAATGGTGCTGTCGAACCCGAATCGGCGCTCAAGGGAGCGCCGAAAGGTCCCGTAGCCGGTAAGTTTCAAACGGACACCGGCACGGCCGAGCTGATCCCCGACGGCGACAATCCCAATGGCTGGCTGCTCATGCTCAACGGGGTCCAAAGCTCCCACGTGGACTTGGCAGACCCCCTGCGTCTGGACTTTGAGTACATGCGGTGGATCATGGAGCTCGTTCACGACAGGTGGCCGGCTGGGGAGAAGCTGCGCACCCTAAGTCTGGGTGGTGCTGCGTGTGCCATGCCGCGCTACCTTGTAGCGGCCTATCCCAACTCTCGCAATGTGGTGGTGGAGATCGACGGCGCGCTGGCCAGTTACGTCCGCGACTGGTTCGATCTGCCCCGGGCACCGTTGCTGAAGATCCGTGTGGGTGAGGCCCGTGAGGTGACTGAATCTCTGACCGAAGCCAGCCGGGATCTCATCATTCGGGACGTTTTTAGCGGCTCCAAGACACCGCATGCACTGACCACAACCGAGTTCACAGAAGCGGCCCGAAAGGTACTTATTCCTGGTGGCGTATATGTTGTGAACTGCGGTGACGCGCCAGCATTGACTACCGCACGGCGGGAAGCTGCCACCATTGCAGCAGCGTTTGAACACACCGTCATCATTGCCGATCCGGCCATGCTCAAGGGGCGGCGCTCAGGCAATATCATCATCGCCGGTAGCGATGCTCCACTGGGCGACGGCGCGGGACTGCCACGAAACCTGCTCGGCGGAGCCATGCCCGCCCACCTCTGGGACGATGCCAAGGTCCGCCAGTTCGGCCGCAGCTCTGTGGTGCTGAGCGACGATGTCTTATAGGCCGGGATTCTGGCTCTGAACACTCACCGGTGGCGGGCGGTCAGCGGGAGGAGGAGACCGGCGTCGAACGTGTCTGTTCTGTCGAGTCTGTAGCGCCGGCCGCAGAGGGGCTTTCGTCAACGAGCACGGCGCGCTCCTTGCCCTTGCCGCGTACCCCGAGTTTAAAGGCGAGCGTCAGCAGGACCAGCCAGAGGGCGCCAACATAGAGGGCCACGCGGGTGTCGGCGTACACGCCCAGGAGCACGATCACGCCCGCCATGAAGAGTGCCGTCAGGATTGAGGCGAGCGGCCAGAGCGGGACCGGGAATGCGGAGGGGGCCAGCGCGTTGCGGGCGATCTCGCGCTTCATGGCCACGTGCGACGCCAGGATCATGATCCACACCCACACCGTGGCGAAAGTGGCGATCGAGGCTATAAGCAAGAAGACGTCCTCGGGGATGGTCGCGTTCAAAACCACGCCCACCAACAGTACGGCGGTCATCAGCAGCACGGTCATCCACGGTACACCGCGCTTAGAGATGCGGCCAAAGGCGGCGGGTGCGTGACCTTGCGCAGAGAGGCCGAAGAGGACGCGACCGGCACCGAAAATATCGGAGTTGATCGCCGAGAGTGCGGCGGTGATAACGACGGCGTTGAGGATGTGCGCGGCCAGTGGGATGCCCAGAGAGTCAAAGATTTGCACGAACGGACTGGTTTCGCCGGTAATTTCGTTCCAGGGGATTAGGCTCATCAACACGCCCAAGGTCAGTACGTAGAACAGCAAGATACGGACCGGAACGGTGTTGACGGCTGCCGGGATGGACTTGCCGGGGTCCTTGGCTTCGCCGGCCGTCACGCCGATGGTTTCAATGCCGCCAAAGGCAAACATGACGACGGCGAACGCGGCCAGGAGCCCCACCCACCCGTTGGGCATGAAGCCGTCGTTGTTCACCAGGTTGCCCAATCCTGAAACGGCCTGCGCGCCTTCCATCTGGAAGCCGAAGACAATGATGGCTGCGCCACCGGCGATCATGGCGATAATGGCGGAAACCTTGATGAGTGAGAACCAGAATTCCAGCTCACCAAAGACCTTGACGCTGAGTAAGTTGATGGCGGCGAGGAAGAAGATGATGGCCAGAACCCAGATCCAGCGCGGCACGTCCTGGAACCAGAAGCCCATGTAGATGCTGAAGGCCGTCACATCGGCGATGGCGACGATGGCCATTTCGAACACGTAGGTCCAGCCGGTGATGAATCCGGCTAAGGGGCCCAGGTAGCGGCTGGCATATTGGCCAAAGGAGCCGGAGACGGGGTGCCGGACAGCGAGTTCACCCAGAGCGCGCATCACCATGAACACGGCTGCGCCGGCAATGATGTAGGCCAGCAAGACCGCGGGGCCTGCCTTTTGGATGGCACTTGAGGAGCCGTAGAACAATCCGGTGCCGATGGCTGAGCCCAACGCCATGAAACGAATGTGGCGGGCAGTCAGGCCGCGGGTCAGGACGGATCCTTGGGAGTTCATGAGTGGGCTTTCTCACGTAGCACAGCAAGTGGGCTACGACACTGTTAAGGCAAAAGGGGTGGCGATGGTCACGAATTTGCCGAATTTTAGGCTGAAAGTGCCCGATAAATCCCGAGAATCTGGGATTTCAGACTCCAATATTCTATATTGTTCAAAGAACTATGGCGATTTGAGCCAATGATGAGGGGACCATGACAACCAACGACCGCAAACCCTCCAAGGTGCCAGCTGCAGAGAACACTTTGCGCATTCTGAAGCTGCTTTCATCCAAGCGCGGACCCTTGGCAGCCTCCACCATTGCCACCACTTTGGAGCTGCCCCGCTCCAGCGTCTACCACCTGCTCGGTGTCATGGAGCAAAGCGGCTTCGTCATGCACCTGCATGAAGAGCAGCGCTACGGGCTCGGCGTCGCAGCCTTTGAGCTCAGTAGCGCCTACTCTCGGCAGGAACCTCTGTCCCGGTTGGGTCGCCCACTGCTTGCTTCGCTCGTGGACAAGATTGGCGAAAGCGCGCACCTGGCCGTTCTGCATGGGCGCGATGTTTTGTACATTGTGGAGGAGCGGGCCAAGAACAGGCCGTCTCTGGTGACCGATGTAGGGGTGCGGTTGCCCAGTCATCTCACAGCCAGTGGTCGGGCAATTCTGGCGGCCCTACCTAAATCACAGGTCCGGGCGCTCTATCCCAATGCGGCCGCGTTCAGCTCGCTGACCGAGGTGCCCAACCCCATCATCAAGTACTCCACCTTGTCCGGTCACTTGGATCAGGTGCGGATTCGCGGTTACTCCACTGAGAGTGGGGAAGTCAGTGACGGCTTCGGTTCGGTTGCGGCTGCCGTGACCGATCACCTCGGCTGGCCGGTTGCTGCTGTCGCCGTGACATTCCTGGACGAAAAAGTGCCGGTAGAGCAGCGGATCAAGTTGGCTGAGCGCGTCGCCAAGGTGGCCGGGGAGCTTTCCACAAGGATTTACGGCCGCCGCGAGGGTTGACGCGCTGCTGGGCCGGCGGGCCAGGCTGCTCGGGGTGCGTCGGGAGTAGTGCGAAGCCGCGGCGGCATGTCTGGAATCCCGGATACCCCGAGCTGAATAGCGCTGATTTCCATGCGGATAGGGGGAATAGTGGGGATCAAGATTGCCACAACAAAAGGATCCGCAATGACTGCCGCCCAGCCCCAAGAAGTCACCCTCTCCGCAACAGGGGTCACCCCCGAGGACGTCATCGCCGTGGCCCGCCACAATGCCAAGGTGGTGATCAGCGCCCAGGCGCTGGCCGGCGTCGAACGCGTCAGGGAACATATTGAGAAGTTGGCGCACTCCGAGACGCCCGCCTACGGTATTTCCACGGGCTTCGGGGCGCTGGCAAGCCGCCATATTCCGGCGGAGATGCGCACACAACTGCAAAAATCGCTCATCCGCAGCCACTCTGCAGGCATGGGGCCGGCCGTGGAACGCGAGGTGGTGCGCGCGCTGATGTTCCTGCGCGCCAAAACTCTGGCCAGCGGCCGGACCGGCGTGCGCCCGGTGGTCCTGCAAACCATGGTGGACGTGCTCAACGCCGGCATCACGCCAGTGGTCCGCGAATTCGGCTCGCTCGGCTGCTCGGGTGACCTGGCGCCGCTCTCACATTGCGCCCTAGTGCTCATGGGTGAGGGCGAGGCGGCAGGGCCCGACGGCGTCATCCGCCCCGTCCCGGAACTCCTCGCCGAGGCTGGCATCACGCCGGTGGAACTGGCCGAAAAGGAGGGCCTGGCGCTGGTCAACGGCACCGACGGGATGCTTGGAATGCTGCTCATGGCGATCGCCGACCTGCGTCTCCTGCTGACCACCGCTGATATCACCGCCGCTCTCAGCGTCGAAGGGCTGCTCGGCACCGATCAGGTGTTCGTGCCCGAGCTGCACATGGAACTGCGCCCCCATCCCGGCCAGGCCGCCAGTGCCGTGAACATGCTGGCTGTGCTGGCCAATTCGCCGATCGTGGCCTCGCACCGCGTGGGGGATTCCCGTGTGCAGGACGCCTACTCGCTGCGCTGCGCCCCGCAGGTGGCCGGCGCCGCTCGCGACACCGTGGACCATGCGCTCATGGTGGCCACCCGCGAACTTGCCGCCGCGATCGACAATCCCGTGGTGCTGCCGGATGGCCGGGTGTCCTCCAATGGCAACTTCCATGGGGCGCCGGTGGCGTACGTGCTGGACTTCCTTGCGATCGTCTCGGCCGACGTCGCCTCCATCGCCGAGCGCCGCACCGACCGCATGCTGGATCCCGCCCGCTCGCACGGCCTGCCCGCCTTCCTCGCAGGCGATCCCGGCGTCGATTCGGGCCTCATGATTGCGCAGTACACGCAGGCCGGTCTGGTCTCTGACTCCAAACGCCTGGCCGTCCCCGCTTCCGTGGATTCCATCCCCAGCTCTGCCATGCAGGAGGACCACGTCTCCATGGGCTGGCACGCCGCCAGGAAGCTGCGTAAGTCCGTAGAAAATCTGCGCCGCGTCCTCGCCATTGAGCTCGTCACGGCCACCCGCGCCATCGATATGCGCGCATCCATGTCCGACGGCGTACTGGTCCCCGGCCCGGCCGGCGCCGCTGTGATTGAGCTGCTTCGTGCCACGGTTCCCGGCCCGGGCAGCGACCGTTTCCTCTCGCCGGAACTTGAAGAAGCGGACCGTCTGGTGGGCTCTGGCGCCATCCGCGACGCCGCAGAGACAGCCACCGGCCCGCTTAACTAGCCCGTGCTCGCGCGGTTCTAGTCCCGCCGCTCATCGAGTTGCCTCTAAACGTTGATGTTGCGGCGGCAAAATATCAACGTTAAGTGTCACATCGATCTGGCGGAGCGGCGCCCGCCCCTGTAAAAATTCCCCTTCGATTACTCTCGACAGTCCAAGCCCTGCGGTGTTTAATGTTTGGTACGTTGTGATTCAAACGTATATTCGAATGGAATCTTTTCTTGAAACTCTTCCGTCTGGCCATCCACCACGCAAAACCATACTGGGCCTGGGTTGTGGCCGTGCTGGTGCTGCAACTCATTTCCACCATCGCGGCACTGTACCTACCCAGCCTCAATGCCCAGATCATTGATCAGGGCATCTCCAAGGGCGACACCGACTTCATTTGGTCAACCGGCGTCACCATGATCGTGGTGTGCTTTGTCCAGGTAATTTCGGCCATTGGCGGCATTTATTTCGGTGCCCGCACGGCCATGGCCATTGGCCGGGACCTGCGCCGTGAAGTCTACTATCGGGTCAATGCCCTCGGCGCCCTGGATGTGAGCCGCTTTGGCACGGCCACGCTGATCACGCGCAATACCAATGACGTCCAGCAAGTCCAGATGCTGGTGCTCATGGCGTTGAACTTTATGGTTTCCACGCCCATCATGTGCATTGGCGGGATCATCATGGCCCTGCGCGAGGATGTGGGCTTGTCGTGGCTGCTGTGGGTGTCCGTGCCGCTGTTGTTCATTGTGGTGGGCTTCCTGGTGGTCAAGTTGCTGCCGCTGTTCCGCGAAATGCAGGACCGGATCGATACCGTCAATGGCGTACTGCGTGAACAGATCACCGGCATCCGCGTCATCCGTGCCTTTGTTCGCGAGAAGTTTGAGGCGCAGCGCTACCGCGAAGCCAACTTGAACCTGACCCGTGTTTCGGTGCGTGTGGGCAACTTGTTTGTGCTCATGTTCCCCGTCATCATGATGATCCTGCACCTGGCCACCGCCGCCGTGCTGTGGTTTGGTGGGCACCGGGTCGACTCCGGATCCATGCAGGTGGGTTCGCTCACCGCGTTCCTGCAATACCTGCTGCAAATCCTGGTCGCCGTCATGATGGGCGTCTTCATGGTCATGATGATTCCCCGCGCTGCCATCTCCGCAGAACGCCTCGATGACGTGCTCACGGCCGAGCCGAGCCTGACCGTGCCCTCGGCTCGAGAGCTCCCGGTGACTCACGCCGTCGAATTTTCATCGGTGTCCTTTGGCTATCCAGGGGCCGAGCGGCCCGTTCTGAATAACGTTTCGTTTACCGCTGAGGCGGGAAAAACGACGGCGATTGTCGGCTCCACCGGTTCCGGCAAGTCCACGTTGTTGAACCTCATACCCCGCCTTTTTGATCCGCAGGACGGTTCGGTGCGCATTGGTGGCGTGGACGTCAACGAGCTCAGCCGCAAGCAGTTGGCGGAATTGGTGGGCCTGGTGCCGCAGAAGCCGTACCTGTTCTCTGGATCTGTGGCGTCCAACCTGAAGTTTGGCCGCCCCGACGCGGACGATTCCGAGCTGTGGGAGGCCCTGCGGGTGGCCCAGGCCAAGGACTTTGTGGAGGAGAAGCCCAAACAGCTGGCCTCACCTATCGCCCAGGGCGGCACCAACGTCTCCGGAGGGCAACGGCAGCGGTTGTGCATCGCCCGTGCGCTAGCGGCCCGCCCCCGCATTTACCTGTTCGATGATTCCTTCTCGGCGCTCGATGTGGCCACCGACCAGAGGCTGCGTGAATCCCTGCATGGCGCCACAACCGGGGCCACCATGATCATTGTGGCTCAGCGCATCTCCACAATCCGGGAGGCCGATCACATCATTGTGCTCGACGGCGGCGAAATAGTGGGCGCTGGCAGCCACGAAGAACTGCTCGAGAGTAATGAAACGTACCGCGAGATTGTTGAATCTCAGCTCAGCATTGAAGGAGTTTCCTGATGGCGCGCAAAGCAAAGGACACGAAGTCCTTGGAGCAGGCGCCCGAGCCAGACGCGCTGGACGAAGAGCTGGTCCCCGAGTACAAGCCCAGCGAGGCTGACGGGGACATGTTTGGGGGCACTCCCGCCAAGAAAGCCGAGCACTTCTGGCCGTCAGTGAAGCGGCTCGTTGGGTTGCTGCGCCCCGAGCGATTCATGTTTTCCGTGGTCATCGCCCTGGTCACAGCCTCCGTGGTGCTGACAGTCATTGCCCCCAAGATCCTGGGGCAGGCCATGGACGTCATCTTCAACGGAGTGATCGGCTCGCAGTTGCCGGCGGGCGTTCCGCTCGAGACGATTATTGCGGGGATGCGCGCCGAGGGCAACAATCAAATGGCTGACATGCTCGCCAAAACCAACCTAGTGCCGGGCGCCGGCATCGACTTTTCCCAGCTGAGCCGGCTCATCATCATTGTGTTGGCACTGTATATGGTGGCCTCAACACTCATGTGGCTGCAGGGCTACCTGCTCAACGCCCTCGTGATGCGTGTGGTGTTCCGCCTCCGCGAGGACATTGAACGCAAGCTCAACCGCCTGCCGCTGGGCTACTTTGACACCCGGCAGCGCGGGGACTTGATGTCCCGGGTGACCAACGACGTCGACAATATCCAGGCTGCACTGCAACAGGCGTTCTCGCAGCTGGTGCAATCCGCACTGACGGTCATTGGCATCGGTGTCATGATGTTCATCGTCTCGTGGCAGCTGGCCCTGATTGCGCTGATTGCCCTGCCGCTGTCGGCCATCATTGCCGGTGTCATCGGCACGCGCTCGCAGAAGCTCTTCGCTGCCCAGTGGAAACACACGGGCTCCCTCAACGGTCACATTGAGGAAACCTTCTCCGGTCTGGAACTGGTCCGTGCTTACGGCCGCGACGAGGAAATGCTGGCCGAATTCGACGACCGCAACGATCACCTGTACAAGGCAGCCTTCGGTGCACAGTTTGTCTCCGGCATGATCATGCCAGCCATGCAGTTCGTCTCCTACCTCTCCTACGTGCTGGTCGCCGTCGTGGGTGGATTGCGCGTGGCAACGGGCGGCATGACGCTCGGTGATGCCACCGCGTTCATCCAGTACTCGCGCGAGTTCTCCCAGCCCATTGGCGAGATAGCCGGCATTGCCAACATGATCCAGTCCGGTGTGGCATCGGCCGAACGAACCTTTGAAATTCTCGACGCCGAAGAGCAGGAAGCAGAGGAGGACTCGGAGCTATTGCCCGCTCAAACCGACGGTCAAGTGCAGTTTGAGAACGTCTCCTTCAGCTACTCGCCTGACACCCCGCTGATCCGTGATGTCTCCTTCACGGTGCAACCGGGCCAGACAGTGGCCATTGTTGGTCCCACCGGCGCCGGAAAGACCACACTGGTGAACCTCGTGATGCGCTTCTATGAGCTCACCGGTGGGCGGATCATGCTCGACGGTGTGGACACCCGTGAGCTGTCCCGCGAGCAGGTGCGAGCCCAGGTGGGTATGGTGCTGCAGGATGCGTGGCTGTTCGAGGGCACCATCCGGGAAAACATCCGCTACGGACGGCTCGACGCCACGGACGAAGAAATCGTGGCCGCAGCCGAGGCCACCATGGTGGACAGGTTCGTCCGGCAGCTGCCCGACGGCTATGACACCGTGATCGACGCCGACGGGGGCACCGTCTCGGCCGGCGAACGCCAGCTGCTCACGATTGCCCGCGCCTTCATCGCGAAGCCATCACTGCTGATCCTAGACGAGGCCACGTCCTCGGTGGACACCCGCACGGAGCTGCTGGTCCAGCACGCCATGGCGGCACTGCGCACGGACCGGACCTCATTCGTCATCGCCCACCGGCTCTCCACTATTCGCGACGCCCACACCATCCTGGTCATGGAAGACGGCGACATCGTCGAACACGGCAACCACGAGGAACTGCTCAAGCGCCGCGGCGCCTACTACAAGCTGTACATGACCCAGTTCCAAGGCGGTCACGATCTGGAAGACGAAGTCGCGGCCGAGGTCCACTAGTAGCCGGCGGCCCCGGCCAATTTTCGCGCCCGTCCCCCATAAATGCGCCCCGTCTACCGGGCGCATTTATGGGGGACGGGCGCATTTCTTGGTGGGGAGTCGCCTTAGCGCAGCAGGGTGTCGATCAGGCGGGCCGCTACTTTGGCTGTGCGGTTGTCGATGTCGAACTCGGGGTTCAATTCGGCGACGTCGAAGTGGAAGAGTTTTCCGCTCGCGGCCACTTGGCGGCACACAGCGGTGATGACTGGCAGCGGCACCCCGTAGGCCGCGGGGGCGCTGACGCCGGGGGCCACGGCGGATGGCAGCACGTCCAGGTCAATGGTCAGGTACACGATGTCCACGGTCTCCAGGAATGACGCCACGAACGCCTCTGTGCGCTCGGCCGAACAGTCCTCATCCAGCAAATACTTCACGTCTAAATCGTCTGCCGTATCGAACAGAGCCCCCGTATTGTTCGGTTCACTGATGCCCACGACGGCGTAATTGAGTTCCCGACCAGCGGCGGCTTCGGCGCGGGCCATCTGCAGAAACGGTGTGCCCGAGCTGGGTGCCGGGGCGTCGCGCAGGTCAAAGTGGGCGTCCAGGTTCAGCACACCCAGCCGTGCACCGTTGGCTACCGCTGCGGTTCCGGCCACACCCAGATAGCTGGCAAACGCGGTTTCGTGGCCCCCGCCCAAGACCACGGTGAGGTGTCCGTCGTCGAGCATGGCGGTGACGGCAGCGCCCAAGCGGGTCTGGCCATCCTCCAGCGCGTCGCCAATGACCACCATGTCCCCGGCATCGGCCACTGAACGGGTGCCGTGGTAGGCGAGTGAGCCCAGTGCAGTGCGGATCGCGGCCGGGCCAGTGGCCGCGCCGGTACGCCCTAGGTTGCGGGCCACGCCGGCGTCGGAACGGAAACCGATGAGCGCGGCCGGGCCGGGAAGTGTGGCGTCCAAGGAATCATCCTGGGCGGGTGCGGCTGTGGTGGATACCGCCTGCCACCAACGGCGGTGGGCGGGGGAGTCGCCGTCGTTCCTTCCAGCCCAAGGGGTGGGCGGCACATCAACGGCAAATGAAGAAAGTGAAGAAAAGGTCATGGTTCCAGCGAACAGCACCGGGGCGCACAATGCCAGCCCGGGAGTAAAGGCAGCGTCTGGCATGGCAGAAAAAACGAAAGGTGAGCAGTGCGCAATGGTCAAGAAAAACATTGTGCACTGCCCACCTTTCGAGGCGGCGGAGCGGGGGGAGGAGCGGGTTAGTTGACCCCGAACATGTCCTCAATGACGCCGATGCCGAAGAACAGCATGAACGCTGCGGCAACGGCCCACATCAACGGGTGGACTTCCTTCGCGCGGCCCTGGAACAGGCGGATCAACACGAACGCGATGAAGCCGGCGCCGAGGCCGTTGGCGATCGAGTACGTGAACGGCATGAGCGTGAATGTCAGGAAGGCCGGGATGCCGATGCCCCAGTCGGACCAGTCGATCTTGCCCACCTGGGAGACCATCATGAAACCAACCACTACGAGGGCGGGGGCCACGGCTTCGAAGGGGACCAGTTTGATCAGCGGGGTGGCGAACATGGCTAGCAACAGGAGCAAACCGGTGACAATTGAGGCCAGACCCGTACGGGCGCCTTCGCCAATGCCGGCGCCGGATTCTACGTAGATCTGGTTGGAGGAGGCAGCTGCGCCACCGCCGGCGATGGCACCGAAGGCATCTACGAGCAGGACCTTGTCCACGTCGGGGATATTGCCGTCCTTGTCCATGGTGCCAGCCTCTGCGGCCAGACCAACCATGGTGCCCATGGCGTCAAAGAAGATGCTCAGCAATATCACAAAGGCCAGCAGCACAGCAGCCAGGGCGCCGAGTTTGGAGAACGCACCGAAGAGGTTGACATGGCCGATCAGGGACAGATCGGGCCAAGACCAGGCTGAGAGCTGCGGGGAAACCAATGACCAGCCCTGCGGGTTGTTGGTGGTGCCGTCGAAGGACGGGCCAATGTGCAGCGTCATCTCAAGGATGTTGGCCAGCACAGTGGAGATGAGGATTCCGATCAGAATGGCGCCCTTGACCTTGCGCACCACCAAGCCGATGGTCAGGATCAAGCCGACCAGGAACACCAACGTGGGCCAGCCCATGAGCTTGCCGTCAAAGCCCAGACCAACGGGAACTGTGGTGCCGGCAACGTCGGGGATGCGACGCACAAAGCCGGCGTTGACCAGACCGATCAGCGCAATGAACATGCCGATGCCCACCACAATGGCCGTCTTCAGTCCCTCCGGAACAGCCCGGAAAACGGCTGTGCGGAAGCCTGTCAGCACCAGAATGAACATGGTGATACCGGAGAGGACCACCAAGCCCATAACGTCAGGCCAGGTCAGGCCCGGGTTGGTGGCAACGGTGACGGCGATGAACGCGTTGACGCCCAAGCCGGCGGCCAGCGCGAAGGGGTGTTTGGCCCAGGCACCCATGAGGATGGTCAAAATACCGGCCACGAATGCTGTCACTGCGGCAACGCGTTCCAGACCCAGCACTTCACCGGTGGAGTCGGCGCCGCCGAGGATCAGCGGGTTGAGCACCACGATGTAGCTCATCGCGAAGAACGTGGCGAAACCGCCTCGGATCTCCCGCGAGTAGTTTGAGCCGCGCTCAGTGATCTTGAAATATTTGTCGACCGCTGACAGCCTGACATCCGTTTTGGTAGCCATGTAAAGAGCCCTCCGGGCAAAGTGATATGAAATTAAGTTATTCGAGGAAATACTAGCTGGTCATGCGGTGCTGCAAGATAGTGGAGCAGCTGAATTTCTGCCATGCCAGGAAGTACGACGCCGGCCCGCACCGTAGCGTCGATTCCGCGCCTGTGTGCCGCCCTTGTTGGGCAAACTCCCATAATGGTGGGATAGCGTGAGGTGGCATTCCCCAACGATTTAAGGACGATCTGCTGTGATTTCTCCCGTCAGCCACCGTGTGGATGAGACGAACATGACATCAAAAAAACTGCTGCGCCGCTCTTTGGCGGGTATATTGGCGCTTTTGCTTGTTTTCTTCGGCACGGCCACGGCAGCTTTTGCTCACGATGCCGTGACAGAAACGTCCCCGTCTGATGGTTCTACTGTGGCTACCGTTCCGGCTGAAATTCAGATTACCCTGAGCAACACCCCGGCCGTGATTGGCTCCCAAATCCTGGTGCTCGATGAGGCTGGCACTAACTGGGCTTCTGGTGATGTGCAGGTTCTGGATAAGGCGGCCACTCAGGCGCTGCGTTCGGGAGCTCCGGCAGGCAAATACACGGTGCAGTGGCGTTTGGTGTCTTCCGATTCCCACCCCATCGAGGGAACGTTTAGCTTTACGGCGACCGCTGCCGGATCCGGCTCGGCTGCGAGCACAGGCGCGGGTGCAGGAGCTGGACCGGTTGTGTCCGTCCAGGCCCAGCCGGAACCACAAGCGGAACCCGTTCCGGATAGCTCAGCGGTGCCGTGGAGCATTGTTGGGTTGGTGGTTGTGCTGCTCGGCGTGGTGGTGGCCATGGTGGTTGTTGCCCGGCGCCGGCTTTCGAGCGAGGACTAGTTTTGCCACAATAAATTCTCAACGTATAGGCCAGTGGCCAGCCCCGAGGCTTGCCGCTGGCCTATTTGATGTGTGAGTTGTTGTGTGAAAGCTCAGGCGGTCGCGGCCAAGGAACCCGGTTCCAGTGCGGCAATGCGGGCAGAAATGGACTGGCTGGCCCGCTTGGCCTGATGCAAGATTTCCTGGGTGGTGGGCAGGGCAAGATCGCCCACGCCCACGAGGTAAAGGCCAAGAGCATGCATACCCGTGCGGACCTCGGTGGCGGTGGTGACACCTGCACCATGCAGAACTTTGCGCAATTGGCTTAGCGCACCCCGAGTAAAGACAATGCTGTGAGCGGTGAGGGTGCCCGAAGTTGTCAGTATCCGCCATTGACGCTGGGCCATCTCGTCGCCGTTGTGGTGGGTGAAATCCAGGGCCTGAGTTGCCGGGCGGATATCCATCTCATGGCGCCGGGCATAGTGCTCCAGAAGCCGAACGATCTCGCTACGTTCGTTCAAGGCAGCCAAGCTGATGCCACCTGTGGTGGGCGGCGTAGCGGAGTGTTTCAGAGGGACGGAGCTGTCCACCACAATGGTCTCAACGCCCTGCCTGTTGAGCTCGGTTGCAATGGCTAGAGCAGAGAATCCAGAACCAATCACTACGGTGGTGGTACTTTCAGCGGTGGTTCCCCGCGGAGCAACCGCGTTTGTGGTAGCTGCGCCGGCGGTTTGACCCGGCATTGTCATGGCCCGGGGCAGGGCAGTTTTTATCGCAGCCATCATGGCAAATGCCTCCTCGAACGGTAGGAGAATTCACGGGCGGCACAGGCCAAGTAGGGCTGCGCCGAAGGGCGGTTGAAACGATGAAACGTCTAGGGCTCGTCCTGAAACTTGAGGCCTAAAATCAGGGCAGCACTCGATCTAAATAGGCGTTGCGAAACACCTTTTTGGGATCCAGAACATCCCGAACAATACAGAACTTTTCTAGATCTGGGTAGAGCTCTATAAAGTCCTTCGATTGGAGGAAATGCCACTTGCCCCAGTGCGGTCTGCCCGAGTGTGCTCGGAAGATTTCTTCGGCGGCTCGGAAGTACTCGAAGGGCGAGGATTTTACGTGCTGGTGGATGGCGATGTAGCCACTGTCGCGGTGATTGGCCGTGGATAGCGCTATGTCATCTGCCGCCGCACTGCGAACCTCCACAGGGAAGGAAATCTGCAGGCCGCGGCGGGCGATCATGGCCTCGAGCTCAGCCAGTACCGTTGGGATTTGTGCCAGTGGCACGGCGTACTCCATCTCCCTGAAACGCACCGTCCGTTGCGTGGCAAACACCTTGTGTGAGGCATCGCCAAACTCCCTGTTGCCTGTCAGTTTGGCGGCCATCTTGTTGATCCCGGGGATCGCCGAGGGTACCTTCGCAGAAAAATTGCACAGGGCCGAGAACGCCGTGTTGGAGACCAACACGTCATCCACCAAACGCGAGGCCGGGGACAAGGAGCCCACCCCCTGCGGCAGCCCGCCTGGTGGATAGCGGGTATTGGTCTTGGTCAGGGCCAGCTCGGTGTGCGGAAACCAATAGAACTCAAAGTGGTCGCGGGTGGCGTTGCGTTCGGCGAGTGACTCCAGAACGGCTGGAAGCGGCTCCGGCCTTTCCACGGCATGGAGCATGAAGGAGTCCACACAAGCCAAGGTGACTTCAACAATGATTCCAAGTGCGCCAAGCCCCACCCGGGCCACCGCGAACAAATCTGGATTCTCGGTGGCGGAACAGCGCTTGAGTTCACCTGTCCCGGTGACAATCGTCAGGGCCCGGACCTGGGTGGCAATGCCGCCAAACTTCAGGCCGGTGCCATGAGTACCAGTGGAGATGGCGCCGGAAATGGATTGCTGGTCAATGTCACCCAAATTCTCCATGGCGAGCCCATACGGTGCCAACAGAGCAGGGATCTCGTGCAGCCGGGTGCCGCCTGCCACGGTGGCCAGTTTCGCCTCCCTGTCGACCCGCAGCAGTCCGCTGATGCCGTCGAGGCGCAGCTGGACGCCAGAGGTCAGGGCAATATCGTTAAAACTGTGCCCGGAACCCACAGCTTTGATGGTGACACCGCTTTTGGCCGCAGCCATGACCAGGGCCGAGACCTCGGCCACCGTGCTGGGCAGGGCCACGGTGCTGGGTCGGCAGCGCTGGTCCCCGGCCCAATTCCGCCACTCACTCATACGAACGTTTTCCCTTCCCCGCGATAGGTGAGCGCCCTGCCCACCCTTTGGCCGCCGTCGAGCATCTCAAGAGCGTCAACATGCTCACAGATCTCCCCAGACTTTGCGTGCCGGAACCACACCTTCTCACCCAGGCTCAACGTGGCGGCCGCTGCCCCGCGCAGAGGTGTCTGAACTTCACCGGCGCCCTCTGTGCCCACGAGCGACAACCCGGCCGGGTAGACGGCCACGGGGGAGCGGTCAGGGCCTGCGGGACCGGAGGCAATCCAGCCTCCGCCCAGAACGGTCACCATGTCCGGTGCCGGGCGCCTGACCACAGGCACGGCAAATCCGACGGCGTGGGCTGGGGTGAAGCGCGAATAGCCATCGAAGAGGGTGGGGCCGAAGAGTCCCGACCCGGCTGCCAGCTCTGTCACGGAAGGATCGCCGGCGGTCAGTTCCAGGCTTCCGGTGCCGCCGCCGTTGACGAACTCGAGATCGTACACATTGCGTACAGCAGCGACAACGGTGGCGCGGCGGTCCATGATCTCGGCCATGGACGAACGCTGGATTTGTTGGAGGAGCTGCGACTTGGCCACATCTGCCACCTTGTTGCCCGTGTGTGGGGTGTCCTGCAGGCCAGCAATTTGGGCCTCATAGGCCATGATGCCCACGAGTCGGAAGAGCTGGGCGCCGCCAGCACGGTGGCCGGCGATCGCCAGTGCCAGGCTGATGGCATCGGCGCCGGTCCGCACGGGCGAGCGGTACACGCCAATGTGCCCCAGGGCTCGCCCTGCGACCTTGGGCCGCCAAGAAGCATCCAGATCCAGGCAGAGGCGGAGCGGGAGTACTGGGTGCAGGTCTGCCAGCGTTGCCACCATCCAGTCCAGTTGCTCAGTGGAATCCACCATCAGTGTGATGCGGGCGCAGGCTTGGGGATTGGCCGCGAGGGCGAGCAGGGCTGCGGCGTCGGAAGTTGGGTAGGCCACCACAATGTCGGTGAAAGCGTCAGAGGGATCTGCGGCGAGCCACAACGCCTCCGGCAGGGTAAATCCGAGGATCCCGGCAAAGCCTGGCTGGGCCAGTACGGCTCGCAAAATCTCTTTACTGCGGATGGATTTGCTGGCCACCCGGATAGGCTTGCCCGCAGCGCGACGCAGCAGGGAGCCGGCGTTCAGGGATAGCGCGGGAACATCCACAACAGCTAAGGGCGCCGACAACTCGGCGCAGGCAACATCAGCCTGCGCCCAGAGAGCATTCTGGGTGCCGGAATCTGCCTCCGGCTCACCGCGCAGACCGCGCGCTACCGCCGATTCAAGCAGTTTCAACATGGTTAACCACCCTCCTACTCGCGAGTAATGCCCACTCTGTCACATGTGCGCGGCCAGATGTATAGATGGCAGATGATGTCATCTTCGGCGCTCGCCGCACCGCAACTTGACGTGCATCACTGAACCCGCAATAGTCACAAGTACAGGCCGCGACGGTGAGGCAAACGATGATTCTTTGTCTCTCCTGTACGTATGAACTAGGAGGCGCACGATGACCAGTCAAGAGCAATCACCGCAAGGCGCAGCGCACCAGCCCATCCCCGCACCGACAGGGATTGTGGTCGGGATCGACGGCTCCCAGCAGAGCAACTGCGCCCTGATCTGGGCTGCCCGGCAAGCCAAATTGCGCAAAGTTCCGCTGCATCTTGTCACCGCCTACACCGTCCCTATCTTCGCCGCCTCAGGCCTGGATGGCGGCTATGCAACTGTTGACGATGACGTCATTCGCCAAGGTGCCGAGGCTGTCCTTCGCGAATCGGCTGCCAAGGTAGCCCACCTAGACATTGAGATGGATGCCCGGGTTGAAAATGGCGACGCCGCAGGCGTGCTGCTGGACCTGAGTGAAACCGCTGAACTGTTGGTCTTTGGTTCACGCGGGCGTGGCGGTTTCATTGGCAGGCTTCTGGGTAGTGTTAGCTCCGCCCTGCCGGCCCACGCAAAATGTCCCACCGTTACGGTGCCCCTGAGCTGTGCCCCACGGTTGGAAGAAGAGCTAGAGCCAGGAACAGCTAAAACCAGTGTTGAGCTGGAAAAAGTTATCACCGTGGGCGTCGATGGTTCGGACCAGGCCCGGTACGCGGTTCTCGTCGCAGCTGAACAGGCAGAGCGCACCGGCTGCATGCTGCGGATCATCTGCGCCGTCCAGCCGTACACCGGATCGTTGGCGTGGATGCCCGCTCCGGTGGACCGAGACGCCTTGTTTGCTGAAATTCAGGAACAGTTGGACGCCGGTGAAAAGTGGTTGCGCAATCACTTTCCGAAGCTGCCCATTGAGGTCAATCTGCTGGAAGGCTCTGCCGTTGAAGCTCTCGTGAAGGCCACGGAAACCACGGAACTGGTGGTCATGGGAACCCGTGGCCGCGGCGGCTTTGCCGGAATGATGCTCGGCTCCACCACGGACGGGGTGCGGCACCACGCCAAGGGTCCGGTCATGGTGGTCCGGGACAGGGAAGATCCCCGTCAAGAGGACCGTTCGGCATTTGGTCCCCTGCTGCAGGCCTAATTTGCTGCGGTCCTATGAGCCTGCAGGCCTATGGAAACTGGTAGATGCTTAAAACGCCGTGGGGCCCTTCCGAATTGGAAGGGCCCCACGGCGTTTTTGGTGAGCTAGCTGCGCTACTGCTAGATGATCTAGTTGCGTTAGTACCTAGCAGCGTACGGGTACAGGCTCATGTAGTTGGGGACCATGTCCGACAACCTTGTGACGGCCACGGGCTGGCTTTCGTTCAGTGCCTGGACCACCTGGCCGTTGCCAATGTAAATGGCCACGTGGCTGAAACGGCCGTTGCCATCGTGGTTGAAGACCAACAGGTCACCGTACTGCATCTGCGACAGCGGAACCCGCACTGGGGCAGCCCAGAACTGGTCTGAGCCTTGGCGCGGCACATACTTTCCAGCTGCAGCGAAGGATTGCTGCACCAAACCTGAACAGTCAAAGGCGTTGGGTCCGTTGCCACCCCACTGGTACGGGCTGCCAATTTTAGACATGGCGTAGTTGACCATGACCTGGGTGTAACTGCCTGTTGGGGGAGCAACGGGCGGAGCGACAGGCGGCTTGACCGGTGCGACCGGTGCCGGAGTGGTGGGTGGCGGTGTTGTCGGTGCGGGCGGTGCTGGCGGCCTGGGCGCATTTGTGGCAGGCGTGGTGGGGGCTGGAGGCCTCGGTGCGCTCGTGGCCGGAGTTGTGGGAGTTGCAGTGACCGGTGGCTTAGGTGCTGACGGCGCTGGCACTGCAGGAATGACCGGCGGATTGCTTCCGGACACTGGTGGGCGGGCGGGCGCCGGCGTGTCCCCGGATGACTCAATCTGCTGTTTCAAAGCTTCCTCACGGGCCTTCTGCGCCAGCGCATCAACCCTGGCACCTTCCAGTTCCACTGTGGTGTTGTGGAGGCTGGCGAGCCTTTGCAGGAGAACATCTCGTTGCGACTGGTTTTGTGCCACGACGGCGGCCTGGGCGTCGGCGGCTCCCTGAGCTAAGGCGCGGGAAGACTCGGCGGCTGCAGTGGCCTGCGCAGCGGCAGTGCTTGCGGCCAGGGCCTGTGCGTCCAAAGCGGCAGAGGTGGAGGCGGCCGCTTCGGCTGATGCGAAGGTGTTGGCCCGGTTGGAACTCAGAGCCATGAGTGTGGAGGCCTGATAGAGGGCGTCATCACTCTCATCGCTGGTTAGCAGTGTTTGGACGCTCAGTCCTACGCCGCCGGACTTATAGAGATTGCCTGCCAGCTGCCCCAACTGCTTTTTGGCTTTGCCGTGCGCACTACGAGCCGCCTCGGATTTCGCGCTAGCGGTTTCGGCCTCGTTCCGACGCTCGTCCAGAACTACCAAAGCTTCCGTGTAGGCATCACTGGCGCCCAGGGCAGCCATACTGGTGGCCTGCAGTCGGTCATTGGCCGAGGACAGAATAGCTTCGAGCTCGGCAGCGGCTGCAGCGGTGGCCGCTTCAGACTTCTTGGCCTGAGCGATCTCATCTTCACTGGGGATGGATGGAAGGTGAGGTTGCGGCGCAAACTTTTGGAACGCCGTCGAACTTAATGCACTTGCGCTGACTGCGCCGGACACGCTGAATGATGTTTGCGAAGCTGGTGCGGCTGTGACGGGAGAGATGACTGCGGCCGAAGCCAAGGTGGCACATGCCAAGGTGGCGGTGCCGCGAAGTAAAAAGCGCATACTCATCCAAGGGCCTCACAGTGGTTAGGAGCGTTACATGATGCGGTTTTCACGCCGCGGGCCGGAGTCTGGTGACTCACAGCTCATTTACACAGCTATCCCAGACCCTACGGCCCCACAGATTGCTTTGGCAACATGAGAAACACCATTCACATGAACCACACCAGTGTCATTTAGCCCCAGCCCAAGTCGTGTAGTCGCTCGTCGCTGATGCCGAAGTGGTGGGCGATCTCGTGAACCACTGTCACAGTGACTTCGTGGATGACCTCTTCGCGGCTGTGGCAGATGTCCAAAATGGGCTGCCGGAAGATGGTGATCCGGTCCGGCAATGAGCCGGCTTCCCACCAAGAATCCCTTTCGGTCAACGGTGTTCCCTCATAGAGGCCCAGGAGTACCGTGTCTGGATGTTCGCCGTGGGCCGGCTGGTAGTCATCGGCGATGAAGATCGCCACATTGTCCATTTCGGCGCGGATATCGGCGGGAATCCGGGCAATGGCAGCCTGGACTGCGGCGTCAAACTCCTCCTCGCCCATGCTGAAAGGGAGAAAGGAGGGAATGCCTGCCAAGGGGTTGTGATGCATGACTCAAGCCTAGTGACTTATTGGTGGCTTGGCCGCGTAAATACTGGGTTTTGCGTCTGTGCGCCCACGATTCTGGTGCTTGCTGGGCGTCATTTTTTGGCTCCCGACCTCGATTGAGCGCTGCGTGGTGAATGTTCGTTTTGTGTTCTGAGCAAATAGGACCTATAGTTTTTGAAGTCCACTTCGGACCAATGCGGTGGCAACAACGCAGAGGATAAGAAGCTGACTTAGGCCCCCATCGTCTAGCGGCCTAGGACACCGCCCTTTCACGGCGGCGGCACGGGTTCGAATCCCGTTGGGGGTACTTGCGAGTGAGTGGTAAATCAGCTGGAAAAAGGCTGGTACGCTATAACTCGTGAAAATCACACGAGAGTGTTGATAGCAACAAAGGCAGTAAATGTATGGCCCTGTAGCGCAGTTGGTTAGCGCGCCGCCCTGTCACGGCGGAGGTCGCGGGTTCGAGTCCCGTCAGGGTCGCTTTGGTTTTCTTGACTAGTGCAAGAGGATCTGGTGACGAGATTTTCAGATCACCAAGGCTCTGTAGCTCAGTTGGTAGAGCGTTCGACTGAAAATCGAAAGGTCACCGGATCGACGCCGGTCGGAGCCACCAGTAAGACCCCGAGGAATCGGGGTCTTTCTCATTTAAGTGCCTTAGTGGCCGCTAACCCGGTGGCCCCTCTATCGCCATCCTCGAGTTGCCATGTCTGGCCCCGAAAATGCGATTAAACGGGCCATATCTGACGACTCGAGTGCGGCATCTGAGGACTCGCGTGTGGCCAAGGTCTCTGTGGCACCCCCAGCTAGCCAAAATGGTGTTTTATGCCACAATGGCCATTAGGGTCGGCTTCATCTTGGCTGACCGTGGGCTTCAAACTGGGGGTCTCCATGCGATCGAAACGATCTTTGCGGCAAGTATTCCTTTTATTGGTAATCCTGATTATGGGATCTTTGACCGCTACCGGCTGCTCCTTGATCCCCGGTGTTGGTGATCAGAGCAGCGACTCCGGTAGTGGCACGGATGCGGGCCAGCCCCGCGACATAGGCACGGACATAGGCACGGACACAGGCCAGTCGGACACGGGTGCAGACACTGATCCGGACACACTAGCCACAGAGCTGGGTGACTTGGGCGTCCTAGGTGGCAACGCCGAAGCCTGCGTCAGTGTGACGGCGGTGGTCATCACCGGCAGTACCTTGGCATTCCTGGCGAAGATTGACCCGAGTGGCGAGAGCTCCCAGAAAATGGCTGATCAAGTGCAAGAGTCCATGAAGAAGGTTCCGGCAGAGATTAAGGGTGATCTGGAGAATCTTCTGAAGGTCATCAATGACTCAGCCGTCGACGGCAAGACCTGGGACGATACCAAGTTTCAAAAGGCCATGGAGCCCATTGGTGCCTGGGCCAAGAAGAATTGCGGAAGCGAGTAATTGGTCCGGATAAATACGTCAGTGGCGGGGCTACTCACGGTGGCGCTTAAGGCCTGCGGCGTTGCCCCCCAACATTTGGGTGAATAGGCTTACCGTAAAGGAAACAGAAAGGGCGCGTTGATGGACTCGCACTACAAATCTTCACAAGATCCTGCCCCCGCCAATCCCGTACAGGGTGAAGGACGAACAGTCATCGCAGAGACGGCTGTCGCCAAGGTGGTGGGCATTGCTGCCCGCAATGTTCCGGGAGTTCACGCACTCGGTTCCGGAGCCTCACGATCCATCGGTGCCATTCGCGAAGTGGTAGGTGCTACGGATCTCACTCAGGGTGTCAGGGTTGAGGTCGGCGAATCGCAAGTGGCCGTAGACCTGGTGCTCATGGCTGAATACGGCTACCCCCTGCAAACACTGGCCAATTCGGTCCGGGCGGCTGTCTACACGGCGGTTGAAGAGTTGGTGGGCCGCGACGTCATTGAGGTGAACATTGAGATTACGGATGTGTTCATCCCGTCTGCGGACGCGGAGAAGCCCGCGCCACGGTCCCGTCTGACGGACCGTTTGAGCAGTGCCAAATCCGCTGTCACAGCTCCCGCAACAGCCACGGGGTTCGCCCCCGTGGCACCGCAGAACAGCGATTCAAGAGAAGCCGAGGAACAGCTGTGAATCTCAGTGTTGTCTGTGCAGCGTTTGGTGCGTTCCTAGCATTTATGGCCTTTGCCTTCGGCTTTTGGGGCTTCGTCATCAGTGCCCTCTTTGTCGCTGTGGGGGCCTTCATAGGCCGGGCCGCCAGCGGAAAACTTGATTGGCGCGGTGCCCTCGATGCGCTCACGGGCCGCCGTTCGTCGTCGTGAGTGAGAAATCGGTGCCCACCCCCGAGCGCGATCTCGCGGGACACAACCGCATCAGCACGCAGGCGTTGACCTCGGTTGCCAAGGCTGCTGCGGCAGAAGTCCTCGCCGCCCCTGCCGCCCAGGTGCGCGTGAGCTGGAATGACGACGACGGATTGTTGGCGCTGTCTATTTCCTCGGCTATGGGTGCGCTCCCCTTGAGTACGGTCGGCCGTGACCCCGTCCGTCTCGCAGCGGCAGGGGGGAGCGTTTTGAGCCGCGCGACCGCAGCCAAAGCCAGCATCCTGAAACAGGTTGAACATCTCAGTGGCTCGAGCCTGAGTCGGGTTGATGTGCGGATTTCCGGACTGCTGCTGCGCGAAGACGGGAGAGTTTCATGAGCGAGTCAGCTCAAGAACGTCCGCGGAACTTGGACCGGCAGATTCTGCGCCGGGAGACCCATTCGGCGCGATCCGGTGCCTCCGTTATCGCTGCCATCGTGGTGGCAGCCGCAGCACTGTACTTCATGTTGGAATCTGTGCTGGCCGCCTTGGGTCAGCCCACCTGGCTCGCCAGCCCAGGGACAATGCTGCAGTTGCTCGTCGATCTTCCAGGGGACATCCCGCGGGTTCTGCTTGGGGCAGCCGGTGTGCTGCTGGCTCTTTTTGGGCTGATCTTTTTCTGCCATGGGATCCTCCCCGGCCGGCGTGCGCGGCACGTGCTGAACCATCCGCGGGTTGCCATTGTGGTGGACGACGAAGTGGTTGCCTCGGCTCTAGCTAAAGCTGCCCGCATGGCTGCGGGGGTGACCCGCGAACAGGTCATGGTGGTTGTTTCCGCCCGCCAGGTGCAGGTCAATGTGCGGCCCACATCAGGGTCCCTTCTCTCGGAATCGCACATCAAGGGCGCTGTTGAGGCGCAGCTCGCTGACATGGGCTTGGATCCGGTGCCCGCCGTGAGCGTGAAACTGGCTGAAAGTGGGGTGATCGGCGTATGAACGGCACACCACGAGGACTGAATAGGTTCCTACTGACACTGATCGGCCTGATTTTCATGATTGCCGGGGCCGGTGCTGCAGTTCTCGCCGCAAGCCCCGCTGCGGCCCGCTGGTGGCAGCGATACGCGCAGGCGCAGCTGGACTGGTTGTTGGATCTGGAGGCTCGCACACGGCTGCTGTTGACCTCGCAGAGCTGGATTTGGTTCGCCGTGGCGCTCTTCTTCTTGATCGTGGTGATCGTGATGATCTCCTGGATCGGCAATCAGGGCAAGGGCCGGGCGAGCACTTTGCTGGACTACCAAGGAAACCCGGACGACGACGGAGCCGCCGGAGCGGTTAGGCTCAGTTGCGCTGTGGCTGAGCAAGCGCTCAAGAGTGCTCTGTTGGAACGCACAGACCTTGTGGGCGTCACTGTCACAAGTTATGACTTCCGTAAGCGGACCGCCATCAAGGTGAGGGTTTTGCCCCGCCAAGGAGTCTCTCCCCATCTGGTGGCCGGTGAAATCGCAGAGCTGGTGGCTGCCTTGGATGAGCTGCTGGGCTTCGAAGTTCCTGTACTACTCAGCATCGGCAGCGGCGCGAGGTCACGGTTCACTAAAGCCGAACGAGTCCGCTAGTCTCTTTTCATCATCACCCTTGGGAGTTTCTGGCTTGGGGGCCCTACCGCAAAGCATCAAGGAAGGCATCATGACCGAGAACAACGCAGCCAACGGCGGAGCAGAAGCAGTCGACAAGGCCAAGGAATTTGCGGCAGACGCTGTGGATAACGTAAAGGATTTTGCCGGAGACGCCGCCAGCAAGGCTAAAGATGTAGCAGCCGATGCAACTGAGAACATCAAGGAATTCGCCGGGGATGCTGGCGAGAACATCAAGGAATTCGCGGAAGACGCAGCCGAGAATGTGAAGGAATTCGCGGAAGACGCAGCCGAGAATGTGAAGGAATTCGCGGAAGACGCTGTGGAGCACGCCAAGGGACTTGGCGCCAAGATCGCTGGTATTTTCAAGCACGATAAGTAATAACCGCAGCTAAAAACGGCTTCACCAAGAGACCCCACCACCGCCCCTGTCGCATTGGCAGCACAGGGCTGGAGTGGGGTCTTTTGGGTTCAGTTGGAGCGTGCCAGCTGCCGCACCGGCATCCAACGGTTTGCTAGCCTGCGGTAGGCTGCCGCGGCACCGGTGAGGTCCCCGTCAGCTAGGCATTGCAAGCCCATGTGTACATCGGCGGGGGAATCGTCCGGATGGACTCGCTGGGCCACCGGGCCGTAGTCCAACTCCACCACCCCGGCGTCATTGAAACCGGCCAGCCAGTGGCCTAGATCCTGTAGCTCCTCAAAGAGATCCAGTTCTGGTGCCATGGCGGACAACATGCCCAAAGTTCGCTCCACTCGGCCTAATGCGGTGACGACTGGCACCTGGATCCGCACCGTCAGGACGCGTCCGTTGGCCTCCACCACTTCCATGCGGTCATTGGCATATACCAAAATGAACCAGCTGAACGGGATGCCCCAGGTCGAGGTTCGGGTCTGCAGGGGCAGTTCAAGATGGCTTGCCTTTGAGGCATGCTCCAGCTGCCGCCTCCACTCATCCTGTGGCAGCATCAGCGATGCCAGTTGCCTCAAGTTTCCCGAGAGTAGCTCGGTGGCGCTAGCAATGGAGCGGGCCACCATCTGGTTGGGCGCATACAAGGTCGGTTCGCCCGCGCCCATGGTGAGCACGCGCACCCGGTCTCCCGCCGGCGTCGGAAGTCGGTTGGGGTTGGGGCGACTCACCCGGCTGAGGGAATCGGCCAACTCACTGGCATCGATGCTGATTCCGTTCTGCTCGGGGACGAGCAGGCCCTCAATATATGCGAATTCAGAGAGTGTATATGCCTCACGGGGTAAGTAAATGCGCAGGCTGGAGACAAAGGGAAGCTGAACGCCGCCCAAGTACAGCCCGCTATTCATGGCTCAGCCCAGTTCAACAATGACCGGGGCATGGTCCGAGGCGCCCTTGCCCTTGCGTTCTTCGCGGTCAATTTCGGCGCCAGTCACGCGCCCGGCCAGAGCGGGGGAGGCCAGCGTAAAGTCGATGCGCATGCCCTCCTTTTTCGGGAACCGCAGCTGCGTGTAATCCCAATAGGTGTAGACGCCGGGGCCCGGGTGCAAGGGGCGGACGACGTCGGCAAAACCTGCCGCTTCAAACGCCGAGAACGCTGCCCGCTCAGGTTCGCTGACGTGGGTGAGGCCTTGGGTGCGGAAAAAGTCGATGTCCCAGACGTCGTCGTCCTGGGGCGCGATGTTGAAGTCGCCCATGAGGGCGATCTGGGCGTTGGGGTCCTGTGCCAACCAGCCGGCGGCCTGGTTTTTGAGCTCGTCGAGCCACTGCAATTTGTAGGGCATGTGCTCGTCGTCGAGGGCGCGCCCGTTGGGCACGTACAGGCTCCAGATACGCACCCCGTTGCAGGTGGCACCAATGGCCCGGGCCTCCTGGACGGGATCCTTGCCACCCTTGCCAAAGGCAGGCTGGCCGGAGAACGTCCGCTCCACATCCTCGAGGCCAACGCGGGAGGCAATGGCTACGCCGTTCCACTGGCTGAAGCCAAAGTGGGCCACCTCGTAACCGTTGTTTTCAAAGAGCTCCCACGGGAAGTTCTCGTCCTTGCACTTGGTTTCTTGGATGGCCAGAACATCCGCGTCGGTCCGGCGC
This sequence comes from Specibacter sp. NPDC078709, assembly GCF_040686795.1. Taxonomy (NCBI): domain Bacteria; kingdom Bacillati; phylum Actinomycetota; class Actinomycetes; order Micrococcales; family Micrococcaceae; genus Specibacter; species Specibacter sp. NPDC078709. The sequence continues at coordinate 123,914 of NZ_JBFBLU010000006.1, forward strand.
AGCCAGTCCTCTACGCGGTCGGCACGGGCACGCAGGGAGTTCACATTCCAGGTAGCAATCTTCACCCCTCCAAGCTATCAAGTTAAGGGCTCGGAAGGCGCTGCTCAGCGGTGCCGTTGCGGTGGGGTGGAGGTGCCGTGGCAGTGGTGTTGCACTGCCACATCGGCGCTGTGGCGGCGGAAATTGTGGGGAGGGACACTATCCCAGGGCGGATGAAGTTGCCTAGGGTTACAAAGCTGTAACGCTTGCTTCGCCGTGCAGCTGCGGTGTCACAGCGTGTGAGATGTCGCTCGGATAGGGGCTAGAACGATCATATTAAGCTGATAGCGAAATTGTCTCTGTTAGCGTGGAAGGCGAACCAGTAGACCGACAAGCCTGCGGGCAACTGCCACAAAGCTGCGTGAACATGACGAATCATGCTCACCCGGGGAGTGGCAGCCAGACACAGGCCGTCGAACTGGCGGTAGGGATAGCTTCCCGATTCTTGCCTTGAACAGCAAGACCGTCTTTCCTTGCTGCCCCGCCGGGGCGTGCGGGGAAGCGAAGAGTTTGACGCGTAACAACGCCTGCAGCACGAGATCACCAATTGCGATCGTTTAGGCCACCGTCACAGCGGGCCCTGAACGTTCGTGTAGATGGATACTACGTGTACGAATCCACAGACAACGTGACAAGCGAGCCGAAAATTGCGTCCGAATCCGGGCGCAAGCCGGCTCAAAACGACAACCACAACGACAACGACAACGACATTGCACTGAGTGTCAGCAATGTTTACAAAGTCTTCGGCAAACGACCCGCCGAAGTCATCAAGCGACTCAAGGGCGGCAAGAAGCGCGAGGAACTGTCCGCGCTGGGAACTGCTGCCGTCATCGACGCCTCTTTCGAGGTTAAAAAGGGCGAGATCTTTGTGGTTATGGGGCTTTCAGGCTCCGGAAAATCCACGCTCATCCGCACCCTCAATGGTCTCTGGGCGCCCACCGAAGGTTCCGTTGTGGTCGGTGGCACCGATATTTCCAAGATCAGCGACAAGGAATTGCGTCGAGTTCGTCAGCAGAAAATCTCCATGGTTTTCCAGCACTTTGCACTCATGCCGCACCGAACAGTCGTCGAAAACGCCGCTTACGCACTTGAGGTGCAAGGTGTGGCAAAAGCTGAGCGATTGGCCCGGGCCGAGAAGATCCTGAACTTGGTGGGCCTTGAAGGTTGGGGCGCCAAGTACCCCGGTGAGCTGTCCGGCGGCATGCAGCAGCGCGTTGGCCTGGCCCGCGCATTGTGCGCCGAGACGGACATCCTGCTCATGGACGAGGCGTTCTCCGCACTCGATCCGCTGATTCGTCGCGAAATGCAGGAACAGCTGGTGCTGTTGCAGTCCGAGCTGGAGAAGACCATCATCTTCATCACGCACGACCTCAACGAGGCCATGTTCCTGGGCGACCGGATCGCCGTCATGCGTGACGGTGAGATTGTGCAGATCGGCACCCCGGATGAGATCCTCACCAGCCCGGCCAACGATTACGTTGCCGCGTTTGTGCAGGACGTCGACAGGACCCGCGTGCTCACCGCCGGTGGTGTCATGGAGCCTGCGCTGGCCGTGGTCAACCTGTCCGGCGGGCCCCGCAACGCCCTGCGCACCATGCGCGATCTGCAGGTTTCGGCCGCCTTTGTGGTGGACCGCCGCCGCAACTACCTGGGCACCGTCCGTGACCGCGATGTCATGAAGCAGGTTGAGGCGCACAGCGCCGATCTCTCTGCCGTGATTCGCGACAGCATCGAGCCGGTCAGCCCGGACACTGCCCTGAACGATCTCTTCGGCCGTGCCGTGGAGAGCCCCATTCCCTTGCCGGTAGTGGACGACGCCGGACGGCTGGTGGGTGCCTTGCCGCGAGTGACGCTGCTGGCCGCCTTGGGCAACGTCCCCTCCACCACGGGCGAATTCCCCGTGGTGGATACGGCCGTGGCGCCCATCCCCGAACAAGTAGTCACCGAAGCGCTGGCTAAAACCGAAGGAGACGCATAGTGGAACCGATTTTTAGGATTCCCCTGGGCGACTGGGTGGAAGTGGGCCTTGACTGGCTGATCACCACGCTGGATAGCGTATTCGTCTTTATCAGGGCAGTTTTTGTTGGCGCCTATGACAGTCTTGACTGGCTCCTGACAGCTCCGCCCTACTGGGTGGTCATCGTGGTATTCGCCGCGATTGCTTGGTGGGCCAGCGGCTGGAAGTTGGGCGTTGGTACCCTGGTGAGTTTCGCTGTCATTGTTGGTGTGAACCAGTGGGACAACGCCATGCACTCCTTGGCACTGGTCGCCATTGGCACCATTGTTGCCGTGGTCATCAGCGTTCCACTGGGTATCTGGGCAGCGAGATCAGACAGGGCATCCTCGATCATCCGCCCCGTTTTGGACTTCATGCAGACCATGCCCGCCATGGTTTACCTGATTCCGGCTCTCGCCATGTTCCGGGTGGGTGTGGTTCCCGGCATTATCGCCACGATCATCTTTGCCATGGCCCCCGGCGTCCGGTTTACGGAACTGGGCATCCGCGGTGTGGATAAGGAAGTGGTAGAGGCTGGGCACGCTTTCGGTTCCAGCCCCACACGCATCCTGTTCCAGATCCAGTTGCCCTTGGCACGGCCCACCATTATGGCCGGCATCAACCAGGTCATCATGTTGTCGCTGTCCATGGTGGTTATCGCCGGCATGGTCGGCGCCCCCGGATTGGGTGCGGAAATCGTTCAGGCGCTGAACCGCATTGATGCCGGGAAGGGCTTTGAAGCAGGTATTGCCGTGGTCATTGTGGCGATCTTCCTGGACCGGGTGACGGCCAGCTTCGGCACCAATTCCACTCGCAAGACCAACAAGGCCGACAAGGCCCGCAAGGTCGGCAAGACAGACAAGGTCGGCGTGGCCGCGTAAACGTAGTTCAACAGTTGATACAAAGCAATCGGCGGCAGCGCTTTGCAGCTGCCAATGGAAGGAATGAATCATGAAGAAGAAATTTTTGGGTGCAGTCGCCATGGCGGCAACACTGGCACTGGGTTTGACCGCTTGCGGCTCCGGCTCAGGAGAAGCAGCGACCGTCGAAAACGGTGACAAGCAGGATTTGAAGATTGTCGTGTTCAACGGCTGGGATGAAGGCGTGGCCGCATCCGAGCTGTGGAAAGCAATCTTGGATAAGAAGGGCTACAAAGTAGAGCTCGAATACGCTGACGCTGCTCCTGTCTACTCAGGCCTGTCCACCGGTGACTACGACGTGGTCCTGGACACTTGGCTGCCCATTACTCATAAGGAGTACATCGACAAGTACGGCGACAAGATGGTGGACCTCGGCGCATGGAACGAGGACGCCAAACTCACGATTGCCGTGAACGAGGACGCTCCCATTGACTCCTTGGAGGACCTGGCTGCTAACGCCGACAAGTTCGGTAACAAGATCATCGGCATCGAGCCCGGTGCAGGTCTGACCCGGGTCACCACCGAAGACGTTATCCCCGGTTACGGTCTGGACAAGATGGACTACATCACCTCTTCGACCGCCGGCATGCTGTCTGAGCTGAAGACGGCAACCACCAAGGGCGAGAACATCGTTGTCACGCTGTGGCGCCCACACTGGGCCTACGACGCTTTCCCGGTGAAGGATCTGAAGGATCCGAAGGGCACGCTCGGCGAGGCTGAAGGCATCCACAGCTTCTCCCGTCTGGACTTCGACAAGGACTACCCCACGTTGGATGGTTGGCTGAAGAACTTCAAGATGGACTCCGAAACCCTGTATTCCCTGGAGAACGTCATGTTCAACGGTGACGGCAGCGACGACTACGCTCCCATCGTGGAGAAGTGGATCGGCGAAAACCAGGATTACGTGGACGGCCTCACCAAGTAGCCCCACCCCTCCCGCGCGCCTCTAGGGACGCTATCGCACCAATGGTGTGTTTTTCAGGAACGCTATCTCACTTCAAGTGCGATAGCGTTCCTGCATTTAAAGCCATTGCTGCCCTAGCGTTTCGGGTGCCGGGCTATTTCCACCAGGTGTCGAGCAGGGACACCGGAACGGTTCGCTTGTGCCGGCTGCGCAGGAAACGGCCTTCGATGCCCGCAGCGGCTGCCTCACTGACGTCCTTACCTTCGAGGTAGTCGTCAATTTCGTCGTAGCTGATGCCGAGTTCGTCCTCGTCGGTGCGGCCAGGGACGCCGTCGAGGAGGTCAGCGGTTGGAACCTTTGCCCACAGCTGCTCCGGGGCGCCGAGCTCGCGCAGCAGTGCCCGGTTCTGACGCTTGTTCAGGGTGTACAACGGAAGGATATCGGCACCGCCGTCGCCAAACTTTGTGAAGAAACCCGTGACGGATTCTGCAGCATGGTCAGTTCCGATGACCAGCAAGTTCTCTTGCCCCGCCAACGCATACTGGGCGATCATGCGGCTGCGAGCCTTGATGTTTCCCTTGTTGAAATCAGTGACATCTTCTGTGGCCGTCGTGGCGAACTCAGCCTCGAAGCCGTCCACGGCCGGGGCAATATTGAAGGTCCGCTCAGTTTTGGCGTTGATGAACTTCAACGCTGCTTGGGCGTCATCTTCATCGTGCTGAACTCCGTAGGGGAGGCGCACTGCGATGAAGTTCGCATCAATGCCCTCCGCTGCAAGTTCTTCCACAGCTAGCTGTGCCAACCGGCCTGCAAGAGTGGAATCCAGGCCACCGCTGATACCCAGCACGTAGCCGTTAGTACCCGTCGCCTTGAGGTAGTCCTTCAAAAATTGGACCCGTCGAGTGATTTCCCCGGCCGGTTCAATCATCGGCTGGACGCCAAGTTCGTCAATGATTTGTGCTTGTAGTTCTCGCATGTGACTAAGCGTATCCCGTGCATATTTCGGCAGTGTTGCGTGCGCCCAATTAGAATGGATCCCATGACCTCCACACTTGCTGCTGACCGTGCCCGCCTGCTCGAACTCGTCAAGGAACTCGCTGTTGTCCGCGGCAAGGTAATCCTCTCCTCCGGCAAGGAAGCCGATTACTACATCGACCTGCGCCGCATCACGCTCCACCACGAAGCTTCCCGGCTCGCCGGCCGCGTCATGCTGGCCATGTTGGACGACGCCGGCATCGAGTTTGAGACGGCCGGCGGCTTGACCATGGGTGCAGACCCCGTCGGCACAGCCCTGATGCATGCAGCTGGCGACGCAGGCCGCAGTATTGACGCATTCGTGGTCCGCAAGGCGCAGAAGTCCTACGGTATGGGCCGTCAGGTTGAAGGCCCTGGCGTCGATGGGCGCAAGGTTGTTGTCTTGGAAGACACCTCCACTACCGGCGGATCAGCTCTGACCGCCGTCGAAGGTGTGCGCAAGGCAGGCGGCAACATTCAAGCCGTGGCCGTGATCGTTGACCGCGACACTGGCGCCAAGGAGCGCATCGAAGCCGAGGCCAACGTTCCTTATCTGTTCATCTTCGGCAAGGACGAGCTCGGCCTCTCCTAGTCCCCACTTGCCGGCCGGGTAAATCGTTGCGCGATTTCTCCGGTACCTGGCAAGCGTGGGCCCATCCACGCCCTCCCCATGCACAACCCAATGCACAACGATTTGAAAGGCTTCTTTTGTCGAAGCTGTATTTCCGTCATGGCGCCATGAACTCGGGTAAGTCCACAGGACTGCTGCAGGCCGCGTTCAACTATGAGGAGCGCGGCCAGCGGGTTCTGTTGGCGAAGCCGGGCGTGGACACGAAGGGGGAAAATTCCATTGTTTCCCGCCTCGGCGTCAGCCGCGAGGTCGACTTTGTCATCCCGCCGGGTTCGGATGTCCGGGCGCTGTTTGCGGCAGAAGCTGCAGGGGACGCCCCCGATGCGCTGCTGCAGCACATGGACATGGCACCGGTCGCCTGTCTGTTGGTGGATGAAGCACAGTTTTTGGACCCGGCCCAGGTCGACGATCTGTTCCGCATCGCCGTGCTGGACCGCGTCCCGGTCCTGGCTTACGGCCTCCGTACCGATTTCCGCACCAAGGCCTTCCCCGGTGCGGCGCGGTTGCTGGAAATTGCGCACTCATTGGAAGAGCTCAAAACCATCTGCCGCTGTGGGCGCAAAGCCATGTTCAACACCCGCCGCGTGGGCAGCGAGATAGTGTTCGACGGCGATCAAGTCGCCATTGAGGGTGCCGAGGTTTGGTATGAATCCCTCTGCGGCAACTGCTATTTGGAGGCTTCGGGCGGCACGTTGGGGTTCTAGGACGGGCAGGGCTCCCCATCGCGAAGAAAGATGGGGAGCGTTAGGCTCGCACCATGGCGCTGCCTGTCCGGGTTGCGCAGATGGATGGAGTCCTCATATGTCAGTGCAGCCGCCGTGGCCAGACCGGCCCGGTTCCGAATCGGGAGCAAACCACGATCAGGGGCAAGTGCCGCAGCATGATGGCTGGACCCAACCAGGACAGTATCAAGGCCAGGGTCAACAACTACCACCATCCGGACAACAACCACCGTACGGGCAGCAACAGCAGGGGCAGCCGTACGCACAGCAGCCCGGTCAATATGCTCCGCAGCAACCACCGTACGCACAGCAACAGCAGAGTCAGCCGCAGTATGGCCAGCAACAGTACGGACAACAGTCTCCTGCGGCACCGTACGGCTCGCAGCAATTCAACGCCCAACCGTATTACGGCGCACCCAACGGTACTCCCGGCGGTATGATCCCGGCTCCGAAGAAGAAGCCTCTACTGCCGTGGATCCTTGCTGGTGGCGGACTAGTGATAACGGCCGTCATCGTGACTGTGGTGATACTGGTCTCTGGACTTTTTACGGGCGGAAACAAAGCCAATATGGTGGATGCGCCCACCACGTCTGCCTCCTTCCAGTACCCCGAGGGCTGGATCCGCACAGGTGAGAACGTCACCATTTTGAACGAAGACGGCAGCCGGCCGGCTGAACATTTCAGGGCGGTCAATAAAAGCGATTCAGCATCTTCCATGATGGTTTATGAGGCTGGCGATAGGCCTACAGGTGCTGTCACCACGGAGAAGATCCATGCAGCGATAGAGCAAGGCTTGGCCGCTCAACTCGCAGCCTCACAAGAGGATCTGGTGTATTTCCGCAGCACGTCTGCCTTCGGCTGTCTGAAAGATTTTGCCTACACCGACAAACCCGTCATTGTTGAGCGCGATGGCTTGTACGGCTATAGCTACGGCTACACCTGCTTTAGTAATCAAGGCAAGATCACAGGGGAATACCTCGTTGCTTATGACACCGTTGGCGTTTCGCACAGAATGACGGTGGAAGCTGTAGATGCTGAATGGGCCAGCAATAAAGCAACGCTGACGGCCATCGTTGATTCACTGAAGCCGGCGCTCTGACACGACAAAGCTTCAACCCGCTCAGGATAGTTTTGCCCATCGCCTGATCCGCGGGAGCCTTTATAGGCTCCAAGAAATGTGTCGCTTGTCGCTGCCGCGCGGAAGAAGGAGTTCTCACATGCCAGTGCCGCGGCGCATCAGCCTCAATCCGAGCAGCCCGACCCGAGTTTGGCCAGCAAGTTCCGGCTGTGCTGTACGTGGTGCCGGATGCCGCGGCACATGACGCTTCGGCGCAATACGCCGCCCAATACGCCCAGCAGCACAATAACAAAGCTGGATCCCGCTGCGCCGGAGAGCTCCCACACCAACGCCGGCACTCCTGCCGGTGTAGTCGCAGCGACGGTCCCACCGCACAAGCCACACAAGAACAAGCCACACAAGAACAAGTGGCCACTGCCGTGGATTCTGACCGGTACCGGAGTGGTGGTTGGGGCGGCCATAGTATCCATCGTGAGTGTGACGATGGTTTCCGGACTACCCTTTGGTGGAAACAAAACCAAGATGGTGGATGCACCCACCGTTTCTGCCTCGTTCCAGTACCCTGAGGGTTGGATCCGCATCAGTGAGAGCTACACCATTAATAACAAGGACGATGACCACCCGTCTGCGGAACTTTTTGCCGCCGTTAACAACATCGGCTCAGCGACTTCCATGCTCTTTTACGAGGCCACCAAAAGGCCTCCCCGCGAACTCACCAAGGAGGAGATCCATACAAGGGTCGATCAGGGTCTGGCCAGTCAACTTGCAGCCACTCCGGAGGACCTGGCGTCTTACCACAGCGTGATTGCTTTCGGGTGTGTGGATGATTTTTCCTATACAAACAAACCTGTCATTGTTGAGCGGAATGGCCTGTACGGCTTGAGGTACGGATATACCTGCTTCAGTTCCCAAGGCGATATTACGGGGGAGTACCTCGTTGGCTTCGACACCGTAGGCCGGTCGTACAGAATGGCAGTGGAAGCTCTGGACAGCGAGTGGGACTACAGCAAGTCCGCGTTGAAGGCCGTCGTAGATTCTGTGCAACCCAACCCCTTGCCCTGAGTTGAAAAGGATCAAAACCCCACCACAATAGACATACAAAAGGGTGCCTCGCCAATCATGGCGAGGCACCCTTTACGGTTCGGGTTACGTCGTAGACGCTAAATCAGTGGAATGAGATCCGCCACGGAATTCAGGGCTTGATCCGGCCGGAACGGGTAGGCGTCGATGTCTTCGGGCTGGGTGATCCCGGTGAATACAAGCACCGTATGCAGGCCCGCTTCCATGCCCGCAATGATGTCGGTATCCATGCGGTCACCGATCATGGCGGTGGTTTCGGAATGGGCCTGGATCCGGTTCATGGCCGAACGGAACATCATGGGATTGGGTTTGCCCACAATGTAGGGTTCCCGGCCAGTGGCCTTGGTGATCAGTGCGGCAACGGCACCAGTGGCCGGCAATGGGCCTTCCCGCGAGGGGCCTGTGGCGTCCGGGTTGGTGCAGATGAATCGGGCACCGTCGCCAATCAAACGGATGGCCTGCGTGATGGCCTCGAAAGAATAAGTCCGAGTCTCACCGAGCACCACATAGTCCGGGTTCTGGTCGGTGAGAATAAAGCCTGCCTCATGCAACGCCGTCGTCAATCCAGCCTCGCCAATGACAAAGGCGCGCCCGTGCGGCATTTGCGACTTCAAGAACTGGGCGGTGGCCAGCGCAGAGGTCCACAGGTTCTCCTCAGGGACATCCAGACCAGACTGCTTGAGCCGCGCAGCCAGATCACGTGGGGTAAAGATCGAGTTATTCGTCAGCACCAAGAAGCGCTTGGACGTGTCCACCCAACGCTGGATCAGTTCGGCCGCACCAGGTACAGCCTTGTTTTCGTGGACTAGCACGCCGTCCATATCCGTGAGCCAGCATTCGATGTCGGCGGGTTGACGTTGTTGCACAGTGGTCATGATTCCTCCTGAAAGTGGGCAGATGGCCTGCCCCAAGTCTTGCAGAGAAAAGGGTGTTGCGCCGATGCCGGGCAGTTGTGCGTAAAGTTGAACGGTGAGTAAAACCGGTGAAAACCCTGCCCCAGATGATGTCATGACGCCCGAGCATCCGGAACTGCACCATGAGGTGGGCCTCGGCCCGTGGGAAGGTGAGCTGCCCGAGGGTGATCACTGGGATCCAGAATTGTTGGCTAACGGTGACCGCCGGAACGTTCTGGACGAGTACCGCTACTGGTCCATGGAGGCCATCGTGGCCGAGCTGGACACCCGCCGCCACGACTTCCATGTCGCCATTGAAAACTGGCAGCACGACATGAACATCGGCACCGTGGTGCGCACCGCGAACGCGTTTCTGGCCAAGGAGGTGCACATTATTGGTCGACGGCGGTGGAACAAGCGAGGCGCCATGGTCACCGACCGCTACCAGCACGTCCGCCACCACCCCACCGTTGAGGAATTTGTCACCTGGGCGAAGGGTGAGGGGTTGGAGATCATCGGCATCGACATTTTCCCGGACTCCGAACAGCTGGAAACGTACGAGCTGCCCCGCAATTGCGTCTTCGTCTTTGGCCAAGAAGGCCCGGGTCTCAGCGACGAAGTGCACGCCGCGGCGGAAACCACACTGTCCATTGAACAGTTCGGCTCCACCCGCTCCATCAACGCCGCCTCCGCCGCCGGCATCGCCATGCACGCCTGGATCCGCCGGCACGTGTTCAACCAGAGCGTTGGCTGACGGGGCGGCGCTTGCCTAGCACATTGCTCCACGGCGTCATTGCGAAAAATGCGCCCGCTCCCCATTAATGCACCCGCTCTACCGGGCGCATTAATGGGAGTCGGGCGCATTTTTGGTCAGGGACGTATCAGGGCGGGCGTATCAGGGCCGGAGGCACCCGCAGGGCCCGGCGTCGTGCGTGGAAAATGTCCACAGATTGAGCCGGAGCTTCATCTTCTTCGTGACTTTGGGAGCACTGGCTAAGATGGAAGTAGCCATGCGGGAGCTGGCCTGTTTCCAGACTCTTAGTACCGTTCAGCCCAGAGGAGCTTTTTATGCCCATCGCAACACCGGACAAGTATGCCGAAATGATCGACCGCGCCAAGGCTGGCGGATTCGCCTACCCCGCGGTCAACGTGACTTCCTCACAGACCCTGAACGCAACCCTGCAGGGTTTCGCCGACGCCGGAACTGACGGCATTATCCAGGTTTCCACCGGTGGCGGTGCCTACTGGTCCGGCGCCGGCGTCAAGGACATGGTTGCCGGCTCCCTGGGCTTCGCAGCATTCGCCCGCGAAGTTGCCAAGAACTACCCGATCAACGTGGCCCTGCACACCGACCACTGCCCGAAGGACAAGCTCGACGGCTTCGTACTGCCGTTGCTGGCTGCCTCCGAGGCTGAGGTCAAGGCTGGCCGCGACCCGATCTTCAACTCCCACATGTGGGACGGCTCGGCCGAAACCCTCGAGGAAAACCTGCGCATCGGCCGCGAACTGCTGGCCCGCACGCACGCGGCAAAGATGATCCTTGAAGTTGAGATCGGTGCTGTTGGTGGCGAAGAAGACGGCGTCGAAAACGCCATCAACGACAAGCTGTACTCCACCATCGAAGACGGCCTGGCCACGGTTGCAGCACTGGGCTCGGGCGAGCACGGCCGCTACATCACCGCGTTGACCTTCGGCAACGTGCACGGCATCTACAAGGCCGGCAACGTCAAGCTGCGCCCGGAGATCCTGAAGGAAATCCAGGCTGCTGTAGGTGCCAAGATCGGCAAGGAAAACCCGTTCGACCTCGTGTTCCACGGCGGCTCCGGCTCCTCCGAGAAGGAAATTGCCGACGCTGTCTCCTACGGTGTCATCAAGATGAACATCGACACCGACACCCAGTACGCCTACACGCGCCCTGTGGTTGACCACATGTTCACCAACTACAACGGTGTCCTGAAGGTCGACGGCGACGTTGGCAACAAGAAGACCTACGACCCCCGCGTTTGGGGCGCCTCGGCCGAAAAGGGCCTGGCGGCACGCGTTGTTGAGGCTGCCCAGCAGCTCGGCTCCGCCGGCACCACGTTCAAATAACATGAGCGACGAATTCCGCAAGAACCTCCTCGGCCCGGGGCCCACACTGCTCCCGGCCGAGGTGGATGTCCAGGCCCGTCTGGACGCCGGGGACGAGGCTGTCGATTTGGCTGCTTCGCACCCGACGTCGTCGCTCTTGTGGGCCATCCTGGCCGACGAGGCGTACGCCGAAGGCCGCACCATCGAGTCCTACGCCTACGCACGCACCGGCTACCACCGCGGCCTGGATTCGCTCCGCCGCAACGGCTGGCGCGGCACCGGTCCGGTCCCGTACGAGCATGAGGGAAACCGCGGATTCCTGCGCGCACTCTACGCTCTGGGCCGTGCCGCGGGCGCCATCGGTGAAGCTGATGAGGCTGCACGGATTGCCACGTTCTTGAACGACTCCGACCCGTTGGCAACTGCCGCGATCGCAGCCGCGCTCTAGCTCCCTGCTGGGGCCCGTTGTTTCCGCGGACCCCAGCTAAAAATGAAGCCGATCCCGCTTTCTGACACCGCCATGGCGAGTCTCAGAAAGCGGGATCGGCTTCATTTTTGCGTTCCGGGTGATTCCGGTTGCGTTCTGCGACGGAAATTAGTTCCAGATGTTGTCTCCGCGCAGCGTTGCGTCAACACCGCCGTCGATGTAGATGGTCTGACCCGTGGTGTGTGTGTTCTCTTCGCTGGTCAGCCAAGCAAGCAAGCGTGCCAGCACAATGGACTCCGAGTGGTAATTCAACGGCATCGGCATGTTGTCATCAACCAGCTTCCGGCCCTCTTCCGTGGAGAGGAGCTTCTCGGTCATCGGCGAAATAACCGTTCCCGGGGCCACCGCGTTGAGCGGGATGCCGGCTCCGGCCCAGCGCTCGGTGATGGATTCGCGGCGAATCCAACGGCTCAGCGCACGCTTACTGGAAGGGTAATTCAAGTAACCGGCGGGGCCCTGCGCGGCAAGTGCTGCACCAAGTTCCAAGGCTTTGGCTTCATCGCCGGCCAACAGGGCATCAACGAGTTCCGGCGAGGTGGTCTGCAGGGAAGCTGCGGAACTTACGACGGCGGCACGCGGCGCCGGGCTCTTGGCCAGGAATGGTGCCAGGTGGTCTAGAAATTCGGTGACGCCAAAGTAGTTCACGCTGACCGTGAGTGGGATGGGAGCTGAGATGCCGGCGCAGGCGATGACGGCGTCGATCTTGCCCTCAGCCACCTCGATAACGTTCTCGGCTGCTGCTTTGCGGCCTGCTGGCGTGCTCAGATCGGCTTCAATTTCAGCGCCTTTCAGGTCCACGCCGATCACGGTCTCGCCGCGCTCACGCAATAGCTGCGTAGTGGCCAAACCAATGCCGGAGCCGGCGCCCGTAACGATGTAGGTACGGGATGTTGTTGCAGTCATTATTTTTGCTCCATCGAAGACTCTGGCGCTGTAGCGTCCAAGCGGTCTTGGTTGTTTCTGAGGTGGCTGGAAAGCGTGGCCGTGGACTGTTCAAGTTTGCCCAGCAGGCGCACCAGATCGTGGCGGTCTTGTTCGTCCCAGCCGGTCAGTAAATCCTCAACCAATGAATCGCCGGCCTCTATAAAGGAGGCCGCCACTTTGCGTCCTGCGGGTGTCAGGGTGACCAGGCTGGCGCGGGCATCGGCCGGATCTGGTATGCGTTTTACGATCCCGGCCGCGGTGAGCCGGGCCAGTATCTTGCTGACATTGGAAGCTCCGGTCACCATTTTCTGAGCCAATCTTGAGGGTCGCAGGGGCCCGCCATTGGAGAGGAAAGTGATGACGGTGATGGCGCCTGGATCCAGGTCCAAGCCTTCTCGGGCCACCACTGAGGTGAGGAAATCGGGTGCGCTCCATTGGGCAATGACGCGAGTCAGGGACGTCATGAGCGCATTGCTATACGGCTTCACGGGCGGGTCTTGCTCGGTTCCGTGCGGTGTCATCGCTGCGCTCCTGAAGGTAGTGTTTGCAAGTAAATTTATTGTCCTGAAGACAGCATACTCGAGTTTTGCCACGAAGTCTGTACATTGCGCGCAGTGAAAGCCGCGCGCCTAATTGACTGATATGACAAATGCCGCCGTTCTCGTATATTGCCGCAGGTGGGCCCCTGCGGCAATATACGAGAACGGCGGCATTTCTGAGTTGTGGGTGAGGATGCAGACGCGGCCTGGGTCGCGTCCGTGGTGCCGGGGCTTAGTTGGCGGATTAGTTCCGGACCATGCTCAACTTCCACAGCTCGGGGCCGTCCTCGAGGAACTCCACCGCGAATTTGCCCGGGGAGCGCTGTTCCAATTGCGTCAGCAGCGGCAATGGTTTGTGATTGGCGATCAGCAAGATCCCTTTCCCGGCGGCGAGCCCTTCGAGCGCACCGAAGATGGTGGAGTGGCGGATGGCGTGTGGGATGACTCGGGTATCAAGTTCAGCAAGGCCGGGTTCGTCGTGCCCACCGCAGGCGCAACCGCCCGACGCCGGAGCCTGGCTCTGACCCACAGTCCCGGCTTCTGTGGTGCTGCGCGTGGGCAGGGAGTCGGCAAGTGAAACGGCCGCGTTTCGGGCAAGTTCCGGCAGGATGAGCTCGGTTGCTTCAGCGATGAAGGCTGTTGCGGCCTCTAGGAGTCGGCCGCCAGCGAGGACCATTTGGAGAGGAAGTTCCTGGACTTCCAGTGCTTTCGTGGTGGCGCTGACACGCTCATTGTGTCCGGCGGCGACCGTGGCAAGAAGGTTCACGGACGGTGATGGGGTTGCCCCAGCAAAGGCTCCGGCCAGTGCAGCGGCCATCGGAACGAGCTGCTGCTCGGCAAAGTCAACCAGAGCGCCCTGATCCGCCTGTGCCAGTTCGTGGCCTGCCGGATTACCGGCAGCGGCCACCAAGTTATTGCAGAGGGTGCCTAGTGTTCCGGCGGCTTCTGCCAGACGGGTACGGGCCTCTTCAAGGGAAGCCGCTTCTGCGGATGTAGAGGCAAGAACAAGATTATTCACGGAGAAACCTTTCAAAGTGCCACGATCTCGATGGGAATGGAGATTCTGCGATTATATTACTACACTTAATCCCGTGGAAAATAAATCTGTCACAGAACGTCCGCTTGGTCCTAAAGCAGGGCGGGCCGAAGCTGTCGCGCCCATCTCTAAAGCCCGCGCAGCCATTCTTGAGCGGTTGCGCCAGACGGATGGCTCGCTGAGTGTTGAGCAGTTGGCGGCGCAAACCGGCCAGCATGCCAACACTGTTAGGGAACATCTAGAGGCCCTGGCCGGCGACGGGTATGCCACCAAAACTGCTGCGCCCAAAGAAGGCCGGGGTAGGCCTGCTTGGTTGTACACGGCCGCGGACATGACTGCCGGTCCCGTGGGATACGCCGCACTTGCCGCGGCCTTAGCTAACCACCTCGCCGCAAACAGCGCCAGCCCCGCCGCAGAGGGTGAGAATGCCGGTCGCAGTTGGGCCAGAGCGCTGGGTGCTGGCTCGAGCGGCGAACGCTCCGGTACCGAACGCTCCGGTACCGAACGCTCAGGTACTGAACGCTCAGGCAAGACGGCGCGCCGGCGCGTGGCTACAGCGCTTGGTCAGGCCGGATTTGGTGTCCAAGGAAACCGGGACGCCACCGAACTGACACTTACCACCTGCCCCATTGTGGAGGCAGCTAGGGAAAATCCCGATGTGGTGTGTGCAGTCCATCTAGGTCTGGCGAAGGAACTGCTCTCTGGCAGTGGCCTCCCAGAGCAAGACGTGAAACTGCTTCCCTTTGCCGGACCAGGATTCTGTACACTGCACCTGCCTGTCAGCGGCACCTCATGACTGGCGTGACGCCAGCACCAAAGCCAGCACAAAAGCCCGCCCCGAACCGCAAAAGCCCGCAGAAACACAAAACAAAACTTCTGCGCAAACCAGCGTTCCGCATGCTGTTCATGCTGCCTGCCGGTGCGGCACTATTGGTGGGATTAAATGCAGGGCTGCAGCTGCTGGGCGCGGACGCACCGCTGAAGGTTGAGCGCTTCCCCCAAGTTCACGGCATGCTGTTGGTCCTTAGTTTTGTGGGCACGGTCATCGCGCTGGAACGCTCCGTGGCACTCAATAAGGCGTGGGGATACGCCTCGCCAGCACTCCTGGGAATCGCCGGGTTGCTGCTCATCTCTCCTGTGGATCTCTGGGTCGGCAAAAGCGTCATGCTCGCCGGTACCATCGCCATGACACTGGTCTACATTCCCCTCTGGCGCCGCCAGTACGACAACGTGGTCCTCATTCAAATCCTCGGGGCTGTCAGTGCCGTCGCCGCGGCAGCGCTGTGGATCCGCATCCCCAGCATCCCCGTTCTGCTCCCATTCCTAATCACCTTTGTGGTGCTGACCATCGCGGGGGAGCGTCTGGAGCTGGCCCGGATCGGCATCAGCAGCCCCAAAGCAGAACCACTCCTTCTGGCCGCCAGCTTCACACTGCTCGCAGCAACGGCCGCCACACTGCTGTGGCCTGCCATGGGCTACCCGTTCTTCGGAGTGACGCTGCTGAGCACAGTGGGCTGGCTCGTGGCCTACGACGCCGCCCGCAAAACCATCCGGTCCCAAGGCCTCCCGCGCTACATTGCCGCGTGCCTGCTGGCGGGCTACGGCTGGTTGGCGATTGCCGGCGTCGTACTGGCCATCCAGGATGGGCCGTTGACCGGGGCCGCCTACGACGTCGCGATCCATGCGGTTTTCCTCGGCTTCACCATCTCCATGATCATGGCGCACGCCCCCGTCATTCTGCCCGCCGTGCTGCGCAAACCGCTGCCTTACACCCCGGGGTTCTGGCTGCCGGCCGGGCTGCTGCACCTTTCGCTGGCCATCAGGCTAGGAATGGGCGACGGCGCGGGGAACCATGGCGCGTGGGTTACCGGCGGTGTGCTGAACGTAATTTCCATCTTGCTGTTTGCCGTCATGGCCATCTGGCAGGCCACCCATGCCACTAAGGAAAAAGCGTGAAAATCGGCTCCGCACCTGCCAGCGCATCCAAACCAACCATGGACAGGTCCCGCTGGCATCTGCGCGCCAACGCTCCGGCCGTGGTCTGGCTCGTGGCCCTGGTGGTTGTGGTGTTGTTTCATCGCAACATCCCGGTCTCCGGGTGGCTCATGGTGCACTTGTTACTGCTCGGGGCGGCCACGAATTCGATCCTCGTATGGAGCTGGCATTTCGCACAGGCGCTCTTGCGCGGGCCCACACCGAACAACCGCGCCATGGCGGCCCGGCTCATTGGCCTGAACGTCGCAGTGGTGTTGGTGGTCGTCTCGATGGTGGCCAATGTGTGGCTGTTGACCCTTATTGGCAGCATCGGGGTCGGCCTCGCGGTGGCGTTGCACGCTGTGGCGTTGGGTCGCCGCGCTCGTACGGCACTGCCGTCGCGGTTCGGCCCCACTGTCTGGTTCTACGTGGCGGCTTGCCTGCTGCTTCCCGTGGGTGCTGGGGTGGGTGCCGCACTCGCCGCAGGCCCAGCGGGGGAGCTGCATGTACGCCTCCTTCTGGCGCACATGAGCGTGAACGTACTGGGGTTTGTGGGCCTGGCCGTGTTGGGCACGCTGATGACCCTGCTACCCACCATGCTGCGCACCCGAGTGGCCGACGGCGCCGAAACTGTTGCCCGCCACGGTGCAATCCCGCTGCTAGCCGGGGTGCTGCTGATCGCCGCAGGTGCTGGTGCCGGGGCGGTATTCCTCTGCGCACTGGGCCTGCTCATTTACCTGGGTGGCGTGGTGTACATCTGCGTGCCGCTCGCCAAAGTAGTCCGATCCAAACCGCCCACAACCTTCGCCCCACTCTCGGCGCTCGCCGCCCTCATCTGGCTCCTTGTAGGTCTTGTGTGGCTGCTGGTCTTGACGCTGAGCAGCGACGGGTGGGACAGCCTGCACCGCGGCATCGAGACAGTGGTCCCGGTGTTTGCCGCCGGATTCGTGGCCCAAGTGCTCGGTGCTGCGCTGACCTATCTGCTGCCCGTGGTCCTCGGCGGTGGCCCCGCAGCACTCAAGCACAGGACCGCTGCTCTGGAGAAGGCGGGCTGGTTCCGGGTAACGCTAAGCAACGTTGCTCTGCTGGTCTCGCTGCTACCGCTGCCCAGCATTGTGCGCGTGGGGACCACCTTCCTGGTCCTAGTTGGCCTGGCCTGGTTCCTGCCATTGCTGGGTATTGCCCTGTTCTGGAAGGCTCCCGTGAAGAACGACGGCGTCTCCCGCCCCGCCGCTGGGACTGGCCCTGCCGCTGGGACTGGCCCTGCCGCTGGGGCCGCGGCGGTGGCTGGGTATGACCCGGCCCCGCGCCGGCGGTGGGGGCAGGCGGCGGCCGCGCTGACCGCCGTCGTGCTGGTCATGGTGGCAGGGGTTATGGCCGATCCGTCGGTGCTCAAGGTGGTGGATCAGGCGGGGGCGGGCACTGCGGTGGTGGCCACGGGCGAGACCACCACGGTGGAGATGTCCATGAAAAACATGCGCTTCCACCCCGACATGGTGGAGGTCCCGGCCGGCAACACCTTGGTCATCAACCTGGTCAATGAGGACACCATGGTGCACGATCTCGTCACGGAACTGGGTGCGGATTCAGGGCGACTGTATCCGGGTGAGAAAGCCACGGTTGAGGTCGGCGTGATCGGCGCTGATGTTGCCGCCTGGTGCAGCGTTGTTGGCCACCGGCAGCAGGGGATGGTGCTGAGCATTGTGGCTGTTGGCGCGCCCCCTGCAGACGGCACCGATGCCGGCACCGATGCGGGCATGGCCGGCATGGATCACGGCTCCGCCACGGAAGGGCCCGCCGCCACTTTCGACTTCATGAAGGAGCCTGCCGAGGGGTTCACCGCGCACAGTGCAGTGCTACCTCCGGCGCCCAGCGGAACCACCCATGAAATCACCATGAAAGTCACGGAGGAAGAACGCGAAGTAGCTCCGGGGGTGAGCCAAAAGCTGTGGCTGTTCAATGGCACTGCGCCCGGTCCGGTGCTGCGCGGCAAGGTGGGCGATACCTTCAAGATCACGCTGGTCAACGATGGCTCACTAGGTCACTCGATCGACTTCCACGCCGGAGCACTCGCACCCGACCAGCCCATGCGCACTATCAATCCGGGGGAGTCGCTGACGTATGACTTTACGGCCACGCGCGCCGGGATCTGGATGTACCACTGCTCCACCATGCCCATGAGTCAGCACATCGCCAACGGCATGTTCGGCGCCGTCATCATCGACCCGCCCGGCTTGCCAAAGGTGGGCAAGGAATATGTTCTGGTCCAGTCCGAGATCTATGCCGGTGCCCAGGGCGGAGTCGCGGACCTGGCCAAGATTCAGGCCGAGAAGCCGGACGCCGTGGTGTTCAATGGCTACGCCAACCAGTACAAGTTCAGGCCGCTGCCTGCCAAAGTTGGTGAGCGGGTGCGGATTTGGGTGCTCGACGCCGGACCCAACCGGGCGTCGTCGTTCCATGTGATCGGCGGCCAATTCGACACCACCTGGAGCGAGGGGCGGTACCTGCTGGACGGCTCCGATCCCACGGCGGGCGCCCAAGTGTTGCCGCTGGCACCTGCACAGGGCGGCTTCGTGGAACTGGAATTTCCGGAAGCAGGCAACTATTCGTTCGTTTCACACAGCATGGTCGACGCCGAACGCGGCGCCGCGGGATTGTTCCACATCGAAAAGTAGCCGCCGTTTGTCCATTGGAGGGCGTCAATGTGCGCCGGCACCGGCGGTGCAGTAAACTTGGGGGGTAAGACCCCCTTGGCCGTTCGCCTTCCTGCAGAACTTGCAGGATCTGGCACGTGGTTCCCAAGGGGCATTTTCGTGCCCGGACGCTGTACAGCGGAACAACCGCTGAACTATGTAGCGCCCGGCTCAACTTATGAGCAAGGGGGAGGGTCCCATGCCAGCAATCGTAATCGTCGGCGCCCAGTGGGGTGACGAAGGAAAAGGCAAGGCCACAGATCTTTTGGGTGGTTTGGTCGACTACGTAGTGAAGCCCAACGGCGGCAACAATGCCGGGCACACAGTGGTTGTAGGTGGCGAGAAGTATGAGCTCAAGCTCCTTCCCGCCGGCATTCTGAGCCCCAACGCAACACCCATCATTGGCAACGGCTGCGTGGTGAACCTTGAAGCGTTGTTTGAAGAAATTGAGGGTCTGGAGGCCCGCGGCGCGGACACGTCCAAGCTGCGTATTTCCGCCAATGCACACCTGGTAGCTCCGTACCACCAGGTGTTGGACAAGGTCACCGAGCGTTTCCTTGGCAAGCGCGCCATCGGCACCACCGGCCGCGGCATTGGCCCGGCGTACGTGGACAAGGTGGCCCGCCTGGGCATCCGTGTCCAGGACCTCTTCGATGAGTCCATCTTGCGCCAGAAGGTCGAGGGTTCGCTCAAGCAGAAGAACGAACTTCTGGTGAAGGTTTACAACCGTCGTGACGTTGAAGTGGACGAGGTGGTGGAGTACTTCCTGAGCTTCGCCGACCGCGTTCGCCCCATGGTCATCGATGCAACCTTTGTGTTGAATGAGGCCCTGGATCGCGGCGAAGTAGTGCTCATGGAAGGCGGTCAGGCAACGTTCCTGGACGTGGACCACGGCACCTACCCGTTCGTTACTTCCTCCAACCCGACCGCTGGCGGCGCCTCGGTAGGTTCAGGCATTGGCCCCACCCGCATCACCCGCTCGGTGGGAATCATCAAGGCCTACACCACGCGTGTTGGCGCTGGCCCGTTCCCGACGGAACTCTTCGATGACATGGGCATCTACCTCCAGACCACCGGTGGCGAATTCGGTGTCAACACCGGCCGTCCGCGCCGCTGTGGCTGGTACGACGCCGTCCTGGCCCGCCACGCTTCCCGCGTCAACGGCTTCACGGATTACTTCGTCACCAAACTGGATGTGCTTACCAACATCGAGTCCATCCCGGTCTGTGTCGCCTATGACGTGGACGGTGTGCGCCATGACGAAATGCCCATGACGCAGACTGAATTCCACCACGCCAAGCCCATTTTCGAGTACTTCCCGGGCTGGACCGAGGACATCACCACGGCCCGCACCATGGAGGACCTGCCTGAGAACGCGCGTAATTATGTGCTGGCTCTGGAAGGCATGTCGGGCACCCGGATCTCCGCTATCGGCGTGGGCCCGGACCGCGACCAGACGATCGTGCGCCACGATCTAATTAACGACTAGCGCTCACGCGGTCTCGGCCTACTGTCGGGGAAGCACAAGGAGGGACGACGGCGGAACTTAGCTTCCGGCGTCGTCCTTCCCTTTTGTTGGGGTGCTTGAGGATATTCTCGCAGGGGATCGACGGGCTAGGCTGGATGCACAAGTAATCAAGCGGAAGGACCCCCTGACATGAAGGTTAGCGTAGGACAATTCAACCCTGGCGCAGATGTCGTCGAGAACCTGGCCACGATGCGCAGGCTTTCCGTCGATGCGGCGCAGGAGGGCAGCAAGCTCATCCTGTTCCCGGAGGAAGCCATGTTTTCCGTAGGCCGGATCAAGGGCGATTTTGCTGCAGCCGTGGACGCGCACTGGACCACGTTTGTGCAGGGCCTGTCCATGATGGCCGCCGAGGTGGGGATCGGCGTGATTGCCGGCGGCTATGAATCCAGCGGTGAGGCCCGCCCGTACAACACGCTGGTGGCGGTTGACGATAGTGGCGAAATTCTGGGCACCTACCGGAAACTGCACCTCTACGACGCCTTCTCCTATCAGGAATCGACCCGGATCAAGCCCGGCGACAGGGGCGTCACCGTGGTGGAAATTGGCGGGTTCAAGGTTGGCATCATGACCTGCTACGACATCCGCTTCCCCGAGTTGGCCCGCACGTTGGCCGTCTCAGGCGTGGACCTGCTCTGCGTTTCGGCCGCCTGGTTCAAGGGCGAGCACAAGATCGATCATTGGGAGACCTTACTCAAGGCACGGGCCATTGAAAACACCTGCTGGGTTATGGCTGCTGGCACCTCTAGCGATCACTGCATTGGGCACTCGGCCATTCTTGACCCCATGGGTATCGCCATTGATTTCCTCAATGACGAGGCGGAGGGTGTAGCCACCGCAGACGTCACCCATCGGCGCATTGAGGAAGTTCGCGAATTTCTGCCGGTGCTTCGCAATCGGCGTTTCGAAAGCAGCACCACGGTTGTTCCTGCAGGCTAGAAAGATTCCCGTTGACGGGGCAACCGGCGGTGATTAGTGTCAAGACTATAAGCAGGCAGGATAGTCAGGGCAGGCTCTAAGGGCTGAATAGCCGGTAGGAGGACATCATGAACGACACCAGGATTTGGTCCGTGTTGGAGGGTCTGTACCCGGTTGCCCTAGAGGATGTACCGCTGGACGGGCAATGGCTTAAGCCGCCCTTTGCTGATGATCCCAGCGGCCGGGCCATCGTGTGCAACGACGGAGATTTTCAGTTCGTTGTGGTAGATAGGAAAAGCGGATCTGTGTTGTATGTCTGCGAAGATGAAGAGACCCTGATGGCCTCTTCGCTGGAGACCCTGCCCGCCATTGTTGCTGCGTGGGGAGCTATTGACCGTGACACGGTTGGCCCTGAAGACGATGAAGACTTCTCCGCCGTGAGAAAGTCCTTTCAGGAGCAATTACAGGGGATCGACCCTGCTGCCGCCGCTGCCAATGAATTTTGGGCGCTGTACACCGAGGAACTCACCAGCGAAGACTATGTGGACCTTGACGAGGACAACGCCGAAGAAGAGGAAGAGCAAAACGAGTCCGACTCTGGAGACAACGACAGGCCAAGCGCCAACGAATCATTCGTCGACGCCTGACCTGAGGGTGCGGTTGGTGCAGGCTCTCTAATGCCGTTCGCTTAGCACTTAGGACCAGCGTTGAACGGCCCATTTCTCGGCCAAGCCCAGCAAGGCATCCGTAGCCTTGCCGAGGACTGCCAACAGCACAATTGCCAGCAACAACCTGTCAGTACGGCCGTTATTCTGCGAATCGGTCAACAAGAATCCCAGCCCCATGGATGAAGCGATCAGCTCTGCCGCCACCAGGAAAAGCCACGCTTGGGCTAGTGCCAGCCGGAGTCCGGAGAAAATGGACGGGACCACGGCCGGCAGTTGCACCGTGGTCAACAGCTTCAGGCCCTTGAGCCCGAATGCCCGTGCGGCCTCGACGAGGTTCTTATCCACATGGCGCAACGCCAGAGATACCGTGGTGAATATTGGGAAGAACGCACCAATAATAATCAGCGTGACTTTGGAGTCCTCACCAATCTTCATCCAGAGGATCAACAGCGGCACCCACGCCAAGGACGGTACGGCCCTGAGCGCGCCGATGGTGGGCCCCAGCAGAACCTCGGCGACCTTTGAAAGCCCCACAAGAGCTCCCAAGGAGACCCCCAACACGGCTCCGGCCAGGAAGCCAAGGAGGACTCGCTGCGTGGAGATGGCAATGTGGCCGAACAGCTCATTGCGGGCAATGAGCTCTGTTCCGGCCTCAAATACTGCTCGTGGCGAGGGTAGCTGGACCGGAGAGAAAATACCTGCCGCGGTACTGAGCTGCCAGGCGAGCAAAATGATGACCGGAAGAATGAGGCCCAAGCCCAACTTGACCCAGCCGCCAGCACCGCGAAGGATCCGGGGTGTTGGTGTTGGAGCGCCGGGCTTCAGCGTGGTGACGCCGACGGCGGTGAAACCTTCAACAGAAGTTGGCAGCACAGCGTTGCCTGTTGCCCCGGGGTTGCCTAGGTGGCTCATGAGGATTCCTTGATTGAATCAGGATTTGCCTTCAGCGCGAAGGAATCATCCAGCAGGGTCTCCAGAGCGGTGTCCACTTCGGCCTGCGTCTTGACGTCGCCGAGCTCAACAAAGGTGGGCCCAATCTTGGCCAAGACGGCGCGCTGTTTCTCGCCCGGAACTCCGGAGACATCCAGGTTGCTGCGCTCGAGAATCACGGTGGTGGCAACTGCTGGCTTCAGACCAGCGGCATCTGCCAGGATCTGAGCCGTTTCCTCAGGATTGGCCGCAGCCCAGATACGAGCCTTTTCATAAGCGTCCACCACGGTCTGTGCCAACTCGGGCTTGTCCTTGAGGAATGATTCGGTGGCGTTGAGGAATCCGTAGGTGTTGAAATCAAGGTTCCGGTAGAAGAGGGTGGCGCCTTCCTGCTCGGCTGTGGCCATGATGGGATCCAGACCAGACCACGCGTCTACTGAACCGTTCGCCAGAGCTGCTCTTCCGTCAGCGTGCTGGAGGTTCTCCACCGTCACGTCCTTGGTGCTCAGGCCGGCTTCTTCCAGGGCCTGGACTAGGAAGAAGTAGGGGTCGGTGCCCTTGGTCGCCGCCACGGACTTGCCCTTGAGATCAGCAACTTTGGTAATACCGGAGTCCTTGTTAGTGACTAGGGCCGCCCACTCAGGCTGGGAGTAGAGCGAGATTGTCTTGATGGGGGAGCGGTTGGCGCGTGCCAACAGCGCCGCGGAGCCTGCCGTGGAACCAACGTCGATGGCGCCAGCACGCAGTGCCTCATTGGCCTTGTTGGAACCAGCCGATTGCAACCACTTCACGGTGACGTTTTTCTCGGCCAGAGTTGCCTCCAGCCAGCCCTTCTCCTTGATAATCAGGCTGAGCGGGTTGTAGGTGGCGAAGTCGATGTTGAGTGTATCGGAGCCGCCCACCTTGCCAGCAGCGTCGGTGGCTGCATTCTCACCGGTGCAGCCGGCAAGGGCCAAAGCGGAAACGGCGGCTGTGAATCCGAGGAATGAGCGTCGGTTGAAAAGAGCTGAATTAGACATGGTGGTCCTTAAAATGGGTGTGCTGAAGAGTGAAAGAGAGAAAGTAAAAAGTAGCGGCTAGTGGCCGTCGACGCCGAGGCTGGTAAGCAGTGAGCTGCGCAGCCCGGCCAGTTCTGTTGATGCCCGGTCGCGGGGGCGTGTGCCGGGCACGTCCACGGTGCGCACAATGGTGCAACCGGGCTGGTCCGTGCCGTCGGAGCCCAACAGGATGATCCGGTCCGCGAGCTGCAATGCCTCATCTACGTCGTGAGTGACCAACAGAACCGTGGTCGGTTCTGCCGAATGGATATCCAGCAGCAGGTCCTGCATGGTGATTCTAGTCAGGGCATCCAGCGCGCCAAAGGGCTCGTCAAGCAATAGAACTCCAGGGTTGCGAGCCAAGGCGCGGGCCAAGGATGCGCGCTGGGCCATGCCGCCGGAGATTTCCCGCGGCCGGTGCCCGGCGAAGGCGGATAGACCCACCAGTTCCAACAGATTTTCCACCACGAGGCGGCTGCGGGCGGAGTCGGCTCCGGCAGGAACCCCGATCGCCACGTTGCTGGCGATCGACTTCCAGGGCAGGAGCCGAGGTTCCTGGAAGGCTACGGCACAGCGTGAATCAATGCCGGTTACGGCTGTTCCATCAATGCTCACGGAGCCGCTGCTGGGAGCGTCGAGTCCGGCAACGGCACGCAGGAGGGTGGATTTTCCGCAGCCAGAAGGTCCCAGTAGGGCTACGATTTCCCCGGCCTGAATGTCAAAGGAAACATCACGGAGCACGGTGTGGGTGCCGGCCTTGGAACTGAAAGACCTGCCAAGCCCATGAAAGGAAACCGGCATGGCCGCAGTGCCCTGGGGATCAGAAACTATTGTTGGTGGCGCCACTGGTTCGGCAGACACCGAGGGCGAAAGTAAAGCAGACATCACAACACTCCATCGTTCCTGGCGGTAGCACCCTGCCGGCGATGACTCCTTCTACAAAGGTGTCAACCAGGGTTGCTGCGGCGTCAATGAGCCAGATCTCTCGGCCGCTCGGGATGGTCATCTCAAGACTAGGACGTAGTGGTGTGCGGCAGAAATCGGCAAGCGGGTGGAGTTCGCGAAGCGTAACAATCGGTGGGAGGACTAGGCTCGTAACATGGCACACCTCAATGACCCGCAGCTCATCCGCCGGCTCTTGACCACACCCGGTCGCTGGGCTGTTGTGGGCTTGTCCGGTAATCCGCTGCGACCTGCCGTCGGTGTTTCCTTGTACCTCCAGCAGCACCTGGGCCAGGAGATCATCCCGGTGAGTTTGAAAGGCGATGACGTCCATGGTGCCAAGGGGTACAAAGCCTTGGCCGAGGTCCCCGGAACCATCGACGTGGTGGACTGTTTTGTAAATTCCACCCGGGTGGGTGATGTTGTAGACCAGGCCATCGCGGAGGGTGCCAAGGCTGTCTGGCTCCAGCTGGGCGTTATTGACGAGGACGCGGCCCAACGTGCACAAGCTGCAGGACTGGACGTGGTGATGAATACCTGTCCCAAGATTGAAGCCGCAAAACTCGGGTTGTAAGCGGCGCAGGCTGTGCTGAACAACGATTTCCAGAAATAAGGAAAGCTGCCATGCCCCGCCACCTTGACCTTTCACCCAGCCGTGGCCGTTGGGTGGCATTTTCGGTGTTGCTCCTAGCGATTGCACTCGTGGCCACCGGCCTGTGGTGGGTCAACACCAACAGTTCAGCGCTGCCGGGCCCAGTAACTGCGCCAGCTACTACCGCGCCGCCCATAAGTACCCCCGTCGCAAGCAACCCGGTCACAAAAACTCCTCCCGAGAGCGCCGCTGCCTCGAGTACCCCCGCGGCGACTGGCACTGCCTCGAGTACGCAAGCTCCGGCGTCGGAAGTCCCCAGCGCTCAGCCAGCGACTAACCCGGCCACCGGGAGGGTAGACACCCTTGAAGGGCTGGTGCCGGACTATGTGCTGCCGCCCATCGTCGACGGGATGGCGCCGGTGCTGACCAAGGTGCCTACCGAGCAAAAGGTGGTGTTCGTGACGATCGACGACGGCGCCGTGAAGCGGGACTCGGACCTGGCGCTGCTGGAGCAGCACGGGATCAAGGCCTCGTTGTTTCTGGCTCACAATTTTATCGCCGGAAGTTCAGATTTCTACAGGAAATACACTGCGGCCGGACACCTCATTGAAAACCACACCATGACCCATAATCTGGGATTTATTCAGCTCAGCTACGAGCAGCAAAAGGCCGAAATTTGCGGCATGGCTGACTTCGAAGAACAGCAGTTCGGGCGCCGGCCGGTCTTCTTCCGACCGCCGGGTGGCCCATACACCATGGCCACCCGGCGGGCTGTTGCGGAGTGCGGCATGAAGGCCATTGTGGATTGGGAAAGCAAGGCAAATGCAGGGGGAATGGACTACCAAGTGGGCGCGGGGCTGCGACCTGGGGACATTGTGCTCATGCATTTTAGGAAGGAATTCCCGGAAGACCTCGCGGCCTTCCTCAAAGCGCAAAAAGCAGCCGGACTCAAAGTGGTGCTGCTCGAAGATTATCTGGCCACCCCGTAGCATCACGTAGAAAATAGAAGGAGCTTAAGCCGGTGGAAAACGAAGATCGCACCCGGGATGCCACCGAAGTTCATACGGAGCAGAGGGCGCTGGCCCAGCTACCGGTGGTGCTCGCGCTGGCCGACGCCGGAAAACTACGGGTCAGTGCTGCCACACGGAAACCCACGGCTGCCACCATGCGGTTGTTGGAGACTGTGCTGCCCGGCGGGGAATTTTATGCCAACGAACCCATCTCCGGTTTTGCCTGGCCGTTACTGCTGCAGGCCGGTGGACTGGCAGACGGTCCCAGAATGGCATTGACGTCGCGTGGCTGCACGGCACTATCCAAGGACCCTGCATTGGTTTTGAAGGGACTTTGGGAACGGTGGTTGAAGGCGGGGATCATCGATGAGTTCAGCCGAATAGAAGCCATCAAGGGCCAGCGCTCCGCCAACGTCTTGAGTGCCTTGAAACCTCGGCGGCAGCTGGCAGCCGAGGGACTGCGGCTATTGACCGAGGATTCATGGACGCCAGTGGACGCATTGTTTGCAAAAATGCAGGCGTTGGGCATGGACCCGAAAATTGAACGCACAGAAATGCGATTGTGGAAGCTTTACATCGAGGACCCGCAGTACGGCAGTCTGGGGTACGAAGGCTACAGCGACTGGTCTTTGTTGCAGGGGCGGTACGTGCTGGTGCTGCTTTTCGAGTACGCGGCAACGCTTGGTCTGGTGGATGTGCGTTACGTTCCGCCCGAGGGTGCGCGCAGCGACTACACAAACCAGTGGGGTGGGGAATGGTTGGGCCGGCTCAGCCGCTATGACGGCTTGCAGGAAGTGCGTCTGACCCCACTCGGCCGCTTATGTCTGGCCTGACGCCTGGTTGCGCCGGTACGGTGTGCGCCGGTACGGCGGGGCACACATACTGCCGGTAGCCTTGAATCCATGACGAAGACCGTGTACTACACCGCATCAACGTTGAACGGCTTCTTGGCAGATGAAAACCATTCCTTGGATTGGCTCTTTGCCGTGGATAATTCCGGCGGCCCCGACATTGCCGCCTTCATGGAGACGGCGGGTGTTTTTGTGGAGGGCTCTGCCACCTATGAGTGGGTACTCAAGGCCGAAAATCTCCTAGCGGAGCCAAGCAAATGGCAGCAGTTCTACGGCAGCAAACCCACCTACGTGTTCACCTCGCGTAGTCTTCCCCTGCCCGACGGTGCCGACGTCCGCTTCGTCAGTGGTTCCGTGCCGGAGGTCTTGGAGGAGATTAGGGCGGCAGCCGGCGAGCTGGATATTTGGGTGGTAGGCGGCGGAGATGTGGCCGGCCAGTTCCTGGATTGCGAGGCGCTGGATGAACTGGTTATCACCTTCGCCCCGGCAGCGCTGACAAGCGGGGCACCACTGTTGCCGCGCAATGTGGGAGCCGAACGGCTGAAACTACGCAGCGCCGAGCAGCACGGCGAATTTGCTGTGCTGAGCTATTGTGTGCTCAAGGATGAGGCACCGAAGGGTGAGGCACTGGCGTCAGAAATCGGGTTGCCGTGAGTATCGCCGCTACGGTTCTGCGTGCCGCGGCACTGGCCATGACAGGCGCCTATGAGGATTTCCCCTTCGGGCCCGAAATCAGCGTTTTCAAGGTCAAAGCGCCTAGCAGCGGCGGGACTGTGCGGGTGGGCAAAGTATTTGCGCTGGGCGATCTGGAAGCCGAGCCACTAAAAATCAGCTTCAAGTGTGATCCCGAGCTGGCCCCGGCACTGCGCCAAGCCAACCCTGGAATCACCGCCGGATATCACTTGAACAAGCAGCACTGGAATACCGTGGATACCTCTGCGGTGGAGGAACAAATGGTGCTGGAAATGATGGAAGATTCCTACGATCTTGTGGTGGCTGGGCTGCCCAAGAATCAGCAACAAGCATTGGAGTGGAGCGCATATGTCGCCAAAAGCTAGTCGTGGCGCCTTAGATTACCCGTTTCTGGGTCTGACCAGGCTGGCTGCCCAGAAAACCGCCGAGACGATCGAATGGCCCAAAGGTTTTGACCATGTGGATAAAACACTTGCCGTCGGAGCAGGTCAGGAAGCGTTTGATGCGCTGGCCGAGGGCATTATGAGCTGGGAAATCCAGCGCCGAGCCGGCCTCCAGGTCAAAGCCCCGCCACGGGCCGTAGTGGGAGCTCACGTAGTGAGCGGTTTTGGCGTGGGCAATCTGCGTCTGCCGGTGCCGTGCGAGGTCGTCTGGGCCCTGGAGCCTGCGTTAATGCCCGGCCCCGACGGGAAGGAACTGCAGATGGCGGGCTTTGGTTACGGCACACTCCCTGGCCACCCTGCCCTAGGTGAGGAAGCGTTCATCGCCATGATGAAGCCCGACGGCGGCGTGTACTTCAGGCTGCTGGCCTTCAGTAAACCTGCGGGTCTGATCTATGCCTTGGGTGCTCCGGTCACCAAGCTCACCCAGGCCGGTGTGACCCGCTCCTACCAGCAGGCAGCACGCACGCTTACGGGCGGTTTTTAGTCACTTTCCTTCCGCCGTTCCAGGGTGCTCAGCTCATACGAAAAGACTGTGTCCGGCGCAAGGGACGCGCCGGACACAGTCTTCTTAGTGGTTACGGGCGCTTGCCCCGACGGCGGCAGGTGAAGATCAAACCCTGAAAGTACTGCTCCAAAAACAAAAACCCCGGCCGACTCCGTGAAGAGTCGGTCGGGGTTTTTTGAGGGAGGGTGTGGGGATTAGCCGAAGTACTTCGGCAGGGTTCCCTCGTGTGCTTCGCGAAGTTCATCCAGTTCAGCGGCGAACAGGCCCTGGATGTCCAGGGCATCGCCGGCTGCGTCAACAACACCAATGCGGGCCACCGGGAAACGGCGGGCAGTGCACATGTCGTTGAAGCGGACCTCTTCGCTACGGGGCACGGCCACGATGGCGCGTCCCTGCGTCTCGGAGAACAGCATGGTGAAGGTGTCGACACCGTCACGGGCCGCAACTTCATCCAGCGCCACGCGGGCACCGGTGTTGAAGCGCAACGCAGACTCAACGAGGGCTGCTGCGAGGCCGCCTTCGGAGAGGTCGTGCGCGGAGTCGATCATGCCGTCGCGTGAGGCATTGATCAGGATTTCGCCCAATTCGCGCTCGCGCTCCAGATCAACCTTCGGCGGCAGTCCGCCGAGGTGGCCGCGCATGTTGGCCCACTCGGAACCGTCAAGGTCATCCGCGGTGGTTCCCAACAGGTAGATGGCCTGGCCATCCTCCTGCCAGCCCGACGGCGTGCGGCGCGCAACGTCGTCGAACTTGCCCAAAACGGCCACAACAGGGGTGGGGTGGATCGGCGTGGTGCCGGTCTGGTTGTACAGCGAGACGTTGCCGCCGGTGACCGGGATGCCCAACACCATGCAGGCGTCGGAGAGGCCGCGGATGGCTTCGGCCAGCTGCCACATGACATCAGAATCCTCGGGGGAGCCGAAGTTCAGGCAGTCCGAGACGGCCATCGGAATGGCGCCGGAGGTGGCGACGTTGCGGTAGGCCTCGGCCAGGGCGAGCTGCGCGCCGTGGTACGGGTCCAGGAAGGTGTAGCGGCCGTTGGCATCGGTGGCCACGGCGAAGCCGAGACCGGTTTCCTCGTCAACGCGGATCACGCCGGCGTCGTCGGGGAAGGCTTGGGCGGTGTTGCCGCCAACATAGCGGTCGTACTGGTTGGTGATCCAGTCCTTCGAGCACATGTTGGGGGAGGCCACGAGTTCCAGCACGGCGGCCTTGAGCTCATCGGCGGTGGCCGGACGGTTCGCATCGGCGGTTGAGCCGTTGAACTTGTCGGCCTGCAGCGCATCCTGCCACTCGGGGCGGGCGTACGGGCGGTCATAAACCGGGCCGTCGTGCGCAACGGTGCGGGGATCGACGTCGACAATTACCTCGCCGTCCCACTTGATGATCAAGCGGCCCGTCCCTGTCACTTCACCCAGCCAGGAGTACTCCACGGCCCACTTGTCCATGACGGCTTCAAACGCGGCGACGTTTTCCGGCGTCACAACAGCCATCATGCGTTCCTGGGACTCGGACATCAGGATTTCCCCAGGTGTCAGGGTGGGATCGCGCAGCAGGACGGAGGTCAGCTCAACTTCCATGCCGCCGTCGCCGTTGGAGGCCAGTTCGCTGGTGGCGCAGGAGATGCCTGCGGCGCCAAGGTCCTGGATGCCCTCAACCAAGGAACCCTTGAAGAGTTCCAGGCAGCACTCGATCAGCACCTTCTCGGCGAAGGGGTCACCCACCTGGACGGCGGGGCGCTTTGACGGCTTGGTGTTGTCGAAGGACTCCGAGGACAGGATGGAGGCCCCGCCAATACCGTCGCCGCCGGTGCGGGCACCGAACAACACAACCTTGTTGCCCTGGCCGGAGGCGTTGGCCAGGCGGATGTCCTCGTGGCGCATGACGCCAACAGCGAGTGCGTTGACCAGCGGGTTGCCCTGGTAAACGGAATCGAAGACCATTTCGCCGCCGATGTTCGGCAGGCCCAGCGAGTTGCCGTAGCCGCCGATACCGGCCACGGCACCGTGCATGATGCGGGCGGTGTCGGGGTGGTCGATCGCGCCGAAACGCAACGGATCCATAACGGCAACCGGACGGGCGCCCATGGAGATGATGTCGCGGACAATGCCGCCGATGCCGGTTGCGGCACCCTGGTACGGCTCAACCATGGTGGGTGAGTTGTGGGACTCGATCTTGAACGTCACGGCCCAGCCGTCGCCGAGGTTGGTGACACCGGCGTTCTCGCCGATGCCCACCAGCATGTCCTTCTTCATCTCATCCGTGACCTTGTCACCAAACTGGCGCAGGTGGTTCTTGGAGGACTTGTACGAGCAGTGCTCGCTCCACATCACCGAGTACATGGCGAGTTCAGCGGCGGTGGGGCGTCGCCCCAAAACCTTCACGACGTCGTCGAACTCGTTTTGCTTCAGGCCAAGTTCGGCCCAAGGCAGCTCAACCTCGGGGGTTGCGGCGGCGTTCTCAACCGTGTCGATGTTGAATTTCTTCGCGGGCTCTGTTGAAATCTCGCTCATTTATTTGTCTCCCAGAAGAGTGTTCAAAACTGAGGTGAAGAAGCCCAGTCCGTCGGTGCCCGTGTGGCCGGGGCCGTAGCCGTGCTCAACGGCGTGCTCGGGGTGCGGCATGAGGCCCACCACGTTGCCCGCGGCGTTGGAGATGCCGGCAATGTCGCGGCGCGAGCCGTTCGGGTTGCCACCCATGTAGCGGAACACGACGCGGCCCTCAGCCTCAAGAGCGTCAAGGGTCTTTTCGTCCGCGATGTACTGGCCGTCCTGGTTCTTCAACGGCACCGTGATGTCCTGGCCCTGCGTGTACGCGTTGGTCCAGGCGGTGTTGTTGTTCTCCACGCGCAGCACCGTATCGCGGCACAAGAACTTCAGGTGATCATTCTTGATCATGGAACCGGGCAAAAGGTGCGATTCGGTCAGGATCTGGAAACCGTTGCAAATACCCAGAACGGGCAGCTTGGCACTCGAGTTAGCGGCGTCGATGATCTGTGACATCAGCGGCGCGAAGCGTGAAATGGCGCCCGCACGCAGGTAGTCGCCGTAGGAGAATCCACCGGGGATGATGACGGCGTCAACGTCGGCCAGGACGGTGTCGCCATGCCAAAGGTCGACGGCGGTCGCACCGGAGAGACGGACGGCGCGGCTTGCGTCGCGGTCATCGAGGGTGCCCGGGAAGGTCACCACGCCGATGCGGGCGCCGGCCAGACGCGAATCAACGGGAGCCAGGACGGCTCCGCCAATCAAGGGGGTTTCACTCATGGCTAGTCCGCCACAACTTCAACGTTGACAACGTCTTCGATGACCGGGTTGGAGAGCATTGTTTCGGCGGCTTCGCGTGCCTGGGCCAGGATCTCCTCGGTCACCTCGCCGTCCACGCTCAATTCAAAGCGCTTGCCCTGACGGACAGCGGAGAATGCGGTGAAGCCCAGGCGGGGGAGTGCGCCAACAATGGCCTTCCCCTGCGGGTCCAGAATTTCGGGCTTGAGCATGACGTCGACAACGATCCGAGGCATCGAAGGAACTCCTGGTGTTTAAGAGAGGGTGCCGCGGAGGTGCCGTCTTACGCCAACTTCTCGGGTCACTTGTTGCTGACCTGAAATGTTATGAGAAGGCGCTCCGCGAGCTTGCCATTCCATTCTACGCAGTGATTGCAAACTCTGGAATTTGCGTGGCGCGGGTCTCATCCACCTCCGGGGGTGAACGGTGGTAACCGCCGGGCGGGGTTTTATGCAAAGTCGCATTGTGACCCGCGACACGCTAAGGTGTAGGACATTCCATGTCTGATGAGTAATGGTCCGGCAGGAAATGATTTGTGAATTGGGGACAGCCACGCGGTCAACGACGGCCGCTTCGAAAGGACCACATGAAATCCACCAACATCCAACACAGATGGAAGAAGCCCCGGACTGCAGCCATCGCCGGGGCACTCACCGCAGGCCTCCTGGCCAGCATGGTCGCCCCGGCAGTTGCGGAAGGAGTCCAGGCAGCTGACTCACCCAGCTACGGGGAGCAGGTCTTGGCCAAGAGCGGTGACAACGCCATTGATCCGGTACTGGGCCGCTACTACCGCATCCCGGCACTTGCCCACCTGGGCGACGGTGTTGTGCTGGCCTCCTACGACGGTCGCCCCGATGGCGGGGACTCCCCGTCCCCGAACTCCATCATCCAGCGCCGCAGCACCGACAACGGGCAGACGTGGGGCACCCCCACCTACGTGGCCAAGGGCCAGCCCGCCAGCGATGGCAAGCTGCGCTACGGCTTCAGCGACCCCAGCTACATTGTTGATGAAGAGACCGGGGATGTTTTCAACTTCTTCGTCTACTCCAAGGACGTCAGCTTCCAGGGCAGCGGCTTCGGCAATGATGACGGCGACCGCAACATCACCAGTTCCGCCGTCGCCGTCTCCAGGGACAAGGGCCAGACCTGGTCCATGGATCCGGCCAACATGCCGGTGCTGCCTCCCGTTGACTACACTGCCGATTCTGAATTTGCCAGCTTTGACGGGCCGTTGATCACCGACGTGGTCAAGCCTGTAGGCGATTCCAACAATGTGGGCGGCGTGCAGGGTGTCTTTGCCGCCTCCGGACAGGGCATCCAGCTCAAGTACGGCCAGTACGCAGGCCGCCTCATCCAGCAGTTCACCGGAAAGGTCAAGCAGGCCAACGGCACCATCCAGTACCAGGCCTACAGCGTCTACTCAGACGACCACGGCAAGACCTGGCAGCGCGGCGAGTTCACCGGCACCGGCATGGATGAGAACAAGACCGTTGAGCTCTCCAACGGGGACGTCATGCTCAACTCACGTGCCAGCTCCGGCGGTAACGGCGGACGCAAGATTGCCATCTCCAAGGACGGCGGTCACAGCTACGGTCCCGTCACTGTAGACACCCGCTTGGCTGACCCTGTCAACAACGCCTCCATCACCCGCATGTTCCCGGACGCAGCCGAGGGCTCCGAAGAGGCCAAGATGCTGCTGTTCTCCAACGCCAACAGCACCTCCGGCCGCCAGAACGGCACCATCCGCTACTCCTGCAACGACGGCGCCACCTGGAGTGCAGGCAAGCAGTTCAAGGCCGGAGCCATGAGCTACTCCACCGCCACCGCACTGGGCGACGGCACCTTCGGCGTGTTCTACGAGGGCGACGGCAACACCATGACGTTCGGCAAGTTCAACGCGGCATGGCTGGACATCGAATGCGGCGTCGAGGCCACAGCCAAGGCCATCACCGGCGCCAATGGCGCAACGGTGGACGCCGAAATCACCCTGGTCAACGGCAGCAGCAAGACCATCTCCGGCGCCAAGGCCTCCTTCGCCCACCAGAATGCCTGGACCTTTGGTTCCGCGGCATTCGCCGACATCGCAGCGGGCGCCTCGGCCACCGTCACCGTTCCGGTGACCATCCCGGCCAGCGCCAAGGCAGGCAACTACTCGGTCACGGCAAAGGTCAGCTACGGCACCAGCGAATTCAGCGCAGTTGTCCCCGTGACTGTCACCGGCGGCGCCGCACCCACTCTCGGCCTGGACGTTGTCGGCTCCCGCACCGACCTCAACCGCGACCTGGCCACCACCCCCTACACGGTGGGCGAAAAGCTCCCGTACCAGTTCAAGGTCACCAGCCTGAGCAACGTGACCTCCAACGTTGCGCCAACAGCTGGCAACTTCGATCCTCTCCTTCCCCCGGCCGGTGGCAACTGCCGCTGGAACA
Organism: Specibacter sp. NPDC078709; assembly: GCF_040686795.1. Taxonomy (NCBI): domain Bacteria; kingdom Bacillati; phylum Actinomycetota; class Actinomycetes; order Micrococcales; family Micrococcaceae; genus Specibacter; species Specibacter sp. NPDC078709. The sequence goes on from NZ_JBFBLU010000006.1 coordinate 158,741, forward strand.
ACCTCGCCATGTGGGCCAACTACACCTGTGGGACTCCGCGCCACGCGGTCACAGCCGATGAGCTCGCCAACGGTTTCTTCGTCCCGCAGACCACCTGGCAGGTTACGGCCAGCGGCATGGAAACCCTGGTCCTGAACGTCACGGGCACAGAGGTTGACGTCCTGGCACGCAACCCCGAACTGACGGCTTCCGCCACGGCCGTCTGGAACGACGTTGACGGCAACGGCCTGGCCAACACCGGCGACACCGTCACCACCACCGTCACCGCCACCAACTCCGGCAACGTCACCCTGACGAGCGTCGCAGGATTCGGTACCGAGCACGGCACCCTGGCTGTTGGCGAATCCGCCACCTTCACCCAAACCCGTGATCTGACGACGGCGGAGCTCGCCGCAGGTATTGTGGCGGAGACTTCCGCCGCGGTTGCCGCAGCCAACGGCGCCAAGGATGCCGCGGCTGACGCCGCAGTGCCTGCAGTTGAACTGCCTGTGCAGCCGGCCACCCCGGAGAAGCCGGCCTTCGAGCCGGGCGTTGAGCGCCAGCAGCTGAAGGGCCAGGAGCCTGTCGACCTGGGCCTGAAGGCTGGCAAGTACAGTGTTGGCGACACGGTCACTATCAAGAACCTGCCGGCCAATGAGTGGGCCTATGTGCACCTGAACCAGCACGGTGCCCGCATCGGCTGGTTCCTGGCTGATGCGCAGGGCACGCTGACCTTCGAGGTGCCTGCCGGGACCAAGAACGGCAAGGACACCCTGGTAGTTTCCGGCCAGGACGGCACGATGCTGTCCTTCGGAACCTTCCACGTCACGCCGAACTAGTCAAAAGGACAGTTCCTGCCGCTGGTTGGACTGGTCGAAATCTTATCTCGACCAGCCCAACCAGCGGTTTGGCGTTAACCACGCCAGCCCATTTCAGCTTCGCGGCCCGTTGGGATTCAACCATGGTTTAAGTTGCCGCCCAGTGGTCCGTGATGTTCGCCGTCCAGCAGGAATTGGACGGTTCCCAACGCTTTAACAGGCTGGATCCCGCGGCCCTCCTCAATTCCTAGGCCGGGACCATGCCCTGCGGCGTTGGGAATCAGGCGCCGGTCAGGGCGGCGACAGCCACGGCCAGACGCCCGCGCAAAACAGCGGCCTCGGCACCAAAGCCCCGCTGGTGCGCCACATAATCCGCCTTGCCGGCAGGCGTCTCGATCTGGATGGGCGGGTAGCCCCACTGCGCCAGGTCGTACGGCGAGGCCTGCATGTCCATGGCCCGGATCCGCCACGACAGCTCAAAACAGTCCATGACGAGCTCACTCGGCAGCGCGGGGGACAGCTTGTACGCCCATTTGTAGAGGTCCATATTGGCGTGCAGACAACCGGGTTGCTCCAGATCGCGCTGGTTCTCCCGCGTGGGCCGCAACTCATTGAGCCCCAAGGCTTGGGGAGTATAAAAACGGTATGCATCGAAATGCGTGCAGCGGATCCTGTTGTCCTCCACGACCTGATCCGTGCCACTCGAGCCTAGCCGCAGCTCGAGGTATTCATGGCGCACCTCGTTGGCTTCCTGCTGGTACACCATTGCCCATTCATGCAGCCCGAAGCAGCCAAATTGTGCGGGCCTGGCTGCCGTTCGGCCCAGGATGATCCGCGCAAAATCCACAGCCTCCTTGCGCTGGAGTAGAAAGTCCTCCAGATCAAGTACGACGCCGGAACGTGAATCAGGTGCCTCGCTCGCCGACAATTCGGCGGGAGTCGCCGCCCGGTAGAATTTCCAGCCCAAGCGCTCGGCTGCCGCGGCCCCGGTCAGAATCACGCCCGGTCCCGGGTGCCAACGGGACAGCTGACCAGGCTTTTGTGTGTAATACGTGAAGAGAAAGTCCTCCACGGGATGCTTTTGGCCGGCAGATCTGCGGGCCAAATATGGGGCGGCGTACCGCTCAACGCGGTTCCGGTGCGCAGTGGCGCGGCCTTGCCAAGCGTCCTCGGTGAGGGAGAGTAGGGCAGAGGTCATGCGCTCAATTATCCGCTATGCCCACAGAAGCCAGATCCGCAGACGGGGAGGTGACGGCGGATGGTGAGGTCCCGGCGTCGTCCGCGTGAATGTCATCTGCGTGAGTGGCGGCATCGATCAAGATCATCATGCTGTGGTGCAGGGCCATGGCACCCTCGCGATCGAGGCCGAGCCTGGCCATCATGGTTCCAGGCACTTTCAACGCCTTTTCGCGCAGGGCGGCACCGGCAGCGGTGAGATCAATCGCCAAGGCGCGCTCATCGGCGCTGTCCTTGGTGCGCGTGAGGTAGCCCAGAGCCTCGAGGCGCTTGAGCAGCGGGGAGAGGGTGGCCGATTCCAACAGGAGGGCGCTGCCAATATCTTTGACGCGGCGCGGAGACTGTTCCCATAAGGCCAGCATCACCAAATATTGCGGATGGGTCAGCTGAAGATCGGCCAGGACAGGTTTATAGGCAGCAATGACGCTCCGTGCAGCGACGCTGAGGCCAAAGCACAATTGGCGCTCCAGCAGCAGATCGTTCTCAGCGGCAGTCATGAAGTTGCTTCCTTTGTTTCAGATACTTGGCGGGCACATAGCGCCAATTAGTTAGTGCACTAACTATCACTGTACTATGGATACTATTGCCATGATCACCCGGGTGTTTTCCGCCCTTGCCCACGAGGATTGCAGCCATGCCGAAGATGAATCCAGCCCAACGGTTGATGCGCTTTACCGGACGACTGCGCTACATCCTGGGCCCAGCCAGCAGCAGCCCGCTGGATCACGAGATGACCCCGGAAAATAAGGCTCTTTTGACGAGTCAACAAGCGGCGAGCCAAGCTTTCGTCACCGTCACCCGGGCCGATGGCAGCACGTACCTGGTACCCAAGGACCCCAACGACCAGTCGCTTCGCTAGCGTATCTTCACAAAACATCCCGTGCCTTTGGTGGCCTTCCGGCGTAAACTGGGGAAGGTCACCCACACAAGGTTTTCCTGTGGAGAGGGGGTGTTGATGATGACGAGCGGTGAAAAGTTCGTAGATAAATTAATGCATGCAACCGAGAAGTTCCAGACGGTTTTCGGCCCTGCTGATCAGGGCGATATGGATTCTCCTGTGGTGCATCGCCATGATGACTTCGAAGACAGTAGCGATGAGCAACTGTCCCATTTTGAAGAGCGGACCGATTCAGACGGCCACCATTACGCAGTCCGCAAGGATGAAGAACCAGCCGAGGAACACTAGCCCCGCTACTAAAAAAAGCTGACCCGCAGAAATTCTGCGGGTCAGCTTTTTAGTGTGTACGCCCGTAGTTTTGGGCCCACGCTCACCAGGTTCCCAGGAAATCGCGTCAGCGATTTGCTGGGCCGGTGAGTGGGGATTAGCGGCCGGTGCCGCCGTACACCGTTGCTTCATCGTCAGTGTCCAGGCCAAAGGCCTGATGTACTGCGCGAACAGCAACGTCAAGCAGGTCCGCGCGGGTCACTACCGAGATGCGAATCTCGGAGGTGGAGATCAGATCGATGTTCACGCCGGCGTCGGACAGGGCCTTGAAGAAGCGGTAGGAAACGCCCGGGTTGGAGCGCATGCCGGCACCAATCAGGGAAAGCTTGCCGATCTGGTCATCGTAGATCAGGTCCTCGAAGCCAACGTCTTCCTGGCGGGCGCGCAGTGCGGCCAGCGCGTCCTCGCCCTCAACCATGGGCAGGGTGAAGGAGATGTCCGTCTTGCCAGAACCCTTGGTGGAGATGTTCTGCACGATCATGTCGATGTTGGTGTGTGCGCCGGCGATGATGCCGAAGATCATGGCGGCCTTGCCGGGGATGTCCGGCACGCCAACAACTGTGACTTTGCCTTCGGACCGGTCGTGGGCCACGCCGGAGATGATTGGCTGCTCCAAGGCAACTCCCTCTGAGATTTTGATTTTGTCGTTGGGGCTGGGAAGGACCCAGGTACCCTCATTGTCGCTAAAGGATGACCGCACGTGGATGGGCAGTCCAAAACGTCGGGCGTATTCCACGCAGCGCAAGTGCAGGATCTTGGCGCCCGAGGCCGCCATCTCCAGCATTTCCTCGCTGGAGATCTTGCTGATTTTCTGGGCGCTGGGGACGACCCGGGGATCGGCAGTGTAAACGCCGTCGACGTCGGTGTAAATTTCGCAAACGTCAGCGTTCAGGGCGGCAGCCAAGGCAACGGCGGTGGTGTCGGAGCCGCCGCGGCCCATGGTGGTGATCTCGTGGGTGGTGCGGCTCATGCCCTGGAAACCGGCCACAATGGCCACCTTGCCCTTGTCCAGGGCGGTACGGACACGGTGCGGGTCCACGTCAATGATGCGGGCCTTGCCATGGATTCCGTCGGTGATCATGCCGGCCTGGCTGCCGGTGAAAGACTGGGCCACACCACCTTGGGCGCTGATGCCCATGGCCAGCAGTGCCATGGAAATGCGTTCGCCGGCGGTCATGAGCATGTCCAGCTCGCGGGCCGGAGGATGCTCGGAGACCTGTGCGGCCAGATCTAGTAGCTCATCGGTGGTGTCGCCCATGGCGGAAACGACGACGACGACCTCATGGCCGGCTGCCTGGGTGCTGACAATCCTGCGGGCTACACGGAGAATGCCTGCGGCGTCGGATACGGAGGAACCGCCGTACTTTTGAACAATCAGGCTCATGGATGCACACTCATTGACTTACCTAACGCAACACTAGGAGAGAAAAAATATCGCTGCCGCTCACGCCGGGCCGCGACTCGCGCTGGGCCAGTGCGGCATCATCAGCGCGGAAGGCAGTTGACCAAGTTTAGCGCGGCAGGGTGCCAACGTGGAATTGAAGTGTCCACATGTTGGTCCATTACGGGCCGCACTATGGCCAAGTCGGGGTGAAGGCGCGGCCAGGGTGCGGTGAAGCTGCCATGAACGCGCGGAGGGTTTGCCGCGGACCACTTGCAATGTCCGGCTGCGGGATGATGACTCAGGTGCCCGGCGCACCCTATGCTGGGGCCACGATCTCAATTGGGGCCTATAGGGAGGTAACGATGACCGAGGACCAGCCACCACCGCCCGGAGGGCCATCCGCGCCTTCACCGATGCCGCACATTCCGGAGGGTTTCCGTGGGCTGTCCGCCACCGGGCTGTCCCGCAGCTTTGGTGCGGTGAACGCCGTCGTGGATATGACACTGCACGCTCCGGCCGGGCAGGTCACAGCCCTCATTGGACCCAATGGGGCCGGTAAAACCACGCTGCTGCTCATGTTGGCCTCGCTGCTGGCACCGGACGCCGGAAGCATCAGCATTATGGGGATCGACCCGGTCAGGGATCCGGCCGCGGCGCGGGCCAAGATCGGCTGGATGCCGGACACCTTGGGGGTGTGGGAGGCCCTGACGGCCCGGGAAATTCTCACCACGATGGCCAAGTTTTACCACCTGCCCAAGGCAAGGGTGCCGGGCCGGGTGGAGGCGCTGCTGGAGTTGGTCAACCTCTCCTCGCTGGCCGATCAAAAGGCGCGTGTACTCTCCAGGGGGCAGCAACAGCGGCTGAGCCTGGCGCGTGCGCTGATCCACGATCCGGAAGTGCTGCTCCTGGACGAACCCGCGTCGGGGCTGGATCCGGGATCGCGCGTGGCGTTGCGCAGAATCCTGCGGCGGCTGGCCGCCGAGGGCAGGGTGGTGGTGGTCTCCTCGCACGTGCTGGCGGAACTCGATGAGATTGCCGACGGCGCGGTATTCGTCAACCAGGGCCGAACGGTACTGGCCCAATCCGTGGAGCAGGCCTCCGGGCAGGGCCGGCGCTACGCCATCGCGGCGCTCGACCCGGCCGCCCTGGCCTCCGCACTGGCCGCCTTGGGCGTGCCTTTTACAGACGGGCCGGGCCGCCGGGCCTCCGTGAGCGTTGCTGTTGAGCGCGAGGACCAGGCGGTGGCGCTGCTGCGCGACCTGGTGACTGCCGGCGTGGATGTGTGTTCCTTTGCCCCGGCCGTCGGCGCCTTGGAAGAGACTTACATGAGCATGAAGGTGGAGCAGTCATGACAACTGTGCAGAATCCTCCGGCCCCGCAGGCTTCCGCCGGGGCGCCGGCGCCCGGCCCCGGCCGGATGGGCCGCTACACATCAGGTGTGGCGGCGATGGTGGGCATGGAACTGCGCCAGCGCCTGCGATCGCGTGGCTGGTACATCATGCTGGGCATCTGGTTTGCGCTGATCTGGCTGGTGACGGCCTTGACCTGGATCAGCTGGAAGGCGCAGTCCGGCTACGCCTTTGACCCCGGGTTTGGCAGGGTGGGCCCGGGGCCGCTGATTTTCGAAGCGGTGTGTGCCTTTGTATTGCTGTTCGGGCTGCTGGTGGCTCCCGCCTTCTCGGCCAACGCGATCAGCGGCGACCGTTCCGCCGGAACCTTGGCCATCATGCAGGTGACGTTGCTGCGGCCCGGCCAGCTCCTGTGGGGGAAGTTCCTCGCTTCCTGGGTTGTCAGCCTGGCGTTCCTGGTGGTGAGCGTCCCGTTCCTGATTTTCGGCATCGCCCAAGGCGGTCTGGGTGCCGGCTACATTCTGGTTGCCCTGCTCATGCTGGCCCTCGAACTGGGCGTGGTGTGTGCCCTGGGCGTTGGCATTTCGGCGTTGGCCAACCGGCCGCTCTTTTCCATTGTGGTCACCTACCTGACCGTGGCAGCCCTGGTCTTTGGCACTCTGATTGCCTTTGGCCTGGGCGCTGCCGTCAGCAACGGCACAGTGGAGGCCAATCAGACCTTCTACAAGGGTATGGAGATGTACACGGAGGAGGAGGCCCCGGACCAGGACACGGAGATTTTCCCACCGGTGCCGCTTCCTCCCGACATCACGGATGAAAACGACGAATATGCGTGCTACGGGCCGTTGCAGGAACAGCGGGCCACGTGGACCGAACGGGTCGCTTGGCTGCTGGCCATGAACCCGTTCGTGGTGGTGGCCGACGCCATTCCCTACCCGGCGCGGACAACTCAGGAGCAGCCCTACGGTTTGAACGGCGTGTTTGAGACCATCAGTCAGGGAGCCCGCTACGCGCAGGCGGGGCCGGATGCAACGTATCAGTGCGCGGGAGGCAAGGTCACGGCGTCGGAGTTCGAACAGCAGGTGCCACTCTGGCCGTTGGGATTGGGCCTGCAATTGCTGGTGGCAGCCGGCATCCTGGCCCTTGGCTGGCGCTCCCTGCGCACCCCGGCCGGCAAGCTGCCGAGGGGGACGCGCGTCGCCTGAACCTCTGCCTCGAAGGACGAAGGACGAAGGGCGAAGGGCGACGGCGTCCGGCTGCGGCCACCCATCGAAAAATGCGCCCGCCCCCCATTATTGCGCCCGGTAGACGGGGCGCAATAATGGGGGGCGGGCGCATTTATTGCACCAGGTCCGGAAATACGGCCGGACGGGGACCGGGCGGTGCGGACTACGCCACAGGAACCTGGGTCCGCGGCGCCTTCATCAGGACTACGTCCGCCGGGACCTGGCGGATGGCGCCCTTGTCGGCGCTCGTGGCCATGGCGGCGTAGGCCTTCAAAGCGGCGGAGACTTCCCTCTCGCGGCCCACAGGCTGGTAGCCGGTGGTCGATTCGAGCAGGTCACGGCGCGCATCGAGCTCAGCCTCGTCTACCAGCAGTTCCATGGAGCGGTTGGGGATGTCGATGCGGATGCGGTCCCCGTTCTTGACCAGGGCGATGGTGCCGCCGGCCGCAGCCTCGGGGGAGACGTGGCCAATCGACAGGCCCGAGGTGCCGCCGGAGAAGCGGCCATCGGTGATCAGTGCGCAGACCTTGCCCAGCTTCAAGCCCTTCAGGAAGGACGTGGGGTAGAGCATTTCCTGCATGCCGGGGCCGCCGCGGGGACCTTCGTAGCGGATGACAACCACGTCGCCGGCCTTGACCACCTTGGACAGGATCTTCTCAACGGCTTCGTCCTGAGATTCGCAGACCACGGCCGGGCCTTCGAACGTCCAGATGGATTCGTCCACGCCGGCCGTCTTGACCACGGCGCCGTCGATCGCGATGTTGCCGCGCAGCACGGCCAGGCCGCCGTCCTTGGAGAAGGCGTGCTCAACATCGCGCAGGCAGCCTTCAGCGGCGTCGGTGTCCAGTGAAGTCCACTCGGCTGACTGCGAGAACGCGGTGGAGGAACGCTGACCGCCCGGGGCTGCGGTCCAAAGTGCCTGGGCTTCATCGGTGGCCTTGCCGCCGCGAATGTCCCAGTCATCCAGCCAATCGGTGAGGCCCTCGGAGTGGACGGACTTCACGTTTGTGTGCAGCAGTCCGCCGCGGTTCAGCTCGCCCAACAGGGCGGGGATGCCGCCGGCGCGGTGCACATCCTCCATGTAGAAGGTCTTCTCGCCTGCAACGTTCGGGGCGACCTTGGCCAGGCACGGCACCTGGCGCGACTTCGCGTCAATGTCCTCGAGATCGTACTTCAGCCCGGCTTCCTGCGCTGCGGCGAGCAAGTGCAGGATCGTGTTGGTGGAGCCGCCCATGGCAATGTCCAGAGCCATGGCGTTATCGAACGCCTCGAAGCTGGCGATCGAGCGCGGCAGCACCGATTCGTCGTCGTCCTCGTAGTAGCGCTTGGCGATCTCGACGGCGGTGGCGCCAGCACGCTCGTACAGTTCCTTGCGGGCGGTGTGCGTGGCGAGCAGCGAACCGTTGCCCGGCAGTGACAGGCCGATGGCCTCGGTCAGGCAGTTCATCGAGTTGGCGGTGAACATGCCGGAGCAGGAGCCGCAGGTGGGGCACGCGTTGGCCTCGATGAGGTCAATGTCCGCGTCCGAGACCGAGTCGTCCACGGCGTCGGAGATGGCGTTCACCAGATCCAGGGAGCGGATGGAGCCGTCGGTCATGGTCACCCGGCCGGCTTCCATGGGCCCGCCAGAGACAAACACGGTGGGGATGTTCAGTCGCAGCGCTGCCATGAGCATGCCGGGGGTGATCTTGTCGCAGTTGGAGATGCAGACCAGCACGTCGGCGCAGTGCGCGTTCACCATGTACTCGACGGAGTCGGCGATCAAATCGCGCGAGGGCAGCGAGTAGAGCATGCCGCCGTGGCCCATGGCGATGCCGTCGTCCACGGCGATGGTGTTGAACTCACGGGCGATGGCGCCGGCCTTGTGGATCGCGTCGGAGACGATCCGGCCCACGGGGGCAAGGTGGGTGTGGCCGGGCACGAACTCGGTGAAGGAGTTGGCGACGGCGACGATCGGCTTGCCGATGTCGGCCTGGGCAACGCCGGAGGCCATCATGAGGGCGCGGGCGCCGGCCATGTTGCGGCCGTGGGTGACTGTGCGTGAACGTAATGTGGGCATAAACATAGTTAACCAGCAATCCTGGCGCTTAACCCGCATTCGGGGTGCTCTGCGCGGACGGCGCTAATACTAGTAGTGGCAGTGCTAGATTTGGTGAAATGAATGAAGAACGACGCCGTGAGCTGGGCCAGTTTCTCCGTGACCGCCGCGCTGGGCTACTTCGGGCGGAACACGGTTTGCCGCCTATTGGACGCAGCCGGATCATGGGACTGCGCCGCGAGGAGATTGCTGCCTTCGCCGCCGTCAGTGTCACCTGGTACACGTGGCTGGAACAGGGCCGGGACATCAACGCCTCGCGTCAGGTACTTGAATCCATTGGTCGGGTGATGCGGCTCAGCGCGGCCGAACAGTCGTATGTGCTGGCGTTGGGTGGACACGGAGCGGTTTCTCTGTCCGGGACGGCAGCCATTGAATCCGTCCCGGCGCACCTGCAAGCACTGCTCGATGCCGTGGATTTCCCAGCATTCGCAGTGTCGCCGGACTGGGGGATTGCGGGCTGGAATGCCGCCTACCAGGCCCTGTATTCGCGCATTGCCGAGGTGGCCCCGGCCGAAAGAAATCTGCTGTGGTTGGTCTTTACCGACCCTGCACTGCGGCAAATGTTGCCTGACTGGGACATCACCTCACGGAACTTTGTGGCGGAATTCCGCGCGGAGTCCGGTTCCCGGCTGGGCTCCGCGTCCCACACGGCGCTGGTTCAGAAGCTGCAAGCGGCCAGTGTGGAGTTCGCCAGCATCTGGGCTGAACACGTGGTGCTGAACTTTTCCTCACGGCAGCGTGTGTTTTTTCATCCGCACGTGGGGGAGCTGACGTTTGAGCAGCAACGGCTGGTGCCTGCCGACGTCCCGAATCTGCACTTCGTCATGTACGTGCCCACGACGGGGACGCCCACGCGCGAGCGTCTGGCGCAGCTCGCGGCCGCTGACCACGAAATCTGATCACGTCCCCTGCATCCTCGCGGGGCAGTAGAGGTTTTCGGGGGTCGGTAGGGCCGGTCGGGCCAGAACGCTTTACGTCAGCGCGTTGCGGCGGCCTTCGAAGGCGCGGCCTAGGGTAACCTCGTCGGCGTATTCCAAATCGCCACCCACCGGCAGGCCTGATGCCAGGCGCGTCACGGCAATGCCCAGAGTTTTCAGCATGCGGGAGAGGTACGTTGCTGTCGCTTCGCCTTCCAGGTTGGGGTCGGTGGCGATGATGATCTCTTGGATCTGAGCATCGTTGAGACGTGTGAGCAGTTCGCGGATACGCAACTGGTCGGGGCCAATCCCGGCGATCGGATTAATGGAGCCGCCCAGCACGTGATAGCGGCCGCGGAAGGCGCGGGTGCGCTCCACTGCCAGCACATCCTTGGACTCCTCGACCACGCAAATGATGGTGGGGTCACGGCGTTCATCGCGGCAGATATTGCACAGTTCCGCCTCCGTGACGTTGAAGCAGACCGTGCAGAACTTGACGCGTTCCTTGACAGTGGTGATGGCACTGACCAGACGCTTCATATCGTCCAGATCCGCTTCAAGGATGTGGAAGGCGAGCCGCTGAGCCGATTTCGGGCCGATCCCGGGCAGGCGACCCAACTCGTCAATGAGCTCCTGAACTGCTCCCTCGTACACACTGCCTCTTGTCTATTGCTGGTTATTTCGAAATGGTGATGGGGCTCGCTCAATGTGAATTATTGAGCGGGCGTTCCTCGATGAGTACTCCGCCAAGAATACGCTCGACGGCGGCTTGTCCCACCACACCGGATTCCTCAATGGTGACATCGTCCGGGCTGGGGACGTCCTCCACGTACGGGGCGTTGGCCGCGGCCGCCGGTGTCTGGACGCGCGCTGCCTGAGCCGCCGGGCTGTTGGCCAGGCGCTGATACATGCTCAGCTTTTCCCCCCCGCCTGACACGTTCGACGCCGGATCCTCCTGGGCAGGAGCCGTCACCGAGGCATCGCCCGGGCTTTGGTGACCTGGCGCTTCCGCGAGGTTGCTGGCCGGTGCCGGGGTGAATTCGGGGCTTGCCGCAGGTGTTGCGGGCTCGGCTACACGAGAGGTGGGGTGCGAGGCGATGGAACTGGTCGCGCCTGAATCAGCGGTGACTGGTCCTGCGATTCCGGAATCTACAGTTCCCGAATCTGCCGTGGCCGGCTGAGCCCAGTCGGGTGCGGCAGAAACGTCACCCCAACCGGGATCAGCCACATCGGATCGACGGGTCTGACCCAACGAAACTCCCCAGTCTTGAGGGGCATCTGCCGTAGCTGGCTGGGCGGCCTGCTGGGCAGCTTGCTGGGCGAGTAGCTCGCTGCGGCGAGGTGTTTCGGGTGCGGCCGGGGCAGCAACAGGCGCTTCCACAGCCGGGGAATCCCAGCCCGTAGTCCACGCAGCAATGGGTGAAATCTTAGGCGGAGAATACGCAGGGGCTGCTGCGGGAGCTACCGAACCGGTGGGCGGAGCAGCATCGTTGGACGGATATGAATCTTCCGGAGGATACGAAGCGACCGACTCGTAGAGATCTGCCGGTGGAACGAAATCAGGGTACGGTTCATCCCACTGATCACTGGGTTCCGGCGGCCCATCCCAAGGGGCAGTTTCCTCCACGGCGGAGACGGTGCGTGCGGTGGTTGCCGCAGATGCAGTCGACACAGGTGATGCGGGAGAGTGCACAGCGGATGGTGAAGTGGCGTCCGCTTCCCGTCGCGCAGGCGTAGGTGCCGGAGCCTGCACTGCCTTGGGTGCCGGCGCTGAAACCGACTCAACCGGCAAGCCCCAAGAATCGTGGTCAACTGGGGCGGCTGGCTGTCCCTGGCTAGGAGAGTCCGTTAGCTGCGGGGCGGCAGTGTTGCCAGGCCCTCCACGTTGTGGTGAAGGGTTACCAGTTCGAACTTTTGGGTTTGGTTCAGAGCTCGCCTTCGGGGCTTCGCCGTCGACGGGGAGGATCTGGACGTTCAGGCCAAGAACCTCGTTGATGGCCTGCTGTAGGTTCGCCAGGTGCCCGCCGTTACTGAAAGCGGCAATGAGGCCGGTGGAGGGAAGCCCCACACGCAGTTCTTGACCGTCAAAGGTTTGCGGCACCACATTCTGGTTGACGATGACCCACGAGGCCATGCGAATGTTTCGCAGTGCACCGATGATCTCCGGCCAAGCGCGGCGGATGACTTCAATGCCTGAGGAGCCAGCGCCTGAGGAGCCAGCACCCGAGGGGCCAGCGGCAGATTGGCTGGCAGCCGTCGCACCGGGAGTCGGCATCCCGGCAGGCGGAGTGCCACCGACATTTACGGCAGCTTCAGGAGGTGTTGACTGCGTTGGTGCGAGCTGGGACGGCTGGTGCTGTTCTGGCTGGAACTGGGAGGGGTGGGACGGCTGGTTCTGAGCCGGAGTTGCAACCGCCGGGTTGTCCTGTGGCTGGCTCATAAAGTCCACGTTGCCACTGGGGGTAGGCAGATCATCCCAAGTGCGGGCCGGACGTGCGGTCTGCTGCGGCTGCCCTGAGTCACTGGGGTGGGTCTGCTGACGAGGCTGTGGCGCGGCTGGCACCGAGGGTGCCGGCTGTGCCGGTGGCGTTGCGGCGGCCAGTTGTTCTGAAGGTTCTGTAGGTGCCGGCTGATCCGAAGATTCGGGGGTCTGAACTCCTGCAGGGCTGGTGCCTGAGGTCTGCCGGGCTGCCACTTCGGCACCAGCGGCTTCCTTGGCTCGAGCCAATTGTGCCCGGACAGCTGCCAGTCCACCGCCAGCACTTTCGGATGGGTCGCTGGCGGAGATGCCGGTAGCGGACTCGTATGAGGCCGGCGCGGAACTGGGGACGGGGAAATTTTGTGCGGGATTTCCCTGCTGAGGTGCAGCCGCGGGGAGCTCGGTTGAGGGGACCGCCACCGGTGTCCCTGAGTAGTTGAGTCGACGTTCTAGTTGGTCCAGTCGAGTCGCCATGCCGCGAGTGGAGGAGTCAGCCCCCGGCAACAGAAGCCGGGCGCCGAGCAATTCCAGATGCAGGCGTGGAGAGGTCGCACCTGTCATCTCGTTAAAGGCGGCGTTGGTCACGTCGGCAGCGCGGGAGAGTTCGGCGGCACCCAGCTGGGCGGCCTGGGTCTGCATGCGAGCGATCAGTTCTTCCGGGACGCCGCGCAGGATTGCGTGGGCACTTTCCGGCATGGCTTGGACGATGATCAGATCGCGGAAGCGCTCGAGCAGATCTTCCACGAAGCGGCGAGGATCATGGCCGGTCTGGATGACTCGGTCAATCGATTTGAAAACTGTGCCTGAGTCACTGGCCGCCAAGGATTCCACGACGTCGTCCAGAAGTGAAGAGTGGGTGTAGCCGAGCAGGTCCACGGCCAGATCATAATCCAGACCCGTGGCGTTCGCGCCGGCCATGAGCTGGTCAAGAACTGAGAGCGAATCACGCACGGAGCCGCCTCCGGCACGGACCACCAACGACAGTACGCCCGGGGCAACGGCCACGTTCTCTTGTTCACACAACTGTGCCAAATAAGCCATGAGTGGCTCCGGAGGCACTAGTCGGAAGGGGTAATGGTGTGTCCGGGAACGGATGGTGCCGATGACCTTGTCAGGTTCGGTGGTGGCAAAGATGAACTTGATGTGCTCCGGAGGCTCTTCAACGATTTTCAGCAAAGCGTTGAACCCAGCCGAGGTGACCATATGGGCCTCATCGATGATGAAGATTTTGTACCGGTCACGGATGGGGGCAAAGGTGGCACGTTCGCGAAGATCGCGGGCATCGTCAACACCACCGTGGCTGGCAGCATCAATCTCAATGACGTCCAAAGAACCGGCACCGCCGCGGGCCAGTTCAACGCAGCTATCGCACTCACCGCAGGGGTGCGAGGTGGGGCCCTTGGCGCAGTTCAGGCACCGGGCCAGGATGCGTGCCGAGGTGGTTTTACCGCAACCGCGGGGGCCAGAGAAGAGATAGGCGTGGTTGACGCGGTTCTTGTCCAGCGCAGCCATAAGGGGGGCTGTGACATGTTCTTGGCCGATTACGGTAGCGAATGAATCGGGACGGTACCGGCGATACAGGGCTGTTGGTGCGCTCACAGTTGAAACCCTATCTAATCCGCCTGACAAATTGCCGCACGATGCGCGCATAATTGGGGCATCTGGGGATAAATAAAGACCCCCCATGCACCCGCCAGAGCCCGCTTACCCTTGCTACCTTCCGGTCCTGGGGGAGTTCACAGGGTGACGCCACATGAGGGGCCGGGAATCAGCTTACCCGACAGCGGCGGTGCGTGCGAATCCGGCAGTAGTCATGCAGCACTCAAGCGGGCCATATCAATTTTGTGCCGGCGGTGGTACGTTCGCCACATAGGGGCGCAAAACCATTGCCGTGCAGGCCCCCGCAACGTTTTCGCCCCGCGTTGCCCGGGCTGCCGAGGAGAAGTTAGCCATGTTGAGCTACGGATTCTTTGAATGGATTTTCTGGGTGCTAGCCATCGGGACAGGACTCATGGTGCTGATGCGCAGTGAAGTTTTCTCCACCAACACCTCACAGCGCACGCATCGCCACTCTGGCCAACAATTCTTCTTGATTGTCATGGCAGTGACCTTTGCTGCGTGCGGTTTCGTTACTGCGGCTTTGGCAATGCGCGCAGGCCACTGATCAACGCAGCCTCCTGGTCAGTACGGCGTGGCACTGCAGTTCGAGTGCCCCCGCAGCCACAGCGGTCATAGCGCAGGCGGGCATGCCCCGGGCTGTGAGTAACAACACGGCGGTGAGCCATGGTCGGGCTACATGGTGGGCGTCAAGGGTGTATCTGGAACTTTAGTGGGCTCAATCTGCCCTCGAAGGTGCCCAAAATAGCCATCACGGCTGCCCTAGTTCGAGGGTGGGAGTCCTCGATTCGTGACTTGGGCACTTTGTCAGGTACTCTTGAACCTGCCGTGTTTTGCACAGCAAGCTGGAGGATTCGCCTAGCGGCCTATGGCGCACGCCTGGAACGCGTGTTGGGTTAACGCCCTCGGGGGTTCAAATCCCCCATCCTCCGCCAAGAAAGGTCCGGAATCATTGAGATTCCGGGCCTTTTCTCGTTAACTTCTGGTTAGCGGCCAAAAGGTGTACAGCCCGGGCATGTCAGTGGCTTCCACGATCGCCATCTTCGAGTCGCCATATCTGGCCCCGAAAATGCGATTAAAGGGGCCATATCTGGGGACTCGAGTGAGGGGGCTAGCGGCCAAAACTCGAGATCCCGCGCCACTAGCGTCCGGTTCCAAACTGCAGCTGATGCGGTAAAAATCGCGGATTCATCGCCGTATCTGCGATGTCGAATCGGCGGTGGGGTGTAGATCGCATTTGCTGCTGATTCAAAGCCAAGGTGCGGGACCCAGTCACTGTCCCGGCGCTAGACTCAGGCTGTGACTACGCAAACCTTGAACACTCTGCCCCTTACTCTCAACGACGGCACAGCTACAACGCTGCCTGCTTTGGCTACCAAAGCCGTGCTGCTGGTCAATGTGGCCTCAGAATGTGGCTTCACTAAGCAGTACGACGCCCTTGAGGCCCTCCATGAAAAGTATCGCGACCAGGGTTTGAGCGTTGTTGGCGTCCCCTGCAACCAGTTCGGCGGTCAGGAGCCCGGCACGGAAGAGGAAATTGTTGAGTTCTGCCGCAAGAACTTCGGGGTGACCTTCCCACTTGCCGCCAAGACCGATGTGAACGGCGCCGATGCCAACCCCATTTTCGCTCTGCTCACCGACAACGGTGCCGCGCCGATCAAATGGAACTTTGAGAAGTTCCTGATCACGAACGACGGCGGCCTGCAAGCCCGTTTTGAATCTGCCGTCACGCCGGACTCACCCGAGCTGGTAGCCGCTGTGGAAGCTGCTCTCGCTTAAAGGGTCAACGAGCGCTAACTGCACATTCACCCGGCTGCGTGGTCCGGCCCGGCCCGGCCAGACCCAGTCCGGCCAGACCCGGCCGAGCCAGGCCCGGTCCGGCCCAAGCGGTGAAGCTACTTGGCCAGGCCATCCAGCCAGAACTGCAGAAACGCTGCCCCGGCGAAGTCGTTGATAATGTCATCGCCCAGTTCCAGATCTGCAGCGGTCTTGACCGGGTAGGGCTTCTCCGGCACGCCTTCGGCCGGGCGAACATCAATGTGCTTCACGGCGTGGTCCTGGTGGTGCAACCAGTCAGCCATGGCGTAATCCGTACGGGAATCTCCCACCGTCCGCCACGCCTCCGGGACAATTCCCTGAGCAGCCAGTAGCTCCACGGCCCGGCTAGCGCCCAAATCCTTGCCCAACCGCACCGATTCAATATCCGTGGAAATGATGGACGGATCCACGCGGTAGTCAACGCTGCCAGTTGACCCGGGTGCTCGATGATCAAGGCGCACCGCACCCAAACCGTGCGCTGCCAGCAGAGTCAACGCATCGGCGTCGAACTTCTTCTGCTCAGCCAAATACACGCTGCTCTCTACCTCAATGTGCTGCTCCACCGAGACCATCGCCCGCTTAGTCTCGTCGAAGAACATGTGCTCGGCGTAGGAATCCGCCACGAGGTTGCGGATGTCGTCACCAAAACCGGTCGGCATGGCCAAAGACTTATCGACGTGGATGGGGCCGGGGCCATCGGGGGTGAAACTGAACCAGACGGCGCCCTTCTCGCAAATGGCGTGGACTACGGAACCAGCAGGCAGCCCGGCCTCCAGCATGGGATGCATGAGCTGTTCGGAGATGAAAGCGTCGGAACGGCCGGTGTTGAACACCACCGGAATGCCTCGACGAAGCAATTCGATCAAGCTCTCGATGATGTCCTCGGACACGCGGCGAGTGACGGGGCTGGCCAGTGGGCCGTCAACATCAAGGAGCAGGGCAAGGGGAGGGTGCGCGATTGTCATGCCACCATGTTCCCAGCAGTGGTGCCTAAGAGCCACTTTCGGTAACCATTTTGCAACACACCGTGGCGCGAGAGGGTGACACAGTTCCTTTCACCCACACTTGTCCCTAGTCTGGGGAGGTGATATTCAAAGCTGTTGGCGACAAACGCCCTTACCCGGACCATGGCTACATCACGCCCAAGGACTGGGCTGGTGTGGCGCCACGCCAAGTTCGCTTGGCCGAACTGGTCACGACAAAGGCGCAGCTAGATCTAGAAGCCCTGCTGGCTGAGGACTCCACGTTCTTTGGCGACTTGTTCCCGCACGTTGTTCAATGGCGGGGCACACTGTACCTCGAGGACGGCCTACACCGTGCGGTGCGGACAGCTCTGCACCAGCGCACCATTTTGCATGCCCGGGTACTGGTGATCGATGACTAGGCTGCCCGCGGGGGAATCTTCGGATGGTCCCGCAAATAATCCCGCCGCAACGAGCCCTGAACAGGACGATGACGTCTTGCTGACGGCTCGGCAGCGACGACGGGCCGAGCGGGTTGCGCGCCGCCAAGCCAAGGATGAGGCCTACGAGCTGCGTATGCAGCGCAAAAAGGCCAAAGACGGGACCACTTGGCGTGGGCACCACATTGTGGATTCGAGAGGCCTAGAGGAGGCCTTCCCGGAGCCAGAAACTCCCGAACTGCCAACGAGTACCGTGCGCCGGCGCATCACGCACGCCGTGGTGCTGGTGCTGCTGCTGTCCTTGGTGGTGGCCGGATTGGTCCTGGTGGGCATGATTCAGCGCGGCGAGCTGGATCTGAAAATAGGTTCCGGGCGTCCCAGCCCCACGCCCTTTGCCTGCCCCACCGAAACGCTGGATTATCCAGCAAATACTGCAGTCGCGGTCAACGTGTACAACGGTGGCAGCGTCGAAGGTATGGCGGGAAAGGTGGGGGAGGAGCTGAAAAAGCGCGGGTACCAAGTTCAGAAAATTGATAACCGTGACTTGGCGCTATTGGCGCCCACGGTGGTCATTTCCGGTCCGAGCGGCCACTCCGCAGCCTTTAACTTGCAGCGTAATTTCCCCAACAGCGAATACGTCGAAGATGATCGCGAAGACGCCACCGTGGATGTGGTGCTGACCAGCCAATTTGGCAACCTCGTAGCAGCCCCAGAGGTGGATCAAAGTGCCGGCGTCTTGTCCTGCCCACGGCTGAGCCCGGCGCCAAGCGAGTCCCCGAGCGGTGCTCCAAGCGGTCCGCCGATTGAGCCTTCCGGGAAACCTTAGGCTTCGACAAACTTCACGTCAGGGAGACTCTGACGCGGTGGAAACCCTAGGCCCGTTGGATGGGGCGGCCGTCGGCGTCAAAGGTGGCACCCACCCCGGCCTGAATGAACCTGACGGCCCCGGTGATGTGGTCCTCATCCGGGGTATCAGCGTTGCGGCGGGAGGCGCTGGTGGTCAAGGAGCCGTGGATCAATTGCACGAGCCCTTCAACGTCGGCTTCGGGCAGATAGCGCTGGGCCATTCCGGCGCGCAGAATATCCATCAGTATGGTGTTGAGTTCGCCCACATGTACGCCCAACTTGGCGAACGACTCATTCGAAAGCACCGAACGCATGGCGGGACCGGGTGGCAGGTGGCGCCGGGTGAGATCCTCCATCTGCGCCCGCACGTACACCGCCAGGCGGTCTACCGGATTCTCCAGACCGTCAAGGCTGGCCCGGAGGTCAACGACAAACTTGCCGGTCTCATCCAACGCATACGCCACCAGAAGTTGTTCCAGATCGGCAAAATAATTGTAGACGGCGGTTCTTCCCACACCGGCGGTCCTGGCAACATCGGTCATTGTCAGGCCCGGCAGTCCATGGGTAAACAGAAGTTCGCCGAACGCGTTGAGGATTTTGCGCTGCGTTTGCTCGCGCTGCGCCGCGTTCGTGGGGGCGGCTATTCGTGGCATAGTGACATTTTAGCGTCATTTCGTCAGTAAAAGTATTTAGGCTCGTTGGAAGGAACCCTGCAGGCAGTTATCGCTTGATGGCAGCGCGCCGAATACCCAAGACACGGACGACGGCGGCACTTACGTGCCGCTCAAACGGCAGTTCCGCCGTGGTCAACAAAGAGGCGTCCAAAGCTTTGTCGATGCACTTGCTCACGAGTCTTTCGGGGATGTGCAGGGACCGGCCAAAGCGTAGCCAATCGTTGCGGTTCAGCCCCGTGCGGCTGCCGGCGCTGCCGCCCACGGGCAGGGCCATGCCCGGGTCACGTGAGGGGTCGCCGTCGATGAGGTCGGTCAGGATACCTCCGGGAACACCTGCTGCGAATCCCTGTTCAATTTCGCTGGCCAGCGTGCACTGCAGATCGTAGGCCGGGGCCACGCGCCATTCGCCACTGGGTTCTTGCACCACGGAGATGTTCTTGGCGTGGAGGTTGCCATTGCCGGTGAGCCAGGCAAAGAGGAACTGCAAGAAAATATTTCGGGCGGCCAGGGCTTGGGATGAGCACATGCTGATGGCGGCGGCGGCGACAGCCTCGCTGGGCACCGTGTACTTACGGCTCGGTCCCAGACCCAGGAGCTGGGCGCCGTCTTCCACCGCTAAGGGCCCACTGGGGGACCGGTCAAAACGGGAGACGAGCAGCGCAGCTTGGCCAACGCCGTCGTACACCAAGCGGGCATCGGCGATAGGGATGGACAGTCCACGGGCCTTGGTGAGTAGAAGATGTTCGGTCTCGACCTGACGGTGGTGGCTGCCGTCGTTGAATTTGAGGATGTAGGCGCGGGTGGGGTCCTTGTCGTGGCGGTAGGAGGCGGTGACCTTGTCCTGCAACCCGGGCAGAACCGAGAGATCAACGGGGCCAGGAACGGCGGCAAAGTCGGAAAAGTTGATGTCGTCCATGGTCTTGGTGACCGTCAGCAGGGACGGGATGGTCTCCGGCTGCTGCCCCGCGGCAACAATTTGGACATCGCCCAGCGGGTTCTCCCCGGCTGCCACGAGTAATGAAAACTCGTCGTCCATGGTGGTTTTGACGGCCCACCGCAGCTTGGCTAAGCGCTCACCCTCCGGCAGCAGCCCTGCGAAAAAGGCTGGCACGCTGCCGTGGCTCAACGTCACGGGGACATCCAGGGCGGGCAGGGTGGAAGCGATGCCGGGGCCACCTGACGCCAGATATTCCGGCAGGTAGGCGAAGACCACGCCCAGACCAGCTTGCCGGGTCAGCGTCGCCGCGGCTATCCCGCGCTTGTAGATGACAGCCCGGGTGACGGCTTTGGCGTAGTAGAGGTTCTTCACCGGGTCACCGCTAGCGTCAGGCTCATGCCGAGGGCAGCCGCCACGGCGGTCAGGATGTCCAGCCGGACGGTTTCGCGCCCATTTTCCAGATCGCTTAGCACCCGGGTGGAGATGTCGGCGAGATCGGCTGTCTCGTTCTGTGTCAGATTCAAGGACCGGCGCCGGGCCCGTAAGGCCGCGCCCAGTTCGACAACGTTCATGGTGGTTCCGACTTTCCCGCAACTGGCCCAAAGTTCCCTCAGGCCGTTGAGCGGCCTGTGGCTCCATCCTAAGCCCATGCGGCCATTTTTGTGCATGATCTTGCAGAAAAAATAGAGGGAAGGTGTTGTCTCTGCAAACGACGGTTTCCGGGCACGGGCGCGGGCGCGGTCTGGGAGCTGCGCACCATTGACTAGTGTTGAGCGGTGAGCAATTTTCTTCTAAAACGTCCGTGGGCAGGTCGCCTCGGCGCAC
Organism: Specibacter sp. NPDC078709; assembly: GCF_040686795.1. Taxonomy (NCBI): domain Bacteria; kingdom Bacillati; phylum Actinomycetota; class Actinomycetes; order Micrococcales; family Micrococcaceae; genus Specibacter; species Specibacter sp. NPDC078709. The sequence goes on from NZ_JBFBLU010000006.1 coordinate 179,571, forward strand.
TTTTGGGCATCATGGTCATGGCGTTGAGCCTGCGCACCGCTGTTTCTGTGGTGCCGCCATTGCTCGGCGAGCTCAGCGGAGAGCTGGGCTTCGACGCCGGATCAACAGGTCTGCTGGCCATGTTGCCGCCGCTGATGTTTGCGTTCTTCGGGCTGCTGACCCCTGTATTGATCCGCCGGTTCGGGCTCGAAAAGGCATTGGTAGCCGCCGTCGTGCTTGCTGTGCTGGGGCAATTGGCGCGCTCCGCCACTGACCAAGTCTGGCCCTTTCTGGGGTTTACCGCCGTGGTCATGGCCGGCTATGGCATTGGCAACGTGGTGCTGCCGCCGCTGGTGAAGAAGTACTTCCCGGACCGGGTGGGCGTGGTCACGGCCGGGTATGTGACACTGCTGTCCGTGGGCACCGCGATCAGTCCGCAGCTGGCTGTCCCGGTGGCGGGCCTGACTAATTGGCGGGTGTCCATTGGCATGTGGGCTACGGTGAGCCTGCTGGTGCTGCTGCCCTGGATCATCCAGTTTGTACGGGATCGCAAGAAACGCAGTGCTGACCCCGGCGTTTCCGGTTCCGGCGAGCAGGCAGCCCACCTCACAGCTGATGCGGTTGCGGGTTCCGCAGCCACACCGAAGTTACGGCCGTGGCGTTCTCCGGTGGCTTGGGGTTTGGCGATCTTCTTGGCCGGAAACTCGGCCCAAACCTATGTTTACTTCACGTGGCTGCCTCCCTACCTTACCGGGCAGGGGCTCGATGCGGCCACGGCAGGTACGGCGCTGGCCTACTTCGCCATCCTCGGCCTGCCGGTGAGCTTGTTGGTCCCGCTCTGGGTGCCGCGCATGAAGAACCCGATCGTGGCCATCAGCCTCTTCGCGCTGTTCTGGGCCGCGGGACATCTGGGCCTGTACCTTTCGCCCGCGGAAGGGACCTGGCTGTGGGTGACATTCTCCGGACTGGGTCAGGGCACCTTCGCTACGGCACTACTCATGGTGAATCTGCGATCGCGGACAACCCACGGTTCCTCGGTTTTGTCCGGCTTCAGCCAGGGTCTGGGCTATGCGGGGGCTGGGATCGCGCCGCTGTTCTTTGGCACCATCCACGAGGCCAGTGGATCCTGGGCCGCATCGTTCGCCATGCTGGGTGTCTGTATGACGGTCATGATGACCGGTGCCGTCATGATCAACGCAAAGCGATACATTGAAGATTCTGCCGCGGAACCGATTGCTGCGGCCCCTGCGGAACTCGCAGTCAACCTCAAGGCGTAAACAGGCATGGCCCTTCGATTCTTAGTTACTGAAAGCATCCCAGAGTCTGGTCTGCAATTAATGCGCGACGCCGGTGAGCTCACCGTATTGCCGACCGCCCCGAACATGGCGGAACTGCGTGCCCTGTGTGCCAGCGGCGACTATGACGTGTTGGTGTCCCAATTGGCTGACACCATCGACGCCCAACTGCTGGCCGATGCCACGCTACGGGGAATCTCCAACTACGCCGTAGGGTTCAACAACATTGACGTATCCGCTGCCACCGCCAAGGGCATTCTGGTAGCTAACACCCCGGGCGTCCTTACCGACGCCACCGCCGATATTGCACTGCTGCTCCTGCTGGGTACGGCCCGCCGAGTCGTGGAAGCAGATGCACTGGTCCGTGCCGGCGAATTTATTGGGTGGAAACCCGAGCTGATGATTGGTAGCGACGTTGCAGGGCAGGTGCTGGGGCTGGCCGGATTCGGTAGGATCGCCCGCGCTACGGCCCGCCGGGCGCTGGGCTTTGGTATGGACGTAGTGTTCTCGCCGCGCCCGCCAGCGGAGCGTCTTGTCTCCGATAAAGAGCTGGGAGAGTTCGCTGGAAAGGTCCGTCAGCTGCCGTGGCAGGATGTGGTGGCCCAGTCTGACTACTTGTCCCTGCACGTGCCGCTGACCGAGGACACCCGGCATTTGGTGGATGCTTCTGTGCTGGCGGCCATGAAGCCGGGCGCGATCTTGATCAACACCGCCCGCGGCCCGGTAGTGGATGAGGCGGCGCTGGTGACAGCCCTGCGCGAAGGCGTCATTGCTGGCGCGGGCCTAGATGTTTATGAGAACGAACCGGCCTTGGCACTTGGACTCGCCGAACTTCCCAACACGGTGCTGCTGCCTCATATTGGCAGTGCCACGGGCCCTGTCCGGGCCAAAATGGCAGTGCTGGCGGCGGAGAATGCCATCGCCATGGCCAAGGGTGAGCTTCCGCCGCATCCGGTCAACCCCGAGGCACTGCCTTCCTGAGCCTCCTGCCCCTCCCCGGCGCCCCTCCCTCGCGACGCTCCCTGGCGACGCTATCGCAGCAATGGTGGCTTTTCATCTGACGCTAGGGCAGCAATGGCGGGTTTTCGGCGGACGCTATCTCAGTGTGAATCCAACTGTGTGAAGGTAACACCGGCGCGCCCTGGGTGAGGTGGGGGCGCCGGACGGGAACCGGCGTCGTGCTGGAAGAATCCCTGCTTGGGGGCTAGGCAGAAGTGGGGGTCAGGCAGAAGCTGGCCCTAGAAACGCGATGAGCTGCCGGAGCCGGAGAAGCTGCCACCGCTGGAACCGTAGCCGGAGCTGCTACCGGAACTGGAGTTGCTGCGGGCCGTTTTCACCTGGCTCCGGCCCGTGCTGTAGCCGGTGCTGAAGGAAGGCACCGAGTAGTAGGAGCTCCAGCCGTAGACCGAGCCAAGGATGGTGGGCGAGCTGCTGCGATATGCGCTCTTGCGGCTGATATCCATGGCTAGACGCATCTGAGATTTTTCGGAATTGGTCTTAGCGAATTTTTCAATCATGGCCTCTGAATGCTGTTGCAGCACTGCCGTCAATTCTTTGCGAAGATCACGCAACTTATCAAGAGCCTCTTCCGGTGAGATTTTACCTTCTTGAAAAGAGGCTCCTAGATGCTGCAGTTCGCTCGTCTTTTGCGCGTAGAGGGAGTCGATCGCAAGGGTGGTGGGCAGGCCCTTGGCTTCGCGTTGGCTGACCAATGTTGGCAGCTGGTTGAGGTCGTCAAGTAGTGGCTGTGACTGCCGCTCCCAGGCACCTTCCCATCCGGAAAAGCGGTTGAGGAGGGTGTTGGTGTCGCCAATGACATCGTCTAGGGTGTCCAGATCCTCAGCGAGATTCGCGTACTTTTCCACGATTTTCACGTTGGCGCCTTGTGACAGTTCCTTTTTGGTGAAGGCATGGACCTGTTGGTTGAGCACACTGGCCTCGTTGTAACGGGAGCTGAAATCACGGTACTTTTCCAGTACGAGGGCACCGTATGTGGAGGCATCCGGGATGGTTTTGGCGTTCAGTTCCGTGGTCTCAAGAGCCAAACTCACACTGGAAAAACCAGCGTCACCGCGTTTGAGATGCTCGGCCGCCTTGGTGCGGTTTTTGCTGCGGATGGCAGCTCGGGCACCAAATCCCAAGAGGGCTACGCCGCCCACGACGCTGGTGGCGATGATGAACCCGGCTGATTGATACCACGGTTGGTTGATCAGCTTCGCGGCCTTCTTAACGCCGGTGATGGTGCCATCGGTCCACTGGGCCTCGCGGAATAGGTCCTTCACAGATTCCTGGATGGCTTCACGTTTTGCCAGTGACACCTTCCGGTCCTCGCCCATGTACGTGCCTACTTGGCGTCCTTGGGGGTCAAAAGCAAAGATGAACAGCCCATCGGCCCACTTTTGCCCATCGGCGCTGATCCATTCTGGGTGGTAGGCCCGGGCGTAGCGCAGGACTTCCTCGTTGAAGTTGTCGCTATAGTCACCGTTTCGGGTGTAAATCACTACGGTGGTGGGGGAATGGAAATCAATCTTCTCCAGTGCCGGCAGCAATTGCGGCTGATACAGCACACCCGCGGTGTCCTCCACCACGATCTCCGTGGGGGTATCCGCCAGTGCCGCCGGAGCCACACCGAGCAGGGTTAAAAGTGTCAGTGCCAGAATCCCCAATAGCCTTTTCATGGTTCCAGCCCACCATTGTGGCGGGGCAAATGGCAAGTTGGGAACTCGTTAGGTCTAGGTGTGGGGCGGTCCCTGGAGCCGTTGCAACACGTACTCCCAGTTCAGTAGTTCCTGCTCAAGACGCAGCAATGGCTGGTGCGTTCCATTCTGCAGATTTGCGTAAACGGCGTGCTCGTCAGGGGTCAGATGGTTCAGTGCACCATGGTTGGGGGTGGCTTCACGGCCCCAAAAATCGCTGTGAGCAAGCAGGGTTTCCTCATCCATGAGGATGCTGCGCACGCGGGGGTGATGGGAACGTAGCTGGTTGAGGATACTAAAGCCATGAGTGTCGATATCGCCCCAATACAACACCTCAACATCAGTCAGCCAGGCAGCGTCCCGGATGCCTTCGAAGCCGTACCCGCCACCAAAAACGGCCAGGGTGCGCGGCATTTGAGGCAACGCCAGGAAATTGACCAGGTTCTCGGTAGTGATGATTCGGTCCACATCAGGACGCATCGCCACGAACGCTGCGGCGCTCACCTCGATATCTGCCACACCTGGTGACAGCTCTAGGACAGGGTCAAGGAAACGGAGCCTGACCCGGTCTGGAGCTGCCAGAAAACCATGTCTGCGCGAATAATTCTTGCCCAGTAGGGCCCGCTCAGGTGCCAATACCGACACCATCGAATCGATGAGCTTACGGTGGTTTTCCACGAACTTGGTGTGAACCCCTGGCAGGGACAGTTGCCGCAGGTAAATCCCGGGAGCCGGATTGGCCACCATCCAGAGGGCCACGCGGGCGGCAGTCAACGCGTCTTCGCCCTGCTTGAGAACCTCTATCGGATGGCGCAAGGCCCACGCTTCCAACTTTGGGTCGAGGGTTACGAGGGTGCGAGCCAATTCCAGGAATCTGGCCGCTTCGTGTCCGAGTCCAAGGAAGGAAATTTCTTCCGCAGCCGAAGCGAACACGGCTGCGGCGGGTATCGTGTTGGCGCCAATGGTGGTTGCCCCGACCGTGACGTACTCCAAGGTTGCGCAGCGGGGTGCCGGATCCCAGGAGGCAGCCCACGCCGCGGCCAGCGCATAGTCGGTCCGCAGCGCGGTGGCACTGGGATGCTTCAACGTCCGACGCCGGGGATGCAGCCCCGTGGGCGTGTGAAACTCCCGCAGCAGCTCACCGCTGTTCCACGCGCGCAATACTGTGGCCCGCACATCGCCAGGTGAAGTCCACCCAGAGGTTTTAGTGGCCACGCTTGTCCCGTTCAGCCCGGTATTCGTGAATCGTCATGTTGCGCAGCTGGGAGTCTGCCCCGGTTTCATTGGCGACAAACCCCACATTGGCAACGAACGGCTCAATGACGTGGATCTTTTGCAAGGGGGTGACAATGAGCAGCTGCAATTTGAGGCGTTTAAACAGCTCCAGCCCGTACTTGGCGGACTCGTCCGATCCGCGCCCGAACGCTTCATCAATGACCACAAATCGGAAGCTGCGCTGATTGCCTGGGCCAGCCGCTATCCCGAACTGGAACGCCAGGGCTGCCGCGAGGATCGTGTAGGCCAGCTTTTCCTTTTGCCCGCCGGACTTGCCGCCGGAATCGGTGAAGTGTTCGTGTTCTTCACCGGTCTCCGTCCACTTTTCGGAAGCAGAGAAAGTGAACCAGTTGCGCACGTCGGTGACCTTCGCCGTCCAGCGCTCATCCAGATTGGTGAGTCCCTCACGGCCACGGAAACGCTCCACCAGCGCCTCAACCTGCAGGAACTTTTGCTCAGAATATTGTTCCTGGGCGCCGATGGACCCTTCGGAACAGGCTCGGAGATCGGTGCCGAACTCGCGCACTTCCGGATCCCCGGTGGGCTGTGGCTCCAGCTGAATGTGCCGGCCGGTGTTGTATTCAATTCGAGCCAAGGACTCATTAATTTCGGAGATACGGGAGACGATGTCCTGTTTGCGGGCATCCAAAAACGCGTTGAAGGCCACGATCTCGTGAATGGTGTTCTGCGTCAGCGATTCCTTGAACCGTTCAGCAAAGCGGGGCAGATCGTTCTCCACCAGTTGCGTGAGGATCTTGTTGAACTCGCCAGCGGCTTCAAGCGACGCGTCTAGCTCTGTGGTCTCGGCAGGGTACTTGTTGCGGAAATCCGTCATGAACCGGATGGTGATGCCTTCCGCGGTACTCATCCGCCGGCTCAGGCCGTCGATGCTCCTGGTGAGGGAATCCCGAACCTTGCTTTCAATCTTGGCGGTGTTCTTGTACGTCAAGGTTCCGGACTCGAGTGCCGCAGTGGTGAGTTTGCCCAGCTCAGCCACCAGCCCGGCGTCGGCCGTCAACGGTGTTTCAGCAAGCGATTCACGGCAGTCGGTAATCTGCTCAGCCAAGGTACGGATATCCGCCTTATTGGAGCCAATTCGCTCCATCAGGGTGCGGAGTTTCTCGGTGGCTTTTTCCACACGAGTGGCGGTTTCGCCCTCTCTGCGAGTGAGTTCACGCAGGATATCGCTGGAGGATTCCAGCGCGGACTTCTCCTCCTCCAAGGCGGAGATGGCCCGCACCGTGGCTTGCCAGTTCAAGTCCGTGAAATTTGCGACGGCGGAGATGGTCCCGATGAGCCGTTGCTGACGTCCCAGATTGCCAAGCTGTTGATCGACGCGGCCCAGCCCATCCCCTGCGGTGCGGACCTGACCTTCGGCCTGCTCCAACGCTGTACGCAACCGGGCAATTTTATCGTGGTTGTCCCAGCCCAGGACGTAGCTGGAACGGTCGGTGAGCGCCTTGCGGTCGTCCTTCTCGTGGCGTCCGCCACCGCTTTTGAGCTGACCGTTGAGGGTCAGCGCCTTGGGATAGCGGCGGAACTCGGCCATGGTTTCACAGCATTGGTGGTCAAATCTTCGGCCCAGCTCATCTAGCAAGAATTCGCGAAGCGGCGTGCCCGGTTTGATGCTGATTTTTCCGGCCAATGTGTCAGCAACGACAGGGCGCGGGGTGGCATTCTCGCTGACCTTGAGATAGACCAGCCGGGCACGGAGGTTGTTTGAATCCACCCAGTCGCTGACGGCGGAATAGTGCTGACCGGTAACCAGCAGGGATAGTGCGAAACCATGCAGAGTTCGCTCGGCGGCGCCTTCCCAAGCAGCTTCGGATTCACGGACCTTCATGAGTTCGCCAGCGAAGGGCAGTTCAGATTCGGTGATGCCGGTGCCATCGCAAAGTTTTTTGCGCAGCGCAATCAGCCAACCGGGCAGCAGGTTTTGCCTGTTCAGTAGGCTTTTGAGTTCTTCGGTGTGGTCCTTCACCTGTTCGGCTGCATCAGAACGTTGGCGGTCAAGTGCTGTGCGTTGTCCTTGCAGCTCGGCATTGGCCTCAAAAAGATGTTTCTCCACCCCCGGCAAGGCTGCTGCATTGGCGTCAAAGACCACTTGGTCCTCAGGTTCAAAGAGGCCAAGAACTGTTGCTGCGTCGGAGTAGGTGGCGTACCGCTCGCGTTGGGCTCCTGATTCGATGCTCATGCGCGCCAGTTCAGCATCAATGGCGGCGATCCGCCCGCCGCCGCTGGTGCGAATGTCATCGCGCAGATCCGCCAGTTCCCGGTTGAAGCTGCCCAATTCGGCGTTGAGCGCGGTTTGCTGCTCAGTGACCTTGGCTGCGGCACGCTCCAATTCCAGCAGGTGTGCCTCACTGAGTTGCAGCTTGCGGGAGGTGAACCACGGGGAGAGCTGGTCACGCTGCTGCTGTGACTTGAGGTGGTCCGCCGTCAGCTCGTGGTGGCGGGCGGCGTTGTCCCGAACAGGTTCAAGCATGCGGATCTGATCCTTGGCCCGCAACACGGCGTCGTGGGCTTTCTTCAGGTCATCAAAATGGTGGAGGAGGTTCTTGATGCGTGTTTCGACATCGTCCTCTTCAAGCATGTTGGTGCGCACAAAGTGGGTGATGTTCTCCACCTGCTTCATGGAGACGGTGCGGTGGAACAGATCCATGGCTTGAGCGGAACTAATACCGAAGTGGCGCTTGAAGGCGGCCCCGTACTTTTCAAACACATCAAAAACGTCGACGCCGTCATTGCGCAGCCGCCGCTTGAGCTTGGCAAGGTCGGTGCCAAAATCGGAGAAGTCACCCTTGATGGATTGCTCACCCTCGGCGATGGAGTAGAAACGGGTGGGTTGCCCGGCCTCCTGTGTGGCCCACAAGGTGATGGCCAAGGTGATGCTTTTGTTCAACGTGGCGTTGTGGAAGACGCCCAGCACCACAGTGAAGGTACCCGGACCTCTCAGTGCAACCGGACGTGAGGCGTCCCCGATACCGCTACGTGCGCTTTTGTGGAAGCCGCGCACATAGGACATGAGGCTGCGTTCCTTCTTTTGCGCACCGGCAGCCTTGTTGTACTCAATCCGGTTGGCTGGCAACAAAAGGGTGGTGATGGCGTCCACCACCGTGGATTTTCCGGAGCCGATATCGCCGGTGAGCAGGCTGTTTTCCCCGTCCAGTCGGAAGGTCCGCACGTCCTTATTAAAGGTGCCCCAGTTGAGCAGCTCCAAACGGTGCAGCCGAAAGCCTGGCCGGGTGCCGGCGTCGTCCGTGGTGAGGTCATCGAGGCTGAAGAGTCCTTGCTGAGTTTGCGTGCTCATGCTGTGGCCGCCTTCGACTGTGCTTTTGCCTTGCTGGCTGGTGAGGTCTCGCCGTCGAGGGCGGCGCGGTAGTCGGCGAGCCGTGCGTCGAACTCCTCGAGCCACTGCGCGTCCACATAGGCCTTGAGGATACGGGCCACCTCATACGTTTGATCCTGGCCGCGGAGCTTACGCAGGAAACCAAGTTCGGTGACCTTTTTGATGTTCGTGGCCAGTTGGTCCAGAACACGGGCCTCGTTGCTGGATTCGGGCAGAAATACGGAGACCATGTCAGCAATTTGTGCGGTGGTCATAATGAGCCTGGTCTCGCTGTTTTGTTGGTCAAATTCGGCCAGCCGGGCGCGCAACAGGGCTAGGAGGAGGCTCACATGGAAGGTCAGCTGACGGCGGGGGATTAGGCGTGGCAGGTCAGCATCGGCGTCCGGATGTGAACGCAAGAAGGCGTACCCTTCGGTGTCATCGAGGACCAGTTCCAGGCCCAGCACAGCAACATAGTCGCGCGTTTGGGCGGACAATGCCATGAGACGCTGCCACAGCTTTTCATCCCCCTCGCGGTAGACGACCCCTGTGAACAGCTTGGTGACAACCAGAGGAAGACCATCGGGGGTTCGCTGCCCTGATTCCGGGTTTTCTTCAGCTTCGAGGTTGGTTTCAAGGGCGGCGGTCATGATGGCCTCACAAAAATGATTTTTTCAACGGTGGCTTCCCTCAGACTGCCGTCGGGGAGCGTCCAGGAAAGTGTTTGAGATGAGTCTGGGTCGATGGTTGCAGATTTTGATTCGGTAGCGAGCTGGAAATAGGTGACGAGTTCGGCCAAACCTTGGCTGAGCGGGAAAGCGTCAGCAACGTCCGCCAAGGTGGCTTGCTCGGCGTCGGCCAAGACCGCATCAATGTGGGCTTCGAGCTTTTGTGGGTCCACATGGAACTGGTCAAAGAGCGCGTGCGCGTCCACATCGAGGTCCTCGGCGACTTCGACGGCGTCGTCAATGGGGGTTTGGCGGCTGGGTTCATACAGCGGGCGTTCGAACGGCAGCGCGACCGGCACGTCATGGCCGGCCAAGTCGGCGAAGGCCCCGGGTGGCGGGGTAGCACGGACCGCGACTGCTCCAGATTCAATGTTGCGGATCAACGCCATGATGCGCTTATTCTCCAGGAATACTTTGTCATCGAGCAGACGCCTGATCTGGGCTGAGAGTTGGCGGACCGTGGACTGGGTCTGTTCCACCGCGGGCAGCCAGTCCTTTTGCATCGAGGTGATCGAATACAGACCCTCCTGCGTGGCCAGCGCCTCGATCTGGGTGGCCCGGTCCAGGAGTTCGTGCAGTTCAGAGCGCAGCTGTGGGGACATCAGATAGTCCCAAAATCCTTGAAAGGTACGTCCTTGGAGGGAACCGCTGATGTCTTGTTGGGAGGAGAAGATCGACTCCAGAAGATCGCCCTGGCCGCCTTCCCACATGGAGATCTGTTCGCGCAGACTGCGGTCCAGCTTGCGGAAATTCGCCTCCACTTCCCGGAAGTCAGAGAGCAGGTCCTTGGCCTGGGTGGTGAGCTGGTGGAAGTGGTCTACGGCTTCGGGGCCGGTCATGACGGGGATGGTTCCGGAGCGGATGAGCTCCATTTGGGCATCGATCTCATCGCGTTGGCGCTGCAGTTCAGCGAGGCGCGCTTCGGGGTCGGTTTCCGTTCCATGGACCAAGGTTTTGAGTAGATTGAAGATGCTGGACAGCCGTGATTGGGTGGGGACGAAGTCGCGGCCACGCAACGATTCCACCCAGCGGATCACGTCTTCGGTGGAGGCTGTGAGGTCATAGACGGGTTCGTCACGGTTGTCGGCGTAGAACTTTCTGAGCCAAGCTTTGGCAGGTTCTGCCCAGTCGTCTAGGTATTCACCTGCCGCGCGAGGGAATCTGTCCTCACCGAGGGAGTCCCGCAAGCTGAAAAGAACATCCTCAAGGACCTCGATCAGGTCTTGGCGGCCTAGGTTGCGCTGATTCGGGTCCGTGAATGCCGTCATGAAGAACGTCAACGCGAGGGGCGCATTCTGGGCACGGAGCAAGGACCAGCCGGCGTGATTTTCACGCAGGGAATTGATTGAAAAGTAGTCCATGAGGGGCTCCCAAACGCTGCAATGCCTTCACTAGTAATCCTAGACGGAGGGGGTGACAAACGCTCATTGTCCGCGACCTCCGCTGGCCTGAATGCCGGCCTTGTGCTCTTAAGCTCCGACCTTGTTTGATGTACCGTGGCAATCGCGGGCTGCTTCTGCCGTTGAAGTGCTGCAGGGCTTGCCGCCGAACAGTGAGGTAGACACATGTCAGAGGTCAGAGTCGTTCTCGCAGCGTTGGATCAAGAACTCGAATGGCAGCGCGAGTTCTACAAGAACTTGCACCAGCACCCGGAACTGAGTTCCCAGGAGTTTGCCACAGCCCAATCCATCGAGGAAAAGCTCACGGGCTTCGGGTTTGCGGTCCAGCGGATCGGCGGCACCGGCGTGGTTGGCGTTCTAGAAAACGGGGCCGGCGCATGCGTGCTGGCCCGTGCCGACATCGATGCGCTCCCTGTCACCGAGGCCACCGGTCTGGACTACGCCTCCACGGCCACCGGCACTGATACTGACGGTTCAACCGTGGGTGTCATGCACGCCTGCGGCCACGACGTCCACGTCACCGCGCTTCTCGGTGCGGCCAAGCTGCTCGTGGACGGGCGCGACTCCTGGTCCGGGACCTACATCGCACTGTTCCAGCCAGCGGAGGAGACCGCCGCCGGTGCCCGTGCCATGGTCGACGACGGATTGCTCGCCAAGGTGCCCCGGCCCGACGTCGCGCTTTCACAACACGTGATGGCTACCGAGGCTGGAACGATTGGCACCACGGCCGGGCCCATCCTCTCCGCCGGGGATTCGCTTAAGATCACCGTCCACGGGCGCGGCGCGCACGGGTCCATGCCGCACAATTCCGTGGACCCGGTGGTGCTGGCAGCCTCCATTGTGTTGAAGCTGCAGACCATCGTCTCGCGCGAGACCATGCCCGGCCAGTTTGCCGTGGTCACGGTGGGCGCCTCTAATGCAGGCACCAAATCAAACATCATTGCCGACCGCGCCGTGTTGCTGTTGAACGTCCGAACCTACGACACCGAGCTTCGGGGCCGCGTCATTGCCTCGATTGAGCGGATTGTGCGGGGTGAATGCGCCGCCTCAGGTTCACCCCAGGAACCCGATTTTGAGTACTACGACCAGTACCCGCTGACCAGCAATGATGCGGAGACGAACGCCCGCGTCACAGCAGCCTTCACCGACCATTTTGAATCTGGGATGGTCTACCAGACTGCCCCGGCGACGGCGTCGGAGGACTTCAGCCGGCTGCCGGACGCATTCGGTATTCCCTATACCTATTGGACCGTGGGATCGGTGCCGTCGGAGATATATCGTGCTGCGGTGGAAAAGGGCACAGTGGCCCAGGATATCCCGGCGAACCATTCACCATTCTTCGCTCCTGCGATCGACCCCACGCTCGGTGTGGCCACACAGGCCCACGTTGTTGCGGCATTCGCCTACCTTGCCAAGGAAAATTGATGGACATGAGTGCAATGAGCGCAATGAGTGCAACCTCGGCAGCCTGAAGCCAGTGACAGTCTTTTATGCGCCGTACTGAGAGGCAGTTTGGCGCTGCCGATGCGGCAGCGCCAAATTCAGCCTAGGTGTGGCGCATAGCAAAAGTGGGCTGACGTGAGGTGCCGGGAATGTTGCGGCCGGGCCCGAGAGCTGGTTCATAGGTCCCCTCTGGCACCGGCCATGGTTGCGTGGTCGAGTTTTTTTGGCGCTCGCAGGGTGCATCGGAGTAGGCAAGGGTTTGGGGGACTCCACTCCGTCTGAAGTTCACGATTTGCATCCTGTTAACCTGCAGTTCAACCGAATCCCGCCAACGTGTCGCACGGCCCTGTCACAGTGGCCAAGTCGCATTCACGTTAGGAAGGTTCGCCATGAACGATCTGAAGAAGCTTTTGCCCATGCTCGGTCACACTCGCGGTAAGCGCAGTGCTGTCACCTGCCAACTCAAGTGCGACAACGCTTGTTCTAAGGCCGTATGCAACACCTCCTCCAACAATTACTTCCGCGACATTGTCTCGACGGAGTTTTCCCGCCGCTCGGCGATGGGCATCGGCTTGGCCGGAGTGCTCAGCACAGCCGTGATGGTCCAGGGTAAGAACGGAAACGGCAACCAGGGCAACAACGGCCACGGCAACGGCAACGGAAACGGCAACGGCAACGGCAAGCTCGCCTTCGCGCCGATCAAACCGGTCGACGCCGAAGTCGATGCTTTTAACGTTCCCGCCGGCTACAGCTGGCAGCCCATCATCCGTTGGGGCGATCCGCTGTTCAAGAAGTCAAAGGACTTTGACTTCGCTAACCAGAGCGCAGAAGCTCAGGCTGGCCAGTTCGGTTACAACAACGATTACCTAGACATCCTGCGCCAGCCCAACGGCAAAAAGGGTCTGCTTGTTTGCAACCACGAGTACGTGAACCCGCAGATCATGTTCCCGGCCGCACCCGCCAACGCCGCCGAAGAGAAGGAGCGCCGCAACATCTTCCGCAACGCCGTGGGCATGAGCGTTGTGGAGTTGGAGCGCGATAAGAAGGGTGAGCCATGGGACTACGTCCGCGGTGGCAAGCTGAACCGCCGCATCACTCTCGATACCAAGTTTGAGCTGACGGGCCCGGTAGCTGGCACTGATTTCGTGAAGACAGCCGCAGATCCGGAAGGCCGATTCGTCCTCGGAACCTTGGGTAACTGCGCTGGCGGAACCACTCCCTGGGGCACCATCCTCTCCGGTGAGGAAAACTTCAACGGCTTCTTCCGCACCGAAGGAACCAGCGATGGGGACCGCCGCTACGGACTTGCCGACAAGGCCACCGGCATGGGCTGGGAACTGGATGATCCCCGCTTCGACGCCCGGGGCGCGGATTACCGTAACGAGCCCAACCGCTTCGGTTACATCGTGGAGATCGATCCGGAGAACCCCAACTCGGTCCCGAAGAAGCACACCAGCATGGGCCGTTTCAAGCACGAAGGCGCCAACGTCATCATCGCCGACAACGGCAAGGTGGTTGCGTACTCGGGCGATGACGAGCGCTTCGATTACCTGTACAAGTTCGTCTCCAAGAACAAGTACAAGAAGAACAACAAGGCTCATAACATGACCCTGTTGAGCGAGGGCGATCTCTACGCCGCTCAGTTCACCGGTGATTCTGCACCAGAGATTGACGGCTCCGGCACGGTCCCTGCAGACGGTGCCTTTGATGGTTCCGGCAAGTGGCTGCCGCTGGTGGTCAACGGTAAGAGTGCCATCGCCGGCATGAGCGTTCAAGAAGTTCTGGTCTACACCCGCCTCGCCGCGGACAAGGCCGGCGCCACCAAGATGGACCGTTGCGAAGACGTCGAGCCGAACCTGAAGACGGGCAAGGTCTACGTGGCCTGCACCAACAACACCAACCGTGGCGTGGGTGCCAACGCGGTTGCTGACGAGGCGAACCCGCGGACCCAGAACCGTGATGGCCACATTGTGGAGATCACCGAGCGCCGCAATGACTCCACCGCCACCACGTTCAACTGGAACCTGCTGATGCTCTGTGGTGATCCGGCCAAGAACTCAACCACCTACTTCAGCGGATTCCCGGTTGATCAGGTCAGCCCCATCTCCTGCCCGGATAACCTGGCATTTGATACCCAAGGCAACCTGTGGATCTCCACGGATGGCGCGCCGTCGGTCATTGGCTACAACGATGGTCTGTTCAAGGTCGGCCTAGAAGGGCGCAACCGCGGCAACGTGCAGCAGTTCGCCTCCATGCCGCGCGACGGCGAGACCTGCGGGCCGGTCATTCACGACGACGAGTCCATGGTCTACGTGGCCGTGCAGCACCCGGGCGAGGATGGCACGTACGGGGCGCACACCTCGTACTTCCCCGACTACGTTGGCGAGGGTGCCACCCCGAAGCGCGGCGATGTACGTGCGCCCCGCCCCGCTGTTGTCCAGATGTTCCCGAAGGGTTCGGGAAAGGGCGACGGCAAGGATAAGGGCCGCGATCGCGATAAGGGCAAGGGCCACGGCAAGCACTAACCCTTCTCTTTCTTCAAGCACGACGCCGGGCCCGCGCCTTCCAGCGCGGGCCCGGCTTTGCTCGCTGGTCTACTTCTCGGCGCCTCAGGGGCGAACCATTAACTCTGAGTTAATGGTTCGCTCCGCACAAAGCCCTCACGCCCCGGACCGTTCCTCCGCGTACCTCGGCGCCATGGATTCCATCTGTTCCATGACCAACTTGATCGCGGCGGGCTGCTTGTCCGGCGGGTACCCGTTCAGGACCAGAAGCCGTTTGATGGAGGAGCGCAGCTTGGCACGAACGTCTTCACGCACCGTCCAGTCCGTGCGCACATCGCGGCGCATGATCTGCACCAGCTGGCGCGCAATCTCGGCCAGAACACCCTTGCCCATGACGTCAACGGCGGATTCGTTTTCCGAGACGGCGTCATAGTAGGCCAGCTCATCGGATCCCAGCGGCGGGTCAAAGGTTTTCCCACGGTCTGCCTCGGCGGCCACCTCACGGGCCAACTCCACCAATGCCGCAATGATCTCAGCCGAGGAAAGCTGCTGATTGGTGTATTTGCGCATCAGCTCGGCAATCCGCTCTGAGAAAGCTCGGGCCCGGATGGCATTGGTTCGGGTGGTCTTCGCTGACTCATCCGAGATCAGTTTCCGCAGCGCCTCAATGGCCAACTGCGGATTCCGGGCCTTCTGCGCCTTGGCAATGAACTCGGGCGTCAAGTCACCCAGCGACGGTTTCGGCATGCCAGCAGCATCGTAAATATCCAGGACTTCACCCGTTGCGGTTGCCTCGGCGATCAACTGTCCCAACATGCGCTGGATTTCCTCGGGAATGGGCTCGCCACGGGACTGCCGGTCATCGGCGTCCAGTTTGGCCATCCACACGCGAATTTCCTCGTAGACAGCCACCTCGGGCCGCAACGGCTCCAACGAATCGGACCCTGAACAAAGCGCCCACGCCCGCGCTAGCCGGGACGAATCCCTCCGGTAGCTGCTCGCCAAAGTCTCCGGTTCGGCGTCGTCCGTGGAAGTGGAAGAGCTGGAAGGCACGACGGCGTTGCCCGGCGTGAGTGGATCCCGCAAGTAATTTACCGCTCCCCATGTGGCATTGAGGAAGGCTTTAGGCCCACCCTTCATGAGCGTGGCCCTCCAATCATGCCCGACGAGGATTTGGCGCAACTGTGCCACAAGTTCGTGGACCATGCCGATGGCCTCGTCAATGTTCTTACCGGCGGGCTTCTTAGCGCGGTCGGTATCCGAATACTCGGCCAGGGCGCTGGTCAGGTTGTCGGCCAGCGGAGCGTACGCCACCAGGAGCCCATCCTGTTTGCCGCGGAAGGTTCGGTTGACGCGGGCCAGAGTCTGCATGAGGAGCGCGCCCTTGAGTGGCCGGTCCAGATACAGGGTGTGCAGCGGCGGGGCGTCGAACCCGGTAAGCATCATGTCCTTGACGATCACCAACTCCAGCTCGTCATCCACATTCTTCAGACGTTCCTTGATCGAGGCGTTCTCCGAATCGCGGCGCACATGGTTGGAAACCGGAGGCACGTCGGAGGCTGTTCCGGAATAGACCACCTTGATCTTGCCGCGGTCCAGTTCATCCGCATGCCAGTCCGGGCGAAGCTCCACGATGGCTGCGTACAGTTTCGCGCAGATCTCCCGGGTCCCGCCCACAATCATGGCCTTGCCCGGGGCCTCGATGAACTTGGCCATTTGCCCGCGACGGTTCTCCCAGTGGCTCACCAAATCCTGGGCCAGTGCGGCGATGCGTTCCGGTGCGCCATAAACAGCATTGACCACGGCCACGCTCGCCTCGATGCGGGCCCGCTCCGTTTCGTCAAGGCCGAGGGTAGCCTCGTCGGCGGAATCATCCAGGGTATCCTCGGATACGCCGTCGGCAAAGCCCACCTTGATCAGGCGGGGCTCAAAGTACACCGGAACCGTGGCGCCGTCGTCCACTGCACGAGACAGATCGTAGACATCGATGTACCCGCCAAATACCTCGCGGGTGTCCCGGTCCGCGAAGGAAATGGGGGTGCCGGTGAAGGCGATCAGGGTGGCGTTGGGCAGGGCGTCGCGCAGGTGGCGGGCGTAGCCGTTCAGGTCGTCGTAGTGGCTCCGGTGCGCCTCATCCACAATGACAATGATGTTCTTGCGGTCGGATAGCAGGGGGTGATCGGAACCGGCGTCCTTTTCACCCTTGCTGCGGCCAAACTTTTGCAGAGTGGTGAAGTAGATGCCGCCGGTGACCCGGTTGCTCAGCTCTTCGCGCAGCTGAGAGCGGCGGCGGATTTGTTGCGGGGTCTCGGGCAGAAGCAGGCTCCGGGAGAAGCCTTCGAAGAGCTGCCCATCGAGTTCATTCCGGTCCGTGATGACAACAACTGTGGGGTTGCGCAGCTCGGGGCGGCGCATGACCTGGTTGGTGTAGAGCTCCATCTCCATGGACTTGCCTGAACCCTGGGTGTGCCAGACGACGCCGGCCTTGCCGCGGGATTCGCCGTTGGAGCGCACGGCCTCGATGGTGCTGCCCACCGCCTTGGTGACGGCAAAGTACTGGTGAGGTTTCGCGATGCGTTTGGACAAGCCTTCCGCGCCGGAGTCAAAAGCCGTGAATGAGTTGATCAGCTGCAGGAAGCGTTCCTGGTTGTAGAGGCCGTACAGGGCGGTATCGACGGCGCTGATGCGGTCGCCGTCGAGCATGGCACCTGGCGGGACGGGAACGCCGTCGTCATCCACATTCCAGGGGGAGAAGTGGTTCAGGGGAGTGAAAGCGGTGCCGAACTTGGCGATGATGCCGTCGGAAATGAGGTTCAGGAGATTGAAGCGGAACGCCATGGGAAATTCGCGCAGGTACGTTTGCAGTTGGGCATGGGCGGCGGCAACATCGGCGGATTCGCTGCCGGCTTTCTTTAGCTCGATGGCGCTGACCGGCATGCCGTTGAGGTACAGGACCATGTCGAATCGGCGGGAGTGCTCGCGGCTCGTGAGCGTGACCTGGTTGACGGCCAGCCAATCGTTGTCATCCGTGGCGCTGCTGATGAGGCGGATGGTGGGGTTCTTTTCGCTGCCATCGGTATCGATGTAGCTGAGCCGGTACCCCTCCACGAGGTACTTGTGGATCCGGTGATTCTCCGTGAGCGCGTCATTGGATTTCGGGGTAGCAATCTCGGCGACGGCTTGGCGCAGGTACTGCTCCGGCACGGTGGGGTTGAACTTTTGCAAGGCCAGAAGCAGCCGACGCCGGATCAACAGTTCGCTCCACGACTCACGTTCGCCGGTGCCCGGGGCGATCCTATCTCCGGGGGTTGGCTTCCAGCCCAGCTCGCCCAGCTGATCGAGGGCTAAACCCTCCCAGGCGGCCTCAGAAAAACCGGTGGTTGCCAATGTCATGGTGCTCTCCCCAAACGATGATCTTCGATTAGTCATGACGCTATCAGCCGTGGTTCGCGTTGCCGCAGTTGTGACCGCTATATGGGGTTATCAGCGTTCGCCCAGCTCCGCTTCCAGCAGTTCAATGCTCGGCAAACTGGATTTGAACTCCTCCGGCAGTGAGTCCACGATCTGTGTCTTCCACTCGGCCACCCCGATCGGAGCGCTGTACCCTCGTAAGGCGTACTCGGCTACCACATTATTTTTGGTCTTACAGAGCAACAGGCCAATGGTTGGCTTGTCGTCCTCATGAGCCATGAGGTCATCCACCGCGGACATGTACATACCGAGCTGACCAAGGTACCCGGGGTCGAACTTGCTGTTCTTGAGCTCAACAACCACAAAGCTGCGCAGGCGGAAATTGTAAAAGAGGAGATCGGCAAAGAACTCGTCGCCGCCCACCACAAACCGAACCTGCCGTCCCACAAACGCAAAACCCTGGCCGAGTTCCAGCAGGAAATTCTCAACGTGGTCGACGAGCTGCGATTCCAGCTCCGCTTCATTGTGCCGATCCGTCATGGACACGAAGTCAAAGATGTACGGGTCCTTCATGGTCTGCTGCAAAAGGTCCGAATCTGCTGCAGGAAGCACAGCCTTGAAGTTGCTGATGGCCTGGCCCGAGCGTTCGTGCAGTCGGGTCTCGATTTGATGGACCAATACGTTCCGTGACCATCCATGCTCGACGGCGGCAGCCGCGTACCAGAGGCGGGATTCGGGATCGCTGAGTTTCTCGAGCAAGGCAACAAAGTGGCTCCACGGCAATGTTGCAGACGGCGTCTGCAACATTTGAAAGTCGGGCCAGGCTTCGGCAAATGACCTCATGTACCGGAGATTGCGGGGAGAGAATCCCCGTGCATCAGGGAATCGCTCCTTGAGGTCGGCGGCCAGTCGCAGGACAACTTTGGCGCCCCATCCCTCAGAAGCCTCGCGGAGCAGCAGTTCCTTCCCAACAGCCCAGTAGGTGGCAACGAGTTCCTGATTGACGGCGGTGATAGCCCGGACGCGGCCGGTGGACACCGTCTCTGAAACGGGTGCCAGCATGTCTGGGTACCACTTGGGCATCCCGCTTCGTGCCGGTGTGGGCGGGAACGCCGGGGCTTCTTCATTAGGATCGCTGAACGTGGACATGAGCAAACCTCTTTCGAATCTTGCAATGTTCCTATGACTCAGAAGCTACGCGCAGGGTCTGACATTATTGTGGGATGGCCAAGAACAACAACGGCAGCAAGGCCCGCGCATCGACCACATCCGTCAGCGAACGGCGGGCGGTTCTTGCCGTGGACGCGGTGGCTCCGGCATTCTCCGCATGGTGCAACAACATGCCCGGGCTGCCGGAGGGTGCAGTAGAGGACTTGATCGATGCCGTGGGGGTGGTGGCATCTGTCTACTTCAAGCTGGTGCCGGCGTCCGATGTCACCAGCTTTGAGCCTCTCGCCTTTGGCCAGGCCATGACCGCAGTTGCCTCCGCCGAGGCGGAAGAGGACACCGAATTCATCTTTGTCGCCATCCGCACCTACCTGCAGTTTCTCGAAGAAACCAAGGGATGGACTGGCAGTCAGGAAGACTTGGGTCAGGTGTTCACGTTGTTTTACGACGACGACGACGACGACGCTGACCCCGGCGAGCTGGACCTGCCGGAGCCCCCGAGTGCGGACGAGGAACTTGCCGCGCTCTCCGGAACCCAATTGGCCGCGCATCTGAGCTCTTTGCTGCAATGGATCGGAGAGAGCAAGCAGGTCACTTCCACCGGCGCGTTAAAGCTGGCGGAGATTGAAGGCGCCGCGGCGGCCGTTGGTCTGGTGGCCAAGGGGGCTGCGCGCAACGCCAAACGCCAGCACATACCAGGTTTCAACACGGAGAGCCTGGAACCTGGTGCGCCCCTAATCGTCAAGACCATGCATGAGCTGCCCCTGCTGTCCAAGATCTGGGCGGCGCTGGAGGGTGGTGGTTTTATCGACATTGGTTCCACCAAGGTGTGGCCCACCCCGAACACCGAGGCAATCTTGAACCACGGGCACCCGGCGCACTTGGCGGCATTGCGCGGATTGATGGCTAACTTCCTGTCCGTGAGTGTCATGGGGGAGCAGGAGTGGGCACCGTGGGTTGCACCAGCCGCGGAGGCCCAGGCCGGGTTGTTGTACGCAGCGGCGTTGGCCGGTTCTACCATCCGGGTGTCCCTGCTGGAGAACCCGGACACGATGGAGAATCTGGGAATGGACGAATTTGCTGGCCGACTCCTGCGCCGGCGCATGGCGGAGCTGGAAGAGTTGGGAGTGGTCACCATGGATGGTGCCGTGCGGGTGCAGCCAGCTCTTGTACCCATGGTTTTGCTGGCGATGGGTCGGCACGTCGGAGACGGGGGTGGCGCGGTCCCACGGCTTCCAGGTTCCGTCAATGTGGGCTCGGGTCCGGCACCCACCCATCCGGTGCCGCTGTTGCAGCTGAAGGTGGCCATTGAGGAGACGAAGCCGCCGGTATGGCGTCGCCTGGTGTTGCGTTCGGACCTGACTCTGGCGCAACTGCATGGCATTATTCAGGCGAGCTTTGAATGGTTGGACTACCACCTGCACGAGTTCAACGTGGGCGGCTACAACGGGACTACCTACGGACCCGTTGGCCCCGAGTACGACTTCGGCGATCCCATGCCCCACGATGAGTCTGCCGTGACCGTCGGCCAGTTGTTGAAAGCGGAGAAGGACCACATCAGCTACACCTACGACTTCGGCGACAATTGGCGCCACAGGATCACTCTGGAGAAGATCTTGCCGTTCGCCCCGAGCCCGGCCGTGCGCTGCACCGGGGGCCGGGGGATGGGCCCGGCCGAGGACTGCGGCGGCGCCTGGGGCTGGCAGAACGTTGTGACGGCTGTCAACGATCCCGCCCACCAGGAGCACGCCGAATACCGGGACTGGTTGGGCATGGGGCAGGGGGAAACCCTAGACCCGAAGGAGTTCGACCGTGCTGGTGTGGACGAGGACCTCGCCGAGCTGTTCTAAACGCCAGTCCGCGGCTGTCCGGCGTCGTTGCTCATGTACGACGCCGGACCGGCGCGTCCTAGCCGAAGGTTGCCGCGGGCGGAGCTACTTGGCGCGCTGCAATTGAGGGATGAACCGTGCCCCGCGCTTTTCCACAGCTTTGGGCAAGGGTTCGGGCTTCTCCGGCCCGCCGGGTTCAAGGCCGTTGTCACTCAGGTAACTGAGCGCCCGACCCACGATGGTGCGCTTCTTTGCAAGGGTTGCAACAGAACCGGCCTTCTTGTCAGAGATTTCATCAAGGCGCTCATGTTGCCGACTGACCCTGATTTCAATCTCGGTCAGCAACTGCCACACGCCAGGATCGGTGTCGATCTTGTGTTGCTGACGCAAGATGACAGCCGCCAACTGCAGGGCAATGAAGCCTTCGAGTTGATCGACGCTGGTTTCATCCCCGGCAAGGCCGGTCACCATGGTTCCCCCGCCGGAGCCGGCCAGCAATCCGCCACCACCCACCAGGGCTCCAGCCGTTATCAGCCCGCCGATCATCCCGCCGGGACCAAAGCTGGCCAGAGCGCTTGTGACAACGGCCGCACCTGCAAGGCCGGGGCCGGCTGCCAAGGCAAGCCCTCCCGTGCCCACAACCAATGCCGCTGTGCCTGCCAGCAAGGCCCCGACCTTGACCCATTGCAGATTCTGGCTGTCCCGCAGGATGCCTTGTGCACGTTTTCCCGCCTCCAGGACGTCTGAGCCGAACTGTCGCATCAGTCCCATCTCGGACGCGAGTTCCTCCAAGGCGGCCTGCTCCACATCCTTGGAAACGGTGATCTCGAAGGGAGCAAGGACGTTGGTTGCAGCCACGGCCGTCAGGAGTGTCGCTGCTTCCTCTTTTGACGTTCCTTTGCGGTTGAACGTCGGCTCCGGCAGCAGGGAAGTCTCATCGGCGTAGTCAAAATCGAGCCGTCCCAGCTGTGACGGAAGGGGCCGATTGATGGACTTGTTGTGAGCACGGAGGTCAGACACTGCCTGTGCCTGAACAGACCGCAGAGCGGCAAGGTAGCGGCGCCTAGTGTCACCGCTCAACTCGTTCTTGACCAGGTGGCAATACCGCAACCCCAGCAGTGTCTTGCTCTCCGCGTCATTGAGGGCGATGTCCACGCCCCTTTCAAGGAGGGCGATTTCCTTGGACTGGGAACCGAAGAGTGCATAACCAATGGTGGCCGCCACCGTGCTGTGATTCAAGTAGACGCTTGCAGTGTGTGGGGTTACAGGATCTAGGCCGGGGCCGGTATTGATCCTGTGATCCAACAGCCACGGAAAAGAAGAAGACAGGCCACGCCTGATTGCCACGGGATCCCACGCATTCCTGAAGTTCACCCACCAGGACAAGTGGACCGGTGGATCGACTAGGGAGTCACGCAAGCCCTCGAGCTTGAATCTCCCGTTGGCAAGGGGACTGCCAATGGTGATCATGGCGGAAACCTCAACATCTACCGGCAGCCGTAGCAGCAAGTCGGCAGCAACCACGGAACCCAGGCTGTGGGCCACAATGATAATCCTGCCGGATTCCGGGACCTTGGCCAGGATGCGGTTGAGGACCTGGGCGCGGATTTGCTTGCTGTCCAGGTAGTTTGCCGCCTGCTGAAAGAAGGGCATTGCCACGACGGCATCCGCAGTGGCGTTGTGTACTGGCTGGGCTCCATTTCCCACGGCCTCGTTGATGCGATGTTCCTGGTCCTGGCGGCCAATCCGATGTTCAACGGCGGCAAGGCGGCGCTCGAAGTCCCTGCGGTTCAGCTTGGCGGCGTCACGGCTGAGCGCCTTGAAGGTCCGGGCAGGCAGTGGTTCCGGTGCGTCGAACCCTTCGAGCGCATGCGCGTATCTGGGGGCAATGACGGTAGCTTCGTCGAGGCTTGGGTAGCCGGAGCGTGTCAGGGACTGCTCTAGTGCCGCCTTCCATTTGCCGTCAGGGTCTCCGTCACCCACGCCGTGGAGGAACAGCAGCACTGGCTTATCTGACATAAAGAGCCCCCATTATGGTTGGAAAACAGGCGCCCAACACTGGATGCCAAGGTATTGCATAGCTGAGCTTACTCGCACAAATTCGGGCCCCATGAAAGATGCTGGATTGTGTCGTGGCATGGTTGATAGTTGCCCGTGGCGACGACCCGACAACAGGGGTCTACGCCTCCGCCAGCGGAGGAAATGCCAAGGCGGCTCCAGGCGCTTTGCGACTTTGCAAATGGGGATGCCGGAGACGGCAGCTACATGCCTCCTGTTGTCAGGGCCATCGTGCTGTACTTCATGATGGGCTACGACCACTACTTTGCAGACAGCAACGGGAGAACAGCCAGGGCGTTGTTCTACTGGAGTATGCTCCATCAGGGCTATTGGTTAACCGAGTTCATCACGATCTCCAGGATTCTGCGAGAGGCTCCGGGGCAGTACGCCCGTTCCTATCTTTTAACTGAGGACGACGACGGCGACCTCACCTATTTCCTGCTCCATCACGTGCAGGTTGTTAGCAGGGCGCTTGACGATCTGACAGCCTATCTTGAACGGAAGAGCCAAGAGATGATCAACGTGCGGTCGCTGCTTCACCTGGCTCGCGGGGAGTTCAACCACAGGCAAGTTTCCTTCCTGGAGGTGGTGGTGAAGGATTCATCCACTGTGGCCAACATCCGGTGGTATGCCGGTGCTTATGCGACCTCAGGAGTGACGGCACGCCACGACCTTGCGGCTCTCGAGAAGCGCGGGCTCCTCATCCGTTCCAAGAGCGGCAAACAGTACGTCTGGCAGGCAACGCCGGACTTGGTTAAAAAATTGCAGGATGGATCATAGATCGGGCTGAGTTTCACTCACGGCATCCCTGTGTTTCGCGGGAACGTAACTTCAAGTTTTCTCCAAGTCCAAATTGAACTTGGAGAAAACTTGAAGTTGCCGTTAGACCAGCGTCAAAACAGCTGATTCGGCATCCCTGACCCGGAGCTTGCCGGACATCAGCTGGGGGAGCAGCGCGTCGCGGGTTGCGGCCAGCGTTTCATTCTCCATCGACGCATTGAGGCTCTGCTGCCACAGTGACTGCATGAGGGGACCGCGTTCAGTGATGGTCGCCGAGGAAGGAACTAGGACAGGTTCGTCAAGGTGCTTTCGTTGGATGTGGCCCATCGTTGTTGCTTTGTCTGAGGCAATGGATTTGAATTCGTCCAACTTCTTGCGTAGGAGTTCAAAAACGAGCCAGTCTGGGTACCCGGCTGAGGGGATGACCTTGAATATGTGCTGATTGACGATGCCCTCAGACCTGTGCCAACGATGCAAAGTTAATGAGCCAGACCATGCGAACAAGATGCTGCCAGGAACGGCCAGATATTTCTCGTCCACCTCGATGTCGTTGTAAACGGTGGAACCCCCGATGCCAGAATTCAGCTCGGCGATACGAATAACGACTCGGCCCGTTCCGGTGGCATTCTTTGTGAAGGCCTTTCCGTTGACAAACTGCGCTGTCCCAGAGAGGGGTTCAGAACGAGCATCTTTGTCGAGCATAGACCTAAACAGCGAATGCGATAGTTCCTCGGCAGTCGCAGCGAGTTTGGTGTTGGCGGCGATCTTGTCGTCGAGGGTGCCCAGGACTTCTGCGATGGCCTGCTGATCACGAATTGGAGGGATATCCACCGTCATGTGCTTGAGATGACTTGGTCCAAAGTGTTTCATCACGCTTCCGACACCCATGGCCTCAATTTGCGCCTTGAATGTAGGTGCCGTGAGCAGGAATGGGATGAATTGAGGCAGGATTCGGTCATCGTTTGGTCGGAAGCCAATAATTCCAGTGTATGGAATCGCGCCAACTCCAGAGTCGTCCACCGTGGAGACTTCGCCTAGGGATGCAGACGTACTCAGCAAGACATCGCCGAGCTCCAATCGGAAGTGATTCCATTTGACGGCGACCAGATCTGGATCAAGGAAATTACAACCTTCCAACAACGAAGCTCCATTTTTCAGGCCAGCTAATCGAATCAGAGGCACTCCAGCGTCATGGAAGTCTTTTGCTAGGACGCCTGGGCCTTCCCTGAAAGCTAGCGCCTCGACGAGAGGCAACCTTGTCCAGTCGTTCATGAAACCCTCCCCAGCTGCTCCCGGACAACCGCTGCGAGACGCTCAGACTCGTCGAACTGCTCAAACAACTCCGCAGAGAGCCGGGCGATCTTGTCCTCGATAGGCTCGCCGTCGTCCTCAACTTCGGCGGCGCCGACGTAGCGGCCTGGGGTGAGAGCGTAGTCTGCGGCTTTGATTTCTGCCAGGGTGACGGACCTGCAGAAACCGGGGATGTCTTCGTATGTCTTGGTCTCGACAGGCTCTTTGGTCTCGACAAGCTCGACCAGCGGGGTTTCGACAGGCTCAACCACCGGCGCGGTGCCGCGCCAGGCATGGAACGTGCCCGCAATTTTCGCGATGTCCTCATCGGAGAGAGCCCGCTCAGCCCTATCCACCATGTGCCCCAAGTTCCGGGCATCGATGAACAAGACCTGGCCGGTGCGGTCAACAGAACCCGCGGGCCCCGCCGTCTTGTCCTTCGCAAAGAACCACGTGCACACGGGGATGCCGGTGGAGCGGAACAACTGCGTGGGCAGGGCGATCATGCAGGACACCAGATCGGCTTCGACCAACTGCGCACGAATCTCGCCCTCGCCGCCCGAGTTGGAGGACATGGAGCCATTCGCCATGACCACGCCGGCCGAACCACCCGGTGCCAATTTGGAAATGATGTGCTGAATCCACGCATAGTTCGCGTTGCCGGCCGGGGGTACGCCGTACTTCCAGCGGGGATCCGATTCCGAGCGTGCCCAGTCCTTGATGTTGAATGGGGGGTTGGCCATGATGAAATCGGCCTGCATATCCGGGTGCTGATCGCGGGCAAAGGTATCGCCCCAGCGCGATGCCAGATTGCCGTTCAGCCCGTGGATGGCAAGGTTCATCTTCGCCATGCGCCAGGTGCGCTCGTTCAATTCCTGCCCGTAGACCGAAATCTCCGAGCCCTCCTTGTTGTGCGATTCCAGGAACTTCTCGGCTTGTACGAACATGCCGCCGGATCCACAGGCGGGGTCGTATACGCGGCCGTGTGTGGGTTCCAAAACTTCCACCAGCACGCGGACCACGCCGGCTGGCGTGTAGAACTCGCCGCCGCGCTTGCCCTCGGCGCGCGCGAACTTCTCCAGGAAGTACTCGTACACCTCGCCCAGCAAGTCGCGGGCCTTCGTAGCGCCTTCGCCCGTGAACTTGGCGGAGTTGAACAGGTCCAACAGCTCGCCCAGGCGGCGCTGATCAATGTTGTCCTTGTTGAAAATTGTGGGCAGCGTGGCTGCAAGCGTGGGGTTCGATCCCATGACGTAAACCATGGCGTCGTCGATTAGCTCGCCGATGCTCTTGGCATGTTCATCCATCGACGCCACCGTGCCCTTGGCGTTCTGCGCCAGGTACGTCCAGCGTGCCCGGGCCGGAACCCAGAACACGCCACGGCCTGTGTACTCGTCGATGTCGTCGATGAGCTGGCCGATCTGGTCCTCATTCAGCCCCTCTGCCACGAGCTCGGTGCGGATCTGCTCGCGGCGCTCATCAAAGGCATCAGAAACGTACTTCAGGAACACGAGCCCCAGGATGACGTCCTTGTACTGCGAGGCATCCATGGACCCGCGCAACTTATCCGCGGCCTTCCACAGCGTGTCCTTCAGTTCCTTCATGGTCGAGGGCAGTGCCTCAACCTTTGCCTTCTTCGCAGCCACTAGCTGGTTCCTTCCGTAGTCATGCCAAAATTCAATACCGAAAAACTTCCATGCACAGCGCCATCAACGAGCAGCCCGGAAAGCTCATCCAACTGTTGCAACCGTACCGCCAGCCTCCGACGTTCTGCCGCCACCGCAGCCAACGCCGCGCTCAAGGCGGGCTTGGCGCCGTCGTGCATCCTGCGTGCGGTGCATTGCCGCCAATCACCAGTCCTGTCCGATAAATCACGCGCCAGAACCTCCGGAAGCAATCCGTTCGCGTTCTTTGCGCTGATCCGCAGGATCCTCGCTGGATAAAGTACGACGGCGGCCCCCACCTCATCGACCATGGCGCCGGCGTGCGCTCCGGTTGCGAAAATGACGTCGCCCGGCTCGCTCAACCTGCCTTGTGGGTAGGCGTTGGCGAACACCAGCTGGCTGATCTTGCGTGATTCACACGGTAATTCTCCGCTGATTTCCTCGACGCCGATGATGGGGAGCTGGGCGCGCCCGGAGAGCTCCGCTTCAACATGATCGTCAGCAAGGCGATGGCCGGGCAGGTATTTCACGGCACCGGACTTAATGGCCGCGTCAACAGTTGTTGGGCTAAGCTCCGTACGGTTTTCGGCGCTTAGCGTGATGCTCAGTGGTGCACTCGGGCTCTGGCTTAGCGATTCCAGCAGATTCTCGGCATCAATCAATTGGGCCGTTGGGGCTTGTGCGGGGCGTCCGGTTTTTTCCTGGGCAGGGAGCTTCGCCGTCAAGGAACCTTGATTGGCCAGCAAGGAGCGCGTCCGCACAATCTGGGCAAACCTAAATGAGTGTGCCCACACGTAATCACGGTTGCCCATCGACGCGGCGAGATCACCAACCAGGTCAGCCCTGATAGAGGCTGTCATTTCTTGCCCTGAAAGATCGGCCACCATGGTCCACCTATCGGCAATGGAAACATCGGCATGCGCGGGACCCAGCACCCACAACGCCTGAGCCTGACGTGGACTGGACGGCAGCATCCCCTGTGGCAGACGGACTATGGCACGGACCCGGTCCGAACGCAGAATGTCTGAACGGATTGCCTCCGCCTCACGATTCTGAGTTGTGCGCAGTAAGGAATCGCTCAGGATCGGTGCTGGGGCCAGAACAACGGCACACTCCTGGTGGGTCATCTCCAAGGAGATGTTGTCGATGGCCGTCAAGACTTCAACTGCATCCGAGGTGGGGAACGACGGGGAAGGGAACTGCGCCAGCCTGACCTTGACTTGTTGCTCGCGGACAGTGCCGGCCTGGTTGGTGACGTGCAGATTTTCTTTGGTCTGGCCATGCACCAGCATTCGCCTGCGAGCAAGTCGGGCTGATTCGGAAGCCAAAGTCCCCACACACAAGGTGGCCGGCGCTGCCTCACCCAAAATGTCGGCGACGGCCAGCAGGAAGTCGCTGCCGCCGTCGTCCGTGAAAACGGGTTCCTGTTCACTTCCTGCCGTTAATTCCACCGCAGTGGCGGCGAGTAACTCAATAGCTTCGGCGGTCAGCATGGTCGTGGCCTGAACGGCCGGGCCGGCACGGAATCTGTCCCCGAGCAGTTGCTCGAAGGCCGCTGCCGCCGTGTAGGAGGCGTCCGTCAGGAGATCCGCGTAGGTGGCCAGTGGGAGCAGATTTGGACCAAGATTCTCTATCTCGACGAAGAGAAACTCATTGTCAGGATCGTATTCATCGGCGAAATCCACCAGATCCTCGGCGTTATGGCCTCCCAGCGGCATATCCATGAGGCAGCGCAAAGCAATCAGCGCCGTGAGGCCGGCGAAATGCGTGTCCTTGCTGTCCTGGCCCAACGGGGAGGCGAAGGCTGCTGCATCTTCGGCTGCGTGGGGATTATTGCCACGGCCGGTGGCGGTCAGCCAGTCCGTTATTTCTGCGGCATTGAAGAGTTCCTGGCGGCCACTAGTGCCAATGGAGACCGGGAAGGGATCTGCTGAGTTCTTGCTGCGGGATCGCCACATGGACACTACCGGGCGCTGGACCTGAGCCAGATTCGCAATCTGGGACAAGGTGATCTGCAGTTGCTGTCTTTGTTGCTTGGTCATGCGGATCTCCTTGTCTTTGAGGTAGGAGTCCATTCTATGACCATTGTGGACAAACCCTGTGGATATGTTGATAACCCCAGTTATCAACTCTGGCATGGATTCTGACGCGGGGGCGTTTTAGATTCATTCCAGAGCACAGATCAAGTGCTGAGACGTGGTGAAGAATTCTGGGCTGGCCATTGGGGGCAGCCCGCAATTCCTTAGATGTCGCAGTAAAAGACCACCATCAGGAGTGAGCATGACAAATCCCGCAGCGCCGGAAGTTTCATCGATTGGCCCAGACGTTCGTGCCCCGCAGGTCAAGGGCCGCAAACACCTTTACTTCGGACTGGGCGGATTGTCGATTGGCCTGGTAGCGGGCTTGTTGCTCGCCGCCGGTGGCGCTGCTCTGGGTGATGCCCTGGCGAGCTCCAACGCCATTCCGGCTGCTCTTGAGAAGTGTTCGGTTGTGGACGCCACCGGCGTTGACGTATTGGACAACGGCAAGAGCCTGAACCTGCAGACCAGCGGCGAAGAGAGCACCGGCACTGATGTTGCGGCCGTGGTCTGCGTCCTCAGCGAACTGGATGCACCCGAAAGCATCTTCACGAAGCTGGAATCAACGCGAGCCCTTGATGGGACCCAGAGCACCGAATGGTCTGGGTACACCGCGTCCTGGACCTACCATCCGGACGACGGGCTCAACATCATTGTGGAAACCGCGGCCAAGTAACTGCTCTAACCAGTCAGGAGAATCTCATGCGTAATACCGAAGCAATCGGCACAGATAAACCCAAGCGCCGTGGCGTAAAAGCGGTGGCCGTGGCGCTCGCCGTCGTACTGCTTTTTGGTGGGGGATTTCTCACTGCCGCCATGACCGCCGATCCTACGGTGAGCGAAGAGTACGCCGCCCTCGAAGCCACTGGTCAAAAGGCCGCGACCGACCGCGACAGCTTTAGGGGCCAGCTGGAAGAACTCCAGGGCGAGGTTGCCGCCATCAGATCGGCGGCCGTGGAGCAGGATGACGCCCTTCTGCTCCGTGAGGCGGCGGTGAAAAAGGTCGAGGAAGAACTCAAGAAACGCGAATCGGCAGTGACGGAAGTGGAGAAGAAGTAGGAAGCCAACACCATCACCGATGGCACCTGGGTTGTTGGGGTGGATATTGAATCCGGAAGCTACAAATCCAATAGCAGTGTTGGCTCATCTTGCTATT
Source organism: Specibacter sp. NPDC078709 (assembly GCF_040686795.1). Taxonomy (NCBI): domain Bacteria; kingdom Bacillati; phylum Actinomycetota; class Actinomycetes; order Micrococcales; family Micrococcaceae; genus Specibacter; species Specibacter sp. NPDC078709. The sequence goes on from NZ_JBFBLU010000006.1 coordinate 209,652, forward strand.
GGGCAATCCTTGCCAGTGGTACCAATGGCGACGACATCATCAACAACGACATCCCCGGTGGTGGCCTTCCCGCCGTAACCCTAGCTGCGGGACAAGATTTCAAGTCCTCACGCTGTGGTTCCTGGACCAAGCAATAACTCCTTAGCGCAACGGCCGCACACTACGCGGTTGCACAACCATCAAATGAAACACCCATAACCGGCAGCTTTGCTCTGCCCGAAAGGAAACATCATGCAGCACGAAAGCTACACCAAAGAAGCGCAGCAGGCACCGTTCACTCCTGTTCAGCACGAGGGATCCAAGTCATTTATGGTGACCTGGTTGCTCTCCTTGTTCCTTGGCTACTGGGGTGTGGACCGCTTCTACCTGGGCAAGGTTGGCACGGGTCTGCTGAAGCTGTTCACCCTGGGTGGACTCGGTGTCTGGGCGCTGAACGATCTGATCATCACCTTGGCCGGAAAGCAGACGGACAAGGCCGACAATGCACTGGCCGGGTACTCCAAGAACAAGATTGTGGCCATTGCGGTCACTGCGGTCCTGCTGCTGGTAGGTGGCATTGGCGGAGCCTCGGCTGCATCGTCAGGGACCAAAGCCGTTGTCGAATCGGGCATCGAGGCTCCTGCAGTACCGGTTGCCGAGGCTCCCGCCGCACCGGTTGCCGAAGCTCCGGCCGCCGAGAAGCCGGTTGAGAAAGCAGCTGAGAAGCCGGCTGAAAAGCCCGCCGAAGCAACCTGGGTTGAAATTGCCGCACTGAACGGCACCGCGGACCAGGCCAGCCAAGTCTTTGCACTCTCCGGCAAGGAAACCCGATTGGTTTACGAGTTCATCGGATCAGACCCGGAGATGGCAATCGCCGCCATCTACTTGGAGAAGGAAGGCACCGACATCATGGTTGACGGCGGCATTCCGGTTGTCATGGCATCCAAGCCGGAGAGCAACACCACGGCCATCCACAAGAAGGCCGGCAACTACTTTCTGGACGTCAAGGCCGGCAACCTTGATTCCTGGACCGTGAAGATCGAAGAAAAGAAGTAGCACCAGAACGCACAAAGGTGGCTGCGCCGGGCGTGACATCCTCCAGTCGTCGATGGACATGGATAACAGGCTGAACATCATCATAGAAACGGCAGGCAAATAATCCCATGAATGCATCAGAAAACATCCCCAATGATGAGCAGGGTCTGGACAACGATCATGCTGAAACCGAGCGTGATTCTGCAGCCAGGCATGGGAGCGCATCTGCTGAGACTGCGGCCGTTACGGTAGGTGGGCATCCTGTGCCGTGGCGATTGTTGTTTCCGGTCCCGCTACTTCCACTGTCGAACGATTCCAGCCACGGTGCGCAGCCAAATATCGCAGGACTCGGCTGCAACGAGAGTTGAGGGTGATAGACGGTAGAAGGCACCTCTAATCACTACGAACCCCGGCATTCATGCCGTGCCGGGGTTCGTCGCGAATGACGCAAATACTTCAGAGCCTAGATATTGCGGATCCTGGATATTTCAGTGTGCGGCGACTTGCCTTGCAGACTCAATTTCCTCGGCTCGTTCAGCATTGGCTTCTGCCGTCAAGCGGGCGCCCTCTTCCGCGTCCAGAGTCAGGTTTTCCCCAGTCTTGGGGTCAAAGAGGTGCAAGCGGCGGGTGTCCAACCAGAGCTCGGCCGGACGGCCACCGCGGATCTTACTGGCGGCATCCAAGGTCACCACAACTTGCGGTCGCAGCTCATCGGCGTCCATATCTCGGGCCAAGCTGTTGAGCATTTCGCGGACTTCCGGGGCCGGATCGAAATTGATGTAGCCGTACTGTTCGTTGCCCAGCCACTCGGTGTGGGTCAACTCAGCTGTGAAGGTGGAACCGTGATGAAGTTTGTGCTCCTCTACTAAAGAAGCGTCCTCAAAGAACTCTGGACGCACACCCACCAGTATCACCGGACGGTCTCTGGCCTTGTCTGCTTTCTCGGGAGAGATTTCAATGTCTCCGATGGCTGTGCTCAGGATGTTCCCCTCGAGGCTGGCCGGCAGGAAGTTCATCGAGGGGGAACCAATGAATCCTGCCACGAACAAGTTCACCGGCTGCTCGTAGAGCTCGCGTGGTGAAGCGATCTGCTGCAGTTCACCCTTCTTGAGCACAGCGACTCTGTCACCGAGTGTCATAGCCTCGGTTTGATCGTGCGTGACATAGACAGAAGTAGTGGCTAGCCGGCGCTGCATCTGAGAAATTTCTGAACGCATCTGACCGCGCAACTTTGCATCCAGGTTTGAAAGGGGCTCATCAAAGAGAAACGCATCCGCCTGACGAACAATGGCCCGGCCCATAGCCACCCGCTGACGCTGCCCGCCGGATAGGTTGGCCGGTTTACGTTGAAGGTGATCTGTGAGTTCCAGCATGGCCGCGGCTTCTGTGACCAGCCGCTGGACATCCTCTTCCTGGTGTTTTCCCTTAGCCAAGCGCAAAGGGAACGCAATATTCTCAAACACCGTGAGGTGTGGGTACAAGGCATAGTTCTGGAAGACCATGGCAAGATTTCGGTCTCGGGGAGCCTTGTCATTGGCACGTTGCCCGCCAATCAGCAATTCTCCGGAGGTAATGTCCTCCAAGCCCACGATCATGCGCAAGATGGTGGATTTACCGCAACCCGAGGGGCCTACCAAGATGACGAATTCACCATCGGCGATGTCAATGCTGACATCGTTAACTGCCGGAAAGCCGTCCCCGTACTTCTTGACGATGTTCTTGAGGGTGATAGCAGCCATGCTCGCGATCCTATTCTGTGAGTAAAGGTTTCAGCCCTTGACGGCGCCCTGGGTCAAGCCCGAGACAATTTGGCGTTGGAAAAGCAAGACCAACAGGACCACGGGAATCGTCACGATGATGGCCGCAGCAGAGATGGCGCCCGTTGGCGCTTCAAACTGGGATGCGCCGGTGAAGAACGCCAGAGCCGCCGGCACTGTTCGTGCGCTTTCAGTAGAGGTGAGGGAAATGCCGTACACAAAGTCATTCCAGGCGATGAAAAACGCAATGATCGCCGTGGTGAAGACCCCAGGTGCAGCCAGTGGCACAATCGCCTTGCGGAAGGCCTGCCATGTAGTGGCTCCATCCACCTGAGCCGCCTGTTCAAGTTCCCACGGAATCTGGCGGAAGAATGCCGCCAGCGTCCAGATCGAGATGGGCAGTGTCAGTGAGAGATACGGAATGATCAATCCGAGCCACGTGTCATAGAGGCCAATGTTGCGCCACAGGTTGAACAGTGGTGTGACGATGGAGATGACAGGGAAGATCGAGACAGCCAGCGCCGTCGTCAGCACAATTTTCTTGCCAGGGAAATCTAGTCTGGCAATGGCGTAGGCGCACAAGGTGGCTAGCACCACCGCGATGAAAGTTGCGATCAGTGCGATCCCGATCGAGTTGCGCAATGCCGAGAGGAAAAGTCCCTGGGCATCGCCGACTAATATCTGCTCGTAGTTCTCCAAGGTGCCAGCACCGGAGCTGGGCAGGAATTTTCCTGAGGTGAGGTCGCTGGGTGCCTTGAACGATGTGGAGAGAATCGATGCCACGGGAAAAAGCGCGTAAATCAGCACCAAGATGGCGATACCCGCCCAAGTGATCTTTTGCTTTCCGCTGGTCATGACTTACCTCCCTGCGTTCCGGCGAGATCCACCTTGAAAAGTTTGATGGCAACAAAACAAATGATCAGCACGCACACAAACAAGAGCACCGAGATAGCTGAGCCGAGCCCAATTTCCAGCCGGGAAATGGACGTACGGTAAGCCAGCAGTGACAGCACCTCGGTGCCGTGGGCCCCGTTGGTCATGATGAAGACATTGTCAAAGATTCTGAAGGCATCCAAGGTGCGGAACAGAACGGCAACCATAATGGCCGCCTTCATGTTGGGCACAATGACCTTCCGAAAGCGTTCCCACCAGGTGGCTCCATCCACCTGGGCTGCTTCTGTGAGTTCGCCAGGCACCTGCGCCAAGCCAGCCAGCAACAACAGAGAAATGAAGGGAGTGGTTTTCCAGATCTCCGAGGCCATGATGACAAAGAGCGACGGCCAGAATTCGGCGAACCAGTTCAGGTCCGTGCTAATCCCTGGGATCCAGCTGAACCAATGGTTGACGTAGCCGGAGTTGATATCGAATGCGTAGAACCATGCGTAGGCGGAGACCACGGTAATGATTCCGTAGGGAACCAAAATGGCTGTACGCAACAGACCCCGCAGGGATTTGATCGCCTTGTCCATCACCAACGCCAGGGCGAAGCCCAGAATTAGCTCAATCACCACAGTGACAACGGTGATGATGACCGTGACGCCCAAGTCTCGCCACCAGACAGGATCGGCGAGAACGGTCACGTAGTTGGCGAACCAAATGAACGCCTTGTCGTCAGGAGCTGTCAGCCGCAGGGAAAACAGCGAGTCCCAAAAGGCCTGCAGGATGGGATAAAGGGTTACGGCCAGCATCACAATGAAGGCAGGCCCGGCCAGATACCAGCCCAGTCTGCGCTCAGACTTGGCCCGGTCGCTCAGATGCGGACGCCGGCGCTGCGCTCGAGTTGCTGGTGCGTCCGTGGACGCTTTGATTGAGGTGCTCACAGCAGCCTGTCCCCCCTAAGTACAGCAAGGATGAAGTCTTGGGAATTCTGTGGAGTGGTTGCGGGATCTACCGCTGACGGTGGAGTCCAACGCTGCTGCAATCCCGTGGAGATTTCGTTGTAGAACGGCGTCTGTGGCCGGGGTGCTGCGAGCTTCAGTGATTCTCGGATCGTCGGAGCCATGGGGAATTGCTTCTCCACCCGCGGATCGTCATATGCCGTGGAATTTGACGGCGGGTTGCCGTTGGTCACAAAGTAGGTGGCCTGATTCTCCGGAGAGGTGATGCACTCGATGGCCTTGTAGGCCAGATCTTGATGCTGGCTCTTGGAGCCCACGCCCAAATTGATCCCGCCCAGAGGAGGAGCAGTATCAGTATCCGCATCAACGCGAGGGTAAAGCGTCCAGCCAATGTCATCGAGGACGTCCTGGCTAACGCTTCCTGCCTTCACAGCCGCATTAGTTGCCGGCCAGACAAACGGATAATTGACCATGAAGGAACCCTTGTCCCCTTGGAAAAGAATCATGGAGTCATTTTCCGTTGAGGTGGGCAGGCCAGGACCGCCAAGATTCTTCTTGCCGATAGTGCCAATAATTGCGGCGGTCTTCTCGCCTGCGGGAGAGGTCAGCCCGAGCTTGATCTCATCAGCCCGGGCTCCCGGGTTCAGTAGAATATGCCCGCCGGCGGACTCGATGAGGGCGTTGATCCATACGGTCATGGACTCGGCTTGGGCGCCTTGGACGCCGAGGTATTTGCCTTGCTCCTGAGTTGCTTCCATCAGCTGATCCCACGTCACCGGTTTTGTCATATCCAGGCCAGCGGCTTTCGCCACGGATTTCCGGTACCAGAGGATTTGGGTGTTAGCCCAGAAGGGAACCGTCACCAGCTGGTCTTTCCAGGTTGCCCCTGCCAGTGCACCGTCCAGAACGTTCTTACTGGTCCGCTCTGCCACGTCTGCGGGCACCGGAGCCAGAAAGCCAGGCTCGGCAAGTTCGGGAATGAAGGGGGGATCGATGCTCATGATGTCCAGCGAAGAATCGCCGGCAGCAAGCCTGCGGGCCAACTGCTCACGCTGGGCGGCCGCATCCTTGGGTAGCAGAGAGGTTTCGATCCGGTAGGCGCCCTCGGCCGCCGTGGTGCATACCTGGGCCAGGTTCGCTTGGCCGCCGTCGTCAGGATTGATGTACCAGGTCAGGGTGGGAACGCCATCAGAGGCGGCACAGCCGGGCAAAATCGTTAGGCCCATCCCCAGCGCCACGATGGAGGCCCAGTGTCTGAGCCGTTTCCTTTTCCCGCTTGCACGGATGTTGATGGCACTAGTTCGTGGCATATTACGTTCCCTCCCAACGTAGCCATCGGCTGAGCTTCCTTGGCGGAATAGCAGCCGACTGTGATTTCCACCATAGCCGCGGGGAGGGTGCTTGACCATGGGAGGGCGTGGAATTTAGCCCTTTAGTTGGTGCGCAGGGATCCTAGAGACTAATTCTTCGTTTCGTCGTTCGGGTGCTCTTCGCGGAGTTTGGCTTCGCGGGCGTCCAAATCGGCTTTGAGCTTACGGAGCCTATCGGCTTCCAGCTTCTGAGCCCTGTTAACCGCCAGATTGCGCAGGAACTCGGGGTCGTCGTCGGGCGCGGTTGAACGTTGCTGACTACCGGTAGCGGCGGGCCGACGCGGACCGGCGGCGGAAGGGCCAAACGAGGAGGAACTGCCCGAGCCCGAAGCGGCATACTGCGGGCGCCCGAAGAGGAACCACAGCCCCACGCCGATGACGTTCAAGAAGATGATCACCAGAATCCACGCAGGCTTAGGGATGCTGCGTACGTCGCGGGCTTCACTGCGGATGCAGTCAATGAGTCCGTACACAAACAGGACAACACCTATGGTCACTGGAATGATATAGCGCATACTTCATTCTACCGTTGTGAGAAAAATCAGCACCCTGGCAGGCGTAGGGCAGACGCCCAGCTTCAACCGCTAAACTTGGTCCGTGGCTTTCTTCAAATACTCCCTGATCCGCGGCGTGCTCTTTATGGCGTTCTTCCTCATCGCCTACATGGCGCTGAACTTCACCCCGCTCACCGCGGCCCTGATCGCTGCCCTGTGCGCCTTCGTGGTCAGCTTCATTTTCCTGCGTAAGCAGCGCGCCGGCGCAACCGCAGTGGTTGCCAAGACCTTCGCCCCGAACGCCACAACAACCCAGTCTTCCGGGGCCATGGCCGACGCCGACGCCGAAGACGCTCTCATCGATGAGAACCCCGACATCTGGATCGACGCCGACCGCAAGTCCGGCAGCGCCCACTTGAACAGCGTCAACCTGAGCAAGCCCGAAGGCGCCGAGCAGGCCTGATCCGCCAGGCCCCTATTCGACCGGCCCCGACTCACTCGGCCCCGACTCGCTCGGCTCGGAATGTCGGCTCTAGAGCGCGGTCATCACCATGGCTACGGCAAAAAGTACGCTGAATCCGAGGTTGAGCAGTCCCGTTTGCTGCAGCACTGGGATCAGGGACTTGCGCTTCTTGCCCTTGAGCATCAGCCAGCTGGGCATCAGCATGGCCGGCACCAGCAGCAGGAGCAGCAAAATCCACGGCTTGCTCGGCACCAGGAACATCATCAGGCCCACAGACAGCGCGAGCATCACCACGTAGCTGAGCCGGGCGTTCTTATCTCCCAACCGCACGGCGAGGGTCCGTTTGCCCACTTCGGTGTCGGTGGGAATGTCACGGACATTGTTGGCCATCAAAAGTGCGACGGCGATCAGTCCCGTTGCGATGGAACCCAACACTGCCGCCGCGCTCACCTGCCCGGCCTGGGTGAAGGTGGTGCCCAGGGTTGCCACGGGGCCAAAGAAGACAAACACAAAGACATCACCCAGCCCCATGTAGCCGTAGGGATTCTTCCCACCGGTGTAGCCCCACGCAGCGAGCACCGCACCGGCGCCCACCAGAAGCAGCCACCACGCGCTGGAGGCGAGGACCAAGCCCAGACCGGCCAGCATGGCCAGACCAAACATGGTGAATGCCGCCATTTTCACGTGCGAAGGTTTCGCCACACCGCTACCCACCAAGCGCAGCGGGCCAACCCTGACCTCGTCGGTGCCGCGGATGCCGTCGGAGTAGTCGTTGGCGTAGTTCACGCCAATCTGCAGGAGCAAGGCGACCAGCATCGCCAAAATTGCGCGCCCCCAATTCAGCCCACCAAGATCGTAGGCTGCAGCCGTACCGATGATGACTGGAGCCACTGCCATGGGAAGGGTCCTCAGGCGGGCTCCGGCAATCCATTGACCCACAGTGGCCACAGCGGTACTCCTTTAGAACTCGTAAAACGTTAGCGAACAAGATGATGGCGGCCCAGAGACTGGGGCTAAGGCTTATTCTGCCCCTTTTCTTAACTCAGACTGCTTGCGCAGCACCGAGCAATGCCGCCAAAATTGCCGTCCTATCAGGCTTTCCATTGGGCAGCAGTGGCAACTCGGAGACGAACACCACAGTCTTAGGGAGAAGATGCGGCTCCATCAGGGTGCCGGCCGCGGCCAGCAGTTCGGCCTCGGTGCACGAGCCAACCACCATAGCGGCCACCTGCTGTCCCCACTCCGCGGACGGAACAGGAAGCACAAACGCCTCGCGAACGCCCTGTACCCGGTGCAAACCATCGGTCACGGCACCGGCAGAAACCTTCAGCCCGCCGGTGATGATCACGTCGTCAACGCGGCCAAGCACCCGCAGCCGTCCCTCACCATCCAGCTCGCCCAAGTCGCCGCTTTTATACCAACGCACCATCTCGCCGTCGTCCTCTTCCTCGGAGAAAGACGCCTCGGTGAGCGCGGCATCGCCCAGGTATCCGGCCGCCACCACCTCCCCGCCGAGCCAGACCCGGCCCTCGCGGATGGCGACGCGCACGCCCTCGAGCGGGACGCCGTCGTACACGCAACCGCCGCACGTCTCGGACATGCCGTAGGTGGTGACCACGTTCAGCCCGGCACCGCGCGCGGCCTCGAGCAGCACGGGGTTGATGGGCCCGCCGCCGAGCAGGATCGCGTTGAAACGGCGCAACACGGTCAGCGTTTCGGCGCTCGGATTCCTCAGCAGGCGGCTGAGCTGCGTGGGGACCAGCGAGGTGAAACGCATCTTGTCGGTCAGCTCAAGGGCGGCCTCGGTGAACGCTTCGGGGGTGAATCCGCCGCTCAGATCCATGGCCCACGGGCGCGTTCCGGCGAACAGGCTGCGCACCAGAACCTGCAGCCCGGCTACGTAATTCATGGGCAGCGCGAGCAGCCACTGGCCCTCACCCTGCAGTGTCAGCGCCGTGCCCACTGACGACGCCGCCAGCGCCTCAACGCTGAGCATGGTCCGCTTGGGTGTGCCCGTGCTCCCCGAGGTAAGTACGACGGCGGCAATCTCGGTTTCGCTTCCTTCGGCGAGTCCCAGCTCGCTTTGGGGGATGAGCGTGAAGCTACCGTCAGGGGCGATCTGGACTGCGGGGCCTTCGCCTGCGAGTGCTTCGGAGAGGGCCTTGAGGAGGGGTTCGATGAACATGTTCGCCTGTAGTTAGAAGTAGTAGGGGAAGGAGGACCAGTCGGGATCGCGTTTTTCCAAGAACGCTTCCTTGCCCTCCACGGCTTCATCGGTCATGTAGGCCAGGCGGGTGGCTTCGCCGGCGAAGACCTGCTGGCCGGCGAGGCCGTCGTCGGCCAGGTTGAAGGCGAACTTGAGCATGCGGATGGCCTGCGGGGACTGACGGGCAATATCTGCCGCGTATTCCAGGGCCACGTTTTCTAGGTCTTTGTGGTCCACGGCCTCGTTGACGGCACCCATGGCGACCATATCCTCGGCCGAGTATTCACGGGCTAGGAAGAAGATTTCCCGAGCTTTCTTCTGACCGATCTGGCGGGCCAGCAAAGCCGAGCCGTATCCGGCGTCGAAACTTCCCACGGTGGCGTCCGTCTGCTTGAACTTGCCGTGTTCGCGAGAGGCGATGGTCAAATCAGAGACCACGTGGAGGGAATGGCCGCCGCCCGCTGCCCAGCCGTTGACCACGGCAATGACCACCTTGGGCATGGTGCGCATGAGGCGCTGAACTTCCAGAATATGGAGGCGCCCGGCGCGGGCCGGATCAATGGTTTCCTTGGTTTCGCCCTCTGCGTACCGGTAGCCGTCGCGACCGCGGATGCGCTGATCGCCGCCGGAGCAGAAGGAGTGGCCGCCGTCCTTGGGGGAGGGGCCGTTGCCGGTCAGCAGTACGGTGGCCACATCCGGGGTCATGCGGGCGTGATCCATGGCGCGGTACAACTCATCAACGGTGCCGGGGCGGAACGCATTGCGTACTTCCGGGCGGTTGAAGGCGATGCGGACGGTGGGGAGATCCTTGAGGATCTCGCCTTCCTCGTTCCGTTCCACCTGGCGGTGGTAGCTCATGTCGGTGAAGTCGAAGCCCTCAACCACGCGCCAGCGGGTGGGATCGAAGATGTCAGATACCTGGGGAGGAAGATTCGTTGCGTTCACGCTAACGATCTTAGCTGGCAGGGTGAGCTAGAGCGCAGTGGATGTCTTGCTGCGCTCACTAACTGATGCAGAACTCGTTGCCTTCGGGGTCTGCCATGGTGAACCAGGTATGCGGTCCTTGGCTGGCTTCCCAGAGGAAGGTGGCACCGCGGGCTTCCAAATTGGTGCGAACCGTCGCTTTGTCGTCATCGCCGATCCGCACGTCCCAATGAATGCGGTTCTTGCCTCGCTTTTCCTGATCGGTGCGCTGGAACAAGATGCGGGGCGCTCCGGCGCTCGTGTCCGCGTTTGGGTTGATGGCTTGGCCATCTGCCCAAACGAGGATGCCATGGTGGAGCGTGGTTTGCTCCTCGGTGGCGAAACCTTTGGCGACCATGGAACGGATGAACTCTTCATCGGAGGGCTCCACCTGCCAGCCCATGGTTTCTGCCCACCAATCAGCAAGTTCGTGCGGATTGGTGCAGTCAACCACTATTTGTAGTGAGTAGCTCATGGTGAAAGTCTGCCCGTGCAGGCGTTGGGCGTCCATTATTTGGTTTATGCGCAATTCCGAGTGCTGGATCCGCGTATAGCCAAAGTGGACTTTATTTATACGCACGCCACGCCCGGTGGAGCTGCGGCACAATGATACTGCCGCAGCTCCGAGGGGCCCGGCTGCGTATAAATAAGGGCGCACGGCTCCTGATGGAGTCGTGCGCCTTGTTTACTTCAGGGGAGGTTATGCCAGGACGCGCAACTTGGACGTGGAGCGTCCAAACAGGGCATTGTCCAGCGACAACTTGCCGGGGCCCACCAAAGCAACCGCCAGAGCCGATGCGCCCAGGAGCAGTACCAGCTCGTAGCCGCCACCTTCTACGAATACGCCCGCGGAGGCGTGGACCAGAATGATGGCGCCGAGCATGTTCAATGTCAGCAGTGCTGCGAACGGGCGCGTTGCCAGGCCCAAGATCAGGGCGATTCCACCCACCAGTTCCAGTGTTGCAATAATCGGTGCGATCACGTCAGCGGCAGGGACGCCCATCTGGGCAAATCCTCCCTGGGTTCCGGCGATGGTGAATTCGTTGTACTTCTGCCAGCCGTGGGCTGCGAAGAGGAAGCCAACCACAATGCGAAGAATGGTTCGGGCTGCTGTGTTCAGGGCAAGGTTGTTCATGGGATTCTCAACGTCTCTTTTGGGGTCATGGGGCAGGCCTTCTGGATGAAGCGCCGAGCATCAAATCATTGAAGCTTCAATAAAATCATGTCATGCAATAAGTTGATGTGTCAACCAAAGGGTGGGTGGTCTGGGCGCAAGGAGTTAAGGGTCGTCTGGGTGCAAAGAGTTAAGGTGGGCTCATGGATGAGATTGTCTTTAGCCGCGAATCCTCATGGCTCCCGTTTGTGACTAGGCATGAGCATAAGCTGCTGCTCCAGGTGGTTGGCGGGGCAGATGCCTTGCATCAGCCACGGGAGTTCAGTTTCCCCATTGCGGAAGCTCATCTCGCTGTTATTAGCTCTAGCCTGACGCGGCACCTGCTGCTGTATTGCGCACTGACCCCCTTGGCGAGCAAGGCTGGTAGTGGCGGAGTGCTGGATGAAGAAGCGGCCGTGGCGCTACTGGATCCCATACTGCTCTCAGAAGACGGCGATGTTGATCGCATCTTCTGGAAAATCCCGTGGGACAAGAGGCTGTTACTTGCTCATGGCGCCAACTTTCGTCTGCTTAAACGCGTTCAGCTGGTCGCTGCCTTACGCCATGCCACTGTGCAAACGGACTGGTCGAGGGCAAGAAAATATCTCGGGCCCTAAAGTGGTTTCATGAGCTCCCTTGAACCCGTCACCCTCCGCGGTAAATATGTCACTCTCGAGCCACTGAGTCTGGACCATCACGATGACTTGGTGGCTGCGGCGTCCGACGGCGAACTGTGGAACCTTTGGTACACCACAGTGCCGCGTCCTGAGGATATGCGCGCCGATATTAAGAAGCGACTAGCCGCGCATGAGGCCGGAACTGAGCTGTCATTCACGGTGCGGCGCAATGATCCCGTAACGGGGGAGCCGGGCGGGGTGATTGGGCTGACCAGTTATTACGCCATTGACCTCACTGTTCCCCGGCTCGCAATAGGTGCCACATGGAATGCGCTCAGTGCGCAGGGTACGGGAACCAATCCGGACAGTAAAAAGCTTTTACTGGAGTACGCGTTTGAGACGCTTGGCTGCGAGGTGGTGGAATTTCACACGCATTGGATGAATACGCAATCGCGGGAGGCTATCGCCCGCCTCGGTGCCAAACAGGACGGCATCTTGCGGGCACATAGGCGCTTGGCTGATGGAAGTTTGAGAGACACCGTGGTCTTTTCCATCTTGGCCGCTGAATGGCCGCAAGTCCGCAACGGGCTTGACTTCCGCCTAGAGAAAGAGCGCTGAGATGAAGTCCCCCGAAGATCAGCTCGGCCCGCAGTGGGAAGGCGCTGTCAACGCCCGTCAACTTGCCGGTGACATCTACCGGATGGGCCGCAGTGAGTGGCTCACCGAGCGTGGCTGGGAACAGCTCTACGACGACGGCGTGCGCACCATCATCGACCTGCGGAACCCGGGCGAACGCAAGCGCAGGCCCACAGACCCGGTGGTGAGAGAAGATGCTCAGCTAAGGTTCGCCGTCGTACATTCACCAACGGAAGACCCGGACGATCCCATGTATCGGGAACTTTTCCACCCCTACATGAACCATCCGCGGCTTTATTCGGACATCGTGCGACTTTTCCCACTCCAGGTTGCAAGGGTTTTCAATGAGCTGGCGGCCGCGGAGGGCAAGGTGGTGATTCACTGTTCTGCCGGGCGGGATCGGACCGGGTTGATCGCCACGATGCTGCTGACCATGCAGGGGCAGACTGAGCGGACCCTGGCTGAAGATGAGTTGGCGGCGCGCGGTATCAATGAATGGCATTTGGTCTCGCCGGTGAAGCACCCCTACGAGCGGCACTTGGATGTGGCGGAGATGGAAGAGGTGGTGCAGGGGCGTGGTGCAGCTGTGCAGGAATTTGCTGAGACCATCGACGTACGGAATTTCCTGCTCAACAACGGGGTTAGTGCGGCCGAAATTGATGCTGTGATGGCGCGGAGCAGTTTGTAATGGTGGCAGGGGAAAGTGTAGTTCTCTTCTAGACTGAGCGGCATGCATAATCCTCAAGCCAAACCAGCTGTCGCCGCCAATTCCAAGAAAATGGTCCTTCTGATTGTCGGGTTGCTTGTGGCGCTGGGGGTCATTGTCGGCGGCGGGATGGCGCTGATGTCCAAGGTGGGGGAGGACAGTGATCAAGAGGCTGGGGGTGCCGCGGATGTGGCTGCCCCTGACCTCGCTAAAGCTGAAGGTCGTCAGTGGCACGGCACTTTGGAGTTCAACGGTGCTGAACTAGGTGTGACGTTGTTTGGCGACAAGGCTCCGCAGGCGGTGGCGTCGTTCTTGCATTTGGCGCAGACTGACTTCTTCGTCGATACCAAGTGTCACCGCCTGACCACGGGTGGCTTCGATATTCTGCAGTGCGGTGATCCCACGGGAACCGGAACGGGTGGACCTGGCTATAACTTTGGTCCTGTTGAAAACGCGCCGGATAACAATGTGTACAAGCGTGGCACTCTCGCCATGGCACGCACCAACAAACCGAACAGTCATGGCAGTCAGTTCTTTATTGTGTACGGCGATACCACCATTGGCCGGGATGCTGCTGGCGGGTACACCGTGATGGGTGAGATTACCAGCGGACTCGATGCCGTGGAGAACGTGGCTGAGCAGGGCACCACGAGCGGAGCGCAGGACGGCGAGCCGGTTGCGCCCGCGGTACTTGGAGCGGCGCACTTCGAATAAAGCGTTCTTTCCTTGCGGTCCCGCGTGGATTTAGATGGCCCACCGCGAGCCCACCCGCCCCGCGCCGAGCCCGCCCGCCCCGCGCTGAGCCCGCCCTGCGCCCCGATGAGCGTTGCTGAGCACGATAACCCGGCGAAGTTTACCCCCGTGATTGTGTTCCGCGTCATGCCATGAGTACCGTGGGGATTACCGGCTATTTGAACTCCCCATGACTCGAGGACCCTTGCTTCTCCCTAAGAAATTCAAGAGCTGGCTCTTCAATGCCCCGGGCGTCGCAGATACGGCAACGCACAGCGGGCTAGTTGCCCGGGCCGCAGCCAGGGCCACCACCTTAACGGGGGAGCAAGCGCGCAACCTGTTGCAACAGCTACCCGATAGTGCCGCGTGGGGTGATGCCGAGCTGGAGAAATACCTTGCTGCTGCCAAGGTTTTCGTCCAAGAAACTCTGGACATGGCACTGTTCGACACCCAGCTTCTGGCTGCTGCCACCATGCTGGACGGCACCGTGGTGGAGATGGACACCGGCGAAGGTAAAACCATGGTGGGTGCACTGGTTGCCGGAGCACAGGCGCTTCGCGGCCGCCGCGTGCATGTCCTGACCGTCAATGACTACTTGGCGCAGCGTGATGCAGCCTGGATGAAACCATTCTTTGAGCTACTTGGCGTTGAAGTAGCTGCAGTTACTGAGGCCATGGAACCGCAAGAGCGCCGCCAGTCCTATGCAGCGGACGTCGTCTACGTTTCCGTCAACGAGCTCGGCTTCGACGTCCTCCGGGACCGCACCTGCACCGAACCGGAGCAAGCCACCTTGCAGCCCTTTGACGTGTGCATCGTGGATGAAATTGACTCCGTTCTGGTGGATGAAGCCACGGTTCCGCTGGTTTTGGCGGGCCGGGCGCGCAGCGAGTTGCAATCCGTGGATGTAGCGGACTTCGTCAAGGCGCTGCGTCCAGGCATCGACTTCACCGTTGAACCGGACAAACGGAACGTTTCGCTCACCGACGTGGGGCTGGCCCAAGTGGAGGCGAGGTGGCCCGGCGTCGAACTTTATTCGGCGGCAGGGACCCCGCTCTTTTCCTCCATCAATACGGCGCTGCATGCGCAGGTCCTGCTGCAGCGCGACGTTGACTACATTGTGCGCGACGGCAAGGCCGAGATTGTTTCCGATTCCCGCGGACGGGTGGCTGCGTTGCAGCGCTGGCCCGATGGCTTGCAGGCTGCCGTGGAAACCAAGGAAGGGCTGCACAAAACCGAGCAGGGCGAGATTCTGGACCAGTTGTTGGTGCGGGATCTGATCAAGAGTTTCACCACCGTCACCGGCATGAGCGGCACCGCTGTGGCTGTTGCGGAGTATCTGCGCACGCATTACGAGCTCGACGCCGGCCGGGTGGACTCCCATAAACCGTGCATCCGTACGGATATGCCCGAGAAGATTTACGCCACGGCCGCCCAGCGCGATGCCGCCGTGGTGGTGGCGGTGCAGGCAGCTCACGCCACCGGCCAACCGGTGCTGCTGGGCACCCACGACGTGGCAACCTCCGAGCGTTTTGCGCAGCTTCTGACGACGGCGGGAATCGACGCTCAGGTTCTCAACGCCCGCAATGACAGCCTCGAAGCGCAGATCATTGCCCAGGCCGGGCGCCGGGGGAGCATCACCGTTTCGACGCAGATGGCTGGCCGTGGCACCGACATTCTTTTGGGTGGGACCCCGGCAGATCCCACCGCGCACGCCGAAGTGGCCGCCCTGGGTGGGCTGCTGGTCATCATCGTGGGCCGCTTTTATTCGCCTCGACTGGACGCGCAGCTGCGGGGCCGGGCCGGGCGGCAGGGTGATCCCGGAGCCAGCCTCATTTTCTCCAGCATGGAGGACCCTGCCTCCAACGGGCAGGAAGCACATGGTCTGGAACTCACCGACTCGGTGGCCCATGAAGCGGACGACGCCGGACTGGTCACCAGGGCGGGTGTGTCCTCGCTCTTGGACAAGGCGCAGCGGCTCGCCGAGGCCGAACGCTTCACCACGCAGCAGAACTCGTGGAAGTACAACGAGCTAATCGCCTACCAGCGAAACGTGGTGCTGGCCGACCGCCAGACGTTCCTCCATGAGAGGGATGCGGCGCTGTACGCGTTGGCGGAACGTGCCGACGGAGAAGTCGGCGACCGTTTGGAACACTTGCGCAGTGCCCTTGGTGAAGAAGAACTGGCCCGCGTATGCCGTGCCGTGATGCTCTTTGAACTTGACGCACTTTGGAGTGACCACCTGGCCCAGCTTTCGGAGCAGCGGGCCGCAATCCACTTGCGCGCGCTAGGCCGGCAAAACCCGTTGGATGAATTCCGGAGGGAGACCATCAGGACCTTTGAAGGCTTCCTCGAAGACGCCCGCACCAATGCACTGGAAACCGTGGAGTCCTTAGAAGTCGTTGACGGGCATATTGATCTTGACGCTGCAGGCATCCGCAGCGGATCCACCACATGGACTTACGTTGTTGATGAAAACCCGTTCGGAAACCAAACGGACCAAATCGTGAAATGGCTCCTGAAAAAGATGGGCAAATAGCTTTCCAGCTCCGCCCAATGCGCGAATACTGGTGAACAACCGGACCAGATTGAACACCGGGCCAGATTCTGCAGGGAGACGCGCACCATGGGCAAGCTCATTTACGCAGCCATCACGTCGCTGGACGGCTACATCGAGGACAAGGATGGCGGCTTTGGGTGGGCTATGCCGGACGATGAAGTCCACAGCTGCATCAACAATCTGCAAGAGGACATTGGCACGTTCCTGTTGGGGCGCCGCATGTACCAGACACTGCAAGTCTGGGAAGAGTTCTACGGGAAAACAGATCTCATCAAGGTGATGCGGGACTACGCCACCTTGTGGCACGGCACGGACAAGGTGGTGTTCTCCAAAACCCTGGAGGAGGTGTCAACATCACGGACCAGGATCGAACGCGTTTTTGATCCCGAGACCATCCGCCGCATGAAGGCCGACGCCGATCATGACCTCTCCGTGGGAGGGGCCGAACTGGGCGGCCAAGCATTGCGCGCCGGATTGGTGGATGAAATTCACCTCTTCATCTCACCCGTGCTGGTCGGGGGAGGGAAACCAGCACTTCCCGAGATCAAGGAAACCCGGCTGGAACTGCTGGGACAGCAACGCTTTGGCAACGGCGTCGTACATCTCCACTACGCAGTGAAGACCACCGTCTAGCTTCCGGCCAAGGGGGCGCACTCGGGTAATGCAGCGGGGTCTTTGGTGATGGTGAACGAGCCGAGGAAGTTTGACCAGCTCTCCTCGCTCGGGTTGTTGGCTGACAAAGTGTAGAAGCGCGGGCCGTTGATCACAACGGCCGACATGACATGGAGCGTGTCTGAGCCCTCGGTTAGGGTGAAATCGGTCTGCAAGCCAGGGCTCCCGGCAACGGTGAAGGGTGTCTGTGAATTCACCGTGGGAGAGAAGCCAGTTGACTTTGCGGCGCCCTGGATAGCGCCAGCGGCGGAGGCCTGCAAACGGGCGTCGAGGTCCTTGCCTACGGGTGTGCACTGGGCCAACGTGGTGGACAATCCGAAGCCGGAGTCCAGTTCCCCCGCGCTGAAAGTGGTGACGGTCAGATCTTGCCCGCCGGAGTTGAGGGCCTGGTCCTGGCGCTCCGGTACTGCCGGAAACTTGACCGAAAACCCGAACTCGTCCGCCACAAAGAGGGGCGATGCGGACGTCAGCGGAACGGTGTTTGAATCCTCAGAAGCAAAGAAATTATCGGCCACCAGCCATCCCATTGAGAGGGTCACGATTGCGGCGATGGCAGCGATGACCATCGGCCTTTTCGAACGCTTTGTAGACTTTTCCGGATGCTCAATCATGTACTTCCCCAAGTGCGTTTGTAGGTGTCCCCACCAGCGGTTTTGCGCGGCAGGGCCACCTCGCACTGAGCAAGAGTATCAGCACGATTGAGCGCTATATGGCCAGTATTCCCCACACGAAGTAGGCCGAGCAGGCTGCCGAGCCGCCAATGACGAGGGCAAAGCCGGTGAGCCAGAGGAAGGACGGCACGCCGGTCGCCTGGGCGAGTAGGTACGCGTCGGAGCTGGTGAGCTGGTTGCGGCGGCGGGTATGCACGGCTGCGACCTTGAAAAAGTCGCGCACCGAGCCGACTCCCAACGCGATTCCTAAGGCCAAGATCGCCCAGCTGACAGTCTGCGCATCGGCGAACATGACAAGGGTTTGGGCGATGGCCGCGCTCAGTAGGGCAACGATGATCCCGGTAAAATTCCGCAAGAATATCAGGGCGAGCAGAAGGATCAGCGCACCGATGGAGGCCGCCGCACCGGCCCAGCCTGCCGACACTGACCACACAAGCGACAGCCCTACAACGGCAGGTGCCGGATAGCCCCAAAAACCAGACCAGGTAGCGCTAAAACCGCGGCGGCCACTGCTGACCAGCTGGCCGGAATGATCTAGTCCGATCTTCAGTCCATGCACCACTCGCCCGGTCATGAGAGCAGCAAAGGCGTGGCCAAGTTCGTGCACAAAGGTTACGTACAAGCCGAACCAGCGCCACGTGACTCGCGGAATGCTCAGCACGATGGCAACTGCCAGGATGCCCAAAAGGATGCCAGCGGGAACGCTGAGTGGCTCGGTCCGAGTAAAGCCAGCTAGGACTGCGCTCCACCACGTGGTGGCTGCGTTTCCGAGCTGTTGCGCTGCATTATCCATTCCTGAAGGCTAGAGCATGTTGCTGGGGGTTGTTGACGAAACTGCCTAGGTGCCGGCGGCGGAACAGACTACGGAATGCTTCGAAACTGCAGCTAATGCGATGAATCACGAGCTTTTATCGCATCAGCTGCGATTTGGAATTAGACCAGCGAGGATAAGCTTTCAGCGTGACTGATACCCCACAAGCACTTCATCGTTTTGAGCTAACCCTTCGCAAGCCGTGGCTGGGGTTCTTTCCCAAGCCCACCGTGGTGATTGATGGCGTGGCCCAACCTACGCAGTGGGGCACGCGCAACTGGAAAATCCGGGGTGAGGTTGAGGTCAGCGTTTTCCTGCACAACAGGTTCTGGACGTTTGGCCGGGCCAAGTTCACCGTTGAGTCGGGTGCCACCGCGCCGCTGATCTACTCGGCCCCGTGGCTTCCTTTCCTTCCGGGCCGGATCGAAGCATCCGCGTGAGCGCCTCCACATGAGTCCGGCCGAGCAGCAGATCTGTTTTGTTGGGGATTCCTTCGTGGCTGGGATTGGTGATGAAACGGCCTTGGGTTGGACTGGCTGGTTGGCAACTCGGCAGGCTACCGCGGGGCACCCGGTCACCGCCTACAATTTGGGCATTCGCGGCAATACCTCCGCTCAAATCCTTGACAGGATCGGCGCGGAAATTGACCAGCGACGGTCCCCTCTGCGCCCCACCCGTGTGGTCCTCTCCATGGGGGGTGAACGACACCACCTACGTGGATGGGGTACCCCGGATTCTGCCGGCTGATTCCTGCGCCAATCTAGAGCGCATCTTAGAAACAATCTCCGGAGATTCCGTCTTGGTAGTGGGGCCGCCAGCCGTATCTGAGGATGCGCAGAACGCCAGGATCGCCGAACTCTCCAACCGTTTCCTGGCGCTATGCCGTGCACGGGGCGTTCCCTACGTGGAAGTCTTCTCCGTGCTGGAACGCCACCCCGTATGGCGGCAACAGGTCCTTGAAGGCGACGGCGCACATCCGCGGTCCCAGGGATACCAAGCTATGTATGAGCTAGTGGCACCAGCCTGGGACCGCTGGATGGGTCTCTCACCAAGCGGTGGCGAGAAGTTCGCTTAGGAGGTGTCCGTCGTCGACCTCCAAACCGCGGGAGGTAAACCAGGCGCACATGTTCCGGCAGTCCCTAGCCAAAAGCTCTGCAGCTTGGAAGTTACCAGCCAAATCCACCAGTTGCGGCAGGTCAATGATGACCAGACGGTCTCCGGCGGCCAGCACGTTATAGGGCGAGAGGTCCCCGTGTGCGAAGCCCATCCGAGCGAAGCTGCTCATGGCCTCAACGAGCTGATCCCAATAACCCTGTAACTGTTCAGGGCTCGGATGGGTGGCTTGCAGCCGCGGGGCCGCAACGCCCGGGTTCTCGGGGTCAGCAATGAATTCCATCAGAATTTCATTGCCGCAAATTTGCACCGGATAGGGCACGGCGATGCCATTCTCGTATGCCATGCGCAGATACGTCCATTCAGCGTTGGCCCAGCTGGTGGCCTCCACTTCCCGGCCGTAGCTGCTGCCCTTCGCAAGGGCACGGGCATCGCGTGAACGGCGCACCGAACGGCCCTCGGTGTAGGCGGTTGATCTGTGAAACAGCCGCTGATCGGCGGACCTGTAGCGTTTGGCGGCCAACAGTGCACTGCGGGAATCGGTGGCCCGCTCAATTAAGAACACGTCCGCTTCCTTGCCGGTTTTCAGCACGCCAAGTTCAGTGTCAATAGCGGCAGCATCCTCGATGACCAATTCAGGATAGGGCGTGGGACCACGCATGAGTTTTTCCAGATCTGGCCACGTGGACCAGCGCTGATTCTCGCCCAGAGAATCGTCAAGGACGTTCCAGTCGGCGGGGCGCAGCTGTGCCCCAAAGTAATTGGTCTCAGGGCGGGGAAGGTGATGCTTGGAAGACTTACGGGTTTTTTCGAATGGCTGTTGCTCAGCAGAATACTTCATGGGTGAATCGACTCCTGGGGAGGGCAAAGCGAATGTTGTGGGCGCGAGGTGCTGCGGAAACAATCATTGGGTCCTCCTTCGGGTCGGTTCAGGCATGGCGAAAAGACACTTCATATCACCACGGGTGTGTGGGAAGTGTCAACGATTGATTTCGTGGTGCATGCCCAGCGAGGCGACTATTTTGGGGCGGTAGCATTGTTGGTGCTGCTGGCGAGAGTGCCCCAGCGCTGCCAACCGGCAATCGCCAAGCCGGCTTGCACTACGTACAGGAAGATCAATACCGAGCCCTGCGCCGTCATCACGGTGCTGTAAATGGCAACTATCGCGGCGACGACGAACAATAGCCATGCCCATCGAGACCGATTCGCCAAGCCCACAAGTGCAGCTGGGGCCAGCCCGGCAAGGAACCCATTGAGTAACACGGTGAGCCACGGGACACTGCTGAGCGGGGCGTGTATGCCAGTAAAAATTGCGGCAACCACCACTAATGAAGCCAGCGAATACACAATAGCAACGGCCGCCGGCCCTACAACGTCCGGCCCACGGAAAGGTCGTGGCAGCACGGTGCGTGTCAAGGGGGCAGCCAACGGTAGCTTCCGGAATAAAAATAGGGCGTATACAGCGGCGCCGCCGGCAACTGCCAGGGTCAGGGCGGCCCCGGCCGCGAACAGCAGCAATGTCAGAGGCGAATCCAACATTAGGGGCGGGAACTTAAGCGCTGAGGCGAGTACGGGCAAGAGCATGGCAGCTACGGCCAGCATCCAGCCAACATCATTGCGCCGACTAATCAGTACCAACGCTGCACAGAGCAGGAGCGCGCCCAGAACCGTGGCGGCAGTCGCGGCCATGTCGAGAGGACCATTCATTCGCCCGAAGAGCAGTTCGCCAATTTCATACATGCCGCCAACTCTAACGGGCGGTGCGCCTAGCTCATGCCGTTTTGTAGTCTTCCGGTGATCTGGTGCGCCTCTTCCAAGAGGAGCCGGCCGAGGAACTCTTGGCGTTCTTCACGAAAGCGCGGCTCAATTCCCGTTAGTGACAGCGCCCAGGCAGGCTTGCCGTGCGTGTCGAAGACAGCGGCGCCCATGCCCCAGCTGCCTTCCAGCACGAGTCCGGGATTCACCGAATAGCCCACCGCGTTAGTTTGGGCTAACTTTTCCCGGACCAGAGCAGGGCTTTGCGTGCTGGCAAATGCTCCGGCGTGCTCATCCCAGCGGGCCAGGAGCTGTTCTTGCTCAGCGACGGGGAGGAAGGACATGATCGCGATGCCGGCCGATGCAATGCCGAGGGGGAAACGCACACCTTCGTGGAGTACGAACGAGCGGATGGGGAAGGCGCCTTCCTCTCGCATGAGGCACACGGTCTCGGCGCCGCGGCGGACGGAGAAGAAGGCACTCTCACCCGTCTCTTCGGCTAAGCGGCGCAGACTGGGCCGGGCAATGTCCTCCACGGGGAATCGGGCCGCCGCAACGGAGCCCAAGAGTAACGCTTCCGGTCCCAGCACCCAGTTACCGGTGGCGCTGTCGTGGTCCAAGAGCCCCTCGGCAGCGAGGGAGGTCAACAGGCGGTGAACAGTAGGGCGGGTCAGCCCAGATTCTTTGACCACTTCCATGAGGGGTGATCCTTCCGGCTTCCTGCTGACAATTCGCAGCAGCGCCGCGATCCGGCCCACCACCTGCGCACCCTGAATTGGTTGTTGATTCATCGAATGGCCTCTACCGTCAGCTTATTGTCCATATTGTGGATACTTGAAAGGATATCATCCACACTGTAAATACGCACGAATTCATGGAAATGTAACGCCTTGACAGCCCAATGTGAAGCTCTCTAGGCTCGGGGTAATAGCAAGCAGTCCATAACGTGGACGATGCTTGGAATGAGCTCAACGAGGAGATTCAGATGACCAAGATTCATAGCAGCGCCGCCCAAGCGCTGGCCGGGGTGATGCACGACGGCATGACGTTGGCTGTGGGCGGTTTTGGCCTGAGCGGGATCCCTGCAGATCTGATTGAGGCCGTCCGGGATTCCGGTGTTACGGGACTGACGGTGGTTTCTAACAACATGGGCGTGGATGGCAAGGGCCTGGGTGTATTGCTTGAGGCCGGTCAGGTGACTAAGGTCATTGCTTCTTATGTTGGTGAAAACAAGCTCTTCGCCGAGCAGTATTTGGCGGGAAAGTTGGACGTCGAGTTCACGCCTCAAGGCACTCTGGCCGAGCGTCTGCGCGCTGGCGGTTCCGGGATCCCTGCGTTCTACACCAAAACAGGCGTGGGTACCTTGGTTGCCGAGGGCAAGGTACATGCAGAATTCGACGGCGAACTCTACGTTCAGGAGCGGGCCATCATCGCCGATGTCTCCCTAGTCCACGCCCACACAGCCGATACTGATGGCAATCTGATTTACCGGTACACCGCAAGGAACTTCAACCCCGTCATTGCTACGGCGGGGCGGATGACGATTGCTGAAGCTGAAGTCATTGTGGAGCCCGGTTCGCTGGACGCGAATAATGTCGTCACCCCGGGCGTCTACGTCCAGCGCCTAGTTCAGGCCACCGCCCGGGTGAAGGACATTGAACAGCGCACCGTCCGGCCCCGAAACGAAGCCGTTACTGTCCCCGCCTGACCGTCTCTACTTAACCCGCTCCTCTGGCACCGACCTCTGCCTCAAACTGCCCTCCCCGAAAAACTTCCCTCCCCAAAACTTAAGGAGCCTGCATCATGGCTTGGACCCGTAACGACATGGCCGCCATCGCGGCCGAAGAACTCAACGACGGCGACTACGTCAACTTAGGGATTGGTATCCCCACCTTGGTCGCCAACAACCTGCCCGACGGCGTCCGCGTCACACTCCAGAGTGAGAACGGCATCCTGGGCATGGGCCCCTTCCCTTACGAGGGAGAGGAAGACGCAGATTTGATCAACGCGGGCAAGCAAACAGTGACCCTGCTTCCCGGGGCCAGCATCTTCGACTCCGCCACCTCCTTCGGCATGATCCGCGGCGGCCACGTGAAGGTCGCCATCCTCGGCGCCATGGAAGTTTCCGCAACGGGCGACCTCGCCAACTGGACCATCCCCGGCAAAATGGTCAAGGGCATGGGCGGCGCCATGGACCTCGTCGCCGGCACCCCGCGCGTCGTCGTCCTGACCGATCACACCGCCAAGGACGGCACCCCGAAAATCGTCAACGAATGCTCCCTTCCACTGACCGGGCGCCGCGTGGTCAACCGCATCATCACCAACCTGGCCGTCTTTGACATTGAAACCAACGACGCCGGCAACTCGGCTGATGGGGGCACCCCCTCCTTAGTCCTTACTCGCCTTGCGCCCGGAGTCACGGTGGAAGATATCCAAGCCGCTACTGAACCCACATTTACTACCCGGCTCGATGCCGCCAGTGCCGGCACCTCAAACCTTGAAGGAGCCACGGCATGAGCCTGCGCGAACAATTTGGCAAAGACATCCTGCTGACTGGCTGGGGTCACAGCAAGTTCGGAAAGCTGACTGAGGAGACGCTGGAGTCCCTCATCGTTCAGGTCGCCACGGACGCCATCAACAATTCCGGCCTTGAGCCCGGACAGATCGATGAAATCTACCTGGGCCAGTTCAACTCCGGCATGATGCCACTGGCCTTCCCCTCATCGCTGGCCTTGCAGGTCTCCGAGGACCTTGCCGGGGTGCCGGCAACGCGCGTTGAAAACGCCTGCGCCTCTGGATCGGCCGCGATGCAGCAGGGAGCTAAAGCATTGTTGGCTGGTACCGCTAAAACGGTGTTGGTCATTGGGGCAGAGAAGATGACGCACGCTGGTGCCGATGTAGTCGGTGCAGCGTTGCTCGGTGCCGACTATGACATGGCCGGCAAGCCGTCCACGACTGGCTTCACGGGACTCTTTGCCGAGGTCGCCAAGCACTACGAGAATCGCTACGGATCTGTGGGTGATGTGCTCGGTTCCATCGCCGCAAAGAACCACCGCAACGGCGTGGACAACCCCTACGCTCAGCTGCGTAAGGACCTCGGTGAGGAATTCTGCCGCACCGTTTCTGACAAAAACCCGATGGTTGCCGACCCCCTGCGCCGCACCGACTGTTCCCCCGTGTCCGACGGTGCTGCCGCCGTCATCCTCTCGCTTTCCCCCACGGGAGGAGTCACTGCTCCGGTCCGGCTTGCAGGCTTCGGCCAGGCCAACGATTTCCTGCCCACCGATCGCCGTGATCCCACAGCCTTCGCCGGTGTTCGGACCTCCTTTGAGCGTGCTTTTGCCATGGCGGGTGTTGGCCTGGAGGATCTGGATTTCGCCGAGGTCCATGACTGTTTCACCATCGCGGAACTACTCATGTACGAGACCATGGGCCTCGCTGAACCCGGTCAGGGACGCCGCGCCATTGAGGAGGGCTGGGTCTACAAGGACGGCAAACTCCCCATCAACGTCTCCGGCGGACTCAAGGCCAAGGGCCACCCCGTCGGCGCAACAGGTGTATCCCAGCACGTCATTGCCGCCATGCAACTCACTGGCACGGCCGGTGTCATGCAACTGTCCAACCCGCGGCGGGCCGCCGTGCAAAACATGGGTGGCGTAGGCATCGCCAACTACGTCAGCATCCTCGAAGCCATCTAGCTTCCAAACTTTGAGAATTTGCTAAGGGGCATCGCCTGTCCATTCAATGTCCCAGGACCTGCCAAATGGGCAGCTCTTTCTCGAAAACACCTCAGAACGTGAGGCAGTGTCCGAAGGGCGGCGAGCAGTTCAGGACTGGGCAGAGATCTCCGTGGGCATCAGCAATCAGGCCCCACGCCGGGGTGAGCCTGTGACTTCTTAGCGAATGACACGTGATTCACGCCGCCATTTGCTCCGGAACTGGCCGCGACATGCTTGGATTGAGGTATCCGTGCGAAAGGCGAAAAATGACCATGTCCAGTGGAGTTTATGTCAGTGCAACTACCCCCGGTTCGGGTAAAACGTTGGTGTCCTTGGGACTGGCCGACGCCCTGCACCGGCGCGCGGATCGGATTGGCTTCTTCCGGCCCATCACCTCTGCTGCGGATCCGGAAAAAGATCCCACGGTGGCCATGTTGCGCCGCATGTACAACATGGACGAGCAGGTGTGCCGTGCCGGTATGACCAGCGCCGAGGCGCGCATGCTCATGGCGGCCGGACGGCGTGAAGAAATTGATGCCCGCGCCGTGGAGATCTTCAGTGAAATCTCCAAACACGCCGATGTCATCATTGTTGAAGGCACCGATCTCACCGGCCAGGACGCGGCCGTGGAATTTGATCTCAATGCCCGTCTGGCCAACAATCTGGGGCTGCCCATGCTGGCCGTTGTCGGCGCCCGCGGACTGAGCCCACAGGAGATCGCCGACGCCGTCGATGTCGCCCGCAAGGAGCTGGCCTCGGAGAACTGCTCGCTGCTGGCCATGATGGTCAATCGTGCCGATCCGAAGGATATGGACGCCATCACCGCGGCTATCCGACCCGGCCACAGCCACCGCCCGGTCTATGTGCTTCCCGAAATCGCGGAGATTTCCCGGCCCACGGTGGGGGAGGTCGCCGCCGCCTTGAAGCTGCGTCAGATGGCTGGTAGTTCTGAGCTGGAGCGCGATGTCCACGCCATCAAGGTCGCCGCCATGACCGTGGGCAACTTCCTGAGCCAGCTCGAGGCCCACGATCTGGTGATCGTTCCCGGTGACCGCGCCGATGTCATGGTGGCCACGCTGGCCTCCGCGTTCTCGCCTGAATTCCCGGTCCCCAGCGGCATGGTCCTGACCGGGGGCCTCGCCCCGGATCCGCATGTGCTCCCCTTCCTGGCGCATGCTCCCTTCCCTGTTTTTGCGTACGACGCCGACACCTTCAGTGCCGCTCAAGCGATCAGTGAGGTGCGCAGCGAGATCCATACGGGGCAGCGGCGGAAGATTGCTGCTGCCATGGGTGGCTGGGCCCGCAACGTGGATGAGGCGGAGCTGTTGGAACGGCTCACGCTGCCCCGCCCAGCCACCATGACCCCGTTGCGGTTCCTGCATGAGTTGATTGAGCGGGCCCGCAGCGAACGCAAACACATTGTGCTGCCCGAGGGGAGCGACTCCCGGGTGCTGGCGGCAGCTGAGATCCTGCACCGCCGCGATGTGTGTGAGCTGACAGTTCTTGGTTCGGTAGCCGCCGTCGAGGAACTGGCCGCATCCCACGGCATCGATTTGAGCGGTATCAGCATTGTTGATCCGGCTTCCTCTGAACTGCGGGAGTCCTTTGCTGTGGAGTACCAGCGGCTGCGCGCTCACAAGGGCATTGACCTGGCAAAGGCCCGCGAGATCATGCTGGACGGTTCCTACTTTGGCACCATGATGGTTCAGCTGGGTCATGTGGACGGTATGGTCTCCGGAGCTGCCCACACCACGGCCAACACCATCCGCCCGGCCTTGGAATTTGTGAAGACCCGGCCCGGCGTGAACATTGTGTCCTCGGTGTTCTTGATGCTGCTGGCGGACAGGGTGCTGGTGTACGGCGACTGCGCTGTTAACCCGGAGCCCAACGAGGAGCAACTGGCCGATATTGCGATTGCCTCCGCCGAAACGGCTGCCCAATTTGGGGTGGAGCCGCGCATCGCTATGCTGTCTTACTCCACAGGTGGTTCCGGTTCCGGTGAAGCTGTGGACGAGGTTCGCCGTGCCACTGAACTGGCCCGAGCCGCCCGTCCTGATTTGGCCATCGAAGGTCCCATTCAGTACGACGCCGCCGTGGACGCCTCCATTGCCGCTTCCAAATTGCCGGCCTCGGCCGTGGCAGGGCAGGCCACGGTATTCATCTTCCCCGACCTCAATACCGGCAACAACACCTATAAAGCGGTGCAGCAGTCTTCAGGTGCTGTTGCCGTGGGGCCTGTTTTGCAGGGATTGAACAAGCCCATCAATGATCTCTCCCGCGGCTGCACCGTGGAAGACATTGTGAACACCGTGGCCATCACCGCGATCCAGGCCCAGGTTTCGGCAAGCTCAACCACCGGGGCATCAACCACTGACTCCAAGGATTCCTAATGCGCGTGCTCGTCATCAACTCCGGCTCATCCTCGTTGAAGTACCAGGTGCGCGACACCGACACTAATGAGGTTGCCGCCAACGGGCTCATTGATCGCATTGGTGAGGGGGCTGGCGGACCGGCCGATCATGGTGAGGCCATGAATCAGGTGGCGGCCGCGCTGGACAGCGAGTTGGCGCAGAAGCCGCTGGACGCCGTCGGACATCGAGTGGTCCATGGCGGGGAACGATTCAGCGAGCCGGTCCTGATCAACAATGAAATCACGCGCGCCATCGAGCGGCTCAACCCCCTCGCCCCGCTACACAATCCGGCCAATGTGCTGGGCATCCGGGCCATCACGGCCAAATGGCCCACCATGCCGCAGGTGGCAGTTTTCGATACCGCATTCCACCGCACCCTGCCCGAACACGCCTGGCGTTACGCTGTGCCGGATGAGCTGTACCGCCAGTACGGGATCCGCCGCTACGGCTTCCATGGCACTTCGCACCAGTTCGTGACTGGACGGGCGGCGGAACTGCTGGAGATCCCGGTGGAGAACTTCAACGCCGTGGTGGCGCACTTGGGCAACGGCGTGTCCCTGACAGCCATCCAGGGTGGCGCCAGCATTGACACGTCCATGGGATTCACGCCGTTGGAGGGCCTGGTCATGGGCACCCGCAGCGGAGACGTTGATCCGTCCATCCTGGTCTTCTTGCAGCGCCAGGGCCTTTCCGCGGACGATATCGACACCATGTTGAACAAGGAATCCGGGCTCAAGGCGCTCGCCGGCAACAACGATATGCGCGCCATTGTTGAGGCCGCTGCCGCCGGGGATGCCCGTGCCCGCGTGGCCCTGGACATCACCTCTTACCGGCTGGCCAAGTACATTGGCGGCTACCATGTGGCGGTGGGCGGGGCGCAGGCCCTGGTGTTCACGGCCGGCATTGGTGAGAACTCTGCCGATTTCCGGGCTCTAGTTGCCTCACGTTTGGGCGCGCTGGGTGTGAAGCTCGACGACGCCGCGAACCTAGTGCGCTCAGGTGACCCCCGGGTGATCAGTGCCCCGGATTCATTAATTCCGGTGCTGGTGGTTCCCACGGATGAAGAGCAGGCGATCGCCGAGGCGAGCGCCGCCGTCGTGCTTAGATCGCTGAGTTAGGCTCGTTCCATGGTTGAAATTCCCTACCCACTGGCCACCGAGCGGTTGCTTCTGCGGCGCTTTACCACCGCGGATCTCGACGCCTATTACGAGTACCAGCGGCTGCCGGAAACGGCGCGGTACCTGTACGGGGACGCTCGCAGCTATGCCCAGTGCATGGCGCGAATTGCCCGCTATGTTGAGGAACCTTTTGACGAGCCGGGCCATTGGGCCACGTTCGCCGTCGAGCTTCACGGCCAGCCGGGCCTCATTGGTGAGATGGCGTTGAAATGGAACGAGGGTGGTAAGCCAGAGGGGCCGCAGCCGCAGCGTTTCGGCGAAATTGGTTGGACCATGGCGCCAGCTGCCCAAGGGAAGGGCTATGCCACCGAGGCTGCACGTGCGGTGCTGGAGTTGGCCCTGGATCAGCTGGATTTCTACCGGGTGGAAGCCCGGCTCGATGCCAGGAACGCGGCGTCGGCCGGTATTTGCGAACGGTTGGGCATGCAGCGCGAGGGCGTGCTGCGCAACAACATGTATCTGAAGGGCGAATGGACCTCAGAAGCCGTCTACGCCGTGGTGCGCAGCGCCTAAACCTTGGGGGCCCCACTGTTTCCGCTACCGTCCCCCACAAATGCGCCCCGTAGACCGGGAGCATTTATGGGGGACGGGCGCGGATTTCGATCGCTGAAACCGGGCGTCGAGCCTGTCGAGATTTAGCGCAGCTCGGTGGCACCAATCGCATCAGCCAGGAACGCGTAATCCCAGGCGCGGGTCTTCCAGCCTTCGTAGCGGCCGGACGCGCCGCCGTGGCCGCCGTCCATCTCGATCTTCATGACAATCGGTTCGGTGCCGGTGGATACTGCGCGCAGTTCCTGCACCCACTTGGCCGGTTCCACGTAGAGCACGCGGGTGTCATTGAAACTGGTGACGGCGGCGATCTTCGGGTAAGCCACGGCCCTCACATTCTCGTAAGGCGTGTACTCCTTCATGTATTTGTACACGGCCGGATCGGTGATGGGGTTGCCCCACTCTTCCCATTCCAGAGCTGAGAGCGGCAACTCCGGATCCAAAATGGTGGTCAGGGCGTCCACAAAAGGCACCTGCGCCACAATGGCCGCATACTTTTCCGGGGCCAGATTCGCCACGGCCCCCATCAGCAACCCGCCAGCCGAACCGCCCAGGGCCGCAATGCGTGCCGGATTCACCCAGCCGGAACCAGCCAGCCAGTCAGTGGCGGCCACGAAGTCGGTGAACGTGTTCTTCTTGTTCAGCTTCTTGCCGTCGTCGTACCAGGGCCGGCCCATCTCGCCGCCGCCGCGCACATGCGCAATCACAAAGACCACGCCGCGATCCAGCAGTGAGAGCCGCGGCACGCCAAAGCCCGGATCCATGCTCATTTCGTAGGAGCCGTAGCCATAAATCACTCCGGCGTTGGCGGAATCGCGCGGCAGATCCGCTCGGCGCAGCACCGAGAGCGGAACCAGAGTTCCGTCCGCGGCCGTGGCCCACTCACGCGTGGCAACGTAATCCTCGGAGCGGTAGCCGCCCAGTACGGGGGTTTCCTTGCGTAACAGCAGCTCGCCGCCAGCATCGCCTACCGGCAGCACGTAATCGTAAACGCGTGGCGGCGTGAAATCTGAGGTGTACACCAAGCGGATGACGGGGGATTCGTACTCGCTGCCGCCCATGGAGGCCGTGTACAGCTCCTCATCAAAGGCAGGCTCGACGGCGGCCGCCTGCGCCGCGGTCCCCAAGCCTTCCAGCTCGGTCACCTGAACACTTTCGATGGTGTTCTTGCGCAGCGAAACCACCATATGGGTGGCCGTGACGGAGGCGCCGTTGATGCGTACAGCAGGATCGTGTGGGACAACAGTTTCCCAGACTTGCTGATCCACGGGCTTACTGAACTCCGCAGCGTCAACCAGGGAAATCATGGAGTTGACGGCGTCACGGTCATGGGTGAGCAGGACCTTTTCGACTCCATCGAGAAGGAAGGGTTCGGCGTCGTACAAGATCTCGGCACTGCGGGGGATGAGCACCTGCAAGCCCTTTTCCGGGGCGGCGAAGTCCAGGAGACGGGTCTCGCTGAACTCGGAGCAGCCAATGCTGATCATGAGGTGGCGGCGGTCAGCGGAGAGATCGAAGCCGGTCCACATGGCCACGTCATCCTCTTGGTAGAGGACTTGATCGCTCTCTACAGGGGTGCCGAGGACGTGGGTTTTGACTTGGTGGGGGCGCCAGGAATCGTCGGCCAGCATGTAGAAGAGCGTGCTGCCGTCGGGGGAGAATGTCAGGCCGTAGAAGGCGTTCTCGATGATGTCGGGTAGGAGTTGGCCGGTGCGCAGATCCTTGATGCGGATGGTGAAAAGTTCATCTCCGGCGTTGTCCACGGCGTAGGCGTAGAGGTTGCCGTCGTGGGTGACGGCGGCGCCGCCAATCGAGAAGAACGGCTGGCCTTCAGCTTCGACGTTGCCATCGAGGATGATTTGCTCGCCGGGGACGTCAACGCCTGGCTCAACGAGCGGGGGAGTCCAATCGTCGAGCGTCCCATTGCTTTCGGCGCGGACGCGGCACTGGATGCCGTAGGCCTGGCCCTCGACCATGCGTCCGTAGTACCACCAGCCGTCCTTGCGGCTGGGGACCGAGAGGTCGGTTTCCTGCGTGCGGTTTTTGATCTCGTTGAAGATATCCGTACGGAGCTGTTCCTGCCCGGCTGTGACGGCATCCGTGTAGGCCTGCTCGGCGTTCAGATGCGCCACAACCTCCGGGTTTTCCTTCTCGCGCAGCCACTCGTAGTTATCCACAAAAGTGTCCCCGTGGTGGGTGCGCTCCACGGGGACCTTCTTGGCAACCGGGGGAGCTGCGGGAGCGGCGGGGGTGTTTGCCGGGAGAGATTCGGAAACGTTCGTGGGTGCTGCGGCATCGGAAGTCGTCATGAATCCACTGTAGCGAGGAGGTTTGCGGGAGCGCAGGCGGAGGCGGGCAGCTATGCCAAGAGCGGAGCGCAGGAGGCCACCAGCATTTCGGCCCCGGTCCGCTCGGGCCCATAGACCGCTCCGACCCCCTCGAATGTACAGATAATGTACGCTTCAGACCGTTTTGGGGTGTTTTGCCGTACGTTATCTGCGCACTCGGCGAGGGGTGGCGAGGGATTGCGAGGGATTGCGCCGGACGGCGAGGGACGGCGCGGTGCTGTCACCCACCGGAGCGCCCGCCGGCCCGCTTAGGCGCGCAACGCCGTCGTCAATCCCCAAAGAGCAAGTGCGGCCAAGGGGAACATCCACTGCACCACTACGTCTCCGGTCCTTGAGAGGGCAGTCTTGCGTCGCGAGGTTGCGGGGTCCTCCAGCGGATCGCGGAGCCGTTCATCCGGGCCGGTGAGGGCGCTGATTGTTCCGATTACGGAGACCACCAACAGCAGCACAATGCTCGCCACAAGGAGGGGAGTCGGGTTCAGTGAAAGCCATGCTTCCTCGCCCGGTTTTGGTGCAAGAAATGCGGCAAGAAGCGCGCTGGCCATGCCAACGGAGATGGCGAGAAATAGCGGCCAGAGATTTTTGATGCCTTGCAGCAGATACAGCGGAAGTGCTGCCACGAGCGCAAAAGGAACCATCATCAGCAGTAGTTGCGGGAGATTTAGATCCAACCTTCCACCAGTGGCCCACGGCCCGATCGTGGAGTTGAAAACGATGAATCCGACAATGCCAAAAGCAGCCCGAACAATGGCCTTTCGGGTCTCGCCGGCGGGGGCTGTAGGTAGGTCAAGGGTGTTCGCATACTCTTGTG
This sequence comes from Specibacter sp. NPDC078709, assembly GCF_040686795.1. NCBI lineage: Bacteria > Bacillati > Actinomycetota > Actinomycetes > Micrococcales > Micrococcaceae > Specibacter > Specibacter sp. NPDC078709. The sequence continues at coordinate 242,196 of NZ_JBFBLU010000006.1, forward strand.
CGGAGCCAAACTCATCAAGCGGCGCCTGGCCCGAATCGGCAACAAATTCCTGCACCGATGCCAACGTGTCTCCAATCGCGGCTCCCGTGACATTACGCAATCGCAACTCAACGGTCAGCTCATCGAGCCATTTCTGCGTTGCCTTGCTGGTGGCAGATCGGATGCGGCTGTCAGTGTTCATGATGGATCCCCTGTGAATAAGTTGTTGGTGACGGCGGCGAACGCTTGCCAGTGCAGACGCTGCCGTGCCAGTTCTGCGCGGCCTGCCTCGGTGAGTGAGAAGTATTTGCGGCCTGGGCCTGCGGTGCCGGCTTGCCAGTCGGTGCTCACCCAACCAGCGGTCTCGAAGCGGGTCAGCAAAGGGTAGAGCGTGCCGCCCTTGATCTGGCCCAATCCGGCGTCGGCCAGCGTACTGGTGATGGCGTATCCGTAGGATCTCCCGCTATCCAGTACCCGAAGCACGCTCAATCCCAGCACGGCGCGCAGCCAATCGCTGGGCCATGAGGTGGTTTCTTCCGTTGTCATAACTAGATTGTCTGATTAACTAGTCAGGCTGTCAATCATGTGTCGGTACGGATTTATCGGAGGTCATTGACCGTTTCTTCGTTCCATGGAATATTTATAGAACGATCGGTCGGTAATGTGCCGACCGTGTCCCGCGGTTGGAGGCTAGTTGATGGACGACGCCGGACACCTCCCCGCGCTCACTTCCTTCGCCACGCTTCTGGTCACCCAGGATCTAGACCGGGCCCGGGTCACGGTGCAGCTGAATCGGCCCGACGTCCGCAACGCCATTGACGCCCAAATGGTGGCAGACCTCCACAAAGTGTGTGAGCGTCTGGAGGGTCATCCGCAGGTGCTCATCCTGACAGGAGCCCCGGGCGATGAAGCCGCCGGGACCAAGGGTTTCTTTGCCTCCGGAGCTGACATTGGGGAGTTGATCCAGAGGCGGCGAGAAGACGCGCTGGCTGGTATCAACTCCACCCTCTTTGAACGGATTGCGCAGCTTCCCATGCCCGTCATTGCCGCCCTGGACGGATACGCGTTGGGCGGCGGCGCAGAGTTGGCCTACGCCGCGGACTTCCGTATCGGCACCCGGGCCTTGCGCGTGGGACAGCCGGAAACGCAGTTAGGCATCCTCGCAGCGGCAGGGGCCAGCTGGCGGCTCAAGGAATTGGTGGGCGAACCAGTCGCGAAGCAGATGCTCCTGGCCGGCTACATCCTGACCGGCGAGGGCGCCCTCGCCGTGGGATTGATCAGCGAACTCGTGGAACCGGCGGAGCTGATGGCCGCCGCCCACGCACTCGCCGACAGGATCTGCGCGCAGGACCCGCTCGCCGTTCAGGCCACAAAACGGGTGTTCCACGCACCGCGCGACGCCCACCCCGCCATCGATAACCAAGCGCAGGCGGAACTTTTTGAGTCGCCCGCCAAATTCGCTCGTATGCAGGCATTTCTGGATCGGAGAAGGGCATGAGAAATCCGGCGGCCCCGACCTCTGCTCTTCCGCAATACGTGGGGGTTTTAGGTGGCGGACGGATGGGCTCCGGCATCGCCCACGCGTTCCTCATGGCCGGGTGCAATGTGAGAGTCGTGGAGTCCGACGCCGGTGCTGCCGCCGCCGCCCGCTCCCGGGTGGAACGCGCGGTGGAAAAGTCCCTAGCGCGGTCCGGGGCACGAATGCTGGCAGCTGACGGCGAGCAGGCCGCCGCGCTGAACCCCACCGCCCGGAACCCAGCCACCCTGAACCCCGCCACCCTGAACCCCTCCACCCTGAACCCCGCCGCCCTGGATAAGACCCCTCCCGACGTGGGCGCCTTAGCTGGCCCCGGCATCATGGAGCGGTTCGCCGTGTTCACGGACGTTGCCAACTTCGCCAACTGCGCACTCGTGGTCGAAGCCGTTCCGGAGGATCGTGATCTCAAGGTCGCAGCACTGCGCCGGACCGAACCATACCTCGCGCCGACGGCCGTGCTGGCGTCCAACTCCTCGGCTTTGTCGCTGACGGACTTGGCCGCACAGCTAGTACGTCCAGCGCAGTTCCTGGGCCTGCACTTCTTCAATCCGGTCCCGTCTTCCGCGCTCGTGGAGATCGTCCGGGGCCAGCTCACCCCGGATGCCTTGGTGACCACGGCGCAAGGATGGGTCGCGGCGTTGGGCAAGACCGCCGTCGTGGTTGCCGATTCACCCGGGTTCGCCTCCTCTCGGCTTGGTGTTGCTCTGGCGTTGGAAGCCATGCGAATGCTTCAGGATGAGGTGGCCTCGGCGGAAGACATCGACGCCGCCATGGTTCTGGGCTACCGGCACCAAACCGGCCCGCTGCGCACCACGGATTTGGTGGGTCTGGATGTTCGGCTGGACATCGCCGAGCACCTAGCCGCCACCCTCGGGCCACGTTTTGCCGCCCCGGATATCCTGCGAGAGAAAGTGGCCCGCGGTGAACTGGGCCGCAAAACCGGCCGCGGATTCTTCGACTGGGACGCAGATTCCCCAGCCTGATCAGCTCCACTTATGGAAAGGATGGCACCATGAACGCCGCCAGGACCGCAGATTTTATCCCCAGCTATGTTCAGGATGCGTGGTGGACGCCGGAGGAGGATGACGGCGGACCCCTCTCCGTGCGATCTGCGGCGCCTGTTGCGGTGCGCCAGTTGCGTGACGCCAGCACGGGTGAGGTGACTGCGCGGGTCAGCGCCGACGGCCCGGAGCTGAGTGCCGCCGTCGATCATGGGCGAACAGTGGGACAGGCGGAGCTTGGACGCCTGACTATCCACGAACGTGCCCTGAAGCTGCGCGATCTGGCCACTTATCTGAACGGCCACAGGGAGGAGCTGTACGCACTCTCCGCGCAAACCGGCGCCACGAAGATCGACTCCATGGTGGACATTGACGGAGGCATTGGGGTGCTGTTCACGTTTTCCTCCAAGGGCCGGCGCGAACTGCCCAACACCAACGTCATTGTGGAGGGGCCCGTGGAGGTGCTCAGCAAAGACGGGTCGTTCATGGGCGAGCACATTTTTACCCGGATTCCGGGCGTAGCCGTGCAGATCAATGCCTTTAACTTTCCCGTCTGGGGAATGCTGGAAAAATTTGCCCCGGCCTTCATTGCCGGTGTGCCCAGCATCGTCAAACCCGCCACCCCCACCATGGTGCTCGCCGAGGCTGCAGCCCGGCTCATGATCGAATCCGGCATTTTGCCTGCTGGCGCACTGCAACTGGTCTCCGGATCCGGAAGGGGACTGTTGGGGCTCCTGGACTACCGCGACATGGTGTCCTTCACAGGCTCGGCCAGCACCGCGCAGCAACTGAGAACGCAGTTGGGCGAGGGGGTGCGATTCATGGCGGAGACTGACTCGCTCAACGCCGCCATTTTGGGCCCCGATGCTGTCCCGGGCACGCCCGAGTTTGACGCCTTCATTAAATCTGTCGTGACGGAAATGACCGTCAAGGCGGGGCAAAAGTGCACTGCAGTGCGCCGTGCCATCGTTCCGGAAGGACTCAAATCCGCCGTCATTGACGCCATTGGAGCCCGGCTCGGCGAGCGGGTGGTGATCGGTGATCCACGCGCCGAGGGCGTCACCATGGGTGCGCTCGCCTCCCTGGAACAGCTGGATTCGGTCCGCGCAGCTGTCGAAACGATGGTGGCCGAAGGCGGCTCGCTGGCCATCGGATCGCTCGACGCGCCGGCGGTGAGGCGCGCAGATGGGTCCGTGGGCGCCGTCGAACATGGTGCGTTTATGTCTCCGGTGCTGCTGGACTGGGCTGACTCTGAGGCGCCCGCCGCCCACACTCTGGAGGCTTTTGGGCCGGTGTGCGGCGTGCTTGGCTATTTAGCGGACGACGGCGGTTCCGCCAATGCGGTGCGGCTCGCCGCGCTGGGGGCCGGGTCCCTTGTGGCCACAGTCTGCACGAATGACCCCAACTTTGCCCGGCAGGTGGTCTCGGGGATTGCCGCTCACCACGGCCGAGTTCTAGTACTCAATCGGGAGGATGCGCGAAGCTCAACGGGGCATGGTGCACCGGTGCCGCATCTTATCCACGGTGGGCCGGGGCGGGCCGGAGGTGGTGAGGAGCTCGGCGGTGTGCGGGCTATCAAGCATCATATGCAGCGAACTGCCGTTCAGGGTTCGCCGAATATGCTCACGGCCGTGACTGGAGTGTGGCACGCAGGGGCGGATCGAGTGATCGCCGGAGATCCTGAATTTGGTGGTGAGGCGGATGCTGTCCACCCATTCCGGAAATCGCTTGCGGAATTACGCGCTGGGGATGCGTTCGCGTCCGGGCTGCGGCTCGTCACGCTCGAAGACATTACGGCGTTCGCGCAGAGCACCGGGGACAACTTCTATGCTCACACGGATGCGGTTGCCGCAGCTCGCAATCCTTTCTTTCCCGGCATAGTTGCCCACGGCTATCTCTTGGTTTCCTGGGCGGCGGGGCTGTTTGTGGAGCCTGCGCCGGGACCGGTTTTGGCCAACTACGGCTTGGAGAATCTGAGGTTTCTCACGCCTGTCGCGGCCGGCGATTCACTGCGCGTGATGCTGACAGCCAAGGCCATCACGCCACGCGTCACTGATGAATATGGTGAAGTGTGCTGGGACGCGGTGCTGCACAATCAACGCGGTGACATTGTGGCGAGCTACGATGTGCTCACGCTCGTGGAGAAGGTGGAGACGCTCTATCTAAGTAGTCCCTGATCTAAGTAGTCCCTGATCTAAGCAGTCCCTGACCCGAGTAGTCCCTGAAACGACAGGACCAGGACGTCGTCGGCCAGCTTCTTTGCCGAGAGGTGACCGCCTGGTTTGTACCACTCCACAATCGAGTTGATGGTGCCAAAGAGTAGCCGTGTAATGGTTCCGGCGGCGATGTCAGTTCGCAGGGTGCCCGCCTGTTGCGCCTCTGTCACGAGGGCTGTGATGGTGCGGTCAAAGGCGCGGCGACGATTCATCGCCTCACGTTCCATCTCAGTGTTTCCGCGCAACCGCAGCAGCAAGGTGACAAAGGGCAAACGGTCCACGAGCACACCAACCATGCCTCTCAGCACAAATTCCAGCCGCTCGTTGGGAGCGCCTGAGCGGGCACCATCCAGTAACAAGACTCCTTCTAAACCACCCAGGGCTTCTTCAAGTGCCAGACGCAGCAGCTCCTCTTTCGAGGGAACATGGTGGTAAATGGCAGATTTTGAGATCCCCAACGCCTGCGCCAACAGACCCATGGACGCCGCCTCATAGCCGTGTTTGTTGAAAACTTCCACGGAAGTGCGTAGCACCGAGGCTTGGTCGTGCCCCGGGCGGCCGCGCTTTGTGGCAGTGGATGGTGCTGCGGTGGTGGACATGTGTGCTGCCCCTTCCCTGGTGGATTCATTGACGACGATTTCACAGCATTATATCCTGAACGAACGGTCGGTAATTAAAGTGGACCGTAAGTGGCCTGTCAAAGGAGACGCCATGACGAGAGAACTAAGCGAGCCCCAACGGATGAACTCCGGGCAGAACGGCAGAGTCGAAAGCCGCTCGGCCGTCGGCACCGCCGACCATGCTGCAGCCGAAGATACAGCAGCCGGCGAGGCAAACTTTGCTGCGGTCATCGCGAGGGATTCACGGATTGAGCCCACAGACTGGATGCCCGGAGACTATCGGCATGCACTGATTCGGCAAATGTCCCAGCACGCCCATTCCGAGATTATTGGGATGCAGCCGGAGGCCAATTGGATCACGCGCGCCCCTAGTCTGAAGCGCAAAGCCATCCTGATGGCCAAGGTCCAGGATGAGGCCGGGCATGGGCTCTACCTGTATTCGGCCACGGAAACGCTGGGTATTGACCGGGACACCATGATGGCGCAGCTCATTGAGGGCAAGGCCCGGTACTCTTCAATTTTCAACTATCCGGCGGTGAGCTGGGCAGACATGGGGGCCATTGGCTGGATGGTGGATGGGGCCGCTATTACCAATCAGGTGCCGCTGTGCCGAGCCTCTTATGGGCCGTATGCGAGGGCCATGGTGCGCATTTGCAAGGAGGAATCGTTCCATCAGCGGCAGGGTTTTGAAATCCTCTTGGAGCTCTCCCACGGCACGCCGGGTCAAAAGGCCATGGCACAGGACGCGGTCAACCGTTGGTACGCGCCGTCGCTGATGATGTTCGGGCCGCCCGACGGCGATTCGCCCAATTCCAGCCAGTCGATGGCATGGAACATCAAGCGTTTCGGCAACGATGAGCTCCGGTCCCGTTTCGTGGGCATGCTCGTCGAGCAAGCAGGAGTGCTTGGGCTGCAGCTGCCTGATCCTTTGGTGCGGCTCAATCCCGACACAGGGAAGTGGGAGCACAGGCCCCTTGATTGGGTCGAGTTCAAGGAGGTTCTGGCCGGACAAGGGCCCTGCAATGCCCAACGAATGGAGCGTCGCCGCGCCGCGCACGACGACGGAGCCTGGGTTCGCGAGGCCGCCGCAGCCTACGCTGCCAAACAAGCCGTGCATGCGGGGAAGGTGGCGGCCTAGCTATGAACTCTGCCGAATCGTCCGCTGAAAACGTGTCTGCTGAAAGTACCGCGCCTGCTCCCACGGTTCCCAACCCGGCCGCCCCGGGCTGGTCTTTATGGGAGGTGTTCGTGCGCTCAAATCGCGGGCTGAGCCACGTCCATGCAGGGTCACTGCATGCGCCGGATGCCACCATGGCACTGCGCAATGCCCGCGACCTCTACACACGGCGCAATGAAGGGGTTTCCCTTTGGGTGGTTCCCTCCGATGCCATCGCGGCGTCCGACCCCGACGCTAAAGGGTCCTTCTTTGAATCTCCGCAGGGCAAGGACTATCGCCACGCCACGTATTACACCAAGAGCGAAGGGGTGAAACACCTATGACCCCATCCGCCGGCTCCCAGCCTTCGCCAGCTCAACACCGCAATCCCACTCCTTATTCGCAGGGTGATAGTTCCGCGTCGGCCACCAGGATCACCCCAGGAAATGCCTTGCGCCCCGAAGATATTGCTAGGGCGGCCGCCGACGGAACCTCCATCCCCAGCGCCGAGGTGGCCAACTATGCGCTGTGTCTGGGCGACGATGCGCTGATCTTGGCTCAGCGTCTGGGCCACTGGATTTCCCGAGGTCCTGAACTGGAAGAAGACGTGGCGCTGGGCAACATCGCTCTGGACCAGCTGGGGCATGCCCGTTCATTCCTTAGTTATGCGGGGGCAGCCTGGGGGAAAACCGAGGATGATCTGGCGTATTTCCGCCGCGAGTCTGAATTCCGCTCGGCGCACCTTTTCGAGCAGCCCAACGGTGACTTCGCCGTCACGATCGCCCGCCAATTCATCGCCGCCAACTATCAATTTCTGCTGTACGGCGCACTGACTCGCTCGAGCGACCCCACACTGGCCGCGATCGCGGCAAAAGCCGTGAAGGAAGTGGACTACCACCTGGACCACAGCACCCAATGGGTTCTGCGACTGGCCGGCGGAACAGCAGAATCACGGCGACGGATGGAAGCGGGGCTGGCCATCATGTGGCCGTTTGTTGGCGAGTTGTTCTGCGACTGGCCGCTCATAGCGGAAGCCGGGGACGCCGCCGTCGTACCTTCTCGTTTGAAGGCTGATTTTGAGCGGGCCACCGCGGCGACTCTGGCGGAAGCCGGGCTCAACGTGGCGGCGCTGCCCATGGCCACCGGCGGCGGCCGGCAGGGGCGGCATTCGGAACATTTGGGCTATCTGCTGGCCGAAATGCAGGTCTTGGCGCGCGAATATCCTGGGGCGAGCTGGTGAGCGGCATGAGCGAAATGAAAGCATCCACTCAACACCGGACCGGCAGCGTCGCGCCCCTGACCGAGCGAGCATGGGAGGTTGCCGCGGCGGTGCTCGATCCGGAACTGCCGGTACTGACCATTGCCGATCTGGGCATCCTGCGAGAGGTCCGCGTGCTCCCAACCCCGCGCCCAAGGAATAACGGGGACACCGGAGGCACCGTACGCGTCACCATCACCCCCACTTATTCCGGCTGCCCGGCGATGGACACCATTCGGGCCGATCTGCGCAGCGCCTTTGCCCGCAGCACTTTTGCGCCCACCTGTGCCGGAGATGGCCCGTGGGATGTTGAAATCGTGACCGTGCTGGCGCCGGCCTGGACCACCGATTGGATCAGCGAACCGGGCCGGGACAAGCTCGTTGCATTTGGCATCGCGCCGCCCACCGGCAGTTCGCCGGCCGGTGGGCACAGTGGCCCGGTCCGGCTGGCCCTGCAGGTTAAATGCCCGCACTGCCAATCGCTGAATACCCGGGAACTGAGCCGATTCGGATCAACATCGTGCAAGGCCCTGTATGTTTGCGGCGACTGCCGGGAACCCTTCGACTATTTCAAGGTGCTCTGATGAGGGCCCCGGTCTCTGCGACTGCCCGCCGCCGGGCAGCGTTCCACCAGCTGACGGTGTCACATGTGCGGCAATTGACGCACGACGCCGTTGAGGTAACCTTCGCCGTGCCCGCGCAGCTGGCCGGGTTCTACGATTATCTGCCGGGACAGTACGTGGCGCTGCGGGCCCGGATGCCCGATGCTGCGGGCGTGCTGCGGGAGCTACGGCGCAGTTACTCCCTGTGTGCCTTGCCCATCCAGTTCCCGGATGGCAGTTCCGAGCTGAAAATCGCCATCAAACGCGACCTCGGCGGCGAGTTCTCCACCTGGGCTACCTCAGAATTGGGGCCCGGCGGGGTTCTGGACGTCATGAGTCCCAGCGGCGCGTTCGTATCCCGGCATTCCGCAACCGCTTCCGGTCCCGCACAGAACGTGCTCACGAGCATGAATCACCCGCAGCAGCTGGCTGGAAGAAACGGACATTTTGTGGCTATTGCCGCAGGCTCGGGCATCACCCCGGTGATGGCGCTGGCCGCGTCGTTGCTGGCTGGCAGCTCAGGCGCCGGCTCCGGCAGCCCAAGCGCCCCAGATGGCTCAGCTGCGCCTGAAACCTCCCTGGATCTTCTCTACGTGAACAAGGGCACCATGGACATCATGTTTCTGGAGGAATTGGCTGATTTGAAGGATCGCTACCCGCGCCGTCTGGCCGTCCATCATGTGCTGTCCCGCGAAGAGCGCATTGCCCCGCTGCTCAGTGGTCGCCTCGATGCCAGCAAGCTGGTTGCTCTTTTCGACAAGGCTATCCATGCCGAGGACGTTGTTGAATGGTTCCTCTGTGGTCCCTTCGAGCTAGTTCAGTTGTGCCGCGACGTGCTGGAACAACGCGGCGTCCCCCGTGAGAACATCCGTTTCGAGCTGTTCACCACTGGCCGCCCGGACCGTCCGGCAGGCCAGCATGGGCGCCCAGTCAGAATCGAAGAATCCCGGGAAAACCGCACAATAACGTTCACCCTCGACGGCCGCACCACCGAAGTTCTCAGCCCTATCCACGCCCGCGAATCCATCCTCAACGCGGCCTTGCGGCTGCGCCCCGACGTCCCGTTCGCCTGCGCCGGCGGCGTCTGCGGCACCTGCCGGACCAAGCTGATTTCCGGAGAAGTCACCATGGACGAAAACTACGCACTGGAACCGGAGGAACTCGCCGCCGGCTACATCCTGAGCTGCCAATCGCACCCCACCACGGATGAGGTCACCGTCGATTACGACGCCTGACCCCGCCCCGAGCCCGCCAAGGAGCCACCATGATCGAGCTAACCATCGCCGATTCCGTCGCCGAGATTATCCTGAACGCACCCTACAAACTCAATGCTCTGGATGAGGCTGCCCTGGTGGAGCTCAGCGAAAAGTACGACGCCGCTGCTGCCGCCGTCGCCGCGGGCACCGTCCGGGCGCTGCTCATTCGCGGAGAGGGACGGGCATTCTGCGCCGGCCGCGACATTGCGGGGGTTGACGGCGCCAACGACGATGCCCGCCGTTACTTGGAGGATTTGTTGGCTCCGTTGTTGCAGAAGATGGCAGCGTTTCCGGCCCCCACTTTTGCGGCGGCACAAGGTGCTTGCCTCGGTGTGGGGCTGGGACTGTTGATCGCCACAGATGTGGTCTATGTGGCTGAAAATGCCAAGTTTGGCTCGCCCTTCGGCAACCTCGGAGCCACGTTGGATTCCGGCGGGCACTGGTTATTCACCGAAATGCTGGGATCGCACCGCACCCTGGACCTGATCTACACCTCTGAACTCATCAGCGGTGCGGACGCCGTGGCGGCCGGTTTGTTCAGCCGGGCCAAACCGGCCGCGGAACTGCTGGACTTCACACGGGCCGCGGCAGCGAAAGCTGCCGCCGGGCCCACGCAAGCCTTCAACGCCAGCACAACCCTCGTTGCACAGATACGTGAGAAGCGGCTGGGACTGTGGGACGCCGTCGTACTTGAAAACGAGGCACAAATTGCCCTGTCTGCAACGGCCGATTACGCAGAAGGATTCGCTGCGTTCACGGCCAAACGGAAGCCCGACTTTACGGGCAGCTAGGCCCCGTTACTTCCGGCCGGTGAAGTGTTCCATGGACTTGTAGACGCCAAAAACGCGCCCGGCCACCACATCCCAAGCCGCGATGGGCAGGATTCCGCGCAGGGCGGTGCTCAGTTTCACCGTCCACGGCATCATGAGCATCGGCGTGCCTTCCTTCATGGCCCGCCACACGCGTTCGGTGACGGCGGCTGGTTCCATCAGCGGGGTCATGAGCGGGCCGCGAGCCCCTTCAAACATGCCCGTCTTGATATACGAGGGGCAGAACGTGGTCACCTTAATGTGGTGGTGGCCAGCCTGCTTCAACTCCAGCCGCAGGGAGTCGCTCCAGCCGATCGCCGCCCATTTCGAGGACGAATAAACACTCATCCGTGGATTGGCGAGCAGCCCGGCGGCCGAGGCCACGTTGACGATCCGCGATGTCCGGCCGCCGTCGATCATGGCCGGCAGGAACTCGCGGGTAATGTGCATCAACGCCAGCGCGTTGATGGCCATGGTGGCGGCAATGTCGCTGCGCTGATCGTGTTCCCAAAAGTACTTGCCACGCACAATCCCGGCATTGTTGATGAGGATGTCCGGGGTGCCGACCTCTGCACGGACCTTTTCGGCAGCGGCCTCGATGTCTTCGAGCTTGCTGACATCCACCACGTAGCTGTGGATCACCGATCCCTTACCGCTCAGCTCGGCAACAGCCGCCGCCAGAAGTTCGGCGTTGATATCCCACAGGATGACATGCGCGGCATGGTCTTGCACGGCAAGATGCGCGTACATTTTGCCCATTCCCATGGCGGCCCCGGTGATCAGGACGGTGGCATTGGACAGGGACTCGATGGTGGCGTTCATGGGCGCTCCTTAGTGTCAGCAAGAGTGGTGGGATGAGTAGTGGGGACCGACGGTTGCTTCGGGATGAGCTTGCCCGGGTTCATGATGCCCTCGGGATCTAGTGCGTTCTTGATGGACGTCAGGATCGTGATGCCGAGGTCACCGATTTCGGCGTTCAGGTAGGGGGCATGATCGACTCCCACGGCGTGGTGGTGGGTGATGGTGGCGCCGGCCGCGACGATGGCACGGGAGGCGGCGTCCTTGACCCGGGCGTTTTGGGCAAGCCCGTCCTTTTCCAGTCCCGAGAGGAACGTGAAGTACAAAGACGCGCCGTCGGGGTAGACGTGCGAGATGTGTGTTTGCACGAACGCTGCCGCGCCATGTTCCCCAAGTGCATCGAGGATCGACTGGCGAACAGTGCGGTACGTTTCCTCCAAGCGGCTCCATGTAGCGGCCGTTTCAAGGGTCTCCACGTAGACACCCCGAGTCAGTAATTCATCGCGCAGGTAGGGGCCGCTGAACCGTCCGTGCTCCCAGGATTTTCCGGGCAGGGACCCCAGTGGGACACCACCTGCCCTGCGCAGGATCCGGGCACTGCGCCTCCGCCGGGCCCGGATCTGAGGGGCCGGCCCTTCCCAGACGAAGAGGGCAAGGGTCGGAGTTTTTTGACCGCGGACCGAGAGGTAGCGGGATAGGGCTCCGGTCTTCCATCCGCCCAGCTTGAAGGTCGACGCCGTTTCATCCGTGTCGCTCAAACGGCACACATGCGGCATATCGCCGCGGACGCCGTGATGCCTGAGCTGGCGCAGGGCCTCCGTCCCTGCCGCAAATGACGGGAAGGACCATGCCCCGTATACCTTCTCTGCCGGGGCCGGGGACACCTTGAGTGTTGCGCTGGTGATGACTCCGAGCGTGCCTTCACTGCCAACCACGACGTCCAGCAGCTTGGGCCCTGCAGCTGTGCCGGGCGCGAGGGATCCGGCATCGAAGGGTCCCATGGGGGTTTCGAGGTGTGCAGACTTGACCAGTTCGTCAGAGCGGCCGTAACCGGTGGAGGACTGGCCGGAGGATCGCGTAGCGACATAGCCGCCCAACGTTGCCTCTTGGTGGCTTTGCGGGAAATGTCCCAGTGTCAGCCCATGCGGGGCAAGTGCGGCTTCGATGGCCGGGCCCCTGATGCCAGCTTCGAAGCTTGCCGTGCGGGACAGTGGGTCAAGGTGAAGTAGCCGGTTCATGCGCCGCATGTCAAGGGTGATGATGCCATCAAAGCCTCCGCGCAACGGCTCCACCCCGCCGACCACCGACGTGCCGCCACCGAAAGTCACCACTGCCAGTTTTCGTTCCACACACACAGCCAGGATTTCCCGTACCTCCTCGGCGGTGCCGGGAAAAATGACTGCGTCGGGTGCGTCCAAGGCATCCCCGGCACGTCGGCGCAGCAGATCAGGGGTGCTCTTTCCGCCGGCGTGGAGAATCCGTTCAGTTGCATCAATCGCGACGTGTTCGGCGCCGGTGATGGCGCGGAGTTCGGCCAGCACGGTTTCGCGCAGGGACGCTGGGCCCACGCGCACCTCGGCTAAATCAACGGGTGGGTGGACGGGTGCGACGCTGGCCAGTCCAAGGGTGCTGCGCAGAAATTCTAGCGCGCCGGGACCCAGCGGCTTTGCGCGGGCAGGGTCTCCCCAGCCGTACCAAACTGACGGGGAAATTTCTTCTGTGAGATGTGTCACCATGAGATACAGTGTGACACATGACGTCACAACGTACCATCCTGCAAGCTGACGAAAAGCTGCTCACCGCCATCCGGGACTCCGTGGTGCTCCACGGTGTCAGGCGTACCACGGCCAATGACATTGCCGAACGAGCCGGCATTTCCCGTATGACGTTTTATCGCCGCATGGGGTCAGTTGAGAATGCCGTGCTGGCGGCTCTGACCCAGGAGTTCCGCTCCTACACCGGCACCGTGCTGAGCGAAACACCGACTGGCACTACACGGGAGCAGCTGGTGCACTTCGCCGTGGAGAGCGTGCGCGTATTTGCCACCTCGGAACTGCTGGGGTCCATCGCCGAACGCGACCCTGAATTCCTGATCCCCTATGTGACCGACAGATTCGGGGCCAGCCAGCAGCTCATCCTTGAGCAGCTGCAGGCGCTGCTGGATACCGGTTCCGCCGACGGCAGCGTTGAGTCTGCGCCAGGAACTGCAACTACTCTGCTGCTCGCCGTGCAGGGTGTGGCGCTGTCCTCACGGGTGCTGCTGAAAATGGGCACCTTCGATGACTCCCTGACTGAGCTGAAGAAAATGCTTGAACGCTATCTCACGCCGCAACACGCTGCCGCTGGTGAGGAAAAGGCATGACCATGGAAAACCCAGCCAAACAAGCAGCCAAACGAGTGGCCAAGCAAGCTCCGCAGAACCCCGCGTGGATCAGTGACCTCACCCGCCAGCGATCTCTGGAGTATTTGGCAGAACACACAGTGGATGTTGCTGTGGTGGGAGGTGGCATCACCGGGGTGGGGGTTGCCTTGGATGCCGTGAGCCGGGGCCTGAGCGTTGCGCTGATTGAGAGTGGTGATCTGGCCTCCGGAACCAGCGGATACAGTTCCAAGCTCATCCACGGAGGCCTGCGCTATCTCGCAAAAATGGACTTCTCTGTCGCATGGGAGTCTGCTGTTGAGCGGCGCTGGCTCATGAGCAAGATTGCCCCGCATCTGGTGCATCCACTCGCCTTCGTTATCCCCGATGCCCGCACGGCACCCGCATGGGAAGGCCTAGCGGCCGGTGCTGGCGTGGTCATTTATGACGTGCTGCGCAGGTTCTCAGGACTGGGCAGCGCTGTGCTGCCGCGCCCGCAGCTGTTGTCCCGTCAGGCAGTCGGTGCCATGGTGCCGGGTTTGAATGAGGAGGCGTTGCGCCGTGGCTATTTGTATTGGGACGGGCAGGTGGTGGACGATGCCCGGCTGGTGATCGGCATCGCCCGGACCGCCGCCGGGCTGGGCGCGCACATTCTGCGTGATGTGAAGGCCACGGCACTGACGGCGGAGACTGTTGACGCGCTCGATGCCAGGACCGGAGCGCCGGTGTCCATCCGGGCCCGGGTAGTTGTGAATGCCACGGGTGTTTGGACCACCGATTTCGAACCGCAGCTAAGCGTTACACCCAGCCGCGGCACGCACCTGGTGGTTCGGGCCGAACGGCTGGGCAATCCTCACGCCGCGCACACAGTCGCCGTGCCGGGACACTTTGGCCGCTACGTTTTTGTGCTGCCGCAACCAGACGGTGTTGTTTACATTGGGCTCACCGACGAGGAGGACCAAACGGCGGACGGGCACCATCCCGAAGTTCCAGAGCACGACGTCGACTTCCTCCTTGACATTGTCAACACCACCTTGGCGCTACCCCTGACGCGCGATGACGTAGTTGGTTCATTTGCGGGACTTCGGCCGCTCGTGCGAGTTGCGCACGCAGGGGATGAAACCGCCGATATTTCCAGGCGGCACCTGGTCCGGGACGTTCCTGGCCAGCCCATCACAGTGGTGGGCGGGAAGATGACCACCTACCGGCGCATGGCTCAAGACGCGGTCGACGCCGTGACTGCTCGCCTTGGGGTGAGTGCACCCTGCCGGACCAAGACCTTGCCGCTGGTGGGGTCCGCGTCTGCGAAGGTGCTCAGCAAGATTGACGCCCCGGCCCGGCTGGTGGCGAAATACGGCACCGAAGCCACCGCCGTACAGGCGCTTGGACTGAAAAACCCGCAGCTTGCTGAGCCCCTGTTCGAGGGGGCGGCAGTCACCGGCGCGGAATTGCTGTTCGCGGTACTGGCGGAAGGGGCAAGTAGCGTCGAAGATCTACTGGAGCGACGAACCCGGCTGGCCTTCGTTTCTGCGGACGCACAGCGGGCCTTGGGGCCGGCAGCGGATATTTTAGTGCTCGCAGCGTCTATGACTGCTGCCGAAGGAACGAGTAAGTGAGCGCCGTTTCCGGTGGCAACGTTGCCCACTCTGTTAGAAGTCCTGCCCAGGGCCGTGAAGTTCCTTGTCCCGGCCGATTCACAAGCGCTAGCCTAAGCCGGAATCTGCCCCGCTGTTGTGCGCGAAGTTGCCGCTGGACGGCGGCGGGCTACGAAGGGCCACGCAATGGTCACCGCACCGAGCACTACAAGGAGCAAAGCTTCGCCAGGAAAATCGAAGACGCGCAGGACAATCGCGGCGGCCAGGTAGGGCAGGGCCGCCCACTTCAACGGCGTGTGCTTCAGGCGGCTGCCCCAGGCAAAGAGCAGAAGTGCAAAGAACAGGCTCAGTTCAAAACGTGCTGACCATTCGACGAAGAAGAAGATGCCGCCCACGATCACCAAGACTCCAGCCGCCGAGATGGTCTGGCGGCGGGCTTCCGCTCCGTCCGTGCCTGTTTTCTTGCTGAAGGAGAGTGGCAGCCAGATCAGGGCCGCGCAAATGGCCGGAAGCAGCGGTGTCAGAAAGAACACGGGAGCGCTGATGATGGCGGGCTCCCCAGCACCGAGAAGCAGCATTAGCGCCGAAAGCAGCGCGCCGAGACCGGCAGCGATGAAGACTAGCCCGCTAACAGCCGGAGCTTCCTGTCCTGCAACGGCGGATTCGGCGGCTTCGGCCCGGAGTGTGTGGTGATTCTTCATGCCTCCATCGTCTCAGCTTTGGGGCAGTGAGAATTCACGGCGGTCACCGGGTGGTGGAGATCACCGGGCGTCAAGGTCCTCGAAAATGAGGTGTGTCTGGGTGTCGAGTACGCCGGGCATGGATTGCAACTGGTCAAAGACCACCCGGCGCAGGCCCTGATTGTCGTGCGCCCGCACCAGCAGAATGACATCAAAATCACCGCCGACCAAGGCAATGTGCTCCACCTGGGGGATTGCCCGCAGTTGCTCGCGCAACTCCCGCCACGCATGCTGGCTGACCTTCAACGTCACGTAGGCGCTGGATTTCAGCCCGGCCTTCACTGGATCGATGACTGCCGTGAACCTGCTCAGGACGCCGGAGGACGTCAGGCGCCCAATGCGGGCATAGGCGTGGGCGCGTGAAATGTGAACATTCTGGGCCACCGCACTGACTGATATGCGCCCGTCACGCGTGAGCTCGGCAATGATCAAGCGGTCGATCTCATCCAGTGGCACCGCGTCATTCGGATCGACAAGGCCGCCAGCACCATCAAGGCCGGCAGAACTATCAGCCCCTGAACTCTCGGAATGCATGGCCCTCCTTCTTAAGGAACTTGTGACGAGTTTGGTGGGGCTGGCAGACGAGCTGAGAGCCACTGCCGCCCATGCCACGGTTATGTCTTCCAGAGTAAGGAATCTGTGCGCAAGAATCCAGAGTTTTGCACATTGCTGGCGACAAACAGTCTCAAATTCCATACTTGAACTACCGGAACATCTTATTTAACTGTGCTGATTATTTGTTTGAGCTCAGATTCATTGTGATCGGCTGTGAGGAGTGTTCAATGACGAACCACCCAGAATTTATGGACCACCCGGGCAATGCCGCCTTGCTGACCGGCCAGCATGGTGAATACCTGCTGCCCTCGCATGATCCAGTACAACTAGTCACCTCTGAAGGCGCCTTGCGCGGTCGCGACGTGGGGCGCAACGCTGGGAACTTTAAAGATAGTTATCCCATGCCTGATGCGGCAACGCTGCGCCGAGGCTATGCGGGAATGGTCCTCGGGCGGCGGATTAATGAGCAGGCCGGTGCGTTGGTGCGGCAGGGACGCATGGCCGTGTATCCGTCGTCGCTGGGGCAGGAAGCCTGTCAGGTGGCGGCGTGGATGGTTCTGGACCGCAGCGACTGGCTGTTTGCAAGCTACCGGGACACGGTCGCCATCATGGGGCGTGGCGTGAGCGCCAACGAAGCCTTCGAATCACTGCGAGGCGACTGGCACAGCGGCTTTGACCCCTACGAATACAACACGGCGCTGCCCACCACACCTCTGGCCACGCAATTGCTGCATGCCGTGGGCGTGGCGCATGCGGCTAAGTTGCGCGGCGAGGACACCGTGGTGCTGGCCATGTGCGGCGATGGCGCCACCAGCGAGGGCGACTTCCACGAGGCCCTGAACTTCGCCGCCGTCTTCCACGTCCCTGCCGTGTTCCTCATCCAGAACAACCAGTACGCCATTTCGGTCCCGCTCATCCATCAAAACGTTGCCCCGTCGCTGGCCCACAAGGCGATTGGCTACGGTATGCCCGGCGAGCGCGTGGACGGCAATGACCTGGCTGCCCTGCTGACCGTGCTGGGTGCCGCGGTGGATAGGGCGCGAAAAGGTGGCGGGCCGGCTCTCATCGAGGCGCACACCTACCGGATGGAAGCCCACACCAATGCCGATGATTCCACCCGCTACCGCACCGCCGAGGAGGTGGCGCAGTGGGTGCCTAAGGATCCCTTGAAGCGCCTGCACAAGTACCTCTCCGATGCCGGAGAGTTGAGTTCGGAGCAAGCGGAGGCTTTCACTGTGGCTGCGGATGGTGTGGCGAAAGCGCTGCGGGATGGGCTCAATGCGCCCAGCTCACCCGATCCGCTGGACATCTTCCGCTTTGTCTATAGCGAGCCAACGCCGCAACTGCGCAAGCAGAGCCGTCAACTTGCAGCGGAATTGGCGGCCGCGACGGTTGCTTCTGCCACTACCTCTGCTGGTGGATATGGATCGGCGGCGAGGTCGTGACGGCCGCCCCAGCGCTCGCAGCACCGGAAATTACAGGGCGTCAGGAGCTGACCTTTGCCAAAGCCCTGAACCTGGCCATGGCCGACGCCATGGCAGCGGATGCCTCCGTGCTGGTTTTCGGTGAAGATGTGGGCACCTTAGGAGGGGTATTCCGTATTACTGACGGGCTGCAGAAGCGCTTCGGTGAGGAACGCTGCTTTGACACGCCGCTGGCCGAATCAGGGATCGTAGGGATGGCCACCGGCATGGCCATCAATGGCATGAGACCTGTGGTGGAGATGCAGTTTGATGCCTTCGCCTACCCAGCCTTTGAGCAGATCGCCAGCCATGTGGCCAAGATGGGCAACCGCACCAGGGGACGGATTCGCCTACCATTGGTCATCCGCATCCCCTACGCAGGTGGGATCGGGGGAGTGGAGCACCACTGCGATTCTTCCGAAGGCTACTACGTCCAGACTCCGGGGCTGACTGTCCTGACGCCGTCGAGCATTGCCGATGCGTACATCTTGCTGCGCGATGCCATTGCCTCCCCGGACCCCGTGGTGTTCATGGAACCGAAGAAACTGTATTTTTCCAAGGGCACCGTGGACGTGGATGAATTGCGGGCTCGCTATGCCTCGCCCGCCGGGACGGGCGGTGCGGATGCTGGCCCGTCAACCATTGGGCAGGCAGCCGTGATCCGTGCCGGTACTGATGCCACGCTCATTGCCTACGGACCGTCGGTGGCGCCTGCGCTCGCTGCGGCGGAAACTGCCGCCGCGGAGGGCCGGTCACTGCAGGTTATTGATGTCCGGTCCCTGGTCCCGTACGACGAGGCGACCATAGATGCCGCTGTCCGCTCCACTGGTCGCGCCGTTGTCATTGCGGAAGCTCCGGGTTTCGCATCGATGGCAGCAGAAATTGCGGCTGGAATTCAGGAACGCTGTTTCCATTCGTTGGCGGCACCGGTGCTGCGAGTGACAGGCTTCGATGTCCCCTACCCGGCACCGAAACTGGAACACTACTACCTTCCCGGCGTTGACCGGATCCTCGATGCCGTGGACCGGCTGCAATGGGAGCAATCATGAGCGTGCAGACAACTGAGCAAGTATTCCTCCTTCCTGACCTCGGCGAGGGACTCGTTGAAGTAGAGCTGGTGACCTGGCTGGTGGCAGTCGGCGACAAGGTGGAGGTTGACCAGCCCATCGCCGAAGTTGAAACCGCCAAGTCAGTGGTGGAGGTGCCCTCACCCTTTGAAGGAACGGTCACAACCTTGCACGGGGCACAAGGCGACGTTCTAGAGGTGGGCAAACCGTTGATCACCATTGCCGCGCCGGAATCAGAGGGAGAGCCCGAGGCAGAACCCGGGCAGGGAGAACCCGAGGGAGCACCTGAAGCCGGATCTGAAGCATCTGCACCTGAGCTCCTCAGTGAGTCCACCTCCGCTGAAACTCAGCAGGCAAAGCCGGAAGGTTCGGGCAACGTGCTGATTGGCTACGGCACCTCCGATGTGTTTGGTGTGGGTCGCCGCCGGCCATCCCTGGCCGCCACCGCCCGGAGTGCACCGCTGGTCATTTCTCCGGTAGTACGGAAACTGGCCAACGACAACGGAATCGCGCTCGCGGACATCCACGGTTCGGGCGAGGATGGTCTCATCGTTCGCGCGGATGTGGTGGCTGCGATTGGATCGCCAGCCCCCGGTGGGACCCCGCCGCAAAGTGGGGTGAGAGCACCGCGTGAGGTGAGGGAGATCGCGGCGGAGGTGTCCGGCGTCGTCCATCAACGCACCGGATTGAGCGTGACAGCACGGGTTCCGCTGAGCGGCATGAAAAAAGCAGCCGCAGCCTCATTGGTGCGCAGCCGGCGGGAAATTCCGGAGGCCACGGTCTGGGTGGATGTGGACGCGACGGCCCTGCTGGAACTACGTGCCGGACTGGGCGAAAGCGCGCCCGGTGTATTGGCCTTTGTGTCCCGATTTGTTGCGGCGGGGCTGGCCAATTTTCCGGAATTGAACATGTCGCTGGAAAATCACGACGGCGTCGATGAGCTCGTCACTTTTGCGGGCATTAACTTAGGTTTTGCGGTGCAGACTCAGCGGGGGTTGATGGTGCCGGTGTTGCGGAATTCGCAGGGTCGCACGGCGCGGGAGCTGGATGCCGCGATTGCTGAGTTGGCGGCGCAGGCCCGGGCAGGACGGGCAGGCCCCACGGAGTTGTCCGGCGGGACCTTCACCATCAACAACTACGGCGTGCTCGGCGTGGACGGATCGGCCGTCATCATCAACCATCCCGAGGCCGCGATGCTGGGTTTGGGGCGCATCATTGACAAGCCGTGGGTGGTTGATGGCGAATTGCGGGTCCGCAAGATGACCGAGCTGACGTTGGCTTTTGACCACCGCGTCTGCGACGGCGCCGTCGCCGCGGGGTTCCTGCGATTCGTTGCCGATGCCATGGAAAACCCGGCGGGTGTGCTGGCCGATCTATGACCGGGCAGGCCGTAATCTGGCGGACTCTAACTGGGGAGAGGCTAGGGTCGGAGCATGACACATCAGCGGGCGAATCCGTGGCATGAGAAGTGGCGGCACCTTGGCGGCGGAAGCTACGTGATGGCCAGCGATGCCGCTCGGGCGCTGGTGAACATCGGTCTCGTGGTGGGTACCGAGCGGGCTCTTCTCATCGACACCGGCTGCGGACCGCGCCATGCCACCGAAATCCTTGCCGCGGTGCGCACGCTGACTGCGCTGCCCCTCGTCGTGGCCAACACTCACGCCCATTGGGACCATTTCTTCGGCAACGCCATATTCCGTGACGAAGGCTTCACGCACGACGCCGGCACCCAGTTTTGGGCACACGCCGCCGCCGCTCGGGGCATGGCTGGGACGGGGGAGTCCCAGCGGGCAGAGGTGGCTGGGCCGGAACCTGAGATGGCTGCCGGGATCGGGCCCGGGACAGAGATTGTGCTGCCCACGCATGTGCTTGAGCAGGAACCAGTTGCGCTTGATCTGGGCGGAATCAGCGTGAAGTTGTTCTGTCTGGGGCGTGGTCATACCGACGGGGATCTCATGGTGGGTGCCCCAGGCGTGCTCTTTGCCGGCGACGTGCTGGAAGAAGGTGCCGCACCGCAATTTGAGGGTTCATTCCCGAACCAGTGGGCTGGGGTGCTGCGGACGCTTGGCGGCATGGGTGAACAGTATCCGGTCATGGTGCCGGGCCACGGTCAGCCTGTGACTGCAGCCTTCGCCGCAGAGCTGGCCGACACCGTGGAATTGGGCCCGGCCATTTAGGCGTGGCCTGTTAGGTGCGGCCCGTTGGATCCGGTCAGCCAGGCTACGCCATGTAAGCCATTGCCGCCTAGCGCCGCAGTGAGACGGTGTTCCAGGGTGCCAGCAGCGCAGGGCTAAAGTGGTGACAGTGAAAAGTTCCGTGCCTCCCGGAGATTTCAGCCTTTGGTCCATTGCAGTTCCGGCCTTCGGGCCGTCGCTGCTCTTTGGTATTGGCGAGGGCGCCATCCTGCCCATCATTCCGCTCAGTGCCCGTGACATGGGGTCTTCGCTGGCAGGTGCAGCGTTGGTGGTGGCGTTGATTGGTATTGGTTCGCTGGCCAGTAACATTCCGGCGTCCCTGCTCACCGCCAGATTTGGCGAGCGGAGAGGCATGGTCGGGGCGGCATTGCTCAGCATAGTTGCGCTGCTGCTGTGTGTTTCCGCAACCAGTTTGTGGCTCTTTGCTGTGGGCGTTTTGCTGATCGGGGCAGCCTCGGCCGTCTTCAACTTGGCCAGACAAAGTTACCTCACAGAGGCCGTGCCCCCGTTGATGCGTGCCCGGGCCATGTCCACGCTGGGCGGGGTGGGGCGGATCGGGCTCTTTGCTGGGCCGTTCATTGGCGCCCTGGCGATTCACCTGGTGGGGTTGGCCGGAGCATACTGGGTGGCCGTTGTCGCCGTCGCGGCAGCCGGGACACTGGCTTGGTGGCTGCCGGATCTGGTCAGTGATCGATACGAAAAGATCGCAGGACCAGCCCCGACGCTGGGCTCCTTGGTGGCAGCGCATCGGCGGCTGTTGTTGACTGTGGGGGTAGGGATCCTGTTAGTCAGTGCGGTGCGTTCAGCCCGGCAAGTGGTGGTGCCGTTGTGGGCCGACAACCTAGGGCTGAGCCCTGCCGCGACCTCTCTCATCTACGGGCTGTCCGGTGCCATCGACATGTTGGTTTTTTATCCGGCCGGCAAGGTCATGGATAAGAAGGGACGCATCTGGGTCGCTATCCCTTCCATGACGCTTATGGGTGTTGCTCTCTTGTTGATGCCACTGACCACCGGAGCTGTAGCACTTTTGATGGTGGCGTTGTTGATTGGATTTGGCAACGGCATCGGATCGGGACTCATCATGACCCTCGGCGCCGATTACGCACCGCGGCAGGGACGGGCCCAATTCCTTGGCTTGTGGCGCTTCATGTCCGATCTTGGCGGGTCTAGTGGGCCGGCAATTCTAGCTGGGCTGACGGCGGCCCTCACGTTGTCGTTCGGGATCGCCGCAACAGGCGTACTTGGACTCGCCGCCGCTGCCGTCCTAGGATATTTCGTTCCCCGCAACAAGCCGATTCAGCGCTAAGAACCCCAGACCTAAGAACCCCAGCGCCAAGACGAGCAGCGCGCAGAACATTAGCTCCGGCGTCGTACGGGCAAGGTCAGCAAGAGCGTTCCGGCAACGGTCAAACCATAGCCGCCCACCACAATCTGGCCCACCCCGGCAAGGAAGAATTTGGTGGTGCTAGTGGCCTCGGGCGCTGATAATTGCCACAGCAGCAAGGCCACAGCGAGTCCGGAAACAAGTGCCAAAACGGCGGTCGTCAGAACCCAACCGCGGCCCGACGCCCAGTGCATATCCGAGCCCAGCCACACATTCCACCGGGGCCCGGTCCGCAGAATAGCCAACGCCGCCAACGACGTCCAGAACGCCACAATGAAGAACGCGGCCAGAACGTCGGCGGGGCGGTGCCACTGGTTGATCAGGGTGGAGATGCCAGCCAAAATGGCGTAGCTGCCACCCACAAAAGCCGCTGCTGGCCGCCACCTCGGGGAGACCACCAGGAACACGGCGGCGGCGGCGCTGGCAGCTATCGTGCTGTGACCCGACGGCAGAGAATTCAGAGCCAGGGTGGGGACACCCAGATCCGGGCGGTCGGGCAGGCCAGCCTTGATCAGTTGCGTGGATAAATTAGCCGCAACCATCGCGGCCAAGGCGATCCCCGCAGCCTTCCAGCGGCGCCTCGCAAGCGTGACAAAAAGGACCACCACGGCGGCCACCACCACGGAAGTGACAGGCAAATAGTCCAACACTTGGGCTGCCTGGGTGCCGATTCGAGCCTGCGCCACGGCGGCCTCCACCAAGGCGGACTCATCAATAAGTTGGCCCGTGGTGGTGTTCACGAAGAAGCGGTAGCTCAGGATGAAGCCGGTCAAGCTAATGATCGCCGCAAACACAAAAGGCCACGCGGGGACAGGGCCGGGGGCGGCACCACCGGTGCGGTGCTGGGCAGTGTGGGTTTTCATTGACTCTAGGTTCCCACAGATTCATGGGAGCTCGCTGACCACCGCGGTACAGTGAAAACATGTACTCCGTGCCGCCATTTGACGAAATTCTTGCCACCGCCCATGTCGTCGCCCTGCCCATGAACGTGAAATTCCGGGGCGTTTCGCTGCGCGAAGTGATGGTCTTTTGTGGCCCTGCCGGGTGGGCTGAGTTTTCCCCCTTTGTGGAGTACGACGACGTCGAGTCGGCCAGGTGGTTGGCCTCGGCTTTGGAGGCTGGCTGGGTTGGGCACCCCGAGGCGGTGCGTGACTGGGTGCCGGTCAATGCCACCGTTCCTGCCGTATCCGCTGACCAGGTGCCCTCCGTGCTGGGCGCTTTTGACGCGGTTCATACGGTGAAGATCAAGGTAGCCGAGGCCGGACAGTCGCTCGGTGAGGACGTTGCCCGGGTGAGCGCCGTTAGGCATGCGCTGCCAGATGCCAAGATCCGTATCGACGCCAATGGTGGGTGGGATGTGGAGCAGGCCGTGCAAGCGTTGCGCGCACTCTCCGTGTTCGGGCTCGAATACGCCGAACAGCCGGTGGCCACCATTGCCGAGATGGCCGCCGTGCGACATGCGCTAAACGGCTCGGTACTGATCGCCGCGGACGAAAGCGTCCGCAAAGCCACCGACCCGCTCGCCGTGGCCCGAGCCGGGGCAGCCGATCTGTTGATCATCAAGGCGGCACCCTTGGGCGGCGTGCGCCGGGCGTTAGACATTGTGGCCGAAGCGGGGCTGCCCGCCGTGGTGAGCTCGGCCCTGGATTCCTCAGTGGGCATCAGCACCGGATTGGCGCTCGCCGCAGCGCTGCCAGAACTTCCTTACGCTTGCGGTTTGGGCACGGTATCGCTCATGGCGGGCGATATTGCCGTGCCAAGCCTGGTGGCCGTGGACGGGGGTATGCGTCCGCGCGAGGTAGTGGCCAATCCCGAACTGCTGGAACGCTTTGCCGCTCCCGCCGAGCGCCGCGATTGGTGGTTGGAGCGACTGCGCCGCTGCCACGCCCTGCTATAGCCGCTGGTACGTCGTGGTTCGGAACGCGACCCAGCCCCTCCTAGCTTCGGAACGCGAGTCGGCGGATATGGCCCAGTCCGACTGCGGTGCGCAATCTCCATTGTTTGTTTCTCAAGAGTTTTCCTTAGCGGCGGGATATTCGTTGGGCACAAGGCATGAC